>JBPCKT010000085.1:0-8092 GCA_051004015.1 Pirellulaceae bacterium | reverse complement strand
AGGACTTCGCCCGCACCCTCCTCGCCCATTCCCACGGCATTCTGACCTGGTACGACCACCCTATCTCCAATGGTCCCCTCGAAGGAACCAACAACAAAATCAAAACCATGAACCGCCAGCACTACGGACTCCGAGACAAAGAATTCTTCAAACTAAAACTCTATCAACTCCATCAAACCAAGTACGCTTTAGTCGGATGAACCGGAAATTCTTCACGCGGAGCGTGAAGAGTACTTTTCTTGGATGCACTCTCGAACAGACCCTCTTGAAGCGTTTATGGGAAAAAATCAGTGATTTCGCTCTAAAGCCTTAAACAATCAATACTTATCAGCCGTTGTTAGTTTGAAAAAACCCTTGTAAATTGCCGGGAACGCCCAAACGCCCCCAGGGTTGCGGACCGACTCCTTTCAAGTTCCCCCCCGATGCTAATTCCGCTATATTCTCCCCTCCGGCGGCGAATACCGATTGTCGTCTTTCCCACGTCCACCCGCTGATCGCATTTCAACCGGACCCGCAGCCATGTCGAAAATTGCCTCCACCCCCGACATTAAGGAAAAAGACCAGGCCAAAGACCCCAAGAAGGACAAGCCGGCCGACGGCGGCTGGCGGGAGACGGTGGAGTCCATCGCCATGGCCATCATCCTGGCCCTCCTTTTTCGGGGGTTCGTGGCTGAGGCCTTTGTCATCCCCACCGGCTCGATGGCCCCCACCTTGATGGGCCGCCACAAGGACGTGAAATGCCCGGAATGCGGCCAGTGGTACAAAACGGGGGCCAGCAGCGAGTGGGATCAGGACAGTAACGGTCCCTCGGGGAGATTCGTCACCACCACCACCTGCCCCGTTTGCCGCTACACGCAGCGCCTCGACCTGTTCGACAAGCCGAACGACCTGTCCTTCGATGGCGACCGGATCATCGTCAGTAAATTCGCCTACGAGCTCTACGAGCCCGAGCGGTGGGACGTCATCGTCTTCAAATACCCCGGTGCTGCGACCATCAACTACATCAAACGGCTCATTGGACTGCCGGGGGAGACGATCAAAATCGGCGGCGGCAACATTTACGCGAAGAAAGAGGCGGACAAGGATTTTCAGATCGCACGCAAACCCCCCGGCCGCCTCAGCGCCATGCTGCAACTTGTGGATGACAGCGATCATATTCCGCCTCGTCTCACGGACGTCGGCTGGCCGCACCGCTGGCAGCAGTGGCCGGCGGCGGGTGATGCGGCAAACTGGCGGACGGAGAACGGCGGCAAAAGCTTCTCCATCGACGCCAGGGACAAGGAGGTCTGGCTCCGCTACCGGCACCTTGTACCCTCGCATGAGGACTGGAAGCAAATCATGGAGGGCAAGCTGACGCCGGGCGCTGAGACTCGCCGTGGCTCGCTGATTACGGATTTCGCTGCCTACAACGCGTGGCACTGGATCCAGCAGGGAGACGCGAACCCGGATGTTGACGGCACGCAGTCGTCCGCAAGCCTCATAGCCGGGAGCTATCGGCCGGACGAATATGATCCCGCGATGCCTGGTCCCGGCGAGCCCCCCAATGGCGAACCGAACGGCTTGCACTGGGCGGATGATTTGGCGGTTGATTGCCTCGCCAAAGTGGAGAGCGGCGACGGGGAACTGGCACTGGATCTTGTTCAGGCCGGAGTTCACTATCGCTGTCGGATCAATCTCGCGGACGGCAAGGCAACGCTGTCCATGGACTATCAGGCGGACCTGGGGCAGAAGCCCCACACCTTTGAATCGGACGACGGGAAATCGGCCGAAAGCGTCTCCGCCCAGACCGCCGTGAAGGGACCAGGCACGTACCGCCTGCGCCTCTCCAATATCGACCGCCAGATCTTGCTGTGGGTGAATGGCAGCGCCCAGTCCTTTGACGGCCCGACGACGTATCATGGTCCCGTGAATTTGGGTCCTTTTTGGTCGCCCGAAGACCCGCTCGATCTGGCTCCCGCCGGCGTCGCCGCCAAGGGATGCCGGGTGGAGGTCTCGTCCTTGAAGATTCATCGCGACATTTACTACCTGGCCGTGGACTCCCAAAGCCGCGAACAGGACGACTACTCAGGCACTCTGAACCTGGATGAATTCCGCGGCGGCGGGTTTGACAATTCCATCGACCAACTGTTTTCCGCGCCGGAGCTATGGGAAAAGCATGCCGCGTTCTTCACGACGCGCCGCAACGTGGAGTTCGAGCTCCAGAAGGACCAGTTTTTTCCGATGGGGGACAACAGTCCCCAGAGCCAGGATGCTCGCATCTGGCCCACACCCGAGCACTACGTGGACCGCGATCTGCTCATCGGCCGGGCAATGTGCGTGTACTGGCCGCATACCTGGAACAGCCCCGTCTGGTTCACCCCCAATCCCGGAGAGATGCGGCGGATCAGATAGGCCAAAATTCGTCACGGAGGACTCATGCCACTGCTGGAAGCAATTGGACTTGTTAAATCGTACGGCACCCGCCGGGTGGTGGACGGCGTCAGCTTTTCCGTGGAGAAGGCGGAGATTGTGGGGCTGCTCGGGCCGAACGGGGCCGGCAAGACCACCAGCTTCCGCATGACCTGCGGAATGGTGGAGCCTGATAAGGGGCAAGTGCTTCTGGGCGGCCAGGACGTGACCAACTGGCCGATGTACCGCCGGGCCAAGGCGGGCATGGGTTACCTGGCGCAGGAATCCAGCGTCTTCAAAAAGCTCACCGTCGAGCAGAACCTGCTGGGCGTGATGGAGCTGCTCGGCAAGGACTGGAAGACCCGCAAGCGCGTCTGCGAAGACCTGCTGGAGCAGTTCAAGATCACCCACATCCGCCACAGCAAGGCCGTCAACATCTCCGGCGGCGAGCGGCGGCGGCTGGAGATCGCCCGTTGCCTGGTCTCCGACCCGGAGATCATCCTGCTGGATGAGCCCTTCACCGGCATCGATCCCAAAACCATCGAGAGCATCCAAGGCATCATCCGCGAGCTCCGCAGCCGCGGCATTTCGATCCTGATCACCGACCATCAGGTCCGCGAGACGTTGCAAATCACCGACCGCAGCTACGTCATCCACAAAGGGAGCGTCCTCTGCCACGGCACGCCGCGCGAAGTCCTCAGCCACCCCGAAGCCCGCGAGCGCTACTTCGGCAACAACGTCGACATCGGCTCCGTGGGACCGCCGGCTCCGCACATGAGTACTGGCGTCGATGCGCCCGATGCGGAGGACGATGCCAAGAATGGTTCGTCAGCGGACGACATCCCCGTCAACTTCAAACGCCCCCGGCGGCGGAACGTTCATGAGGATGAGACGCTGGATGCGGAGGGGAATTAGCGGCAAGAATAGTACTCATCTCGCTCCGCGCGATGATTCCTCACGCGGAGCGTGAGGAGTACGATCTACCTCACCGGCTGTTTCCCCAGCAGCCGGCGGAGCAGGCCGAGCTGGCCGCAGTGGAGCATCTCGTGGTGCGAGCAGAAGAGGAGCGAGCCGAGCTTCGTGGCGTAAGCCGCGTAGGGCATGTCCACCGGCTCGGCGAGCTGCTCCGGGGTGAAGGTGGGGAGCTCCAGCAGCACCTGGGCATGGACCCGGTCGAACACGTTGCGGATTTCCGCGGGGGAAGGGTTCTTGGTCGGGTGCGGCTCCGGAATGGTCCCGCGGCTGAAGGTTTTGCGGAAGGCGCTGGTCATCAGGGTCGTGTCGATTTCGGCCCTTCCCCGCAGTCGAAACAGGCACAGCCCATACTCCGCCATCGCCAGGTGCCCGATCTGCCAGGCGACATGTGTGCTGCACCCCGGCGGCATGACGAACCAATCGTCCGAGACGATATCGGCCAGCATCGTGAGAGTGTACGAGCGGGCGAATTCGATTTGCTTGAGCGCGAGATTGAACGGCATGAGATCACTCAATCGGAATCGTATACCCCAGCGAGCCAATAATCTGCTTCTTCTCCTTGGCCGCTTTGTACTGGTCGTGGCACATGATGCACTTGTCGAGGACGACGGGGATTGGCGTCGCTGAGCGGAGGAATTTTTTCCCGTTTTTCTCCATCACTTCCTCATAGCCCGACTTCCCCTTGAGCAGCGCGGCAATCGCGGCCTTCTCGAAGGCATCCTTCGGCGCGTTGTCGGGGTTGAGCGGCTCGCCGGTGGCGTCGAGCAGCCGAACCTCATGATGGCCGGCTTTTTTCATCGCGCCAAACAGCTTCTGAAACGCTTCGCCCGCGGGGAGGCTCGATTTGTCCGTGACATAATTCTCCGTGATGAGCACGATGGCGGTCTTGTAAAGGTCATCGAGCATCTTGACCTGCTTGCGTGTCCGGTTCAAAGCCGCTTCGTCCACTTTGGCGTCGGCGGCGTGCGAGCCGGGCAGAAACAGACCCAGTCATCGACGCAATACCGTTTGCTGGATCAACACTCTGTGCCTCCGTGCCTCTGTGTGAGACCCTCTTCGATCTTAACGAGCCCTACTTCCCAAACGCCTTGTCCTCCGCCTTCCCCGCGCTGCGGAGGTAAGCGACGAGGTCGAGGACTTCTTCTTTCGTCAAGGTGCTGATCAGTCCCTGCGGCATTTCCGAAACTTTGGAAAGCTGGCGGTTCTGGATATTCTCCTTCTCGATGACGATCGGCTCCTTGGCGAAGGGATCGGGACGCAGCTTGATCTGTTTGGCGTTCTCATCCAGGATGCGGCCGTTAAACACTTCGCCGTCCGTGGTGAGGATGGTCGTGTTGAGGTACTGGTCCGAAATCGCCTTCGAGGGGACGATCAGCGATTCCAGAATGTAGGTGGGGTTGAAGCGGTTGCCGACGCCGGTGATGTCCGGGCCGGTGTCGCCGCCATCGCCGTTAAATCGGTGGCATTTGTAGCACTGAGCCGCTTGGTAGGCGATTTTGCCTTTCTCGAACGAGCGGCCCTTCTCCACGGCGTTCAGCTCCGGCAGCAGGTCTTCCATCTGCCAGTTGTGGACGAACTGCCGCGTGGTCTCCAGCTTCACGACTTCGACTCGCGCCTTTCCTTCGATCACGTCCTTGAGGGCCAGCCGGTCGGCGTCGCTCAGCTTCGCGGCTGCGTCGTCGCGGATTTTGTCGAGGAACTTGCGGAAGCTATTGCCGCCGCGGTAGCTCTGCTGGGCCATCGGAATCCAGCTAAAGAACGCCCGCCGCTGCTCGCTCGTCATCAGATGGCTGACATTGCGGAGCACTAGGACGTAATGCAATTGGTCCTCCTGCGTCTGCGAAGTCGCCAGCAGCTTCATCCCCGGCGCGACTACCGCGGGCGCTTCCAGATACACCAGCAAAGCCGCCAATTCGTGGTTCACGTTCTCGCTCTGGTTCGGAAACAGCGGCGCGATGCGGCCGGCCAGCGCCGCAGCCAGCTTCGGGTCCGGCTTGGCGGGGCGGATCGTCGCCAGGTTCTGCTCCGGCTTGAGTCCTCCCGGATCTTGCTGCAAATCATGCAGCCGAATGAAGGCCAGCCCGCAAGCGCGAATGGCGGCCAGGAACTGATCCTCCGTCATCTTCTCCCACGGCAGCAGCGAGAGGCGGGTGACAATCTTCTCCAGCAGTGCTTTGTCCCCCCGCTTGCCCGTGCGGGCCAGCGCAACCATCGCATGAATGGCCGCCGTCGTGTGCTGCTCGCTGAGGGCCTTGTCCTGCCACAGCTTGGGGTCCTGATGCTCGATGGCAATCCGGGCGGCATAGCGGATCGCCCGGTCGTTGCTGTTGAGATGCGGCCACGCGACTTCAATCGCCTTCGGGTCTTCCTTCATGTGAAAGGCTTCAATGCTGTGGCGCAGCTCGCGGGCCTTCGCAGCCGCCTCATCCTTGATCACCTCCGCTGGGGCCGTGCTCTCGCTTCCGATATACGTCACCCGGTACAGCCCCGACTGCGTCCGCCGCCCGCCGATGGCAAAGTAAATCGCCCCGTCCGTGTTCACCACAATGTCCGTCACCGGCAGCGGCTTCCCTTCGATGAAGGTTTCGAAATTGCCGATGTACGTGGAGCCGGTCGGCGTCATGTGGACAGCATAAATCTTGCCGTAGGTCCAGTCGTTGATGAAGAACGCCCGCTGGTACTTGGCCGGGAACTTCGCCCCGGTGCCGAATGTCACGCCGGTCGGCGAGCCGAGGCCGATGTTGGCGACCGCCCCCAGGCTGTCGGGCGAATACTCCATCCACTTGCCGGTCCCGTTCCGCCACCCATACTCGCCGCCGCTGACGATGTGGTTGACGCGAGTGGGGCGATACCACGGCGTGCCGGTGTCCCACTCCATGTCGCTGTCGAAGTTGAACAGCTCGCCGTCGGTGTTGAAATCGATGTCGTACGTGTTCCGCAGGCCGCCGCAAAGCAGCTCCCAGTTCTTCCCGTCCAAATCGCAGCGGGCGACCCAGCCGGCGGGGGAGAAAATGTGCGGGTCGTGCCCGCCGCCGTCCGGGTTGCGGAGCAGCAGTTGGTCTTCGGCCCAGTTGCGGTGCGGCGAATTGGAGGCGTACCCTTCCGGCGGCTTCGTAAAATTCCCCGCCACCAGATACAGCTTGCCGTCGGGGCCGAGGCGGACCGCGTGGGGGCCGTGCTCGCCGCCGCCGTCGATCGCCTTGAGCAGCTCGACCTTGTCGTACTGGTCATCGCCGTTCGTGTCGGTCACGCGGTACAGGCCCCGCTTATACTTCTGCCCTTCGTTGTTGACGACATAGAGCGCGGCCCCCACGTGCAACATCCCGTGAGCTTCGCCAATCTCCACCTCCAGCTTCTCTACCTTGGTCGATTCCCGGTCCTTCCCCGGCGTCACCCGGTACAGGCTGCCGTACTGGTCGCTCACAATCAGCCGCCCCTTGGGGTCCGGCGTCATGCTCACCCAGCTCCCCTGCTCGTCCTTGGGAACCGAATACAGTAGCTCCACCTTGAAGCCGGCTATCGGCTTGATGTTCTCTTCCGTCGTCGCCAGAATCCCGCCCGGCCGGGCCGCATCGAGGGCCACGTTCCCCCACGGCCCGACCCCCAGCTTGCCGAAGCTATGCGGCTTCTTCCAGGCCGAATCGTCGAACTTCGCCTGCTGCCAGTCTTTTTCTGCTTCCGCGGCGACGAGCCAGGATTTGTCCGTCACGATCTGCTGCTTGCTCCCATCGGCATTCTCAATATCGACGATCGCAATGAACCCCGCCGCGCTCCCCTGATTCGCACCGCGCACCGCGATTACGTTCTTCCCCTCCACCAGCCGCTTCTCCAGCTTCTCCCGCACCGGCAGCGACCACTCCGAGCCTTGCGTCACCATCTGCCCATTCACGAACAGCGTGAACACATTGTCGCAGCTTCCGGAAAACACCACCGCTTTCGGCTTCCCCTTAAGTTCAAAGGTCTTGCGGAAGTAGACAGTTTCGGTCTCCTTGGGATCGCCATTGGACCAAAGCCACTCGGGGTCGGCGGAGAAGGAGGGGAGGGAAGTTGCGAGCGTAAGCAGGAGAAAAATCGAAAAGTGCAGAGGCAAAAAACGCATCACTGGCGCTCCGAAGCGTGAGTTTGTTCCGATGAATTCCGGTAGGTTCTGGTAAAATGCACCCTCTCAGTATAGGCAATAAAAGGAGGCGCAACTATGTCCGGGAAGGCCGAGAAACTGTCGCCGGAAATCATAGAGGACGAGATGGCGGTGTCACTTGCCCGCGCCGTCGCTACCGCCAATCGAGCGGCGAAGGAGGCAGGGATCAGCCTGGAGGATAGTCTCCGAACCATCACAGAGTTGAGCGGCAACACAACTCGATGGCGGATCAACTACGGCCCCAAGAATTACCGCAACCGGCGGGGCGGTGATTTTATTGTCGAGGTCGATGCGGGAGATGCCAGCATACAGAAGGTGTTGCGAGGACAATAAGGTGCCTCGCCTGTATTTCTCGCATAGTTCCGCGCTCCGAGCAGGGAAAGTACAATCGTCCGTATGGGGACGAAGTCGCACCACGACGTCGCTGCGATAATACGCTTCGTGACTTGAGGCCGAACAATGAACCGTGACGTCCAATCTCAAATGCAACGTCAGTCTGCGGATTGACCGAAGAAAACTTCGCTGGGAGTTTGGTAATTGTGACGTTTCCGGGGCCGGTCGTTGATACGTTGTGTGGTGTCGGCCAGGTCC
>JBPCKT010000084.1:0-88590 GCA_051004015.1 Pirellulaceae bacterium | reverse complement strand
AGGAACCGGGCTGGGGGGGGGAGGTTTTTTTCTTTTCGTTGGGGAAGGGTGTTGTTTTTTGGGGGGGAAAAGTCCGACAATGCAGCGGCGGCACTCGGGAGTCAACGCCTGGAGCCGTCCAGGCGTTGCCGCGGCTCGGCTGGATGGGACGCCGGGATGGCGCTGCGTCGCACGCCTTTGGATTGCGACCCCAACCGGGGTCACCCAGCACAGCCCAGGGTCGCACGCTTCGTGCGCACCCTGGGAAACGGCCAGAGATCGGCCGTTTGAACCCCAACCGGGGTTACGGAAATGGATGCGGCGCACGGGGGAAGGTAATCCCGTTGGGATTCATGATGACGGCCGGCCCGTTACCCAGGGTGCGCTCACAAAGCCTCGCGACCCTGGGCTGGGGTTGGGTTACCCCGTTGGGGTGCAGATTACCTTCGTGGTTTTGCCCCGACCGCGATGCCGACCGGTTATAATCACACCATGGCCGACGCTCCAGCAATTACACCCGCAATAGATCATTCCGAGGCCAAGCCCCGTCGCCGCTGGTATCAGTTCTCCCTTCGCACCGCCTTGCTACTGATGTTCGTCATCAGCCTCCTCTTCGCCGGCTTCGCCTGGTGGCGGGACCGGGCCGAGCGGCAGCGGAAGATTGTGGCGGAGCTGCGGGAGTTGGGGGCAGAGGTGGACTACAAATACTTTGTGTTTTTTGAACGGACGACGGGCGTCAGACCCAATGATGAGTTTTTTGTCGTCTCGCACCTTCGTAACCGCTTCGGCAATGATTTCGTCTCCGACGTCCGCAGCGTCCGGTACACTCCCAGCGCCTACGTCCCGCCGCGGCCGGTTCCTCCTCCCGAAGATGGGCGGCGCATCGTCGAACTCGTCAAACAACTGCCGCGGCTTGAAGATCTTAGACTCCATGCCGATGTGATTCCGCAGGACCTGGCCGAATTCCCATTTTTGGAAACGATCAAATTATTTAGTCTTCTTCAAAGTCGGGGCACTTGGACTGATGCCGATCTCGCTCCTTTTGAAAGGTGCAGCAAGTTGGAGTATTTTGGTCTGGCCCAACAGCCCATTGATGGTTCGGGGCTGGTACATCTGCACAATTCCAAGAATCTGCGGTACTTAATATTGTGGCGCACCAATGTTGGTGATGCTGCACTGGTCCACTTGCCCGCAATGACCAGTCTGGAGCATCTCAACCTCGGGAGAACCAAGGTGAGCGATGCAGGAGTTGCTACAGCAGAATTGCCTCAGAGCCTGCAAAGCCTGGAGCTTGACGAGACCGCCGTTGGAGACGCAGCGATGGAGAATATCTCGCAACTTCAACTTCCGAATTTGATCGAAGTGAGTGTCAAAAGGACACAGGTCACCAAGGAAGGCATCGAGCGCTTTGACAGACGGCACGAGCGTAAAGGGGGGCGTTGATTTTACCAGGGGAGAAACAAAAGTGTTGCACCGGCCATTTCGCAGCGCATCAAAGGTTTGAATTTGCCGCCTTGTGACAGCGGTTCATCCAATGACCAATGGTTGTTCACGATGCCGTTACGAAGCGACCAAGACACGGAGCCTTCATTGTCCGTCCCTCCTCTCTGTGCCTTGGTGGTTAATTCTTTTCCGCCTCCGCGCGGTAAAATACCCCCATCATGAAAAAACTCTCTTCCGGCGGCGGGTGGCGGGCGATTTGGTATACGTTCAAAAAAGCTCGCGCGAGCGGCGGGTTTTGGGCGATGTGGAAGGCGATGCGGAGCAAGAATGCGTGCAAGACCTGCGCGCTGGGGATGGGGGGGCAGCAGGGGGGGATGGTGAATGAGGCGGGGAGCTTTCCCGAGGTTTGCAAAAAGTCGTTGCAGGCGATGGCTTCCGACATGCAGGGGGCGATCAAGGGGGAGTTCTGGAGCACGTATTCAGCGGCTCAGCTCGCGGCGTTTTCGCCGTTTGATTTGGAATCGTGCGGCAGGCTCACGCAGCCGGTGGTGCTGGAGAGAGGGGATTGTAGCCGACTGAAGTCGGCTACTACGAATGATTATTTCCGGCCCATTTCGTGGGAGGATGCGATTGGCCGAATTGTCGGCAAGCTGAAGAGCGTTGCGCCGAATGAGACGTTTTGGTACTTCAGCGGCCGGAGTTCCAACGAGGCGGGGTTCCTGCTGCAGCTTTTCGCCCGCGTCTATGGGACCAACAACGTCAACAATTGCAGCTTCTATTGCCACCAGGCGAGCGGCGTGGGGCTGCAGTCGTCCCTCGGCAGCGGCACGGCCACGCTGACGCTGGAGGACGTGGAGCACGCGGACCTGGTTCTCGTCATCGGCGGCAACCCCGCCAGCAACCACCCGCGGCTGATGACGACGCTGAAAAACGTCCGCCGACGCGGGGGGCACATCATCTCCATCAACCCGGTCATCGAGACCGGCCTCGTCAACTTCCGCGTCCCCAGCGACCCCTGGTCCCTCCTGTTTGGCACCAAAATCACGTCGCTCTACGTCCAGCCGCACATCGGCGGGGACCTGGCCCTGCTCACCGGCATCGCCAAGCGGATTGACGAGATGGGGGCCCAGGATGAAGCGTTTTTGAAAGCCCACACCAGCGGGCACGAAGAGTGGCTGAGGCGAGTCCGCGAAACGCCCTGGAGCGAGATCCACGAGAAGAGCGGCGTGGGTCAGGCGGAGATCGACAAGATCGCCGAAATGTACGCCGCGTCGAAGAAGACGATTTTTAGCTGGACAATGGGAATCACGCATCACGCCCACGGGGTGAAGAACGTGCAGGCCATCGCCAACCTGGCCCTGATGCGCGGCATGGTGGGCAAGCTGCACTCCGGGCTGCTACCCATCCGCGGCCATTCCAACGTGCAAGGGATCGGCAGCATGGGAGTGACGCCGAAGCTGAAGGATGCGATTTTGGAGAAGCTGCAAAGCGAGTACGGCCTGTCGCTGCCGAAGACGCCGGGACTCGACACGCTGGCCTGCATCGAAGAAGCACAGGCAGGGCGGCTGAAGACCGGCTTCTGCCTCGGCGGCAATTTGTACGGGTCGAATCCCGACGCTGTCTTTGCTGGGGAAGCAATCAGCAAGCTCGACCAGATCGTCTATCTCAACACCACGCTCAACACGGGGCACGCGCACGGCCTGGCGAAGGAAACCATCATCCTGCCGGTCCTGGCCCGCGACGAAGAGCCCGAGCCGAGCACCCAGGAGTCGATGTTCAACTACGTCCGGCTCTCCGATGGCGGCCCGCGGCGACACCAGGGGCCGCGGAGCGAGGTGGAAATCATTGCCCAGATTGCCCGCGAAACGCTTCCCCCCGGCAGCGCCGCAAGTGGTGCCCTCGACTGGCAATCGATGGAGCACACCGGCAAAATCCGCGAGGCCATCGCCAAAGTCGTCCCCGGCTTCGAGCAGCTCGCGTCCATCGACAAGACCAAACAGGAATTCGCCATCGACGGCCGCATCTTCCACGAGCCGAAGTTCCCGACGGCGGATGGCAAGGCGGTGATGCATACGCATGAGCTGCCGGAGTTGGCGGGGTCTGAAAATCAGTTGCGCCTGATGACCGTCCGGAGCGAAGGGCAGTTCAACACGGTCGTCTATGAGAATGAAGACATCTACCGCGGCCAGGACCGACGGGATGTGATCTTGCTCCATCCCGATGACATGCTGCGGCTCGGATTCAGCGAGGACCAGCGAGTCACCGTTCGTAGCGAAACCGGCTCGATGCCGAACATCCTCGCGCGGAGCTATCCTGACATCCGCGCCGGCAACGCGCTGATGTACTACCCCGAGGCGAACGTGCTCGTCCCGCGTCATGCCGATCCGCAATCAAAGACGCCCGCGTTTAAGAGTATCCTTGTCACCATCTCCGTAGCCGTGCCGCTGCCGCAAGTTTTGAGGAATTGAACAGAAGAGAACAGAGGGAACGAAGGAATTCGGCAATACCCCTCCGCTCTGCGGTCTTTGCGCTTCTGCGTGATGCTCTCTTGGGGCCTCACGCAGAGGCGCGGAGTTCACAGAGAGGACGAAGAGGTTTGGGCTAGGAAAATTCGCGACTGGAATGGGTGCGCGTGATTGATCGATCTAGCTCATCAATCTCATCGTCGGAGAGCCCCGCATAGATGTTGCACCATTCCGGCAATTCACCGGCTGTTGGAGTCGCATGTTGCGCGGCGTCTTGGGGCGGAGTTTCGACGTTAATCACTAACCGTTGTCCTTCACGCAGCTCTTGGCCGACAACCCGTTCCATGGCGAAACGGTCGTTTTTATCTAGGTCTCGAACATTGCGAACAATGGTTGGCATGGATCAATTCTACCACATGGGGTTCTCCGAGGCGATGGAAATCACATGAGGGAACTATCGCCATTCACCGGCTGGCCGCATTTTCCTTCGCTGGCGCTTCAGGCTTGTGTGTGTTTCCCAGCTCAAGCTGCTTGAAAATCGGCAGGTGCCGATAGTAAACCTCCAGGCAGCAGATGGAGAGGCTGGTTTGGTAGATGCGGCCGCCGGCGTAGGCGTGCTGGTCGCGGGGGGCCCAACTGCCGGCGACGTGGCCGCTGGTCTCTTGCGAGCGGACGAGGACGTCGCGCATCTGCACGTTCCATTTTTCCCACTCCTCGCCGCCGAAGTGGTGCAGCGTCTGCGTGCCGTAGTACCAGTAGTAAATGTTCGGCGTCCGTTCGCTCGGCAAGTGCTCGTCCACCAGCCAGCGCACGCCGCGGCCCAGGCTCGGGTTGTCCTTCTTCCATCCCAGGTACATCCGGCAAAGGAGCCCTTCGGCGGTCATGGCGGGTGTGACGCCGTGGCCCCGTTGGTAGCCGTAGACGGCCCCTTCTTTTTGGCTGACTCCCTCGAGAAAGACCTCGGCCATGCCCAGGGTATCCGGCGGGACGGTGAGGTTGGCGGCCCGAGCGCTTTGCAGGGCCATGAGTTGCCAGCCGACCACGCTGGTGTCGCCGGGCTGCGTCGGCGGGCCAGGCTGATACCGCCAGCCGCCGTCGCGATACTGGGCCTTGACGATGAAATCGACCGCCTTTTGGGCGGGAAGGCGAAGCTGCTCGTCGCCGGTCATGGCGAACGCTTCGCACAGGACGATGGTGGCCTGGCCGTGGGTATACATGCCACTGTTGTCGTTGGAGCCGGCCCGCAGGTCGCCATCTTCCCCCTGGTTTTCGATCATCCACCGCAGGCCGCGGGAGACAGTGTGTTTGTACTTGCCGACGAGGTGGGTTTGCCCCGCTCCCAGGTACGGCAGCATGGCGAGCGCGGTGCCCGCGCTCTTGCCGCCGACGCCCCCCTGCCCGTTGCAGTTGCATTTGCCGGCGGTTTGGAAACCGTTGACGCTCCAACTGCCGTCGTTGTTCTGGTGGAGGGAGAGCCACTTCAGGCCGCGGGCGACGGAGGCTTCCGTGAGCGTGGTCCCCCCTTCCTTCGCAACCATTTCCACCCGCAGCCGCGGATCACGGGCGGCCATCACGCTGCGGATGCCGTTGGGATTGCCGACGAGCTTGCGAACTTCCTCCAGTGGCGGCAGGTTTTGCTCCGGCTCGTTGAGCCGCAGCTCCTTGGCGTCCTGAGCCGCGGCGAGCAGGACCTGGCGTTTCTCGGGGTCCTGCAGGTCGGATTTGTTGGGGACGGGGAGGTCGAACTGAGAATCGTCCTCCTGCTTGATTTTGAGGGTGTCCCCCCCCTTTTCCGGCTCCGGTATGGAAGCGGAGGAGAGCAGAATCGTTTCGCCGCTCTCCCGCTCCTGTTCCAGCGGAATGAGCCCCATCAGCGTGAGGGCCACCATGTGAATGAGCATGCTGATGAGCCAGGCGGGAGTGTCCTTGAGCAGCTTATGGAGCCAAGAGGAGGCGCTTTGGGTTCTGCGGCGCTGTGCGGGGCGACGACGCGGCTGCTGGGGCGGAGTTTCCGGAACCGCTTCGCGGGCCGCGGGCGCCGGCGCTCTCAAAGTAGCCGGCACACTCCGTGTGCCGGAATCCGGCGGCGCAGCCGGCAGGGCCAGAGCCGTTGCCGCTCCCTCTTCCCGCTCTTTGAGCAAGCGGAGCGCCTCGCGCTCTTGCTCCTGCGTCAGCTCGATGCTGGCGCCGCAATTCCAGCAGTCGGCAGCCATCAGCCAGAGGCGGACGGACATCGGCGCACGGCAATCGGGGCAGGCGCACATCAGCACGTCCCCCTCCAGCCACAGCGTGCCGGGGGAGCGATCCGGATGCGGCTTGCCGTTGGCCTTTCGCGGCGGACGGGAAGCAGGCGGGGGGGAAGAAGCGGGTTCGGGCGGGGCTTCCGGCAATTCGAACGGCGTATTCGAGTTCAGGTCGATGTACGGCACCTTCGCCGCCGGCTGGGTGCGCACCGCGACCCCATCCGAAGGGGTCAGCTCCAGCGGGAGATAATCAAAGCCGATCTCCTGCGGCCCGAAGCTATGCTGCAGCTCGGAATCCTTCGCCTGCGTCGCCATGCCGTTCATCAGGTCCCTCCCTCGGCCGCGTAGCCCGCTGGCAAAAACACAGCGCACCAGCTTAATGGCCGCCAGGAGGGGAACCTGTTTCAAAATCTTGTAAGAAACGGGACAGTTCCAGTCTAACCCGCTGTCCCGCGTCCGAATAGCAACCGGCGTGCCGGCAACGCTTTATGCCATTCTTTACGGCCTGGCAAAGATCGCCTGGTCCAGCTTGTCCACGAGCTCCAGCTCGGTCACTTTGCCGTCCATGATTTTTTTGCCGTCGCGGTAGAGCGCCGACCGCATGGCGTATTTCAGGCCGTCCTTGTCTTGATAGTCGCTCAGCACCAGCTCTTCCACCACTTCCTTGCCCGACAGCAAATCGAGCGCGGGACGCTCGACCTTGGCGAGCAGCCCGCTCTCCTTGTCGAAATACAGCTTCACGTCGCGGCGGCCCTGGGACTTCGCCAGGATCCCCACGGCCGGCTTGTCGCCGATCTTCGACTCGGCCAGCGTGGTGAACGCAATCCCGTCATCCTTGAGAAAGCTCAGCTTGCCGAGCCGATCGACATAACGGCTCTCCTGGATTTCGGCAACTTCTTCCTTGGAAAGCTCCTGTGTGCGGCCCTGCAACTGCCGCCACTGGGTGTCGCCATGCACGGCATCGGTCATGACCATTTTGATCCCCTGCACCCGGATCGTAATGGTCATCTTGGAGTCCCCGTCCATCCGCCAGCTCTCCCCCACAAACGGCATGGCGGGCTGGCCCGGCAGCACATCAATCGTCCCCTCTGCCTTGCTATGCACCCGGTTCATCCGGGCAATTTTCTCGGCCCCTCCATGAGCCGCAATCGCTTTGTCAACGACGGCCTGGGGCTCGTCCTGGGCGGTGGCCAGGGGGACAACGAGCGAATAGAACGCGAGCGCGGCGCAATAGAGGAGTGACGTTTTCATGGTGCTTTTCTCCGGGTGTCAGAAACATGGTGCCAGGAGCGATTGAAGGAGCAAATTCCTCGCCAAATCGGCCAATCTTAGTTTCCCCCTTGCATGAGGGCCTTGGCGGCGCCCCCAGGAAGCCGATTCCAGCCCCGCACGCGCAGAGAAACATCGACGATATCATGACCGGCGTCGCCCCTTTCGCCACCAGGGAGACAAGCCTCTTTTCCTCTGGAGTCAGCATTCTGGCAGGATACCAAGGTCACGTGGCAGCACAACCAGCGGGCTGGATTTCCAGCAATACTTGTCCGATCCATGTCTCCTCGCTTTTCGCACGCGTGGACGCACCGGAATGGGTGTTATTGCCCACTTTGGGGGTACGGTTCTATGATGAAAGGCTTGACCGTGGCCGGTCTGACACAAGCCTGAAGCGCAAGCGAAGGAAACCTGTCCTTGGCTTGCGCTTCCGGCATGTATTGAGCCCCCCTTCATGCCCCACGCAGAGCCGTGGGCGTTCCACTCAGAAACTAACCTTTTGTCCACTTAGGAGTTTGCTTGTGTCTCTACTTACCGAAAAGCGTTTGCCCCACAAAGTCGCCGATATTTCGCTCGCCGAGCTGGGCCGCCGGAGGATCATGCTGGCAGAGAATGAGATGCCAGGGCTGATGTCGCTGCGGAAGAAATATGGGACGAAGAAGCCGCTGAAGGGGGCCCGGATTGCCGGGTGCCTGCACATGACGACGGAGACGGCCGTGCTGATTGAGACCCTGCAGGAGCTCGGTGCCGCGGTCACCTGGAGCAGTTGCAATATCTTCAGCACCCAGGACGATGCGGCAGCCGCGATGGCCAAGGCGGGGGTGCCGGTGTATGCCTGGAAAGGGATGAACAACGAGGAGTTCGATTGGTGCATCGAGCAGACGCTGTTTTTTCCGGACAGCCAGCCGCTCAACATGATTCTGGACGACGGCGGCGACTTGACCAACATGGTCCACGACAAGTTCCCCGAGCTGCTCGGCGAGATCAAGGGACTCTCCGAAGAGACAACAACCGGCGTCCATCGACTGTATCAGCGGCTGGCCGGCGGCACGCTCAAGGTGCCGGCGATCAACGTCAACGACTCCGTCACCAAGAGCAAGTTCGACAACCTCTACGGCTGCCGCGAATCGCTGGCGGACGGCATCAAGCGGGCGACCGACGTGATGATCGCCGGCAAGGTGGCGGTCGTGGCCGGCTACGGGGACGTGGGAAAGGGCTGTGCCCACTCGCTGCAGCGGTACGGGGCCCGCGTCCTCGTCACCGAAATCGACCCCATCAACGCCCTGCAAGCCGCGATGGAAGGCTTTCAGGTGGTCACGATGGAGGAGGCCGCCGCCCAGGGGAACATCTTCGTCACCACCACCGGCTGCTGCGACATCATCCGGGGCGAGCACATCGAGCAGATGAAGAACGACGCCATCATCTGCAACATCGGCCACTTCGACATCGAGATCGACGTCGCCTGGCTGGAATCCCAAGTGAAAGCCGGCAAGGCCAAGAAGCTGAACATCAAGCCGCAGGTGGACCGCTTCACCTTCAACGCCACCGGCCGCAGCGTTCTTCTCTTGGCCGAAGGGCGGCTGGTGAACCTCGGCTGCGCGACCGGCCATCCGTCCTTCGTAATGAGCAACAGCTTCTGCAACCAGGTGATGGCGCAGCTCGCCCTTTGGAACGAGTCCGAGAAGTACGACATCGGCGTCCACATGTTGCCCAAGAAGCTCGACGAGGAAGTCGCTCGGCTGCACCTCGACCAGCTCGGCGTGAAGCTCACGAAGCTGACCGCCAAGCAGACGCAGTATTTGGGCATCAACGCGGAAGGGCCGTATAAGCCGGAACATTACCGGTACTAAGAACGAACAAAATGAGCATGTTTCGGGTTAATGTTGTCGCGGTGAACCCGCAGGACCAGCAGAAGGCGACGGTCCCGGTGGAGGTTCTCGTCGACACAGGATCGGAACTTACCTGGCTCCCGGCGGACGTGCTAGCATCCGCGAAGATCTCACCGCTGAGGAAGCGGGCCTTTTTGACCGCGACGAAGCAAACTGTTGAGCGGCAGGTCGGATACGCCATCTTACGCTCGGAGAACTATGAGACGATCGACGAAGTCGTCTTCGCGGAGCCGGGAGACATGCACTTGCTTGGCGTTCGCACCATCGAAGGTTTTGGCGTCATGGTGGACAACATTGGCCATCGCTTCGTGGCGACAACGACACTGGTCGCGGCGGAGTCGCGCTAGTCGCACTCTTATTTGACTCTATTGACTTTGATCTTGCCCCATGCCCACGATTCAAGCCTTTCGCGGATTGCGTTACGACCTCGGCCACGTCGGCTCGCTGAGCGACGTGGTGACGCCTCCGTATGACGTGATCTCTCCCGAGTTTCAGGATCAGCTCTACAAGCGGCACCCGGCGAATTTCATCCGCCTGGAGCTCAACCGCGACGAGCCGGGCGACGGCGCGGCCGCAAGCGGCGAGCAGAACAACAAATACGGCCGGGCAGCAAAGTTCCTCCGCCACTGGCGGCAGGAAGGCTTGATGCAGGTGGACCCCGACGCGGCGCTCTATGTCTATCACCAGACCTTCACGACCGAAGGTGGCGAGTACACGCGGCGCGGCTTCATGTGCCGCGTGCGTCTGGAGCGGTTCGGCGAGGGGAAGATCTACCCGCATGAGGAAACCCACTCTGGTCCCAAAGCCGATCGGCTGCTTTTAACCAAGGCGACGAAGGCCAACCTGAGCCAGATTTTTGCTCTGTACCCCGATCCGCAAAACCAGGCTCAGAACCTGCTCGAAGAAACCGTGAAAGGGCAGACGCCGCACACCGCGACCGACCACCTCGGCGTCGTCCACCGCATGTGGCCGGTCATCAATTCCAAGGTGATCACCGACGTGGCGGCCATCATGGGGCCCAAGCCCATGTTCATTGCCGATGGGCATCATCGCTACGAGACGGCCTGCAACTACAAGGATTTTCTGGCTGAGCAAGGGAAGCTTGACTCGGAGCATCCCGCCAACTTCGTACTCACGCAGTGCGTCAGCATGAACGACCCCGGCCTCCTTGTGCTACCCACGCATCGCCTCTTCCGCGGCGTCCACGCGATGACCGCGAAGGAGCTGCAACAAAAGCTTGGCGACAGCTTCGCTTCGCGGCCCCTCGGCTCTGGAGCAGAGCTCGCGGGCGGCGTCTGGGAGCGAATCGAGGTCGAAGGGGAGCAAGGGCAGCTCGGGTTCTACACCGCTCAGGACGACACTTGGACCCTGGCAAGCGTCACTCCCACCGGCCTGGCGACGCTCGTGGAGCTCGCGCCGGAGCACAGCGGCGACTGGCAAGGGCTCGGCGTGTCCATCCTCCACCGCCTGGTGATGGAATCCCTTCTCGGCCTGACGAACCTTCCCAAGCCCATGTACGTCCACAACGTGGCGGAAGTCATCGAGGGATTGCAGAAAGGAGACGCCGTCGGCCGAGACGCCACTGGCCAGATGGGAGCTGGTGGTCGCTTCGAGCTCTCAGCCCTGGTCATGCCCGCCACCGTCGACCATGTCCGGGCCATCAGCGAGCACGGCGAGCGGATGCCCGCCAAGAGCACCTACTTCTACCCCAAACTTCTGGGCGGGATGGTGGTGCATTTGCTGGAGTAGCGACTCCTGGCGCGTGGTATAATTGGGAGTCGATTCCGCTGGAGGCTCAATGTCCCTATTAGCTGCAGACCCGCTCCCGATTCGCATCGATGACGACGGAACCTACCGTGTTGGTGGAACTCGCGTCACTCTCGACGTCGTGCTCGACCAGCATCTTGCCGGCAAAACTCCGGAGCAAATTGTGACGAGCTTTCCGAGCCTCAAACTGGCCGACGTCTACGGCGTTATCTCTTACGCTCTGAACCATGCGGAAGAAGTCGAGAATTATCTGCGAGGACGAGAACGAGAGGCACAAGCTCTGCGAACGCAAATGGAGGACGCCGGCGCGACCCCGACGGACACGACAGCCTTGCGTGCCAAACTGCAGTCCAAAATGCAGTCCCGCACCAACAGTTGAGGGCTTCAATGGTCCGGCTGCTCGGGGATGAGAACTTCAACGACGATATCCTGCAGGGAGTTCTCGACGACAATTCGGCAATTGTTTTTCTGCGGGTCCGCGAAGTTGGCTTGGAATCGAAGCCGGACGCTGTCGTGCTGCAGTGGGCCGCCGAAAACGGATACGTTGTTGTGAGCCATGACGCAAACACAATGATCCACGAGGCGAGCAAGCGGATTCGAACTGGACTTCCTTGTCCTGGGCTTCTCATCCTGAAGCTTCGGATGCCGTATCGAGAAGCAATCGACGAATTGGTGATGGCCGCTGTTTGCGGCGACCCCATCGATTTCCGTGACTTGGTAATCCATTTGCCGCTCTGATTGAAACGCAGTTTCACGTGGAACCCCATCTTCACTGCTCTCCGCAGCTTGTCATTCACACTGTGCGTTTCACGTGAAACGGGAAATCTGGGCAAGTTGTCCGTTCCACGTGAAACATGCTCGCACTTCCATAAGTAACATTCCGCGGACTTGCCTCCCCCAGTATCATCCGGCCGCGCCGGCGGTGCGCGCCAATGGGGCAAGTGCCAAATCGCGGAGGAATGGTGGTTCGGATACTGTGCGTGGCAAATCAGAAAGGAGGGGTCGGCAAAACGACCACTGCCATTAACCTGGCGGCTGGGCTGGCGCGCTCTGGCTCGCGCACGCTACTGATTGATTTAGACCCCCAGTGCAATGCTTCCTCGGGCCTGGGCATCGCTCCCGCCCCCCGCCACCCGCTCGTTCTCCGCCAGCCAATCCACGAATCGGTCCTCCCCACAAAACTCGCTGGCCTCGAGCTTCTCCCCGGCAGCCGCAGCTTTCAGGATGTGGATGCCCTGGCCCGCAGCGACGAAAGCCAGGCCGAGTTGCTCCGCCAGCATCTGCTTCGGGAGCTCGAAGGCTATGATTTCGTGCTCATCGACTGCCCGCCATCGCTGGGGACGCTTACGCAAACCGCCCTGTCCGCCTCCACCGAGGTCTTGATGCCGATCCAGTGCGAGTACTTCGCGATGGAGGGGCTGACGCAGATGATTCAGGTCATTCGGGGGGTGATGCAGCGATTTCCCGGACGGCTCGAATTCGGAGGCATCGTTTTGACGATGTATGAAGCAGCACTGGAACTGACGCACGAAGTGGATGCCGAAGTCAGGGATTTCTTCGGCGAGATTGTGTTCAGCACGGTGGTGCCGCGGGACGTGGCGGTGGCGGAAGCCCCCAGCCACGCCGCCAGCGTGCTGGACTACGCACCCCGCTCCCGCGGGGCGCGGGCTTACATCGAACTCTGCATGGAGGTACTGGAGCGTGAGTAAAGACCGAAGGCTCGGGCGGGGACTGGCGGCGCTCCTGGGCGCTCCACTGTTTGACGAACAGAACACGGGCGACTCCAAGAGCGACCCCGTAAGGCCCGCATCACCAACATTCGATGCTAGCACGTTTGCCGGTTACGCCCCTGCGTCTCCAGCGCCCGAAAAACCTGCGACCGAAAACGGCGGTCTCCTCAATCTCGCCGTCGACGAGATCGAAGAGAATCCCTTCCAGCCCCGCCGGGATTTCAGCGAAGCGGAAATCGCGTCTCTCGCCGAGAGCCTCAAGGAGCATGACATGCTCCAGCCCGTCCTGGTGCGGCGGGTCAATGGCCGGTATCAGCTCATCAGCGGAGAGCGGCGGCTGAGAGCCTCGAAGCTCGCGGGTTGGAAAACGATCCCCGCCCGTCTGCGGGAGGCAGATGATCGCCTGGTGGCCGAGCTGGCCATCGTGGAAAACTTGCAGCGGCAGGATCTCAACCCGATCGAAAAGGCTCTCTCGTTCAAGCGCTATCTCGACGAGCACCGCTGCTCTCAGGAAGACCTCGCCCGCCGCCTGAAAATCGACCGCAGCACGATCGCCAATCTGATGCGCCTCTTGGAATTGCCGCAGACAGTGCTCGATTGCCTCCGCAATGGCATCATCACGGCCGGCCATGCCCGCGCACTACTGCCGCTGGGTGATGACCGCGAGCAAATCGAAATGTGCGGCCGCATTGGCCGCGAGGAGCTGAGCGTCCGCGACGTGGAACGGATGGTTGGCGAGAAGTTGCTGGAAGAGGACGGCGAGCACGATCTGCTCCCCGGCCCCGGCAGCGAGACGAAACGGAGGAAGAAAGCTGGCAGCGAGCAAGTCGCGGCACTCGAGCAGGAGCTGCGGCTCGCCCTCGGCACGAAGATCGAGATCAAGCAGTCTTCAGCGGGCAAAGGGAAGCTCGTCATTCATTTTCAGAATCACGAGGAGTTCGAGAGTTTGCACAACGTCCTCACGGAGTCGCTGGGTGGCGGCGGTTTGCGAAAGGCAGCCTAACGTAGCCACACGCGGCCTCGCGTGTGGCTGATTGCCGCGTACGCATCGCAAGCAGCCGGCACGCGAGGCAGCGTGCGGCTACGAAAACAGCCCGCGGTTCCATGGGGGGAGCCGCGGGCTGCTTGTTTTTGGTGAAAGGAAAGAGGAGGGAACCTTACGACGTGGAGAGGGCCGCATCCCTACAGCCCCCGGTCTGCTCGCCGGGTGGATCTTGCATAGCGGCCCCTCCTTCGCTTGTCGTTTGAGGTTTGGTTCGTCGCGGGCGGCTGATGAGTTGGCACACTTGCTCGCGACTCTTCTGGTTTATCAAATCCCGGCCACGACCCGCAATAGATTTTCGAAAATTCCGCGAGCAAAAACTCAAGTTTCTGCCCGCGGCGTGCCGGTGGTAGCGACTGGCAAAACCTCGCGGGCGGATTGTCGCCATTCAGCCTAAAAACGGCATCGCCTGCTATAATTCAGGCTCTTGAATGAACCTGTTCACCAAGCAAAAGGAAGCGAAAATGTCCCGCTGGCTGATACTCTCCCTGATGGCAACAGGCCTGCTCGCCACGCCGCTACTAGCCCAAGACCCTGCAGCGCCGAAAACCAAGGCCAAAGCCGAGCCCAAGGCGGAAGCACCGAAGACCAAAACGGCAACCAAGCCGAAGACAGAGCCCCCCAAGCCGAAGGCGGCAGCCGTTGATCCAAAAGTGCGCGAGCGGGCCAGTTACGCTTTAGGTAGGAACTTCGGAAGGAATTTCCTGGAGGGAATCAAACAAGACGAAGCCGACGTCGACCTCGATCAACTGCTGCGCGGAATCAAGGACGCACTGGCTCAATCGAAGCCGGCGTACACGGAAGAAGAGTTGGCGGCTGCGGGAAAGATATTTGAGGCGGACCTCAACGCGAAAGCCGCCGTCCGAGCCAAGGCGCTGGAAGCCAAGGCGAAGGCGCTTGCCGAGAAAGACAAGACATTTGCCGTAGAGAACATGGAGAACGGCGAGACATTTCTTGCCGCCAACAAAAAGAAGAAGGACGTGCAAACTACTGCTTCAGGTTTGCAATATAAAATCCTGAAGAAAGGCGATGGAAAAACACCGCAAAAAACGGACGTGGTGCAGGTTCACTACCACGGCACCCTTCCCGATGGCACGGTATTTGACAGCAGCAAGGACCGCGGCGAACCAATCGAGTTTGAGGTCACCGGCGTCATCCGGGGCTGGACGGAAGCGCTCCTGAAAATGAAAGTTGGCGACAAGTGGGTGCTCTATGTTCCTGCGGACCTCGCGTACGGGCCGCAGCGGCGGAGCGAAAAAATCGGTCCGAATCAGGTTCTGATTTTCGAGGTGGAGCTGCTGGATGTGCTCGATGGCAAGTAGTGCGGCAGGCACCCTACTTTTTCAGTAAAAACGCCGCCAGGTCCTTGAGTTCCTGCGACGTGAGATTATCAGCCAGCCCGGCGGGCATGATGGATTGCTCGCTGGGCTTTTTTTGTTCGATGTCACGCGGATGAATCCGGTGGACTCGACCGTTTTGATCCGCCAGCTTCAGCGTGCCGTCGACTTCTTCGCCGACGTACAGGCCGGTGAATGTTTCTCCGCTGGTCGTCAACACAATCCACGGCGTGAACTGCGGAGCCATTTCGCGGCTGGGCTGGACAAGCGACTGGATGAACCGCTCGCGGGTCATTGATTTGCCGATGCTCGACAGGTCCGGCCCGACGGTGTAGCCGCGGCCTTCGTATTCGTGGCAACGGAAGCAACTGCCGACGCGCGGATGAAAAAATATCCGCTCGCCAGCAGCCGCATCGCCATTGCCGCCGGCCAGCGCGAGCCAAGCGGCCAGGTCGTCGGATTTCGGCAGGTCCTTGGGGGGATTGCGGACAACAGCCCGCTGAGCAAGGTCTTGATGCGAACCAGTGAGTTTCCTGGACAAGACGGAGAGTTGCTCTTTTTCGCGGGGTGAAAGATCGAAGCCCCGCAGCGCCCGTAGGGCCTCGTCCGCGACCTCCGGCACCTTGTCCGCGGCCAGCTCGAGCAGCAACTTCCGATCCTGATCGTTCCCGGGCGAAAACCCCAGAATTGCTTCGCTTCGCTCCGTTGCCGAAAGGGTGTTGTTCTTCGCAATTCCCCGCAGTTGCGGCCAGCGCTCGCTCTCCGCCTTCTGACAGATGGTGCGAATTGCTTCCAAGCGGACAGCGTCATCAGGGTCGCGGAGGAGGCCTGTGAGCACTTCCGCGGTAAGGTGCGGATGATCAGGGCGAAGCGTGCGGAGGGCGAAGCGACGCACGCCGATGGAAGTTTGCTCTTGGGTGAGTAGCTTTACGACATATTCCTCGCCCGAGGATTCGGCTTTGGGATCGCCGAGCTTTTGGCCGTCGAGCATCGAAAGCGCTGCGAGCGTAGCCTCAAAGAGTTGGCGACTTTTCGCCGAATTAAGACCTTTTGCGAGAAGCTCGCGGGTGTCAGTCGCTCTCTCTTCGCCTGCCCACATCACGCCCAGAAACTGCACGCGAGGCGAGTTATGCGACAGCAAGCGTGGGATCAAACGCTTGGCTTGGGGATGGCCGGATGCGCGCACCGCATTGGCCAGCCACAGAGCTGCACCGGGTTTGGAGTCCGGACGCCAGCTTGCGGCATCGTCCAACAACAATTTGATTGTTCGCTCGTCGACCCTGAGACCGAAAATAAATGCTTGGGCAATAAAAGGATCTTGAGACTCCAAAGGCTCGAAGTATTTTTCCGTGTCTTGATCGTCACTGAGCCCGGGAAGGCGGAGCGACTGTGCCCGTAATTCCTGCCGCTGAACATCCAGGGATAGACGCGCCTCTTCCACGAACCCATTCCAGCGAGGCCCATCCTCCAAAAGTTTAAGGGCGTCTGGCTGTTTGGCGGCAACCAGCGCCATAAAGTTCCCGGCATCGTCTGCCTCGGCGTAGGCGACCAAAGCAGAGAGATATCGAGACCGTGCATTCTTCCCGTGAATCGCTTGATCGGTGGCCTGGTCAAGCGTGAGTTTCCTGGCCGCTGCTTCTCGCCAGAGACGATGCGGAGAGGCTAGCGCTTCAATCGTCTCCTGAGGCCGGCTCAATTGGGGCGGATTCTTGGCCGATAGCCGCCAGACGCGTCCTTTGCCGTGAAGCTCGTAGGACTTGTCCACCCAATCGCTGAAGTAGAGCGAGCCGTCCGGAGCGAGGGCGAGGCCAACGGGGCGGAAGTTTTCGTCGCCGGTGACGACGGGGGTCATATCGGCAACGAAGCTTGCGCCGCGAGGTTTGAGCTTATACCGCTCCAGGCGATGGTCCCCCCAGGAGGTGACCAGCAGATCGCCAATGTACTCGCTTGGCAGATTGTCGGATTCGTAGGCGAGGACGGCGCAGGGTGCTTCACCCGTTCCGGCTACCATCGGCAGGGTGCCGGGGAGCTCGCCGTTCCACGCCGTGAATGGATGCACTCCTTTGCGGCCGTTACGGAAGCGATAGCCGTAGTCTCCACCCTCGACGATGTGGAGCAAACGGCAAGGGGGCCGCGAGTCGGGGTCGTTATCGACCGAAAACAGCCGGCCAAAGGCATCAAAGCCGACGTGGAACGGGTTCCAAAAGCCAGTGGCGAACTTCCGGAGGTTCTTGCCATCCCTGTCGCAAGCATAAATGTTTCCTCCTTCGCCACCTCCAGCCAGGCTCTTGCCGTCGCTGCCAATCAGCTTGTAGTCGGCTCCCAGGTTTTCGCCGAAGCCAAAATAGACGTTGTCCGCCAGGTCGAAGGCAAAGCCGGAAAGACCGTTGTGAGGATAGTCCCCCTTGGTCTCCAGGTGGGCGATGGGGGTTCGCTCTTCCGCCTTACCGTCGCCGTCCTTGTCTCGCAGGCGGAAGATCTCGGCCCGCGTGGCGACGTAGACCGAGCCGTCGTGGAACACCGCCAGGCTCATCGTGTGCTTTGTGCCCTCAAAGAAGGTACTGATCTTGCCGGCCTTGCCGTCTTCGCCAAAGTCTTGCAAGAGCAGGATGCGGTCGTGTTTGGGTCCTTCGTACTTTTCCGGCGGGAAATGGGTGTGGCTCTCGATGACGAGGACTCTCCCTTTTTCATCCACGCCAATTCCGGTTGGCGTCCTCACGTCGGGCGATTCCGCGACGAGTTGAAGTTGCAGGCGGTCGTCGTGGACCTTCGGCATCTCGGTGGGCTCGGCAGCGAAGAGGAGCAGCGTGGTTGTCAGAGCGGCGATATTCATGGCATGATTTCTCCTGGGCACGATTCTATCAGGAGCAGGCGACCACTTCATGAGCGCGGGAAGACACTTGACGACGGCGGAATTGGAGGCGGGACTGTCGGAAATTCGCCGCTCGCCGCGGGACGAAGGGCCATTAATGCTGATTGTCCGTCGGCCGCGGACGCTGGAGCGGGAAATCCTGGAGCAGGGGGAGCTCGACGTTGAACATGGCCTGATCGGCGACAACTGGCAGGCCCGCGGCAGCTCGATGACGGACGATGGAGCGGCTCATCCCGAGATGCAATTGAATCTGATGAATTCGCGGGTCATTGACTTGATTGCGGGGGACAAGAGCCGCTGGCACCTGGCGGGGGATCAGCTCTTTGTGGACCTCGATCTCTCCGGCAAGAATCTGCCACCGGGAACGCAATTGGCAATTGGCAGCGCCATCATCGAAGTCACCGCTGAGCCGCACACGGGCTGCAAGAAGTTTGTGGACCGATTCGGGTTGGAGGCGATGAAGTTCGTGAATTCGCCGGTGGGGAGAGAGTTGAACCTGCGGGGGATTAATGCGAAGGTGGTGAAGGCGGGAACGATCGTGGTGGGGGACGTCATCAACAAGCAATGAGCCGACGTTCCGGGCAGGCTGGAAGCCTACCCCACTTTGCACCGTTCCAGGAGGACGACGGACGTGTCGTCCATGCGGCCGGCCCCTTTGGTGGCGCGGTTGGACGCGGCGAAGAGCTCTTCGAGGACCTCTTCCAGCGGCAGGTGCGCGGTGTCTTTGAGGGTCTGGTAAATGCCGGCCAGGCCGAATTGCTGGTGCCGTTCATTGTCGTTGGGGAAGGCTTCTTCCAGGCCGTCCGAATACAGCAGCACGCGCGATCCGGGTGGGATATCGACGAGGACGGAAGGGTACTCCCAATCCTCGGCCACCACGAGAGGCAGGCCGCATTGCTCGGCTTTTCCCAAAGGGCGGACCTCGTTGGTGGCGAGATCGTGAATGAGAGGAATCGGGTGCCCGGCGGAGGTCCACTGGAGCGTGTGGCGATCCGTATCGAGGCTGCCGTAAAGCAGCGTGATGAAGCCGCCGCTGTCGCCGGACACGACCGTGCTGCGGCAGAGGCGGCGATTGACCTCGGTGACAAACTCCGCGGTATCGGGATAGGACTGGTCGCGGATCATGCCGATGAGCGTGTGCATGGTCATGATGGACATGCAGGCCCGCATGCCGTGCCCCGCGGCGTCCCCCAGGATCATGATCAGCGTGTTGTCGCGCACACGGAAGGCGTCGTAGTAGTCGCCGCCGGCCATCACCACGGGCTTGTCGCCTAGGACTCGAATCTCCGACGGCTCGTAACGGGCGACAATCTTGTAGCCCGCCACTTGCGGCAGCGTGGCGGGGATCACGGACTCCTGCAACTGCCGCACGGACTCGACTTCTTCCCGCAGCTTGTCGGCGAGCAGCCGAGCCCGGCGGGCCAGGACGGATTGATAAGCCGCCTCCAGCATGGTGGTGAGCAGCATGATGAACTCGCCGCTCGTGTCGCGGAGCATGTAGGAATGCAACCCGGCGAGAATGAACTTGGCGATATGACTAAGCTCTCCCTGGAACCAAGCTCCGACGATGGGGGTGTCCGGGCGCTCGCGGCGGAGTCGCTGAAAGAGACCGAAACATTCCTGCTGGGAGGGGAAGTTGAGCGCCAGCAAGACGACTTCGTAATTGCCTGCGTTGAGGGCGGCTTCAAATTCCGCGGCATCGCCAAAAACGTCGGCGGTGTTTTCGCCGATGTTGAGGAACGACTGAATGGTTTCTCGCTCGACGGCATTATCCCAGCCCACCAAAATCTGCATGACGACGAATCCCCTGGACAAACCGCGCCCCGCCAGCGGATGATTTCAACCGCGCAGCGAACAGCGCCAACCGACATCGAGCCCTGCCCAAGTGCGGCTCGACCATCGCCTCCCCGGTCCCCAGTTTACCATGATGCTCGAAAGCGTGTTGTTATTGGATGTTAATCATGTGTCTCGCTGGTTGGGGTGAGTATAATCGGCGCATTCCCCCCGCCCGCGAGACGCCCATGACCGACGTCACCCGTATATTGTCGCAAATCGAAGTAGGGGACGCCGCCGCCACCGAGCAACTCTTGCCGCTGGTTTACGACGAGTTGCGGAAACTGGCGGCAAGTCGCCTGGCGCAGGAGCCTTCGGGAAAGACTTTGCAGCCGACGGCGCTGGTGCATGAGGCCTTTCTGCGCCTGGTGGATGTCGAGACGCAGCCGAAATGGGAGACGCGAGGCCACTTCTTTGCTGCGGCGGCGGAAGCGATGCGGCGAATCCTCGTCGAAAGCGCCCGTCGGAAGGGCCGGCTCAAGCGCGGAGGGGACCGACAGCGGGAGGTGCTTGACGAAGCGGCTTTGGCGGCTCCTGCCGAGGATGACCGGCTCCTGGAGCTGGATGTGGCACTGGAGAAGTTTCAGCAGGCGAATCCCCGCGCCGCGGAGCTCGTCAAGTTCCGCTACTTTGCCGGTTTGACGAACGAACAGGCGGCGGAGGCTCTGGGCGTGTCTAGCGCAACGGCTGACCGGGATTGGACTTATGCGAAGGCCTGGCTGCTGCGGGAGATGCAAAAGGGGGCGTCTTGAAAATCGAAGGGAATTCCGTGAGGTATTCCGAGGCATTAGGGCGCATTGAATTTGGGACCAAGTTCAAGAGATAATCCCTTCTCGAGTGCCTCCATGAACGAGCAAACCATCTTCACTGACGCCCTGGCCAAAAGGAACCCCGCTGAACGCCAGGACTTTCTCGACCAGGCGTGCGGGAAAGACGGAGCCTTGCGAGCCCAGGTGGAAGAGTTGCTGACGGCCGGGGAGGGGGCCGGCTCGTTCCTCGAGCATCCGCCGGCCGGGCTTGATGCCACGGTTGACGCCAGCCTGAGCGGCAAGGACACGGTGGACAACGAATTGACCGGAGCGTTGCCGCCGCTGGAACCTTGCGATAAGCCGGATCGGATCGGCAAGCTGGGCCTGTACGAAATCATCGAAATCGTCGGCCAGGGTGGCATGGGAACCGTGCTGCGGGCCTTCGATACCAAGCTCGGCCGCATCGTGGCGGTGAAAGTCATGGCTCCTGAGTTGGCGGCGAATCCCACCGCCGTCAAGCGGTTTCTCCGCGAGGCTCAAAGCGCCGCCGCCGTCGTGCATGACCACGTCGTCACCATCCATGCCATCGACGACCAGAGCCGGCTGCCGTACCTGGTGATGGAATTCATCGAGGGGCAAACGCTGCAGCAAAAGATCGACCGCGAAGGGGCGCTGGAGCTGAAGCAAATCCTCCGCATCGGCAGCCAGATGGCGGCAGGTCTGGCGGCGGCTCACAAGACGGGACTCATCCATCGCGACGTCAAGCCGGCCAACATCCTGCTGGAAAACGGCGTGGAGCGGGTGAAGATCACCGACTTTGGCCTGGCGCGCGCCGCCGACGACGTGGAGATGACCAAAACGGGCATGATTGCCGGCACCCCGCAGTACATGTCTCCCGAACAAGCCACGGGAGACGCGATCGATTCGCGGAGCGACTTGTTCAGCCTCGGCAGCGTGCTCTACACCATGTGCGCCGGCCGGCCGGCGTTTCGCGCGGAAACAACGATGGGGACGCTCCGCCGCGTCTGCGACGACGCCCCGCGGCCAATCCACGAAGTAAATGCCGAGATTCCACCGTGGTTGGAAGCCATCGTCAATAAGCTGCTCGCCAAGAATCCAGCCGACCGTTTTCAGACCGCTGCCGAAGTGGCGGACTTGCTCCACCAATTCCTGGCCCACCTGCAACAGCCGGGGACGATGCCATTGCCGGCAGCTCCCGTTCTGGTCATGACTGCGGTTCCCGTGCATGTGGCGGGAAGACATGGAGAAACTTCCCCGGCAGCACTGGGTATGGGAATCATGGCCATCCTTTGCATCATCTTGCTCGCCGTGCCCACCCTTGGGATGGTGATTCTCGGACTGGGATGGTTCTTGTACGCCTCCGGTTCGGAATCGAAGACGACAGTAGTCACGCGGCCAAACCAAGTTGACCACTCGTCCGACAAAACAGGCTACTCGCCCCTCCTCCCTGTCGCCCCCTTCGATGCCACGGTGGCCAAATTTCATCAGGAGTCTTGGGCCGGGCAACTTGGCGTTGATGTCGAGCTGACCAACTCGCTCGGCATGAAGCTGCGGCTGATTCCGCCGGGCGAGTTTATGATGGGGACCGCTTCCCAGACGCTGGATCAATTGGTCGAGCGACTGAGTAGCGAGGAGCGGCTGGACTTCGTGGACAAGCTCAAATATGAAAAACCTTCCCGAAAGGCGCGATCGCGCGAGCCGTTTTATTTGAGCACTTGTGAAGTCACGGTCGGACAGTTTCGCCGGTTCATCGAGGCTACCGGATATCAGACCGACGGCGAGAAATCGGGCGACGGCGGCTGGAGCGGTCGCGACGGCCAGTGGAAGCGCCACAAAGAACATATTTGGAAGACTCCCGGCGCGTGGACGCTGGCTGATGATCAGCCGGTGGTCCATGTCAGTTTTCGCGACGCCCAGACCTTCTGCGACTGGCTAAGCCAGCAGGAAGGGAAGCAATATGCCCTGCCAACGGAAGTTCAATGGGAATTCGTCGCCCGCGCGGGCACCACCAGCCTGTTTGGGGAGACGGATGACCCCCAGGCCCTCGCGGCTTATGCCTGGTACAAGAATTCGCTGCCCGACAACCGCCGTAACCAGCCCCAAGTCGTTGGCGGGCGAGCTGCGAATGCGTTCGGCCTCCATGACATGCTGGGCAATGTTTGGGAATGGACCAGCACGTGGCATCCTGTCGTCAGCGATCGCCGGATCACGCGCGGCGGAAGCTGGTATAGCCAGGAGCTCGTGACGCGCCCGGCCATGCGTGGCGATGGGGTGCTGCCTCATGTTGCGATGGATGCCGGCACGGGCTTTCGCGTGGCGATCGTCGTCGACGCCGACCCGGCGGCGATCCAAGCTCGCAACAGTGCGGCTCAGAAGTTTGCGGGGGAGGCAGCCGGATGGACGCCGCTCTTCAACGGCAAGGATCTTACTGGCTGGCAAGCGCTCCCGGCGGAGACGCAAGGCTGGCAGGTCGAAAACGGCGTGCTCGTGGGAACCGCGGCCCGTAGCGTGTTACAAAGCACACGCGACGACTATCAAGACTTCCATCTGCGGGCCGAGGTGAAAATCAATCCCGGCGGCGACAGCGGGCTCTACTTCCGTTGCCGGCCCGACGAGTCGCTCCCTCGCTTCTTTCGGACCGGCTACGAAGCCCAGATCATCGCCCCCAGCCCCCAGCCCAGTCGCACGGGAACCTTGTACAAGTTCAAGGAGGGCCAAACGCTCGATCTGAAACTGGTCGATGCCAACCTGATCCAAGCCGACACTTGGTTTGACTTGGAAGTCATCGCCGTTGGCAATCGCATCACGGTCAAGGTGGAAGGGCAAACAACAGCCGAGTACGTGGACGAGCAGCCGGCCGAAGCTCGCGGGCACATCGCGATGGACACTTACAAGGAAGGGACCCGAGTCCAATTCCGCAAGATTCAGATCAAGGAGTTGTCGAACGGTGCGGTGGTCGCTCCTTCGGGCGGTGCGAATTTGCCCCCCACGGCTGTTGCCCCCTTCGGACCTAAGCAAGCCCGCGAGCATCAAGTGCGATGGGCCGCGCACCTGGGAATCAGCGCCGCAGAAACCAACTCGCTGGGCATGAAGTTTCAACTCATCCCGCCGGGCGAATTCGAGCAGGGCTCTACCGACAAGGAGCTGGAACGCTGGCGCGAAGCGGGACGCGAGCAGAACCTCAATCAGTTTTTCTTCAACATCCTGGCCAGCGAGGGGCCACAACACCACGTCGTCATCAGCAAGCCGCTCTACATGGCCGCTACCGAGGTAACCCGGGGGGAGTTCCGGAAATTTGTCGAGGCCAAAGGATCCAAGACGGCTGCCGAGACGGACGGCAAGGGTGGGGGGGTCTTCGAGAAAGGCGTCCTCGTCAACCGGCCCGAGCTGAATTGGAAAAACCCGGGTATCAAGCAAAACGAAGATACGCACCCCGTGACGCAGGTCACCTGGGATGATGCGCTTGCCTTCTGCCAGTGGCTGAGCGAGAAGGAAGGCCGCACCTGCCGGCTGCCGACCGAGGCGGAATGGGAACACGCCTGCCGGGCGGGGACGACCACGTCGTTCCATCGCGGGGATGCACTTCGCATGCAGGATGTCGAGGATGCCCGCTATATCGGCGGCACCAATCCCGTCGAGCTCTTTGCACCCAATCCCTTCGGGCTCTTTGGGATGCACACCAACGTCATCGAGTGGTGCTCCGACTTCTGGGATCAGTCCACCTATTCCCGGCTGCCGGTGAGTGTCGTTGATCCCGCGGGGCCCAAGGAAGGGACACGTCGCGTGCAGCGGGATGGCGCATGGGGCGACCTTGACTGCCAGCGGCGCAGCGCCACGCGGCGCGGCGCCGAGCCCAGCGAGCGCCATGCCGGCCTCGGGTTCCGCGTCGTGATGGAGGTCAGATCAGGGTCAAACGCGTTGCCTCAGTCTGCACCAGCCGCCGCTGAGAGCGATAAGCAAGCCGCGGATGCGAAACTACGGCGGCTCAAGCTGTTCGACCCTAAGCAGGAGAAACCGGTGCCGCAGGGACCGGCCGAAGCCAAGTCCGTGACCGTGGAAAATGACTCCTGGCGCATCGAGAACGACACGAACAGCGGGAACTTCCATATCCTGATGGCCACGATTCTGGACGACATTCCCAACGAGGGCTTCGTCGTCTGCCGGGCCAAGGTGAAAGTCGAAGCTCGCGACAAGGCAACATGGGGTGATTTTCTGCTCGGCGATTGGCACCCATCTCACTACCAGTACGATTGGCCCGCGGCCATGTACGAGTATCGCGGCGACGTGCCCGAATGGACGGTCAAGGAAGTCCGCTATCCGGCCAGCGTCTTTCACGAGAAAAATCCGCCCCAAATCGCCATCCGTTTCGGCCTCCATGCCAATGGCGTGCTGTGGGTGAAGGATCTGGAGCTGTTGCACCTGCCGCCCGAGTAAGTCGCTCCGCCGCCCGCCCTTATCGATTGGTCCAGGAGGGTCGAATGAAACGCAATGTACGACCAGCGCGTGCTTCGGCCGGTCATTTCCCACCAGGGCGGGAAGCCCACGACCGGGTATGTGTTAACGTTCGCCGGTTAGTGCCCTGCATGATACAAACCTAGTAGTCGCCGCTTCCAACTGTCGCGAAGCTTGATTTTTCCACCAGGAGACCAACATGGAAGACCGTGGAGAGGGCGGCGGAGCGGCCGTCGTCATCGCTCTGGTCCTGATTCTCTTGCTCCTGGCCGGAGGCGCCGGAGTCTATTACTTCGTCAATCGCCACTACATGACGCTCGCGATGCAAGCCGAGGCACAAGCCCGCCTGGAAGCGGAGCGAGCCCTCGCCGATGCGAAGGCTACCGCTGCCGCTGCCGCCCGCGCGGACGCGCTGCCAACGATGCTCCGAATCTGGAAGCCGACTCCCTTCGTACGGCGGTCGAGTCCGTTCTAAAAACCCAGGAGGATGCTTGGAATCGAGGCGACATAGATGCCTTCATGCAGCATTACTGGCAGTCTGAAGAACTGACCTTCAGCTCCGAAGGGAAGACAACGCGGGGATGGACGGCGACTTTGCAGCGCTACCGCGAGCGATACCCGACTCCCGAAAAGATGGGTCAGCTCAAGCTGGATGGGCTGGAAATCTCGCCGCTGAACGGGTCCGCGGCGCTGGTTCTCGGGCATTGGAGGATCGAGCGCGTAGGCGGGCCGCTGTCGGGGAATTTTTCGCTCGTCCTTCGCAACGTGGAGGATCGCTGGCTGATCGTCCACGATCATACTTCGCGGCTCAAGGAGTGAGGTCCAGCCGGTCGTCTCCGGGTATCTTGCCGGAGGCCGGACCGACAACCGGCCGATTCGACACGGTTCACGCCGGCGATTACATTCAAGACCGCCAGGCTGTCTCGCCGAACCGCCACGCCTTCATAGGAAAAAGCCATGCGTTTGATCGCCATCATGACCGTCGCAACTTGTTGTTGGCTTTTGGCAGTCCCCAGCGACGCCGCCACGATCATTCATGCCGGCGTGCTGATCGATGGGCGGCACGACGAGCCGCGCTCGGAAATGTCGCTCACGATCGCGGAAGGGCGGATCGTGAGCGTTTCCCAGGGGTACATTCCGCCCAAGGAAGGCGACACGCTCATCCGACTCACCGATTACACGGTGATGCCCGGCCTGATGGACATGCACACCCATTTGATGTCGCAGCACTCGCAGGATTCCTACAGCGAAAAATTCTTCATGGATCAGGCGGATTACGCGCTGCGTTCGACCGTCTATGCCAGAGCGACGCTGATGGCCGGCTTCACGACCGTGCGCGACCTGGGGGACAACGGCGTCAATTCCATCGCGCTGCGCAAAGCGATCAACCAGGGCTGGGTGCCCGGGCCGCGCATCTATACCTCGGGCAAGTCCCTGGCGACGACCGGCGGCCATGCCGATCCAACCAACGGGCTCCGCGGAGACTTCCGCCGGGACCCAGGGCCCGTCGAAGGGGTCATCAACGGCGCCGACGACGCGCGCAAAGCAGTGCGGCAGCGGTATAAGGACGGCGCTGACCTGATCAAGCTGACCGCCACCGGCGGCGTGCTCAGCCTGGCGACCAGCGGCCACAACCCCCAGTTCACCGACGAGGAGCTGCGTGCGGTTGTCGCCACGGCCAAGGACTATCAGATGACCGTCGCCGTGCATGCCCACGGCACCGAGGGGATCAAGCGGGCCGTGCTGGCGGGGGTGGACTCCATCGAACACGGAACGTACATGACCGACGAAGTCATCGCCCTGATGAAGGAGAAGGGAACCTACTGGGTGCCCACGAATCTCGCTGGCGCTTGGGTGGCGGAGAAGGCCAAGGAAAGAGGGTACTTTCCCGAAATCGTGCGTCCCAAGGCCGCGGCCATCGGCCCGGAGATCCGCGCGACGTTCGTCAAGGCCCATGCCGCCGGGGTGAAGATCGCTTTTGGCACTGACTCGGGCGTATCGCCGCACGGAGAGAACGCCCGCGAATTCGAGCTGATGGTTGCCGGAGGCATGCCCCCCATGAAGGCCATCCAGTCCGCCACGCTGGAAGCCGCCCGCTTGCTGAAGATCGAAGATCGGCTGGGCACCCTCGAAGCCAAGATGATCGCGGATGTCGTTGCCGTGAAGGGCAACCCGCTGCGGGACATCAGCACCATGCACGAAGTGGTGTTCGTGATGAAAGAGGGGACGGTCTACAAGACCCCCTAAATGACGTCGATACCCAGCGGTGCCCCCAATTCCTGCGGTCGGCTAGGACTGGGATGAATTCGGGAACTAGGATTCGAACCTAGAATGACGGAACCAAAATACACCAAAGACTTGTAGAGCCTATTCGAACGCTGTTCGATTGTCGATTTTCTCGGCAATTCAGCAAGCCTAGGCGGGTCCACGTTCCGCATCTTACCGCCCATTCTGGCAACAATCTTGGCAACAAGGGGCTCCCGTTTGTGGGCGGCGAGCGGCTGCCTCCGGGTGCCCCTTGGCTTGGCTTTGGGTGATTTGACGCCAAGCCGCTTCGCCGGCTAAACTGTATAGAGACGGACGTACAGAGGGTGACAAAACGCCACGACGGAGAAAACGCATGACAGCAAGCATGGTGATGCCGCGGCCCGAAGATGAAAACCTGATCGACGCCTACATGCTCGCGAAAAGGCTCGGGTTCTCTTATTGGTCCATCCAAGATTGGGCCAAAGCCGGCAAAATCCCGTGTGTGCGTATTGGCCGCCGGATGCGATTCCGGCTGAGTGAGGTGGCTCAAGTCCTCGGCCTGCGGGTGGAAGAGGTGGCCTAAATGAGCACGAGCATGGAAGCCAAAGCAAAGAAGCCCCGCCCCGAAACGCCTGGCACGGTCGAGCCCGGCACACTTTACGCCCTGGACGAAATCAAAGCCCGGCTCCGGTGGTCGCTTCACTCGATGCGGCAGGCCCGGCGGAATGGGCTCAAGGTTCTCTACATCGGCAACCGCGGGTTCGTCCTTGGCGGGACGGTAATTGACTTCATCGTGAAGCAAGGCAGCGAAAGCGCGTAGGCACGAAAAAAGCCGGCTTCAAAATCAAATCGCAATAATGATTATGGCACAAAATCCGCCACAAGGCAAATCCGCCAGCGAATTCCAGTTTGACCAAAACGCAGAAATCGGACTCGTCACATCCTTCTGGGTCGTACCGGAGCGGTTTCCGGAATTCTCCGACATCTCGCCTCGCTGCTTCTTCCGGGATGACTGCCGTGTCATGTGGGAGGCAATGCTAGCCGTCCATGCCGACGGCGGCAAGACGACGCATAAGGCCGTACAGGCGCGCCTCGCGGAACAAGGCAAACTCAGTATTGCCGAAAGCAAGGCGGGGATGATCCAAATGTTCCAGGATGCCGACACCGGGAACTACATCCACTACTATGCCGACATTGTTCGGGAGAAGTCCAGGCTTCGCAATCTGCAGCTCGAACTATCTGATATTTCAAACGGGATCGCTCGCGGTGCTGATCTCGGCAGCGTGATTGAGCGACTGTCTAAAGCAACCTCCACCAACGCTCCCAAGCCGACAACGAAGCGGCTGCGGTATCTCACTGGCGACGATCTGAAGCTCGAGAATTTCCCGCTGACACCAATCATCGACGGCATCATGTTCGCGGATCACACTATGGCCATCGGTGCGGTCGAGAAGGCCGGCAAGACGACAGTCGCCTTGCACATGGCGCTATCGATAGCGACCGGGACGCCATTTCTCGGGCGGTTCGATGTGCCGGAACCAAGGCGGGCGATTTTTTACTCAGGGGAGAGCGGTGCATCAACGCTGATTCAAAACGCAACGCTGATGTGCAAGTCGATTGGGCACGACCTGACCAAAATCCCAAACTTCATTCTGTCCGACACGGTCCCAAGAATCGGCGACGAGTCCTTCCTCCGCGAAGTCGCTGCGGACATGGCAGAATTGCGGCCCGCTGTCGTGTTCATCGACCCGTTTTACAAGGCGATGGTGACCGACAAGCCGTCGGACATGTTCGCGATGGGCAAGCTCCTGATTTCCGTCCAGGACATTTGCCGGCCGCTGGGCATCACGGTGGTCTACGTCCACCACGTTCGTAAGCCCGACCGCTCGAAGCCGCAAACCATCACCCTTCAGGACCTGGCATTTAGTGGGCTCTCGCAGGATGTGCGGCAATGGATCCTGATCGAACGCCGGGAAGAGTTTGTTGCTCGCGAGCCTGAGAAGTTCCGGTTTCATTGCGGCGGCAGTCCCAATGGCCTTGGGCAGGTGCTGGACGTCGATATGGACAAGTACTGGCACGAGGAGCCGGATTGGCGGCGGTTCAGCATCACGGCGGTCGATGCGGCACAGCGGGCCAATCCGGAAGAGAAGGAAGAAGCCAAGGCGGACGCACGTCGAGCTCAATTGGATGCGGACATAGAGAAGCTCGTAAGGGAGGCCGCACGATTCCCCGACGGGCAGACAAAAACGGTTCTGAGAGACCTGGCGTCGCTCCGTGGTGCACGGCTGGAAGCGGCGATATCATCCGCCTTGCTTTCAAGGAAGTTGGAGCGGTGCCAAGTCATAACCGGCAACCAGAAGACGCCGAAGGAGGGTTTTTGTGTCCCAAAACAGGACCAGTGGGCACAGTCGGCATGAGCAGCCGGCATAGGTGTGCCGAGTCCTCACCGGGAGCAGTCGGCATAGGCACCTATTTATAGGTGCCGCCTGCCGGGTGCTCGGTGGCCCAGAAATTTTAGACCAGTCGGCACGATGCCGGGTGGTGCCAATGAATAAAGAAGCCAGCTACATCTTGACCGTCACGCCCTTACCCGACGACAGCGACCCCGGCGGCATCCGGCGGCTGCGGCGATTGCTCAAGGCGATGGTGCGAAGTTGGCGGCTGCGATGCACGGCGATTAAACCCGCTGTATCGACACCCGAGCGCGAACCACCGGCCGGCGGAAGGACGACGGACAGGCCGCGCCCCGCCGCGACGGCCAAAAGCGCAAGCGTGACGGACTCGGACTCCGTTTCTTTGGCCACCGCAACCAATTGACCGGCAAGGACTTGCGGCTATCAGCCTCACCGCCTGTTGCCAGACTTGTTGATTTTTGGCAACCAAAACCACCCGGAAGAAGTGCATCGGCGAACCCAGATACCCTGACACCGAACCCCTTGACTCTGTACAAAATGCCCGGAACCCAAAAGAACCAAAACGCCGCTCGCCACGGCCTGGTTGCCGGCCGCCTGCCTCCCGGCTTCCGCTCGATCACCGCCTGTGTATCGCAGCTCCGGAAGGGGCTGGAAGCGGCCGTCATCGCGGCCCGTTCTGAGGTGAGTATCACGGACGCCAGCTTCCTCAACTCGGCGGTGCGGTGGGAAACGCACTCGCTGCTGTGCTTGCGGCAGTTGCGGGACCACTTCAAGGACCTGGGGCCGCTGGACATTGCCCGCCTGAGTGAACAGTCGGCAGCGGCATCGAGCAAGCGGGACCAGTGTATTGAGAAGCTCAACCTCCCCAGCGGCGACGGCAGCGACTGGAACCCTGCCTACCTATACAGGCAGACATACGCCACAAGCGTACAGGATTCCCTTCCTAAGCCTCCGCAGCCCAAGACGGCTTCCTGGCATCACTTAGGCCCTCTGAATCGATTCTAGGGCCTCCTGGGGCCTTGGCAGCAGTATTTTCATTTCAGCCTGAGAGTGTTGGGACAAACCGAGCTCGTAATCCTCTTCCCTTGAGTTGTTCGACCAAATGACAAAAACAAACTGTGCCACAAAGAAGCCGGCGAGCCGCAAGAGCCGGGCCAACCCGCAATCCGAGGCTGCCGCCGAGCGTGCCGTCGAAGCCCATAAGCTATACGTCCAAAAGTTTACGATCCGCCAGATCGGTGAAAAGCTCGGCGTTTCCAAGACGGCTGTCCACAACTACCTGACAGAGGGCAGGCAGCGGTTCCGCGAGTCAATCCAGCACTCCCAAGAGGAACGGCACGCTGAACGATATGCCGGGCTGGTGGCGATCCTCGAAGAGGCTTGGGCAAATTACCGGTCAACGTCCAATCTCGGGGCGCTAGATTTGGCTAGGAAATGCGAGTCTGACTTGCGCAAGCTGTTCGGCGACGACGCCCCCACCAAGCAGCAAACCGAGCTCTCTGGCGAGTTGAAAGGAAGTGTGCCCTTCTTGTCCAAGGAGCAATTGATTGCCGACATCAAGGCGGCTGTTGAGCGAGGGAATCCAGGTCCGCTCCCTCATTAAATTGACACCAAGCAAGAATGTCTTGCTGTCCACCCCCTATGTGTCCACCCTCGCCGGTGCTCACCCTCGCCGGTGCTCACCCTCACGGTTAAAACCCCTCAGATCATAACTCCCAAAACTGTTCACCATCAGATGATCCACCCCTAGGCGTTCGCCTCATTGGTGTTCACCCCGGCGTGGCGCTCGCCCCTCCGTGGAACACACGACAAGTGAACACGTCCAACGAATTACCGCATTCGTCCGCTGGCGGTTCGCCCCACCCTATGCCCACCGTAGCCTCTGGAAAAGCCCCCAAAGCCACTACCGGCTGAGCGGCCAAAGATGACGCCGACGCGCGCCGTGCTCGCGTGGGTAGGCCAGTGGTGTATGAAGGTCGGCCTGCCTTGCGGAATCCCTCACGTCCCTTCCGCTGAGTGGTTGCCGATTCGCAACTCGGAATACGGCTGACGACCGTCCAGAATTTTGATGGTTGCAGCGATTGGACTTTGGTCTTCGATTCAACTATTGTGCCAGAATGGAAGACCTTTTTCGCGAATTAAGGAGTTCAGCCGCGCCCATTCTTTAAGAGGCTGCGACCGTGGACGAATCGCTTTGGCCTGCCCGCAACGTGGCGGAATACGCTTATTGTCCCCGGCTCTTCTACTTGATGGAGGTCGAGGGGATTCACGTTCCCAGCGACGACACCGAAAGTGGCCAGCGGGTCCATCGCCGAGTCGATGCACCGAGCAACGAGCGGACCTCCGAGGCGAAAGAAAACGGTGACCGACCGCAGCCGGTTCGCAGCCTCACGCTCACCAGCACTTTCCTCGGCCTAACCGCCACGCTCGACCTGGCGGAAATCGAGGGCAAAGTCGCCGTCCCCATCGAATACCGCAAAGGGCGTCCGCGGCATCTCTCCTTCCGCGACGACGAGAACGGCCAAGGAACGCTCGCTGCCGTCGAACCGTGGCCCACCGACCGGATTCAGGTCGCCCTGCAAAGCCTCCTCCTGGAAGAGGCCGGCTATCAAGTGAAGGAGTGCGTCCTGTATTACGCTGCGGAGAAGCGCCGCGTCACCATCCCCTTCGACGACGCTCTTCGCCAGGAGGCCCTGTCCACCCTCGCCGCCGCCCGCGAAACTGCCGCCGGCCCCCGCCCGCTGCCGCTCGTCAACGATGCCCGCTGCCCCCGCTGCTCCCTCCAGCCGATCTGCCTCCCTGACGAAGTCAACTTCGAACGGGACGTGGGACACGCTGCCAGCTTGTCGCCGGGTGCCACTGGCGGTCCTCCTGCCAGTGTCCCCTCCCCCCGCAAGCTCTGGCCCCCGCGCGACGACGGCATCCACCTCGTCGCCCAGCAGGACGGCTGCAAAGTCGGCGTCAGCGGAGCGAGCATGAAAGTGACCGACAAAGAAGGCAAGAAGCTGACCGAGGTCCCGCTCGCCAACGTGGAAAGCTTGTCGCTCCTGGGGAGCGTGCAAATTTCCACGCAGGCGGTGCAGACTCTGGCCGACCGGGGGATTCCCATTGCCTATCTCTCCGCCGCCGGCCGCCTGCTGGCGATGATCGATCCGCTCGACTCCGTCAGCGCTCAAGTCCGCCGGGCGCAGGTCCGCCGGTTCGACGACCCAGTCGCCTGCCTGGAGTTAGCGCGGGCGCTCATCGTCGCCAAGATTCAAAACCAGCGGACCCTGCTGATGCGGAACAGCGACGGCCTCCCCCAGCGGGCCGCCGACGACCTGGCCGTCCAGCTTGCCTCGGCCCATTCCGCCCCCTCCATCGATTCCCTCCGCGGCCACGAAGGGCAGGCAGCCGCGATCTACTTCGAGCATTTTTCCAAGATGCTCAAGAGCGACCTGGCGGGGGAATTCGACGCCCACGGCCGGCAGCGCCGCCCGCCCCCCGACCCGATCAACGCCGCCCTCTCGTTCGCCTACAGCATGCTGACCCATGAATGCGTCGCCGCCCTCCGCACCGCCCGGCTGGAGCCGTCGATTGGGGCGTTCCACGTCTCGCGTCCCGGCCGCCCGGCCCTGGCGCTCGACCTGCTGGAGCCGTTCCGCCCGCTGCTGGCGGACAGCATCGTCATTTCCGCGTTCAACCGGGGAGAACTGAAGCCCGGCCACTTCCTCCGGACCGCCGCCGGCTGCATGTTCACCGACCCCGGCCGCAAAGCCTTCTTCACCACCTACGGCCGACGGCTCTCGGACGAAGTGACCCATCCGGTTTACAACTACAAACTCTCCTACCGCCGGATGCTCATCCTCCACAGCCGCCTCATCTCCGCCTGGCTGCTGGGAGAGCTGCCGGGGTTGAGTTTTTTGACGACGAGGTAAATACGCAGCGCTAAAACTATTCGCGTCGACTGCTGTTCGCAACCGCTCGGATTCTCAGCGCTGAAGCTTTCGACGCAAACCGAGCACTAGATGGCCCCAATTGGGCCTTGGAATAGTTTAGCTGCCATTGCACTTCTCCTGCAAGACGGGTACAACAACCGGCACAGGTTTGCAGGCCGGGAAACACGGAGGAGGGGAGAAGCAAGAAGCTGAAATCCATTCGGCGTGGTTGCGAAGACGTAATTCAGCCACGTGAGCGTCCAAAGCCCGATGGTCAGGGCCCAAACCTGCACCACCTCCGTTCTTTGTTTCTGCAATTCAACTTCGGAGATTGTAAATGCCAAAGGCCATGACGACGACGCGGGCATATACGCTCCGGCTCGCGAGCTCAACTCGAGGTGACTGGCGCGAAATCGTGGCGCGAACTCACCTAGCCGTCAATCGCGGAGTTCACGCCTGGGGAGAATGGCTACTTTCGCTTCGAGGCGGCCTGCCCGCATCGCTGGCAAAAGACCATCCCGAACGGCGCGTGCTCTTGGCATTATCGTGGTTGTCCGTTGAATCTCCCTTCAAAGCTGTTCCGGCAGGTTTACCGATTGTGGGAGGTGATGCATCCAGCGATGAACGTGCGGAAGCGGTCGTACGAGTGTTTCGAGAAGTCCTCGCGGCTAAGGGGGTTCCTGATGAGCAGCAAGAGGAATGGATTGCTGCTTGTCAGCCAGCGCTCACCGCGCGCATCCGCTCGGATGCTGGGTGGGTAAATCGGCACAAGGCGTTTGAAACTCTCAACAAAAAATGCGCAGGACTCACGGTCGGATGGGCAACCGCGACGTTGTTCGGGCTGCTCGGCGGCGAAGAAACCTATTTTTCTTTGCCTGATGAAGAGGCCGCGAAAAAAGCTGAGGCGAAGGATTTTGTAATTAAGGCGGGGAACTGGCTGAGCACGAACTGGGGCTCTGGAAAGAAAAGCGATGCGGCCGGAATCGCCAATATCCTTGAACGCATGGCCTCCATTGAGGCCGCGACCCTACTCGGAAAATCGGGCGGGGCAGCAACCCTGTCGCTCGCCGCCGACATCGATTGCACGGTGGATACGGAGACAACTGCGGAAGAGGCGCTCAAAGCAGTGAAGCAGGCAGTCGGCTGGAAAGGTCGGCCCTCAAAGGGTGCGATGGCGCTTCAGCGGTTGATGGACGCGCCTCTCGTAACGGCTGATCTCTGGAATGTAGTAAGCACCAAATTTCGAGAGGAGGCGGTGGCTCAAGGACGCAAGAAAGCAGCGGCAATCGCGGCACCGGCTTGGATGCCCGCATTTCGCAAGGACATCGAGTCCAAAGAAAAGATCGGGATGGACTTCCGAACGAGCAAGGATCATATCTGGGAATATGCCGTGATGCTTGATCACGCGTTACGGCGAGTATCCGCTGCACATACGTGGATCAAGCGCGCGGAAGTCTCGCGGCAGCAATTTGCCGCCGAAGCGACGAAGATAGTTCACGTACCAGCCAATACTGTGGAGTGGCTGGATCGTTTTTGCGACGAACGTTCTGAGGAGACCGGCGCAATTGTCGACTATATTATTCGCAGAAGGGCGACGGACGGTTGGGATGAAGTGGTTGTACGGTGGACGAAAGACGAATGCAAAACACGCAAAGACCGCATATTGGCCGCTCGCGATGTGCAAGCAGAATGGCCAGAGGACAAGAAGTTCGGCGATATTCAACTCTTCGCTGGATTTGGAGACGAGGATGACGACGATCCGCACGCTTGCCTGGCCGATGACGACGCAAGTTGCGTTTGGCAGAGCGCAGAAGGCCCGGATGCTGGGATTCTCAAAGCCTACGTTGCAGCACGAGAAGCGGCGGCTAACCAACAGCGATTCAAAGTCCCTGCATATCGACACCCGGATCCGCTCGAACACCCTGTTTACGCTGACTTTGGCAACTCGCGCTGGAACATCGAGTATTCAGCACTCAAAGCGTTCCAAACTCAATTGAAAAACCAAGAGAGGCTGGCATCTGCCAAGACTGACGTAGCCCGCCAACGCATTAGGGCAGAAATGGAACGCTCTCCTGCGCTGAATGATGTAACCCTTGGCCTTTGGACAGGACAAGAAATCTCCGACGTAACCATCAAATGGGAGGGTACTCGTCTTCGAAAGGACCTCGACCTTTCCGATTTTGGGCAATTAGGTCCATCAACTTCTCGGGCAGACCGGCAGGGACGGGCGCAGGCCAACGCCCCCGATGGCGCTGTCCTCGTCGCTGAAGTCTTCAACCAAAAGGACTGGAATGGCCGCCTTCAAGCGCCGCGCCGAAAACTAAACGCATTCGCGAAGTACTTGTGCAAGAACGGTCTTTCGATTGATCAGCCGGATCGCTGGGACGAGAAAACCAGGCGCCGATGGCAACAAATTGGATGGTTTCTCTCGTTCTCGGCAAAGCTTCGCCCCGCCGGCCCGTGGCTTGATTTCGCCGGGGAAAACCTTCCCAAAGGTTGGCAATATAAAGAAGGACGCAACGGATTCTACCTCAATGCTGAGGCGAATGAAGGACGAAAGGGGCGGGCGCGGCTCAGGTTGGCGCGTTTGCCGGGACTGCGAATTATCTCCGTCGATCTCGGTCACCGGTTTGCCGCGGCATGTGCGGTGTGGCAGTCAATGGCTGCCTCAGACTTTGCGGCAGAAATCGCCAACCGCGTCCGAGTCGCGGGCGGTATCAACGCGGACAACCTGTATTTGCACACTGAGCATAACGGCCCCGGCGAAAAGAAACGCCGTACAGTTTATCGGCGAATTGGGCCGGATTTTCTCGCCGATGGATCGCCGCATCCAGCACCCTGGGCCAGATTAGACCGCCAATTTCTGATCAAGCTTCAGGGGGAAGAACATTCGCCACGCACCGCTTCCGAAGCTGAGCTAAACAAAGTGAACGAGCTTCGTGCTTGGCTGGGGGTAGCACCACTTGCCACTCGCGAGACTTTTTCGGCGGACGGGCCTAAGCAGATTCGCCCTCGCGTGGACAAGGTACTGTCTGAGGCGCTTTACGCCGCGCGCCTGGGATTGGCGCGGCATGGTGACCATGCACGTATTGCGTATGCATTGACAGCTAAAGACAAGCCAAAATCCGGCGGTCAGACGGTCTCACTCGGAACGGAAGACCGCGTCAAATATCTCCAGGACATTTTGCTTATTTGGCAGAAGTTGGCAGGGGATACGGACTTCACGAACATATGGGCGAAAGAGCTATGGGATGAATGGGTCGTGCGGCGGTTTGGTGGGCCGCAGCCGGTTGCCATTTCGGAGAATGCACTACGGTCGGAATCAAAGAAGAAGCTGGAAGCCAGTCGCGCTTCGCTTATCGGCGTAGCGGAGCTACTGGCGAATCGCGACAATTCCGACCTCCAAAAATTGTGGGTTGAGCGCTGGGGCCAAAGAAGTGCGGAGTGGAGAGTTCAGCTTGCTCAACTCCGCCGCCTGGTGCTGCCGCGAAAAAAGAACCGGCTCGGTTCCGTTCGTCGAATGGGAGGCCTGTCTTATTCACGCCTTGCCAACATCGACAAGCTCTACAAACTGCTCAAGTCGTATCATACCCAGCCGGAACCGCATGATCTGCGTGCGGGGACTAAACGACTTGAGACCGAGGCAGAGAAAGGTTTTAAGTTTGGCGACAGAATTCTCGTGACTCGCGAACGGCTGCGAGAAAATCGGGTCAAGCAGCTCGCGAGCCGAATTGTTGAAGGGGCCTTGGGTATTGGAAGTGAAAATCGCTTGCATTGGGAAGGTGGAACAAAGCGACCAAAAGAGAGAATCAAGGACGAACGATTCGCCCCTTGCCACGCCGTCATCGTAGAAGACTTGGAGAATTACCGACCCGAAGATAAGCGGCCCAGACGTGAAAATCGTCAGCTTATGAACTGGGCGGCGCGAAACGTTCGCAAGTTCCTCATGGAGGGATGCGAGCTAAACGGATTGTATTTTCAGGAAGTCGGACCTGAATACACGTCTTTTCAGGATTCGCGAACGGGGGCTCCGGGCTTCCGATGCAGCGATTTTTTGACGACGAAACTCCAGGAAGAATTACGGGAAGGAATGGCGGGTTCTCGTCGAACTCGGTTTACAACGGCGATTGAAAAGGTACGACAGGAACAAGGAACTGCCCGCGACCGATTTCTGGCTGAATTGGCCACCCTTCTTTCGTCCGAGATTACGAAGAATGTCCCTCCAACGATCAGGCTAACTCATAAGAAGGGTGGCGATTTGTTCGTATCGGCGATCAGCGCATCATCCGCCGCAAAGGGAATTCAAGCCGATCTCAATGCAGCGGCAAACATTGGGCTAAAAGCAATTATCGACCCCGATTGGCCAGGAGCATGGTGGTACGTGCCAGCCGTGCTCAATGTGGAGAACTTGCGAATCGCATCCCCGGAAAAATGCGCCGGTTCTCTTGCCCTTGGCCATTGGATTCTAGGAAGGAGCGAGAGTGGCTACATCGCAGGTGGTTCACCAGAGTTGCCAGAAAACAACGAAGGTCAAACTAAGCCTAAACGCGGGAAAGTTCGCAAAAAGGCGACATCGGAATATGTGAACTTGTGGCGCGATGCTTCAGCTTTAGATTTATCGGCAGGAGCCTGGAAGGTTCACGCTGCCTATTGGAGTGGGGTGGAGTGGCGGGTTATTGAAATTCTGCGATCTCAACTCAAGTCCGCTATGGACAGGGACAAAGCATGAACGCGAACTTTTTGTGTTGCCTTGTTGCTTTTCGCTCTGCCACCGCTTAGTTTAATCAAGCCTCCTATAGGGAAGGCTTTTTCCGCGTTATAGTGTCTTCCTCTTCAACGAGGCGTTGTCTCGCGGAGCTGATCGATGTTGCCGAAGTGCTTTGAGGCTCTTTGACAATTTGGTTGCCAAGTTTTTGGCGTGGCTGGTCGGCGGGGCGGGCGGTGGATGCGGCCCCGGTTCATTTCCAAGGAGGTGGACCTGTTTGCCGGCGGGCCGGGGTGGCCCTTCCCGCGGCCGAGGTGCCCCATGCGCCGCTGCTTCCTCATTTGCTACGACGTTTGCGATGATAAACGGCTCCGGAAGGTGTTCAAAATCTGCAAGGGTTATGGAGAGCACTGGCAGTATTCCATCTTCTTCGCCGTGCTGCGGCCCATTGACCGCGTCCGCCTGCAAAGCGAGCTGGAAGACGTGCTCAACCTGGCCGCCGACCAGGTGCTGATCCTGGACCTGGGAGAAAACGAAGACGCCGCCCGGGCCGCCGCCTGCGTGCTGGGCCAGCCGCTGAAGGGGGCGATGCAGGGGATGGTGGTGGTGTGAGCGGGCGAATGGTTGGCGGGTGCAATGAACGCCGAGAAACAGCCGCGAGCGTGACGGTGCCGCTGGGGGGTGCCGGGGATGCTCGGAAGCGTTGGGAGCCAAAGAGTTAAGGTGAGGGAATCGGAGATTTGAGCCATGCGAAACCGCGATTTTTCCCGAACGCTCGGAAAGTGCTTTGCAAGTGCAGAGCCGGGACGGGTTTGGGAGGAGGGCGGTGACCAAAGCTTCCGCAACGCCGACCAGCCGCCACTGTTGGCCCACGTCAAGGAACTGCTCGCACAGACAGGTGACCAAAGCTTCCGCAACGCCGACCAGCCGACACGCATACTAACATCGGGCGCATTCTCAGTCGTCACCACGTGACCAAAGCTTCCGCAACGCCGACCAGCCGACACGCGAAACGCCTAATAGCGCTCTCGTTGCTTAGCGACGGTGACCAAAGCTTCCGCAACGCCGACCAGCCGACACTAATTAGCCGCTTGATTTGGCCTGCCGTGAAAGCAGTGACCAAAGCTTCCGCAACGCCGACCAGCCGACACCACCCAAATGCCTGCGAGGAAGATGTTGCCAGTGGTGACCAAAGCTTCCGCAACGCCGACCAGCCGACACCATCGGCAACCATGACGAGCGGCACTATCGCGTCGCGTGACCAAAGCTTCCGCAACGCCGACCAGCCGACACAGGGGAAATGAGCCGCACTTTGCTGGCGTGGACGCGTGACCAAAGCTTCCGCAACGCCGACCAGCCGACACCAATAGCGTCCCGCCCAATACAATGAACGGCGTGTTGTGACCAAAGCTTCCGCAACGCCGACCAGCCGACACCAAGGAGGGGTGAGTGGCGACTCCATCCACTACGAGTGACCAAAGCTTCCGCAACGCCGACCAGCCGACACTAAGCGATGTGCGGCTGAATGCCGTCCTCGCCGACGTGACCAAAGCTTCCGCAACGCCGACCAGCCGACACTCGCTGATGTTGATGACCCCGCCCAGCAGCGTGCTGGTGACCAAAGCTTCCGCAACGCCGACCAGCCGACACCCGAGTGTGGCGTCCTAGCCCTGCCGGGGGCGGGCGTGACCAAAGCTTCCGCAACGCCGACCAGCCGACACGTAATGAGCCGCTTGATTTGGCCTGCCGTGAAAGCAGGTGACCAAAGCTTCCGCAACGCCGACCAGCCGACACACATAGGAGATAGTTGCGGCTGAAGTGCCCCAATCGTGACCAAAGCTTCCGCAACGCCGACCAGCCGACACCCGTAAACCGCAGCGAACGCTCGTCTCGTAACTCGCCGTGACCAAAGCTTCCGCAACGCCGACCAGCCGACACCGAGCGGGCCTTCCACCAAGCTTTCGCCTTCTCACGTGACCAAAGCTTCCGCAACGCCGACCAGCCGACACCTGGCCGTCGAGCTCCGCGCCCTGCAGCAGGCGGATGTGACCAAAGCTTCCGCAACGCCGACCAGCCGACACGCGTCGTCGCCGGGTTCCAGATCGAGGTAGACCGGGCCGTGACCAAAGCTTCCGCAACGCCGACCAGCCGACACGCCTCAAACTCGAAGCCAAGCTGAACAGCCAGCGGGCCAAGAGGGGCATGAAGGCTGCAGAACTGACCGCCTGAGCCCTGGCCAAATCGTCCCTCCCCGCCTGGGAATCTGCCCGGCGGGAATCTTTGGAAATCTTTCCAGAATGTTGGTTGACCGGCGCGGAGTCGTGGTTATCACCGCCTGGAATCGCAACTCACGCCCAAGGGAGGATCGGCCATGTTCATCGAAACCAAACACAAGCCCCGCCCGATTCGCCCCGCCGCGGAGCCCGGAAGCTTGGCCGCTGTCCAGGCCGTCCGGATGCTCGACTGTGAACCGGTCCCCGCGGCCCTGGTGGGCGGCATCGAGCCTGAGATAGCGGCCCTGGCGGAACGTGGGGAGCAATTGTTGCAGGAATGGGAAGCGGCTGGACATCCAGGTAGGTGGCGGCCGACTCGGTAGGGGCCGTTGGTGAACAAGTTGCTAGTAACTAAAATTTGAGCGTGTGAGGGGATGGACGATGGACGACAAAATCAAAGTCAGCGTCGTCGAGTACGGGGACCGCAAGAACTTCTTGCTCCAATGGTTCGACCCTGGGAGCGGAAAGAAGCGGACGAAAACCAGCACGGTTTCTCGGGCCAGTGGAGACCGGACGGCAGCGGAGAAGGAAGCCGGGAAGCACGAGGACGACTTAGAGAATGGCCGCTACTCTGCTCCCTCGCGGATGACCTGGGCGCAGTTCCGTGAACGGTATGAGGAGGAAGTTGTCGCCACCCTCAAGCCAAGGACCGCGGAGAAAATCGACACCGTCTTTGATGCGCTCGAAGAGTATCTGAGCCTTGAACGGCTGCGGGACATCACCGCGGCCAAGCTGTCCTACTTCCAAACTGAGTTGCGGAACAAGCGGAAGTTGGCTGAAACCACGATTTACGGAATGCTGGCCCATTTGACCGCTGCCCTCAATTGGGCGGAGGAAATGGAGTTCATCGGCAAGGCCCCGAAAGTGAAAAAGACGAAACAGGGGAAGCGGAGCGCGGCGTCCAAGATGAAGGGCCGGCCGATCACCGGGGAAGAGTTTGAGCGGATGCTCGCCTGTGTGGAGAAGGCTCTGGCCGGCGATAGCAACAGCAAGAATCAGCCGGCCCCCAAGAACGAGCGTGAGACCAAAAAGCGGGAGAGGCGGCTCGAAGCGGCCAGCAAGGCAGCTCCAAGCTGGCGATACTATCTCCGCGGGATGTACCTCTCCGGCTTGCGGCTCTCCGAATCCCTGGAGCTCTACTGGGACGACCGAGACGACAAGCTCTGCGTGGACTTCTCCGGCAGGCGGCCGATTCTGAGGATCCCGGCCGACTTGGAAAAGGGCGACCAAGACCGTGATTTAGCGATGGCCCCCGAGTTCGCGGAGTTCCTGCTCCAGACTCCAGAAAAGGAGCGGACCGGCCCCGTGTTTAAGCTCGCCATACGTCGCCAGCGGACGGACAAGCTGCAATGGCGGCATGTGTCGGCCGTGGTGTCGAAAATCGGGAGGCTCGCCGGCGTGGTGGTAAATAAGACCACCGGCAAGTTCGCCAGCTTACATGACCTGCGCCGGTCGTTTGGGGAGCGGTGGGCGGCTCGGGTGATGCCCCAGGTCCTGATGGAACTGATGCGGCACGAGGACATTTCGACGACGATGCGGTACTACGTCGGCCGGAATGCCCAAAGAACCGCCGACGTGCTGTGGGAAGCTCACGCCGCGGCAGGCGGCAACAAAGTTGGCAACAATGAGAAAAAAGAGCCGGTTGTCACGCGCGATAAAAAAGCCGCAAGGCTAAGCGTCGAACAGACTTCCTTCAAATTCGGGAACTAGGATTCGAACCTAGAATGACGGAACCAAAATCCGTAGTGTTACCGTTACACCATTCCCGAGCGGCCTCTAACGCTAAGAGTCAACACGCCCACGCAGAGCCGTGGGCGTGCCACCCTTAGCGAAGATTCGGTCAATTCTACGCAGCCTGGGGGACGCGCCAACCCGGCGGCTGGTTCGGTCGGGGCTTAACGGAGCGCCGGGGCTAGTTGCCTCGTCCCTGCTTGTTGACGACAGCAAACGAGAGTTGCTCGAGCTCAATGGCCAGGTCGACCCCTTCCAGGTTGATGTGCTTGGGGACGGCGATGGTGACGGGGGCGAAGTTGAGGATCCCTTCAATCCCGGCCGCAACCAGGGCATCCGCCACCTTTTGAGCCGAAGGGGACGGCACGGCGATGATGGCCAGGCGAATGCCGAGTTCTGGGACGATCTCGACGATGCGATCGAGGTGGTAGACGGGGATCCCTTCAAACTGCTTGTTGACTTTCGCCTCATCGACGTCAAAGGCGCAGGCAATTTCAAACCCCTGGTGGGTAAAGCCGCGGTAGCCCAGCAGGGCCCTGCCAAGGTTTCCCAGGCCGACCATGGCGATGGGCCAGCGCTCGTTGGTTCCCAGAATGTCCTTGATACGGGTCATGAGTTCGCTGCAGCGGTAGCCGATGCCGGGATAGCCGAACTGGCCGAAGTAGGCCAGGTCTTTGCGAACCTGGGCGTCCGTAAACTCAAGCAGCTTGCCGAGTTGCGTGGAGCTGGTCGTCTCGTGCCCGTCTCGCACCAGGCGCTGCAACTCCCGCAAGTAAAGACTCAGCCGATTGATGACGGCTTTGGGGACTTGCCCCACTGAGGAGGAGTCAGCCGGCTTGTCGTTAGGCTGCGTCATGTCGGCCGAGCCGGTGGAGAAAGGAGATGTCTAAAAAGTTGGACTCTTGGGCCTATTCTACGTTTCCCGCCGCTTCGCTCCAAGGATGCCCAGCGGCTTGGGAAGTCTCAAGACAATGTCTCACGAACCCGCCAGCGCGTGAAAAAAGCCGCTCCCACGGGGCGAGCGGCAGTTTCAAGCGGCGCGAAAATAGCGCAGCACTGGACGGGAATCAACCGTTTACTTGGTGTAATCGGCAGCGCTGAAGATATTTCCGTTGGCCTTGTTGTAGATCCAGCCGAAGGCCGCATCGTTGGCGGTCGGGTCGACCACCACCACTTTAATCAGGGCCTGCTTGGTCGGGTCGACAACCGCCGTGTTGTTTGGGATGGCTTGCAGGTAGGGGCCAAGGGTTGGCGTGCCCGTGAACGTTCCATCCGCGTTCGTCTTGGTCGTCAGCTGGGCGGTAATCGCCGCGCCGTCGGCTCCGGTGGGGTTCAGGCCGCCGTGCTGAGCCCTATAGATCGCAATCTGCGACCGGAAGGTATTCAGGTTGAACAGCGATGTGCTGTTCTTGGCGTCATTGGTCGAATCGGTGAACTGCGGAATTACCGCGGCGGCCAGGATCGCCAGGATCACGACCACAATCAAGATTTCTACGAGCGTAAACGCTGAGCGACGAGACATACGAGACATAACGTTGGTGCCCTCACTGTGCTGGCCTGCGAAAGTCGTGCGAGGAGCCAATGGCTCCAACTGGTTACTTCCGCGTGTGGTTGATTCGGTGCTTGAAACGTCCGGCTCTCCTTGGGCGAGTTGAGGAAACTGGTTGATGCTCCAGTTGCTGTAAGTCGCCGGTCAAATTGCCGTCTCAGATTTCTAGGTTGCTCTCAGGAGCGTGTCAAAAAAAAGCAGGGCGAGTTTTGAATTTCTCGTGAAGGAAGTTTCTCTGCCTACAATCGTCACGCTCCAGCACGCTCTTTTTTTAGTCAAGACAAGCCGCATGCTAGCTTCGATTCGTACTTCCTTCCCATTCCGAATAATCGCGCGGCGATTGTTCTAAACTGTGTATCCGTCATCAGTTAGCTATCGCGAATCGTCCCCGTCACGAAAGAATCCTTCGTGATCGATGCCTTTTCTCCAGTCTGCTCATTACAGCCCGCTAGCCCAGTTTGACGATGTATCTCCCAACCGGTCCCTGCGCCGGCAAGCTGCGCGCTTTCCAGGAGCAGTTGAGGATTACGCGGCCAAAGCCCGCCTGACACGAGTCTGCGGGTTGCACCGGATGTGAGCCGCGTCGACCGGGATACCCCGCATTGGCGATTCCATCGCCAGACCAGATGCACCACTTCCACGTTCGAACAGCAGTGAAGGAGAAGCAAATGAAGACCCTGTTGGGTATTCCGGCGATTGCGGTCCTGTTGACCGTCATCTCCGTGAACACCACCCAAGCCGCTTGTTGCGGCGCCGCCAGCTATAAGCATGTCGGCTGCACAGATCCGGTCAGCTATGGCTGCGCCAAGCAGCAGTGCCACACCGTGATGAAGACCTGCCGCGAGACCGTGTATGAGAAGCAGTCTTATACTTGTTATAAGAATGTCTACAACACGACCTACGAGGAGAAGACCGTCGACTGTGTGAAGAACGTCCGCGAGACCCACTATCGCGAATGCTCGTACACCGTCTGCAAGCCGGTCTACGAAACCCACTACCGCACCTGCAACTACACCGTTTGCAAGCCGGTTTGGGAAACCAAGACCAAGGACGTCTGCTATACCGTCTGCAAGCCGGTATACGAAACCAAGACCCGCAGCGTCACGGTCTGCAAGCCCGTTTGGGAAACCAAGACCCGGGACATCTGCTACACCGTCTGCAAGCCGGTTTGGGAAACCAAGACCCGCGAGATTTGCTACACGGTCTGCAAGCCCGTTTGGGAAACCAAAACCCGGGACATCTGCTACACCGTCTGCAAGCCGGTCTACGAGACGAAGACCCGCGAATACTGCTACACGGTCTGCAAGCCGGTCTATGAGACGAAGACCCGGACCTACTGCGTCAACGTCTGCAAGCCGGTGTACGAGACCAGCACGCGGGAAGTCTGCCACACCATCTGCAAGCCGGTTCACTACACCAAGGAAGTGACCGTCTGCACGGGCCACTGGGACACGCAAGTGACCGAGTGCCCCGGCGCTTGCATCAAGAAGCGGGTCCGCGAGCCCGGCTGCTGGACCTGGGATCCCTGCTGCTGCCGCTGCGTCTATACGCCTGGCTGCTGCCGGATCGTGGAATGCCAGCTCCCGCCGAAGCAGATCTGCAAGAAGGTTTGGGTTCCCTCGACCGAGGTCAAGACCGTGAGCTGCGTCCGGTATGAACGGGAAGTGGTCAAAAAGACCGTCCCCTACACCACCTGCCGCATGGTCAGCGAGACCCAGCAGCGGACCTGCAACTACACGGTCTGCCGCATGGTTCCCGAAACGAAAACCCGCACCTGCACCTACCAGGTCTGCCACATGGTCCCCCAGACCATGCACAAGACCTGCACGTACAAGGTGTGCCACATGGTCAAGGAGAACAAGACCCGCACTTGCAGCTACCGGGTTTGCCACATGGTCCCCCAGACCGTGCACAAGACCTGCAGCTATCGGGTCTGCCACATGGTTCCCGAAACCAAGACCTGCACGTACCGGGTTTGCCACATGGAACGGCAGACCATGACCAAGCAAGTCTGCTACCGGGTCTGCCACATGGAAAAGCAGTGCGTCAGCAAGCAGGTTCCGTACACCACGTGCCGCATGGTCCCCACGACCTGCGTCAAACGGGTCCCCTACACGGTCTGCAAGCCGGTCCACTACACCAGCACCATCCGGGTCCCCCACACGACCTGCACGAAGGTGCCGTATGAAGTGACCAAGTGCGTTCCCCGCGTGGTCTGCAAGCAAGTGCCGGTGCAGGTCTGCTGCCCCACCCCCTGCTGCGACAACGGCTGCGGCCGGCGTCGCGGCTGTGATTGCGGTTCGTAGGTTGGAAGCCTCCTTTCGCTGGTCGGATGCCGGCGCGAAGGACATCTGGTCTGGCTTAAACCCCGGCGGCCCGGTTCAGGATGAACCGAGCCGCCGGTTTTCATTTCTTGGCGGGTAAGCTTCCAGCCTCCCCGCCAATTCCCCCACTCCCCTTGGGAGAGGGCGCGGTGAGGGTCTTGTCCTCCCCCGACGGCACATCCCCTGGTCGCTTGGAAATCCAAACGACTCTTTGCGGTCGCGCGCAACGCCGCCCACAACTCCTGGACTGTTCGGGTTGTTAGGCTTTCGCCAGTGTCCTCAAGGCCTGTTTGCTGGCATCTTGCAACCTGGCGATCATAGTCTCCGCTTTGTCGCGGTGCTGGCGGATCAGGATGTGGACATGACCTTGAGAACGGGGGTGACGCTTTGAACGGGCAAGTCCTACACGTCTCCAGGATTCAGGAATTTGAAGGTGAAGGCGGCAGCGGCTCCCGCGGCGAAGTTGGCCAGGAGAAAAATCCAGATGTCCATAATGCTCGACAGGCCCATGATCGTAACACCCACGGCGACAGCGGGATTGAAGGCGCCGCCCGAAATGGCGCCAACCGAATAGGCCCCGGCCAGGACGGTAAAGCCAATCGCCAGGCCATACGTCGGATTGCCGCTCGTCCCTTTGGCGGTGGCCACGTTGAGCACCACATAGCACAGAGCGAACGTGAAGAGGAATTCCGCCAGCAGCGCCTGCAAAATATGAGCCTGGGGAACGGGCGTGGGCCGAGATTCCTTCAGAAACAGGACCACGACCGCGGCCAGGGCCGCCCCGGCCACCTGGGCGACGATATAGCCCGGCAGATCCGCGGTGGCGAACTTCCCTCGCAGCCAGACGGCGAGCGTGACCGCGGGATTGTAATGGGCCCCGGAAATATACCCGCCGGCAAAGATCATCACCATCAGCGCTGCGCCAATGGCCAGGGGAGCCATATCGCCGGCATCGCCCGGCTTGAGAACCACGCACCCAATGGTGAGCACGAGGAAGAAAGTGCCAATCAACTCGACCACATACTTTTTCATGCCGTCTTTCATTCCCATAATTTCCCTTCAACGCATTTTCCATGAACCACGATAGGTGAAATGGTATCCGCAGATCGTGGATTTGTCACGCTGCCGCTGTAGTGGGGGAAATGCGCACTTTTCCCTCGCTCCCGCCTCGGGCTAGTGGGGATGCCTACCCCCGGCGGATTTCCGATCCCTTGAAGCCGATCTGGATCCGGTAAATCGTCTTTTTCCGTCCTTGAATCTGGCCGGTGGCGAGGTCCATCCGCTCGGGGATCTCCTGGATATGCTTGTCGACGACCGCGTGAAAGCCCCGTTCGGAAAAGATGTCGATCAGCATCGAGAGCGCGAGCGGGTCTTCAAAGATGGAATCCTCCGAATTGACGATGGAGCGGCCGGAAAGGGCGTGCCGCGTGATGATCGGCAGGAATTTGGACTTGATGAGCTCCACGATGCGGATGAACAGCGGGGTGTGGACCAATTCGTAGCTGTCGAGACGTCGCACCAATTCCTGGCGGGCGTGCAGGATGATCTCCTCGGCCAGGGGGAGGGAGCTGAGCCGGTCGTAGGTCCGGGGCTCGAGCTCCAGCGAGCTTTGGTACTTCAGCTCTTTGAGGATATTGGCCTCGACCTCTTCGATGGGGCCTTCCGCGTTGACAAAGTGGTAATGGTAGAGGTCCTTGAGGGACTGCAGCGCGTCCCAAGTCTGTTCCTTGAAGACGCGATACCGGCGGCGGGCGGTTTCTTCGTTCAGGTCGGTGGGCCGCAGCTCGATTTGCTTTCCGATGCCGGCCTCTTCGACTTCCTTATTGTGCTGGGCAATCTGCATCCCCCGCTTGAGCTGCCGCTCGATGCTGGTCCGCTCGCTGACGAAGAGGACCATGGCGTGGATGGTGGGCCGGCGGAAATAAATCGCCAGCGGGGTATTCTCGAACTCGCCGTGGAGCTTGTTGATTTGATCGACCAGCAGCTTGAGGCACTCCACCTGCACGCCCGTCCGGGGGAAGCCGTCCAGCAAAGCACCGTCCCGGAATTCCCCTTGCAGCAGCTTGTGGAGCAGGATGCCGATCACCTCCTTGTCCCCCACCATCCCCCCCTGCTCCTTGATCTTTTCCGCTTCCGGAGTCGTGAGCAGGTCGCTGATGACGATGGGAGGGCATGTCAAGCCGCGGGCCTTCATGATGAACCGGGTGTGGGTTCCCTTGCCCGCGCCGGGGGCACCCCCGAGAAGGATCAATTCCTTGGGAAACCGGAGCTGTTCGCGGCCGAGCTCTTCTTCCAGGTTCTCCCAGACGGCGCCGAAAATCAGCCGGGCGTCCTTGATCTCCAGGTCCAGATGCTGCCGGGATTGTGCTGGAGTCGATTCCATAATCATGGGCTGGGCGCGTCCAACCAATCGGGGAGGGTGAGTGGTCGTCTCCTGACCCCATGATGATAACAACTGCCGGGGCGAAAATGGCAGACGTCTACCCACGAGTCTGCCGCAGGGCCACGACGCTGACCAGCAGCAGGGCCGCGGTGAACAAGCCCAGGACCAGCAGCACTTCCAGTTGGAGGGGAGGAAAGTCGAGTCCACCGCCGACAATCAGGCCTCTGCGAGTTCACGCCAAAAGCTGGCCGCCTCGCTCAGTCTGTTTAATAGGCTCTTCGCGAAATAGCTCTTGGGAATTCGATCCACGGCACCGTTTGCCAGGGTTTCCTCCAATCCATTCGGCTGGATCAAGAATTTGCGATGCTTGGAAACGCACACAAAACCATCTCGGATATCGTCAACTGTCGCCTCCATAATCCATGTCCCCTCGATGGTGTCACTTCCCTCCCAGTAAACCTTGCCGCCAACGACTGGAGTCTGTGGAGCATACAACTTCTCCATCACTCCCGAGACTCGTTTGGCATCGGGCAGGGAAAGTCCGTAAACGGTCCGCAACATCCGTAGTGCGAATAACTCACCGTCCGCCTTCGCGGTTTGATACGCTTCCGCGGCAGTTCGCCCTTCGCTTCGCATTTGCTTGAATTTCGAAAACTCGTCTTTCATTTGAGCACGAAAACCTTTGCAAGTATTTCCACCATTTCAGGGCCGCCTCCAAGGTCATCCGGGCAGGTGACCTCGCGCGGCATGAAGGACTGACGTATCAATAGTTCCCTAAGTTCGGGATTAACAACGGCCATTCCAAATAATTCGACGTGGTGAATTCCAAGCGACCTGGCGAGATTGAATGCGTGGTTTCGAAACCGGACAAAGGTCAACAGCCCTCCTCCCGGATCGTTAATTTCCAGAATTCCGCAGCGCAGGATGACGTTCGAGACTTGCAACAAAGCTACGCCCACCGCCGACTCCGTGCGAAAATCGAAGGCGACTTCGCGGCCCAAGCGGACCTGTTCGACCTGTTCCGGCAACAGTCCTAAGTTGGCTATTTGCTGTCGCTGCTCGTCCGTTAGGTCCATTATGGAATCACAATGTTGTTCGTCCACAACTCGCTCAATTATACCCACCAGCCTTGATGATTTGCGAGTCGACGTACAGACGGCTTACCCCCGCGTCTGCCGCAGGGCCACGACGCTGACCAGCAGCAAGGCCGCGGTGAACAAGCCCAGGACCAGCAGCACTTCCAGCTCGACGGAGGGAAGGCGGAGCCAGCCGGGCTGGTAGGCAACCAGCATGATCCAGCCCAGCGAGAGAATGACCAGCAGCAGGACGCCCGAAGCGACCAGTTCCAGCAGTTTGTCCGGCTTCATGCGGGAGGCCCCCCTTCCGCCTGGCGGGCGGCGAGCTCCTCCGGAGCGGCTGTGCGGATACGTCCGTGGGCCCAGAACCAGTAGTAGCAGAGGCCAAGGCCGTACAGCAGCACGGTGAGCGGGATGACTTTCACGTCAATGCCAGCATAGACGTAGACCGCGAAGGCGGAAAGAAACACGACCGCGATGGGGAGCATGTGATACAGCGGGGCGCGATAGTCCTTGAACAGCCCGGGCTCGCGGAGGCGGAGGACATAGAGGCAGCCCATCGCCAGGATGTACCAGACCAGGGCGGTAAGTGTGGAGACAAGCACGGCGACCGCCACGGCATCCTTGAACCAGAGATGGGCGACGCAGAAGCCGGCGGTGATCAGGCTGCAAACGAGCAGCGAAACAATTGGCGTTCGCCGCGTTGCATGGACTTCTCCCAAGAAGGCTGGCAAGTATCCCGCCCGGCCCAAGGCAAAGAGCTGCCGGCTGGTGCCGTAAATCATGCCGTGATAACTGGCGATCATGCCGAAAATGGCGATGATGCCGAAGCCGTAAATGGCCAGCCGATACTCGCCGATGGGGATGCCGCCGACAACTTTGGCCAGCGGATAGGTGACCTCCGCAAACTCCTGATGATCCATCGCTCCGCAAGCGAACAGCCAGGTGAGCACCACCAATACGATGAGCGTCAGTTGGCCCCAGACCAGGCCGCGCGGAATGGTGCGGTGGGGCTTGTCGGCTTCTTCGGCAGCCAGGGCGACGGTCTCGATCATGACGAGCCACCACAGGCAGTAAGGAACGGCATCGAGGACCGCCTGCCACCCCTTTTTCTCCGGCAACAGTGGCGTGGTCCAGACGCGGTGCCAGGAAAAGTTCGTGGCGGCGAGGCCCCAGAAGATGAGCAGGCCCAGGATCGCACCATAGGTCATGATGACCATCGCCAGCGACTGCTCTTTCACGCCCCAGGCTTGCAGCACGAAGAAAATCGCGATGGTGCCGAGGGCGGTCCAGACTTGGACCGTGGAACTGGGATTCTCAGGATTCAAGAGGAATGCGATATACCCGCCGGTCGCGAGAGCCGTGGCGATGGTGGCGAACTGGCACTCCAAAAACATCGACCAGCCCATCACAAAGCCGAGCGTGCCATCGACCGCCCGGCGGCCATAGGCGAGCGGGCCGCCGGCGAAGGGCATGCCGACGGAGAGCTCGGAGAGGGCCAGGACCCAGGTGAGATAGAGGACGCAGACGATGAGGGAGGCGATGAGGACCGCGACCGGGCCATTATCTTTCAGGGCCAGGTTCCAGCCAAAATACTCGCCGGTGATGACGACACCGACGCCGAGAGCCCAAATGTCGAGGACGCGCAGCGGGCGTTTGAGGGAGTGGTCGGCGAGAAATTTTTGCTCGTCCGGGCTCAGGGGGTCGGGAGTCTTAGGCGTCATGGGAAATCCTAATCATTAGGTTACAAGCGCCAGTCAGACCCCACCGAGCTTGTCTCGGTGGTGAATTGATTCTGCACCAGAAACGGTCCCTCAAAACTCCTTGCCCCCACCGACCTCGCGTCGGTGGAGCAAATGACTCCACGCCCAAGAATCATGCGTTCCACCGGCACGAGGCCGGTGGGGACGATTGTCATTTTCGTTTCGTTGCTAGTGCAAAATCATGGCTCCACCGAGACAAGCTCGGTGGGGGCCGGAAAAATTCCCTTTAGCTCTTCACCCCCGGCACCCAATCCGTCCCCGCCAGCGGCACTTTGGCCATCGCGGCTGCCTCCACAGTGAGAGCGACGAGATCTTCGCGTTCCAGATGATGGACGTTCGCCTTGCCGCAGGCGCGGGCCAGCGTGGAAAGCTCCATGTTCATCACGCTGAGGTAGTTTTGCAGCCAGCGAGCGCCGTTCTCCGCCGTCAGCCGCTTCTCCAGCACCTCGTCCTGCGTGGTGATGCCGACGGGGCAGCGGCCGGTGTGGCAGTGGTGGCAGTAACCGGGGGAGGTGCCGAGCCGCTCGTAGTCCTCGGTGGCGTTGATCTTTTGACCCGTTTGATCCACGTAGTGGTCGCTGTTGCAGCCGAGGGCGACGAGGACTCCCTGTCCGATGGAAACGGCGTCGGCTCCCATGGCGAGGGCCTTGGCCGCGTCCGCCCCGGTCCGAATGCCGCCGGAGATGATGAGCTGCACGGTGCCGACCATGTTCATCTCTTCCAGGGCTTCCACCGCCTGCCGCAGGGCGGGCAGCGTGGGAATGCCGGCGTGCTCGATGAAGACCTGCTGGGTGGCGGCTGTTCCCCCTTGCATGCCGTCGAGGACAATTACGTCGGCCCCGGATTTGACGGCCAGCTTGACGTCGTTCTTGACGCGGGACGCGCCGATTTTGACGTAAATGGGAACCTGCCAGTCGGTGATTTCCCGCAGCTCCAGGATTTTGATGGCCAGGTCGTCCGGGCCGGTCCAGTCGGGATGGCGGCAGGCGGAGCGCTGGTCGATGCCGGCGGGAAGGGTCCGCATCTCGGCCACGCGGGGGCTGATTTTCTGGCCGAGCAACATCCCGCCGCCCCCCGGCTTGGCCCCCTGGCCGATGACAATTTCAATGGCGTCCGCCTTCCGCAAATCGTCCGGATTGAAGCCGTAGCGGCTTGGCAAGCACTGATAGACCAGCGTCTTCGAAGACTGCCGTTCTTCCTGCGTCATGCCGCCGTCGCCGGTCGTCGTCGAAGTCCCCATCGCCGTCGCCGCTCGACCGATGGCCTCCTTCGCGGTCGCGGAAAGCGCCCCGAAGCTCATCCCAGCGACCGTAATCGGGATCTCCAGCTCAATCGGCTTCTTGGCGTGCCGCGTGCCGAGCACCGTCTTCGTCAGGCAGCGTTCGCGGTAGCCTTCCAGCGGATAGCGGGAAAGCGACGCCGTCAGGAACACCAAATCATCAAACGTCGGCAACTGCCGCTTGGCCCCCAGACCGCGAATATCATACAGCCCCCGCTCCGCCGCCTGCTGGATGTAGGCGATGGTCTGACGGCTGAGGGTGAAGCTTTCTTCGCGGGGGTGGAACATGGCGGATAATATAGCCCAGGTACGGGACCAAAGTGAGGGCGTGACAGGGCCATGCCGTGGTGAATTGGCACCCCCCCAATTCACCACCCCCACGGAGAGGAAAACGGGGTCTGTGATGAATTGGGGAATTCTAATTCATCGCCGGGGGTGAATTCCCCCCTCTCTTGAGTGGCCTCGCTGGGGACGTGACACTCCGCCTAAAGTGCCAACCATTTCCGCACTTGAAAGGTCTAAATTGTCAAAGAACTATGCCGGATTCCAGCCGGCCCTGGGTTTGTATCAATTGTACACATGTCGCTCCGTCAGGCAAGGCCCCCACAAGATATTGTGAACGCCGGCCGGCCAACCGCAACAGCTTGTATCCAGGGCTCCGAAGACTCCGCCCTGGGGCTGAGAAAGTCTGCCCCGTTGGAGCAAGGCAATCCCCACTCCGGACTACAAAGTCGCAGACCTCCGCGTTTCAGCCGCGGCAGCGGCGTTAGAACGCAGCCCACAGCGAAGCTGTGGGTAGACGGAAGCAACCAGCGAAAAAGCCCCAGCCGGAGCGTTAGAACGGCGGCATCAGCGCGCCTTCATCGCAATCATCCGGTCCCGCCACGGTTCTTTCGCCGCTGCCGCGGCTCTTGTTTTGTGGTGCCTCGCCTTCCCACAGCTTCGCTGTGGGCTTGGTTCCGGTCGCCGCTACCGCGGCTGCTCAGAGTCCGCGGAGGGAGTCATTGTAGAGTCCGCAGTCACAACTCATTTTCCAAGCAGAACTCCCCACAGGTTCCATTCTCAGTAGTTCATTGCAGCGCTCACAACGCACAGTCTGAACTTTTCCGTGGTCGTGGTATTCTTCTTGCGCCTTAATCGACGTCTCGATGCTTGGCTTCAAGTCTTTTTGCTTCTGGTGTTGCATCACATCTTTCCGCGAATCGCGCCAGCAGGTGGGCACCTTGCCTAGGTGATCAATACTCCCCCTGATGCTCCGAGTTCCAGTGATACAACCTCCTCGCGGAGCCGATCCGTTTGAACTCGCGGGGATTGGCGTCGAAGCCGGCTTGGCTTAGAAGATCGCCGAGAGCGGTGATGTCGGCGGGTTGCAGCGGCTCTTCCTGGGCGTCGGCCCCGAGGCTGTGGATTTTGCCGCGGATGTAGAGGACGGCTTCGTAGAGGGAGTCGCCGAGGCCGGGGCCGGCGTCGCCGCAGACGACGAGGCGGCCGGCTTGGGCCATGAAGGCGGAGACGTGGCCGACGGAGCCGCCGACGACGATGTCGCACCCTTTCATGGAGATGCCGCAGCGGGAGGAGGCGTTTCCTTCGATGACGACGAGGCCGCCGTGCCCCGATGCCCCGGCACATTCCGAGGCGTTCCCCTTCACGCGGACCATCCCCGACATAATGTTCTCCGCCACGCTCCAGCCGACGCTGCCGTGGACGGTGATGCGAGCCCGCTTGTTCATGCCGCCGATGAAGTACCCGGCGTGGCCGCGGATGTCAATCTCCACGTCGGCATCGACGCCGACCGCCAGGTTGTGCATGCCGCTGGGATGCAGAATCTCGACGTGCTGGAGCCCGGACTTCGGCAGCTCGTGATGGAGGAACTGGTTCAGCTCGCGGACGCTGGATTTGGAGAGGTCGAGCGCAGCCGGCGGGGCCTTTACACTTTCCATGAGTAAATCACCTCGGGGAGCGGCTCAAAGATGTTGGCGTTTTCGACCCCCGGCAGATGGGCGAGCGAGCGGAATTCCGAGGAGATGGCCACATACTGTTCCGTTTCCGCCACCACCGCCGGCTTGCAAGCAAAGGCGTCCCGCACCAGCGTCATCTGGTCGTTGGTGGCGATGAGGAGCGTGTAAAAGCCGTCGAGCTCGCTGAAGGCGGTATGCAGGGCCTGGTCGAGCGTTTCCCCCTGCTGCATCCGCCACTCGATGAAGCGGCAGGCGGCTTCGGTGTCGTTGTCGGTCTCGAAATGCAGCCCCTGGGCCTCCAGTTTGCGGCGGAGCATGTAGGGGTTGGAGAGGGAGCCGTTGTGGACGAGGCAAAAATCCTCGCCGGCGGTGAAGGGATGGGCGTGCTCGGGAGTGACAGCCGACTCCGTGGCCATGCGGGTGTGGCCGACGCAGTGCGAGCCGGCGAGCTGGGCGAAATGATAGCGGCGGGCGATGTCGCTGGGGTGGCCTTCGTCCTTGTATATGTCGATGTGCCGGCCGACGGAGAGGAGGTGCGGCGAAGGGTCGCATTCCGCCAGCCAGTTCTTCATGGATGCTGGTTCAATGGCGGAAACGAGCACGGCATGGTTTTCGAGCGCGGTAATCTGTCCCTTCGCGCCAGTCTGCTTTTGAAAATTCTTCAGGAGGGCGTTCCAATCATAGGCCCGATCGGGAATGAACAGGTTGAACCGCCGTTGGCCGGCGCCGACGGGAGGCTCAAAGATGGCAAGGCCGGCGGAATCTGGCCCCCGCTCGGCCATGCAGTCGAACATCGGCGTCATCAGCCGGCCGAGCGACGGCTGGTCCGATTTGTTCTTCATGAGGAGGCCGATGATGCCGCACATTTAGTAATCTCTATGCCGTAGCAGCTTGTAGGATGGCTCTCCAGAGCCGTCCGGACGGGACTGGAGTCCCATCCTACGATTAAAAGAACTCCAGGTACCGCGACACTTCCCAGTCGGAGACGTGCCGAGAGTATTCTACCCATTCCATCCGCTTGAGACGGATGAATTCTTCGATGAATGGGCGGCCGAGCCGTTCCGCAAAGAGGGGGTCGGCTTCCAGGGCGAGCAGGGCTTCGTGGAGCGATTGGGGGAGGACCTTGATCCCCTTCTCGGTCAACTCCTCGAGCGTCGCCGTGTAGTGGTTAAAGTTCTGCGGCTCTCCCGGCTCCAGCTTGCGGTCAATGCCGTCGAGGCCGGCGGCGATGGCGGCTGCGGAAGCGAGATAGGGATTGGCGCAGGAATCGGTCAGGCGGAGCTCGATGCGGCCGAAGGGGATCCGTACCATCGACGTGCGGTTGTTGTCTCCATAGGAAATGAACGCCGGGGCCCAGGTTGCGCCGGAGAGGGACCGCCCGACAACCAGGCGCTTATACGAATTGACCGAAGGTGCATTCAAAGCCGCGAGAGCCGGGGCGTGAGCGAGCAGGCCGCCGAGGAAGTGGTAGGCAATTTTGGAGAGCCCCAGATTGCGCGTGTCCGTCTTGTCGTAAAACAGGTTGTGCCCCAGATTGTTCTTTTCCGCCAACGAGATGTGCAGGTGCATCCCGCTGCCGGTCCGATTCGAGAACGGCTTAGGCATGAAGGTACACACCGCGCCGAGCTCGTGGGCGATTTCGCTGGCTGCCATGCGGAAGAGAATCAGCCGGTCGGACGTGGTGAGGGCATCAGCATAGGTGAAGTTGATTTCGAACTGGCCGTTGCCGTCCTCATGGTCGATCTGGTAGACGTCGATGCCGACCTCGATCATGGCGGCGACTAGCTTTTCCAGAAAGGCCCGGCTGCGGGAAAGACCTTTGTAGTCGTAGCAGGGCTTATCGAGGGCGTCCGTGGCGTCGGCAGGACCGTATTTTCCATCCGCCCGGCGAGCGAGGAGCATGAACTCCGGCTCCATGCCAACGTTCATCACCCAGCCCCGGTCCGCCAGGCGATCTGATTGCTGGAGAAGGATGTGCCGCGTGTCGTACGGCCAGGGTTCCCCGCGAACGCGGCCGTTGCAGACGATGCGGGCATATCCCGGCTGCCAGGGGACGAGCGAGAGGGTGGAGATGTCTCCGACCGCCATATAGTCCGGATCATGCGGCTCCTGGCCAAGGCCCCAGACGGCGAAGCCCGCGAAGCCCGCTCCCCCTTCGAGAATGTCCTGGAAATGGCTGGCGGGGACCGACTTGGTTTTGGCGACGCCGTGGATATCAACGAACTGGGCCAGCACGAATTTTATTTGGTGCTCGCTCAGAAAGACGGATGCTTGTTCGGGGGTCATGGCCGATTCGCCTCTCGCTCAGAAAGACTTGGAAAGAAGACCGCCGTGCCCACCGCTCCGCCGCCCAACTCCTTGGCAACCTCCAGCAGCGTGTGCCAAATATAAAGGCCGTAAGTTCCGTCCGTCCAGAGGCGGAAGGCGGGAAAGCCGTTGATCGTTTGTCGTAGCACGGAGCAGGAGACGCTGGCGATGGGCGTGAAGACCAGATCGCCGTGCGGCTCGTTGATGAAGTCATAGCTTGAGACGTGGCGGAACAACTTGCCGGCGCGGGAGCCGCTGATGATGAGGGCGGCGTCCTGGCGGAGTACGGGGTAGACGCCGGAGCCGTAGGATGGGACTCCAGTCCCGTCCTCAAGCCGGGCGGGACTGGAGTCCCATCCTACAGGGCCGCCTTCCAGGAAGAACTCGCTGCCGCCGGAGCGGGCGATGAGGCCGCCGTTTTCCAGCGGGGCGACTTTCAGGATGCTCTCGGGAATTGGGATGCCGAGGCTTTGCAGGTATGACTCCGCGCCCGAGCCTTTGAGGACGATTCGAGGGAGAAAGCTGGCGTCGGCGAGGGCGAGAGTCTTGGCCTGTTCCACTTCCTTTGCGGAGTCGTCCAAGTGGAGCGGCACCGGCATGCCGCGGACTTCGGCCCACGTCGCGCGTGGGTGCTCTGTTTGAAGAGCTTCGTGCAGCGGACTTTGGAGTTGAACGAGCATCGATTTTCTACGGTTACTCTGATGGCTCGCGACGGAGTCGCGGCCTACTTTTCTTGTCGCTGGCCCAGGGGATCGTAAAACGGAGTTCCGACGACCGTGCCGGTGACGAGCGAACCGTCATCGAGGCGAATTTGGAAATGGGTGCCTGGCTGTGCTCGCTCCGGCGCGACGAAGGCGAGGCCAATGACTTGATTCAGCGTGGGGCTGCGGGTGATGGAGGTGATGCGGCCGACGATTTCCTTGTTCTCGATGATGAGGTGACATTCCTTGGGGACTTTCGCCGCCTCGGTCTCCTTCGGCAGCGTGAAGCCGGCCAGCACTCGCTTGAGTGGGCGGGGGCGGATGATTTGCAGGCTCCGTTGGCCGATGAAGAACGGCTTGTCGTCTTTGACGGCCCAGGCCATGTTGGCTTCGTAGGGGTTCGTCAGGCCGTCCGTGTCCTGACTGACGATGATGTGGGCCTTTTCGAGGCGGAGTATTCGCTGGGCCTCGACGCCGAATGGACGAATGCCCTGTTTGTGGCCGGCTTGTTCGATGGCGCTCCAGACATGCTTGGCGCTGTAAGCGGGAACGTGGATTTCGCAGCCCCATTCGCCGACAAAGCCGACGCGGAGAAAGCGGGCGGAGACACCGGCGATGTTTCCTTCGCGGACCGCCATGTAAGGGAAGGCAGCGGCGGATACATCGAAGTCGCAAAGCTCTTTTAGAATCTCTCTCGCCTTCGGTCCCGCCAGGTTGATGCCTCCGCGCGAGCCGGTGGCGCTGGCGAGGACGACTTGCATTCCCCAGATGATCGCCCACCGCTGCATCTCGCGGTAAACGGCTCCGGAGGCGCTGGTGGTGGTGGTGACGTAGAAGCGGTCGGCGGCGAGGCGGGCCACGAGGCCGTCGTCGATGATGACGCCCGATTCGTCGCACATCAGCCCATAGCGGGCGGTGCCGGGCTTCATCTTGGCGAAGCGGCCGGTGTAGATCCGCTCGATGAATTCGCCGGCATCGGGGCCGCTGATTTCAAGCTTGCCCAGCGTGCCGACGTCGATCATTCCCGCGGCTGTGCGGACGGCAGTGACCTCTTCCGCAATCGCTTCCTGCGGGCTGACGTTGGGACGAGTATAGTAGGCCGGCCGCCGCCAATCGCCCGCGTGCATGAAGACAGCGCCGAGCTCTTCATGCCGCCCTTCCAGCGGCGTGCGGCGATGGGGATGAAAGCCGCGGCCGGCGAGATGGCCGAGCGAGACGGGATGGATGAAGGGGCGGGAGGTGGTGACGCCGGTCTGCGGGACGGTCTGCCCCTTGATGTGTGCCAGGATGCGGATGGCGTTGATGTTCGACAGCTTCCCCTGGCTGGTACCCATGCCGAACGTAGAGTACCGCTTCATCAGTTCCACCTGGTCAAACCCCTCCTGGGCGGCGTTCACGAAGTCCTTGTAATGCACGTCCTCGTCGAGGTCGACGAAGCACTTGGTGGTCGGATGCGGAAAGATGGGATAAGGATGAGTCGGCGATGACTTAGGACGCTGGGGGTCGGCGAGAATCTCGCTGACAGTTTTGCCGAGGTAAGCAGCCGCCGCGAGTCCCGCGCGACGGCCATCGGTGGCTTCTTGCTCAAAGCCGTAGACGCCGTTGACGCGACCAGCGGCGAAGAGGCCGGCCGGTGCCGATTTCGGGATGAACTGTTGCAAGTCTTCGGACCAGGTCATGCGGCCGCCTGCTTGGTTGAAGAGTCCGTCCGCCGGGGCGAAGCCGACGCTCATGGCGAGACCGTCGCAGGGGATTTCGAAACTGCCGGACTGCTTCGGCTTGCCGGTGGAATCCAGTGGAGTCACCTGCACGCCGTGTATGCCTCGTTTGCCGCTGCTCGGGTTAGCAAGCGTGACGGCGTGGCCGAAATGTACTTGTATGCCCATCGACCGTATTAGCTCGGCTTGCTCCCCGCCGTAACCGGATTCCTTTTCCAGTCGCAAATCCACGATGTCGAGTTTACATCCTGCCTTAAAGAGCAACATTGCCGCAGAATAGCCTTCGCTATTGGCGGTGACGACGACACCCTTTTGAAAAGGCTTCACCGCATACTGCCGAACAAGCCGCTGGGCTGCGCTCGAAAGCATAATGCCTGGCAAATCGTTGTTGGCAAAAACGGCCGGCTGTTCGATCGCGCCCGTTGCCAGAACGACCGAACGAGCTCGCATCCTGGTGAGCCGTTTTCCGTCTACAAGAGCAATCCAGTGGTCCGCATAGTATCCGGCGGCGACTGTTGAAGTTCTTAAGCTGATTGGCAATGCCGCAATCCGCTGGTGCCACTGTCTTGGCAAATCCGTTATGTCACCAGTTGCCCATAATTCGTAATTGGCGTTTCCCCCCGCGTAAAAGTGTTCGTCAACCAAAACGACTCTTAGCCCGAGTTCCGCTGCGGCAATCGCGGCCGACATTCCCGCCGGCCCGGCTCCCACCACCAGCACATCGCAAAAGTCATAAACGGCAGGAAAGTGCCCCCGTTCCCACTTCGCATTCACCGCCCCCAGGCCGGCGATGTTCCGCATCCGCCGCTCATAAAATGGAAACAAGCTCTTGGGGCTATGAAACGCCTTGTAATAAAAGCCGACGGGAAGGAACTTGCTGAACCAGTCGACAATCTTCAGCCGATCTCCGGCCAGGCCGCCGAACGTGTTGACGGCCCGCAAATCAGCACCGTCCCAGAGGGGAGTCACATCGCCCCGGATGTTCGTATGCCGGGCGTCTTCGACCAGCACGTTGACGTCGTGGTTCGCCAGGCTGTAAATGCCGCGGGGCCGGTGGTACTTGAAGCTTCGACCGAGGAGACGCAGGCCATTTGCCGCCAGGGCACTCGAAATGGTGTCGCCGGCAAAGCCCGTGTACTCGCGCCCCTCGAACTTGAATTTCAGCGGCCGACTGCGGTCGATCCATTCGCCGGGCTGCGGAGGAAGTCGCTCGGTCATGTTGCCTTCGTCTCCGTCGGCGATGCAGGGCGACTATACAAATACGTCTTCACAAACTCGTCGTTCAAGTTATCTCGCTCCGCGATGAACCACGTCCCGCTGGCCGTGTGATACCACCATTCCTTCCGCACCCCCGGTTCTCCCTGGCGGTTGAAGACGTAATCCGCCCACTGCTCATCCGTGGCGGCTCCTGCCGCGGGCATATCGCGGACCTCGCCACCGAAGAGGAATTCGGAGAGCGGGCGGAGGCCGTTGATGGGACAGCGGAGGAGTTTCATGGAGACTTTTGAAGCGATGGGGACGGACGGGGACTGGAGTCCCATCCTACTTTTTCTAGTGCCCCACCGAGGCCGCTCCTTTCTCTCCCACCAGCGAAAAGTTCTTAAACCGGTCCAGGTTGAACGCTTCAATCAATTCGTGATTCTTGTTCTTCGCCACGGTGAACGCCATCGTCGTGCCGCAGACCGGCGTGGCCTTGAAGCCCCAGGTCCCCCAGCCGGCGTCGAGGTAGAAGCCTTCCACCGGCGTCGTACCCATGATGGGCGAATAGTCGGGCGTCATGTCGGACATGCCGGCCCACTGGCGGTTGACCTTGATATCCGAAAGGAACGGAAACAGGTCCAGCAGATGATCGGCCAGCCCTTCCACGAAATCGAGGGTGCTGCGCTCCGAGTGCAATTCGTAAGGGTCGAGCGAGGCCCCCATCACCAACTCCCCGCGGGAGGACTGGCTAACGTAGAGGTGCAGATTGGCGGACACGACAATGTTGTCCAGCCACGGCTTGAGGGGTTCGCTGACGCAGGCCTGCAGCGGCTGGATGACGAGGGGAGTGCGGAGGCCGACCATTCGCGTGATCCGCGGCGTGTACCCGGCCACCGCACAGAGCACTTTCTTGGTCTTGATGAACCCCTTGTCGGTCTGCACGCCGACGACCCGCTGGTCCTTCAGTTCAATCCCGGTGACGGTCGTCTTTTGATGGATTTCCACGCCGCGGCGGTCGGCTCCTTTGGCATATCCCCAGGCGACCGCATCGTGCCGCACGACGGAGCCGGGCGGGTGATAGAGAGCCCCAACAATGGGCGCGCCTCCGCCGCAGTTCAGGTCGATATAGGGGCAAATCTTGTGGATTTCCTCGGGGGTGATGACGTAACTGTGGACCCCCAAGTGCTTGTTCACTTCGGCCCGCCACCGCATGGTGCGGAGCGTGCTATCCGCGTGGGCCAGCGTGAAATGCCCCCGCTGCGAATAGAACAGATTGAGGTCCAAATCCTGCGACAGCCCCTCGAACAGCCGCACGCTCTCGTCGTAGAACTTGACCCCTTCGACCGTGAGATAATTCGAGCGGACGATGGCCGTGTTCCGGCCCGTGTTCCCGCCGCCGATATAGCCCTTCTCAATCACGGCGACATCTGTGATGCCGTAATCCTTGGCCAGGTAATAGGCCGCCCCCAGCCCATGTCCGCCGCCGCCGATGATTACCACCTCATACGAGTCCTTCAGCCGCCCGGGCTCACGGAACATCCGCGGCTCGGGGTACTTCTTGCTGAAGGCGAAACGTAGCAGACGGTAGGGCATACGCGGAAACGGCGGGGCGCGCGGGCAGGCTGCGTCCGAGGCAACCTCGGGACAAACAGAGAATACTCTGCCCTACTCGTCTCCGCCACGGCCAAAGCTGGCCGGCCGCATCCACTTGACGCTAAAGTGCTTCTCCAGATCGTCGAACAGCGATTGCATTTCGCCGCGCTTCTCGAGGCTGGCGAAGGCCGTGAGATCGGAGAACTGCCCGCGCTGCAGCGCGGTCACGAACATCTCCCGCCGGATTTCAAGCGACGGTTGTTCCCCCAGGACGCGGACTGCATACACGACGTTATGCGGCTGGTCCACCGCGACCCCCGCTTCGCCGGGTTTCAGGCTGAAGACCTTTTCCATGAATTCCTTGCCGGCCATGGGAATGCCGTTGGGCTGGCTGAACTCGGGCCGGCCGCCGAAAATCAGCGGAACTTCGTTGCTGGTGAACATGGAGAACGGAACGGGCTGCACCACTTTCGCATCTTCCCCCTTGCCGACCAGGTCCCGCAGGGAGGTTCCCTGGGCCTTGGCCACCAGTTCCTCGGCCCGCTTTTTGGCGGCTTCGAAGGCTTTCTCCTTCAGCCAGGCCTGCTCGACTTGCGCCTTGATGGCCGGGGGAAGGCTGCCGCTGGGTTCCAGCTCGACTGCCCGCTCCGGCTGGTCGTCAATGCGCCAATGGATGAACTTCGTGTCGCCGACCGAGGACGCTTCGAGCGGGTCGTAGAGGTTGGGACCTAACGTAAATGCATACTGCGAGAACATGAACGAGCCTTGCGTTCCTTGCACCATCGCGTTCTGGCCGAGCACGGTCGTTGCTGCCTGATGCTCGTCGAAAAGAGGGGTCTTGCCGTAAGCGAACTTGTACTTCCTGGCAAAGGCCTCCGGGCGAAACTCGCCGGGGTTTTCCACATCGGCCAGCTTATCCTTTTTGCTCTCCTCATACCGCTTGAGCTTGGCGGAATATGTCCGCAATTCGTCGATGGCGCTACGCACCGCTTCATCGCGAAGCTGCATGGCTTCCGGCTGGGCGAGCTCGGTCAGGATTTCATCGCGGACTTCCTCGTATTTCCGATGCTCGATTTCCTCCTTCGGCTCAGTCTTGGCTGGGTCTTCGGCCTTTTCGCCGGCAGGTGCAGCGGCGTCCGGTGTCTTGGCAGGGTCCGTCTCTGCAGGCTCCGTCTTAGCCGGTTCGGATTTGGCAGGCTCAGGCTTCTTCTCTTCCTTGGCGGGAGCCTTTTCTTCCGCTGGCTTTTCTTCTCCCGGTTTCGCAGGCTCTTCTTCACATGCCTTCTTTTCCACCGGCTTCTCTTCCGCAGGCTTGGACTCGCCGGGCTTGGGCTCTTCCTTCTTTTCTGGCTCGGCAGGTTTCTTTTCTTCCCCAGCCGGTTTCTCCTCGCCCGGCTTCGTTTCCTCAGGCTTCGTATCGCCCGGCTTCACGTCGTTCGGCTTCTCGGTGCCAGGCGGAATCAGCAGCGGTGGCTTGCGGAAACCTCCCTGGGCGATCCCTTTCTCATACCTCTCCAGTGCCTTGGCTTCCGGCACATTCTTCTTGGCGATCTGCAGGAATACCTCAAAGTCCACCGTGCAGTAGCCAAACGCGATGCGGTGCGGGATTTTGAACCCGGGCTCCGGCGTCTCCGGGTCGGGCACGCGGTCCTTCCCCTTGTTGAACAGGGCCATCAGCTCTTCGGGCTTGGCGTCCGCCACTTTGAAGCTGGCCTTGAGCTTTTCCACGTCAATCGGATAGGCCTCGATCTTGTACCGCAGGTTCAGTTGCTTGTGGTAGTCCCACAATTCTCCGGTGGAGACATTGGTCACGCTGACTGCAAACATGTATTGCGCCTGCTGGGCAGTCAGTTCCTTCCGCAAAGCGGCCAGCAAAGTATCCACGCTGATCACCTGGCCGCTCTTGACCGCATCGTCCACGGTCTCCTTCGCGAGTTCCAGGAAGTCCCCTTCTTTATCCTCGCTGAAGCCGCTGAGGCCTCTCAGATAGGCCATCATCGCCGGCTTATCGACGCGCACACCCAGCTCGCGACCGCGCTCCGCGAACAGTTGGATGTTAACGACAGTGGCCTCGCTGCTATCCATGGGCAGGCCGAGTGAAATATCCCCGCGCTGATTAGGGCTGACATTGAGTCCGGGAGCTTGCGGAGTTAAGCCCCTGTCCATCGCCTTCTTGACCACGCGATTCACGAAATCCAGCACCGCCATGTGCTCCTGTCGCAGATAGACCAGGTCGTCTTTGGTGAGGAACTGCGGCGTGCCCCCTTTATTCCACTGCACGACGGGCGGTTCGGCCTGCTGGCGGCCGCGGGAAGCGCCGCCGAAATAGTCGACGGCGACAGGGCCGATGACCCAGGTGATAATGAGCACGACCCCCATCACGGCCAGGACATAGCCTTGGTTGCGGCGGAGCGTGCTGATAATAGGAGTTGCCATCGTGGACGGAACCTTGAAATGAGCCGCGCGGCTGAACCGTCTGGTTCGCGCGGCGGGATTTTATGGAATTTGCGGGCTGGATTTCGCGGGCCAGGAAGATCGCGCGGCCCTAGACTGTCAAATTGTAGGGACAAGCGACGTAAATTCAATGCCAATCAGGGGCTAGGGTGGTCGCCAGGCCGCTCGAACATGGCAACAGCTCGATGGCATTCGCCGGCATAACAGGCCGCCTTTCCGTTTCAGACCGCTTGACACCTGGACGGCAAAGGCCGTAGGAATCGCCAGTGACGGCAGCAAAGCCTGTAACGGCTGAGCCAGCCGGGAACGACCGGCTTCAGGTTTGCACCGAACGGAACCTGATAAAGCACTGACACGTTCACGTCCCCCGATTGTTCTCAACCAAAACACAGCGTCCTTGGAAAGCACAGGTCCCCCTCGGATGGCCAAACGAGCAAGCAGCAGCGGCAAATCCCTGGTAATTGTGGAGTCGCCGGCAAAAGCCCGCACGATTTCCAAGTTCCTGGGCCGCGGCTATACCGTGGAAGCCAGCATCGGCCATATCCGGGACCTGCCGCAGGGCTCCAAGGAAATGCCCGCGGAGTTCAAGAAGGAGAAATGGGCCTATCTCGGCGTCAACGTGGACGACAACTTCACGCCGGTCTACATCATTCCGCCCGGAAAAAAGCAGCAAGTCGCCAAGCTCAAAGCCCTGCTCAAAGACGTCGATCAACTCTATCTGGCGACGGACGAAGACCGCGAAGGAGAGGCCATCAGTTGGCACCTGGTGGAGGTTCTGCGTCCTAAAGTACCCATCAAGCGGCTGGTATTCCATGAAATCACGGACGAAGCCATTCACGAGGCCCTTGCCAATCCCCGCGACATTGATCAGGACTTGGTGCGGGCCCAGGAAACGCGCCGCATCCTGGACCGGCTGTTCGGATATGAGGTCTCGCAGCTTCTCTGGCGGAAGGTGGGGCCAAAGCTCTCCGCCGGGCGCGTGCAAAGCGTGGCTGTCCGTCTGATTGTGGAGCGGGAGCGGGCGCGGATGGCGTTCGTCGCGGCGAGCTGGTGGGATTTGCTGGCGAAGTTCGCCACCAGCGAGGCCAAGGAGTTCGACGCGGAGCTCGTCTCCGTCGGCGGCCGCAAGATTCCCTCCGGCAAGGACTTTGATTCGACCACCGGCGCGATCAAAGATCCGCAGCTCTTGCTGCTGGACGAAGCGGGGACGAACAGCCTGCTCGAGCGATTGCGGGCCGCGAAGTTCAAAGTCAGCAGCCTGGAAGAACGCCCCTATACTAGCCGCCCGGCAGAGCCGTTCACGACGAGCACGATGCAACAGGAGGCCAACCGTAAACTCGGCTTCACGGCCCGCCGCACGATGGACGTGGCCCAGAGCCTGTATGAAAACGGCTACATCACTTACATGCGAACGGACTCGACGAACCTGGCCCAGGTCGCCATCGATGCGGCCCGCGAGCTAGTTCGCACCGAATACGGCGATCAGTTCCTGCCGGACTCGCCGCGGGTCTACAAATCTAAAGTGAAGAACGCCCAGGAAGCTCACGAAGCCATCCGCCCTGCCGGCCATCCGTTCAAGGTGCCGGAGACCCTCCGGAGCGAGCTCAACTACGACCAGTTTCGCTTGTTTGAGCTGATCTGGAAACGGACGATCGCCAGCCAGATGGTGGACGCCCGCGGACAGACGATTACGTTGCAAGTCGAAGGGGGCGGCGCGATTTTCCAGGTCACCGGCAAGACGATTGAATTCCCCGGCTATCTGCGGGCCTATGTCGAGGGCTCCGATGATCCCGAAGCCGAGCTCGCCAATCAGGAGCGCCTGCTGCCGGCTGTGAAGGTGGGGGATCCCATTTCCGTTCGCGACTTGACGCCGAAGGGGCACACCACGCAGCCGCCGGCCCGGTTCAGCGAAGCGGCTTTGACGAAGGAGTTGGAAGCCAAGGGAATCGGAAGGCCGAGCACGTACGCTTCGATCCTCGACACCATTCTCGCCCGGCAATACGTCTTCAAAAAGGGAACGGCCCTGGTTCCGACGTGGACGGCCTTCTCCGTAATTCGCCTGCTGGAAATGCATCTCACCAAGCTGGTGGATTATCAGTTCACCGCTCAGATGGAAGACCTGCTCGATGCCATCAGCCGGCATGAACAGGGCTGGGTCGAATACCTGAACGATTTTTACTTTGGCAACGACAAGGTCGCCGGAGCCGAAGGGCTCAAGCCGCAGCTCGACGCGAAGATTCTGGAAATTGACCCGCGGGAGATGGGACGGTTTTCGCTGGGCTTGCCCAAGGAAGGACCGCACCGTGAGGAGGTCTTCGTCCGGGTCGGCAAATTCGGGCCGTTCATTGAACAGGGGACCCGCAAGGCGAGCATCCTGCAGGACATGCCGCCCGACGAAATGACGATGGCCCGCGCCCTGGAGATGCTCGCCGCCTCCAGCAAGGCCGACGAGCCGCTGGGGGTTGACCCCGATACGCACAAGCCGGTCTTCCTCAAGCAAGGGCGATTTGGTCCCTATGTCACGCGGGGGACGATGGAGGATGAAGAGAAGCCGAAGAATGCCTCGCTGCTGCCAGGGATGAAGCCGGCGGATGTGACATTTGATATTGCGCTCCAGTTGCTTTCGTTGCCGCGGACCCTCGGCGAACATCCGGTCGATCAGCAGCCGGTGCTGGCGGCGAACGGCCGTTACGGGCCTTATATCCGTTGGGGGAATGACTTTCGCTCGCTCCCCAAGGAGCTTTCCCCGGTCGAAGTCACCTTGCAGCAGGCGCTCGATCTGCTCGCGCAGCCCAAGCAGCGCGGCCGTGGCCGGGCCGCGCCGAAGGACCCGCTCAAAACCTTCGAAGCCTCCCCCGTCACCAAACAGCCGGTGAAACTGCTGGAAGGGAAGTACGGCAACTATGTGACCGACGGCGAGACCAACGCAACGGTCCCCAAGGACGTCACCCCGGAGGCGCTCACTTTCGACGACGCCCTCAACCTGCTCGCGGAACGTGCCGCCCGCGGTCCCAGCAAAAAGAGCCGTCGCAAACCGCCCCGCGCCGCCGCACCCAAAGCGGCCCGCACCAAGAAAGCGGCCAAAGCCAAGGCACCCGTCGGCGAAAACGGTGCGAGCGAAGCACCCAAGAAAAAGGCCGTCAAAAGGAAGCCGGCGAAGGGGGCAAAAGAGGCCGCTGGCGTCGCGGCAGCCGAAGGGCCGATTGACGACTCGGACGTGGACGCGCCGTTCTGAGAGCATTCTGCCTTGCCCTGTTCTTAGACAACCGGAGCGTGGTGGGGTAGGCTTCCAGCCTGCCCAGAACCGTCTTGCTCGCTCGTTTCCTCCGCCAACAACCGACCGACTTTACGTTTTACTGCCACGAGCGACCGCACCAGGCGCTGGGGAACCGCGCGCCCGCGGAAGTGCACCGCGGGGTCCAGCATTAGGCCGGCTAATGAGGCACACTTTCACTAGAATTTGTACGCATTAAATACTTAATCGTCTATTAAGTCTTAACAATAACACTAGTTCACCCGCCGCGCGAAACCTGGGAGGGGTCTCGCGGGCTAGTACACACATTTACATACAAACGTAGTCCACCCCTGGTCCACAGAAGGGGGTCCACTGCAGGCTGGAATGTTACAGCGGTAGGGAATATTCCGCAGCTTGCGCAACTGGTTGTGCAAGCAGACTGACCTTGCGCTGTAGTATGCAATGGCCAGGAACAGACGGCATAACCTTTGCACAATCACCGCGAACCCCATGAGTATCTCCCGCAAATATCCCATCGGAGCTGAAATCTTCGGCGACCTCGGCGTCCACTTTCGCGTCTGGGCGCCCTCTCGCAAAGTGGTGGAAGTCGTCCTGGGCGAAACTCAGCGCAATTCGCTTCTCTTGGAGCCAGAGCAGCACGGCTATTTTTCCGGGCTATTTGCCGCTGCCCGCGCCGACAACTTCTACGGCTTTCGGCTGGACGGCGGGGAGAAGGTCTTCGCGGATCCTGCGTCGCGTTTTCAGCCCCAAGGTCCGCATGGACCTTCGCAGATTGTGGACCCCCAGGCTTATCGGTGGCAGGACGGACACTGGAAAGGCCGCGGGCTCCCCGGCCAGGTCATTTACGAAATGCATGTCGGGACGTTCACCAAGGAGGGGACCTGGGAAGCCGCGGTGAGGGAGCTTCCCGCCCTCGCGGAACTCGGCGTGACGACAATAGAGATCATGCCCATCGCCGATTTTCCCGGCAACTTCGGCTGGGGATATGACGGCGTGAACATGTTTGCGCCGTACCGCGTCTATGGCCAGCCGGATGACTTTCGCCGCTTCGTCGATGCCGCACACAAGCTGAGCGTCGGGGTGATTTTGGACGTCGTCTACAACCACATCGGCCCCGATGGAAACTATCTGCGGGAGTTTGCCGAGCACTACTTTTCCGCGAAGTACGAGAATGAATGGGGGGAGGCGATCAACTTCGATGCCGAGCACGCCGGACCCGTCCGCGAGTTTTTTGCCACCAATGCCGCGTACTGGATTGATGAGTATCACCTGGACGGCCTGCGGATGGACGCGACCCAGCAGATTTTCGATACGTCGAAGGAACATATCCTGACGCTGGTCGGCAAGCGGGCCCGCGCAGCCGCGAAGGGGCGGGAGATTATCATCGTCTCGGAGAACGAGCGTCAGCATGCGGAGCTTGTGCGGCCGATTGAGAAAAAAGGCTATGGTCTGGATGGACTGTGGAATGACGATTTCCATCATGCTGCTGTCGTGGCGCTGACCGGCCATAACGACGCTTACTACACTGACTATCTCGGCCATCCGCAGGAATTCGTGTCCGCGATGAAGTGGGGCTATCTCTACCAGGGACAACGCTATTCCTGGCAGGAAATGCGCCGCGGCCGCCCGGCCCTGGACCTGCAGCCGGCGCAGTTCATCAACTTCATTCAGAACCACGACCAGGTCGCCAACTCCGCCCACGGGGAGCGAATTCAGGAATTGACCAGTCCGGGCAAATTAAGGGCCATGACCGCGCTGTACTTGCTGGGGCCGGGCACCCCCATGCTTTTCATGGGGCAGGAATTCGCGGCATCGACCCCGTTTCTCTATTTCGCGGATCATAACCCGGAGCTGGCGAAGTTGGTCCGCAAGGGACGCGCGGATTTTCTCAAGCAGTTTCCGGCGCTCGCCCGTCCCGAAATTCAAGCCCAGATTCCAGACCCGGCGGCACTCGCCACCTTTGAGCGCTGCAAGCTGGATTTCGCCGACCGCCAGCGGCATCAGAAAATCTACGACCTGCACCGCGACCTGCTTCGCCTGCGGCGTGAAGACGAGGCCTTCCGCGCGCAGCGATATCGCGGTGTGGATGGAGCAGTGCTTTCCGACCGCTGCTTTATGCTGCGGTTTTTGATGGATGGCTCTTTGGACCGGTTACTGATTGTGAACCTGGGGCGCGATCTGCATCTGGAACCGATTCCCGAGCCGCTGATCGCGCCACCGGAAGGCATGGCGTGGCAAGTACTTTGGTCGAGCGAAGACTTGCGGTATGGCGGTTGCGGAACGCCATCCGTGGAAGCCTACGCCGGCTGGCGGATCCCCGGCGAGGCAGCCGTTGTGCTGAAGCCAGTCCCATCCGATGATGAACTCCCGTAATGGATGCGTATCGCGGCCTCGCCGCAATAGGAGCTGTAATGGAAGACTGGGTCTTACGAATGCCTTGGGGCCGCGAGCAGAGCGAGGGGACCGAGCCGCTGCTCACGCGAGAATGGCTGGTCGGCAATGGGCTGGGAGGTTACGCCTCCGGCACGGTTGCCGGCGTCGCCTCGCGCCGCTACCACAGCCTGCTCATCGCCGCTCTGCCGGCTCCTCTGGGCCGCCGCGTGATGCTCAACCATCTCACGGAAAAGGTCCGCTTGCCGGATGGCCAGACCGCGCTCATCGGCGGCGAAGAGCGCGGGGACTCGCTCGATCTGCACGGGGCTGACTTGCTGCGGGAATTTCGCCTGGAATTCGGCCTGCCGGTTTGGCGATACTCGTTCAACAATCATGTGATCGAAAAGCGGATCCTGCTGCCGCATAAGCAAAATACGGTGCATGTCAGCTACCGGCTGGTGCAAGGGGACGGCCCGGTGCGGCTCAAGCTGCGGCCTTGCATCCACTTCCGCCCGCACGATGCGCCCGTGAGTTACTCGCACTCCGGCCCGTCCCCCATTCACTGCGATGACATGCGCGTGGAGGTTCGCCCGGCCGAGCCGCTGCCGCCGCTCCGCCTCTTCACGCACGGCAAGGACATCGCCTTCACAATTAACAGCACGATGCTGCCGAACCTCCTCTACCGCGTGGAGGAAAGCCGCGGCTATGAGTCGTTCGGCGACCTGTGGAGTCCCGGATATTTCCGCGCGGATTTATCTCATGACCATCCGGTGACGCTGGTGGCGTCCACCGAGAGTTGGGACACCATCATGGCGCTATCGCCAAGCGAGGCGACCGAACTGGAGCACGTTCGCCGCCAGCGTCTGCTGGCCCTGGCCAATCCAGCCGTGAATCAGGGACCGGCCGGCGAACTGGTCCTCGCCGCCGATCAATTCTTGATCACGCCGATGGGCCGTCTGCACGATGCCACCCGCACCGCGGCGGCGGGAGACGAAGCCCGCACGGTGATCGCCGGCTACCACTGGTTCACCGATTGGGGCCGGGACACCATGATCAGTCTGGAAGGTCTGACCCTCACCACCGGCCGGCACACCGAGGCGGGATATATCCTGCGGACCTTTGCTCAATACATCCGGGATGGGCTCATCCCCAACATGTTTCCCGAAGGGGAAAACCAAGGGCTCTATCACACGGCGGACGCGACGCTCTGGTTTTTTCACGCCCTCAGCCGCTACGTGAGCGCGACCGGCGACCGCGCCACGCTCCGTCTGTTGCTGCCGAAGCTCAAGGACATCGTTAATCACCACGTTCGCGGCACGCGGTTCGGCATTGGCGTCGACCCCGCCGACGGGCTGCTCCGGCAGGGGGCAGAAGGGTATCAGCTCACCTGGATGGACGCCAAAGTTGGCGACTGGGTCGTCACGCCGCGCCGCGGCAAGGCCGTAGAAATCAACGCCCTCTGGTACAACGCTCTGCGACTGCTCGAAAACTGGGTCCGCAAGGAGGAAGGCCCCGAAGCGGGCCGCGAGTTGTCGGAGATGGCCCAGCGGGTTCGCAACTCCTTCAACAAGCGATTCTGGATGGAGGAAGCCGGATATCTCTATGATGTGCTCGACGGCGAACAGGGGAACGATACGGCCCTGCGGCCCAACCAGCTCTTTGCGTTCTCGCTGGAGCATCCGGTCCTGGATACGTCCCGCTGGAAGCCCGTGCTGGACATCTGCTCGAAGATGCTACTGACGCCGGTGGGCCTGCGCTCGCTGTCGCCGGGCCATGCTGACTACAAGGACAAATACTTTGGCGACCTGCGGGCCCGCGATGCGGCTTATCACCAGGGGACCGTTTGGGGCTGGCTTATCGGGCCGTACATCGACTGCTATTTGCGGGTCCATCCCGAGGAGCGGGCCGCTGCCCGGAAATTCCTGAGCGGCTTCGTGGACCATCTCGGCGAAGCATGTATTGGCAGCATCAGCGAAGTCTTTGACGCCGAAGCTCCCTTTACTCCCCGCGGCTGCATCGCCCAGGCCTGGAGCGTGGCGGAAGTGCTGCGGTGCTGGGTGCGGACGGCGGAGTAAGCTGGCCTACATGAGCCGCTGCTCCCTTGATATGCTTGGAGGTTCCAAGCATTTCGCCAGCCGTGGCCAACACTTTTCGGGCGGGCCGGAAGCCTACCCCACGTACGAAACCATGCTCGACCGCAAATTCATTGTTGAAAACGCCACTGCCGTCAAACAGAACTGCGCGAATCGCGGGACGAGTTGCGATGTTGACCAGTTGGTGCGGCTGGAAGAGCAGCGGCGAGCGAAGTTGCTTGAGGTGGAGGAGCTGAATCGAAAGGCGAATGAGATTGCCAAAAGCATCGGTAAGGCGAAAGACGAAGCGGAGCGAAACGCGAAGAAGGAAGAAGGCCGCAAACTGCGGGATGCCAAGGACGCTGCCCAGGCGGAGCATGACCGGCTTGATGCCGAAGCGCGCGAGATTCAGCTCCACGTCCCCAATATGACACATCCCTCCGCGCCGGTCGGAAGCGGTGATCATGCGAACGTGGAAGTCCGCAAGGGCAAAACAGAGGTCCGCAAGTTCGACTTCCAGCCGCTCGACCATGTGCAATTGGGGGAGAAGCTCGACCTCTTCGATTTTGAAGCCGGTGCGAGAACAACAGGACACGGCTTTTATTTTCTGAAGAACGACTGCGTGCTCTTGGACCTGGCCCTCCAGCGGTATGCCGTCGACGTGCTGGCCCGGCACGGTTTCACGCTGACGACGACGCCGGACCTCGCCCGGCAAGAAGTGCTGATGGGGACCGGCTATAACCCCCGCGGGCCGGAAACGCAGATTTACAGCATCGCCGGCAGCGATTTGTGCCTCGTGGGAACGGCGGAAATCACGCTGGGCGGCATGTACGCCGAGCAAATCATTGAAGCTGAGAAACTCCCCATCAAGCTGGCCGGCATCAGCCACTGCTTCCGCACCGAAGCCGGAGCGGCTGGCAAAGCGACGCGCGGCATCTACCGCGTGCATCAATTCACCAAGGTGGAAATGTTCGCCTTCACGCTTCCTGAGCAAAGCGATGACATGCTGGAGCAACTGCGGGACATTGAATGCGAGCTGTTCGACGGCCTGGGCATTCCCTACCGCGTCATTGACACCGCCAGCGGCGACCTCGGCGGACCCGCCTATCGCAAGTACGACCTGGAAGCCTGGATGCCCGGCCGAGGCAAGGGGGGCGAATGGGGAGAGGTCACCAGCACCAGCAACTGCACCGACTACCAGGCCCGCCGCCTCAACATCCGCTACAAGAAAAAGGACGAAAAAGGAACCCGCTTCGCCCACACCCTCAACGGCACCGCCATCGCCCTCAGCCGGGCCCTCATCGCGGTGCTGGAAAACTACCAGCAAGCCGACGGCAGCGTGGAAGTGCCGCAAGTGTTGCGGGGGTGGATGGGGAAGGAGAGGATTACGCCCAAAGTGTGACGCCGTCTGTTCTGTCGCCTAAGGAGATACTCTCATGAGCCACAGCCGTCGCGAATTACTTGCGGGCGCCGCCGCACTTTCACTTTCCGCAGTGCCATGTCTCGCGGAAGACAAACCACGGCCGGCCACTGGCAAGATGGCCTCTCGCTCCAATCCCATCGGCATCTCCACGTACTCTTTCTGGCAGTTCGAGCACGAGGAGTACCGCGATATCGAGAAGTGCATCGACCTGGCGGCGGAATGGGGATTTGACGGCGTGGAAATCCTGCACCGGCAGATGACGAACGAGGAGAACGGCTATTTGCAGAAGCTCAAGAAGCGGGCGTTTGTGAATGGGCTGGCCCTGATGGGTTTTTCCACGCACCAGGTTTGTCTCGCCCAAGGAGGAAGAGCGGAAGAAGAACATCGACCACACCATCCACTGTATCGAGTTGGCCTACGCCCTCGGCATTCCCACCATGCGGGTCAACACCGGCCGCTGGGGGACCAGCAAGGATTTTGACGAGCTGATGAAGAACCGGGGGATCGAGCCACGGCTGCCGGGCTTTACCGATGAGGATGGATTTAAGTGGGTGATCGATAGCTTCGAGAAACTGCTGCCGGTGGCGGAGAAATGCGGGGTGCTGCTGGGACTGGAGAACCACTGGGGGCTCGGGCGCACCGCGGAAGGGGTGCTGCGGATTGTCGACGCCATCAAGTCCCCTTGGCTGCAAGTCACCGCCGATACCGGCAATTTTCTGGAAGATCCTTATGACCGCCTGGAGCTCCTGGCTCCCAAGACCATCCTGCTGCAAGCCAAGACCTACTACGGCGGCGGCCTTTGGTATCAGCTCGACCTCGACTACGATCGCATTGCCAAAATCTTCCACAAGCACAAGTATCGCGGCTTTGTCTCGCTGGAGTTTGAGGGGAAGGAAGACCCCAAGATCGCCGTCCCCAAGAGTCTGGCACTGCTGCGAAAGGCGTTCAGCCGCGGCGAGTGATTTGAACTCTCCGAATCTGGTGGCTACTACTCCGCCGTTCTGCCGAAAAAGAATCCGACTCCGGCGATGGCAAGTCCGATGGGAATCGCCACGAGCGCTCCGCCGGGGATGCCAAGGTTTGAGCCAAACATTATCAGCGCCGCCGCCGGCAGTGCAAAAATGGACATTTTCCAGCCGCGGAAAAGGCCGAGCGCAACGAGCACCAGCCCCGCGGTTCCCGCCGGCCAGCCGCTGAGGACATGTCCGAGAACTGGAATGGGCAAATCCTGGGCTGCTGCGGATTGCTTGGAATTGTCGGCGACGCTCCCTTTGACGGTATCTGTGGCGGCTTTGACGTCACCTGTTTTCGCGGACTCGATCGCACTCTTTGCAGTTTCTGAGACTTGGCTCACCGATTGGAGCAGGTTCGGATTCATCTTCACCCACATTGCGAAGGCCGCGATGAGCAGGCAGCCGAGCAGGAACCGCATTTTTCCGCCAAGGGCGAACGTGAGCGGCGAGGCGGCAAGCCCCAACATGCGGTTCTTTTTAGGCTGATACGCGCCGCGTCGGGCGTCGGCCAGCATCTGCTTGATGCGCTGCCGTTTGGCTTCGGAGGCCGCTTTGGGATCGACGACGGTTGCTCCCCCTTTGACCGGTTCTTTGCGGGCGTGCTCGGCTTCGTCCATGAAGACATCGGCCATGGCCTGCGCCTGCTTGCGGGCGGCCAACACGTCCACACCTTGGGCTTGCAGGTTCTTCTCTTCGACGTTTTGCAGGTGCTGCCGCTCTTTGCGCTCCTTGTCGGCCCGCAGGCGGTCGTCCATCCAGCGGATGACCGCGTCCCGCCAGCCGCGGAACTGTTTGCGAGTGCGACCGGAGTCGCCGCGGCCGAATTGCTCTCGCGCGGCGAGCTTCGCCTCGTAGTTGAAGAGGGCTTCGAAGAATTCTTCCCAATTGTCGCCGCTGTAGCGGGCTACGAAGGAGCGGAGCGAATTCTCGTCGACTCCCTTGAGCCGCAGCGACTTGAGAAGCTGCTCCATTTTTGCGAGGGGCTCTTGGCGCTGGCGAGCGAGACCGTCGTCGACGACGAAGGAATAGCCCGCGGCCAGGCCGACGGCGAGAATCGCAAAGCCGAGCCAGTACCAGAGCGAGCCGAGTAACCACAGGGCCAGCAAAAACACCAAGCCGCCACCGATCCAGGTCAGCCAGTCGGTGATGCGAGCGGAGAACAGGAAACCGCGGGTCCTTTCAAACAAGTAGGTCCGCTGCCGCAGTCCGGAGATCACAAAGTACGCGGCTGGGGTCATCACAGCGAAACCGAAGACGCCGGAGGCTAGCCCCCAACTGAAGAGCATCGCGACGACAAATACCAGACCGCAAACGCCAAAAAATGCGAGGGGCAGAATCCCGCGCAGGCCGGCCATTGCGGCCGAGTTGAAGTTCTTGACCGATTCCTCCATGAGTTGCGCGTGCTCTTCCTTGGGAGAATAGGTGCCGCTGGATTGAACGCCGAGGAATCCCTCCAGGTCCTTGATGACTTCATTCAGGGCCGCGTAGCGGTCCTCCGGTCGCTTGGCCACCATCTTCAGGCAGATTTCCGAGAGCCGCGCGGGGACTCGTTTGACGATAGCTTCGGGACGGACGACCGGCTCCGTCTTGTGCTTGGTGATGACTTCCAGAGCGGTGGCCCCTTCAAACGGCGGCCGGCCGGTCAGCAGGACGTAGAGCGAGCAGCCGAGCGAATAGATGTCCGCCCGGTGATCGACGCCGGCAGCATTGACGGCTTGCTCGGGAGCCATGTACGCGGGGGTGCCCATGGCGACGTTATTCAGCGTTACGTTCGCCGTGGCGGCGGCGAGCGAGGCGGAACGGTCGCCTGGCGCCGCGTTTTCCCTCGCTTCGGCTGCTGCTTCGGCCTCCGCGGCTGCGGGAGTTTTGACCAGCCCCAAGTCGGCGACTTTCACGATGCCATTCTCGTTGATCATCATGTTCGCCGGCTTGACGTCCCGGTGAACCATGCCGTGATCGTGGGCATATTGCAAGCCGCGGGCCGCTTGCAGGATATAGCCGACGGCCACCTCGGGATCGAGCTTCCCTTCCTTGCGGACGACTTCGTCGAGCGACTGGCCGCGGACGAACTCCATGCTGAAATAGTTGGTGCCGTTGTCCTGTCCCAGGTCGTAAATCTGCACCACGTTGTGATGGGTGAGCTGAGCGGCGGCATACGCCTCGCGCGTGAAGCGGGCGATGAAGGTTGGGTTGTCGGCGTATTGGGCCTGGATGGTCTTCAGGGCCACGTCCCGATCCAGCGACGTCTGCTTGGCCAGATACACCGCCCCCATCGCCCCGCGGCCAAGCTCTTTCACAATCTTGAAGCCGCCGATGGTGGGCGGCACGCTGCCGGAGGCCGAGCCGGGCTGGGAAGGTCCAAAGGAGTCGGCACGCGTTGCTCCACCGTAGTGTCCGGGCGCAGTAGCGTCCTCCCCGCGACTAACCATCGTCGCGACGGCGCTGTTGCCCGTCGGAACCATCGTTGCGGCGCTGCCGGCATCGAACATGGCGGTGGCATCAACTCCACCTACCACCGTCTTAGCCGCTGGCGGCGGGGATTCTGGGACGGAGGTCGCTTCCGCCGCGGGCGGATACAGCACCGTTGGCGCATTGGCAATGCTGGGTCGCTCGCCGTCGGCGGGCAGCTTTTGAACGAGCGGTTCTTGGGACGCATCCGGAAATACGGTGAGCGAAAAACGCTCCCCGCATTTGGCGCACTTCGGCTTGTACTTTCCCGGCTTGGCGTCCTTCACCACCATGCTGTGCTGGCAGTGGGGACAATGGAGCGGCACCTGGCGATCCTCAATCGAGGTTCAAGCGAATGGAAACGGAGGATATGTGCCGCGGCCGTGCGCTGTCCTTGCGAGGAAGGGATAGATAAGAACGATTTCGCCACGAAGGGGGCGCTCGCCTTGGCGCCATTGACTTTAGCTTGTCGTGGGCGGTCGTTCAAGCAAATGGAGGATGTTCGAGGCGGTCTGGGCTGGGCTCATGTCCGCCGTTTGCGGGACGAAGGTGCATTCGGGAAGGCCGCGGAACCAGGTTTCCTGTCGGCGGGCAAACTGGCGGGTGCGGGCTTTGACGAGTTCGATGCACTCGGCGAGGGAATTGGGCTGGCCTGCAGGTTTGGCTAAATACTCCGTCACTTCCCGGTAGCCAACCGCTTGAGACGCTGTGCGGCTCAGGCTGCCGTAGTTGGATCTCAGCCCGCGGACCTCTTCCACCAGTCCGGCGGCGAACATCGCATCGACGCGGCCGTCGATGCGAAGGTGGAGTTCTTCGCGCGGCCAGGAGAGGACGAAGACCTTGCACACGTTGGCGCGGCGGCCTTCGTCAAAGTGCGTTTGGCGGTGGCTGAGGGGTTCGCCGGTGACGCGAAAGACTTCCAGCGCCCGGATGATCCGCCGCTTGTCGTTGGGGTGGAGCTTGGCGGCCAGAAGCGGGTCAATCACCTGCAATCGCTTGTGCAGCTCCGGCAGGCCGACGACGGCAAGCTCCCTTTCAATCGCCTCGCGGAACTCCCAATCCGGCGGCGGACCTTGATAGACGCCTCGCAGCAGCGATTTGAGATAAAGAGCAGTTCCGCCGACGAACAGCACCTGCTTGCCGCGCGACTGGATGTCTCCGATTTTCTCATGAGCAGCGTCCAGGTACTCCGCCAGGCTGAATTCTTCGCTGGGGGGCACCAGGTCCAGCAGGTGATGCGGCACACGGGCTCGGTCGGCGGCCGTGGGCTTGGCCGTTCCGATATCCATGCCGATGTAGAGCGTCATCGAGTCGAGCGAGACGATCTCGGCCCCAATTCGTTCTGCCAATTCCAGCCCCACCTGCGTCTTGCCAGCAGCCGTCGGGCCCGTGAGAAACCAGCAGTCGAGTGCGGCGGGGGAAGACATGGAGGGATGGGTTGCGAGGTCTAAGTTGCCTATCTACGATGGACGGAGGGATTCCTAACCGCTGCCGATCTGGAAAATCAACTGGCAATCAATCGATTGTAAACTCTTAAGTCCTTTCGCTACCTTCACTTGCGATTTCATTCTTCCGTGACTGCCTCGCCACCACCAACATCGATTCTGCACCAGTTGATGGCGGTAATCGAAGACCGTCGGGCGAATCCGCCAGCCAAATCGTACACCACCTCGCTGTTTCAGGGAGGCGTAGAAAAAATCGGCGGCAAGATTGTCGAGGAGGCTGCGGAAGTCGTGGAAGCAGCCGGTGAACCTGGGGACCAAGGGCGGACTCATTTCATCTACGAATCCGCCGACCTCCTTTATCATCTCTTCGTCATGCTCGGCTACAAGGGAGTCGCCCTAGCGGAGGTCGAAACCGAACTCGCGAGGAGGTTCGGCATGAGCGGCCTGGATGAGAAGGCGGCGCGGCCGACAAAGGCGGAATGACGAAACTCGAATGGCGAATGACGAATGAATTTCTGACTCCTGACTCCTGACCCCTGACCCCTGACCCCTGAAAATGTCCAACCTCCGCATCGGCGTCCCCAGCAAAGGCCGGCTCAGCGATTTAGCCGGCGAGCTGCTCAAGCAAGCCGGGCTGCCGTTCCGCCGCCAGGAGCGCAGCCTGTTCGCCCGCGTCGGCGATATGCCGATTGACATTACGTTCCTCCGCACCGACGACATTCCCGTCCTCTGTGCCGAAGGGGCCATCGACATGGGGATCACCGGCAGCGATTTGATGACGGAATCAGGTGCTGATGTCCAGTCGCGGCTGGAGTTGGGCGTGGGCCGATGCAAGCTGGCTCTCTGCGTGCCGGAAGACTCTCCCGTGACCAAACCCGGCGACCTGCACGGCAAACGAGTCGCCACCAGCTTCCCTAACATTACGCAAAAGTACCTTCGCGATCACAAAGCCGAAGTGCATCTGGTCAAACTCGGCGGCTCGGTGGAAATCATGGTCACGCTCGGCGTGGCCGACGCCATTGTCGACCTGGTCGAAACCGGCAGCACCCTCGCCGCCAACCGCCTCCGCATCCTGGAAGAAATCGGCCGCTACGAAACCGTCTTGATCCAGAACAAAGCGAAACGCCATGCGGAGCTCGCCGAGCGGGTCGTCCGCCGGCTGCAAGGGGTCGTCATCGCCCGCAGCTGGTCGCTCCTGGAATACAACATCCCCCGCAGCAAATTGGCGGAGGCCGAAAAAATCACTCCGGGCTTCAATAGCCCCACGGTCAACTCCCTGGAAGACCCCGCCTGGTGCGCGATTCGCGTGATGGTGCCCAGCGGAAAAGTCATCGACGTCATGGAGAAGCTCGAAATCCTCGGCGCGAGCGCGATCTTGGAGACGCAGATTGCCAATTGCCGGCTGTAGACTCTTTCGAATCAATCTTGCATGAACCGCCTGGTCCTCCGCTCGAAAATCCACCGCGCGACGGTGACGGAAGCGAACCTCGATTACGAGGGGAGCGTCACCGTGGACGCCAGCCTGCTCGAGGCCGCCGACATCGCCGAGTATGAGCAGGTGCATATCTACGACGTCACCTCCGGCAGCCGGGTGATTACGTACGCGATGGTGGGGCCGCCGGGGTCGGGCGTCATCTGCATTAATGGGGCGGCGGCGCACCTGGTGCATCCGGGGGACATCGTCATCCTCGCCGCGTACGGAATTGCCAGTCCCGACGATCTCCGCTCGCACAAGCCGCGGATTATTCACGTCGACGAGAAGAATCGACAGGTCTAACTCCATGCCCGCCAAGATCGACCCTGCTGCTGCCGCTCGACACTTCCGCAAAGCGGACCCCGTGATTGCCGCGGTCGTGAAGCAGGTTGGCAAATACACGCTGAAGCCGCAGCGGAACCGCTTCGACATGTTGGTCCGCTCGATTATCTCCCAGCAGATTTCCACCAGCGCGGCCCGAAGCATTCGGGCGAAGCTGGAGGCTCTCATCGCCCCGGAAAGGGTGAGTCCCGAAGTGCTGGCGAGATTCTCGCTGGAACAACTAAGGAGTGCCGGGCTTTCGCCCCAGAAAGCGGCTTATCTGCACGACCTCGCGGCTAAGGCGGCGGATGGCACGGTTCAATTGAAGTCCGTGGGGCGAAAGAGCGATGAGGAAGTCATCGCAGAACTGATCCGGGTGAAGGGAATCGGCCGCTGGACCGCGCAGATGTTCCTGATTTTCTCGCTGGGCCGGCCCGATGTTTTTCCGCCGGATGACCTGGGGATCAAGATGGCTCTGCGAAACCTCTATGGGCTGGCGGAGCTGCCAACAAAGGCCGAAGCGCACGCCCTGGCTGCCCCTTGGTCGCCGCACTCCACCTTCGCGTCCTGGTATTTGTGGCGGAGTCTGGATTTGGCCAAAGCGGCGAAAAAGGTGGGGTAGGCTTCCAGCCTGCCCCACGATGTATACTGCCCCTATGAGTGGTGCGGCGCATGATGCGAACGACGAGGACGAGCCCCCGCTTGCGCCCCTGACATCGGAAGTCGATAAGCCGCGGCCGGACGAGCAGCATAATTTTCTCACGCTCGTCGTCTACAACGTCCTGATGCGGACCGGCTGGATTTTCAAGACGGAAAGCAGCATCATGCCGGCGGTGCTCGACTCGTTCGAGCTGCTGGGGACTCCCAGGTGGGCGCTGGCCTGGATGCGGGGAGCCCTGCCGCTGCTGAATCGCTTCGGACAGAGCGTGCCGCCGCTGATGATGGCCCGCCGCATCAAGATCATGCCGCGGAAGAAATGGGCTTTCGTAGCGACGACGTCATCGATGACGCTTATCTTCGCCGTCCTCACGACAATCTGGCTTATCCCCGGGCTGATCAAGTCCCACAGCGGCCTCTTCACGTGGCTCATCCCACTGGTTTACCTGGTCCTCTACGCCACCTTCTTCATGGCGGTCGGCATCAACCAGCTCACGTATAACACCATCCAGGGAAAGCTCATTCGCGTCACGCACCGCGGTCGGCTGCTGATGATTGCGGATTCCATTGGTGCGACGAGCGCGGTCCTCTGCGCCTTCACGCTGCTGCCGCAATGGCTGCGGGAGGATGGCGCGGACTTCCACTGGATTTTCGGGTTCTCCACGCTGCTCTTCGGAATATCCTCCCTGACCGCCTGGATCCTCCGCGAGCATCCCGATGCCTATGAACAGCCGCCGCAACCCCTCTGGAAGCCGTTCGTCACTGCCTGGCGAACCTTGCAGGAGGATGCCAATTTCCGCCGCTTGGGAATCGTGGCCGCACTGTTCAGCACTTCGCTTGTCTTGTTCCCGCATTACCAGGCGCTAGCCCGCGAGAAACTCCACCTGGGCTTTGACTATCTGATGTGGTGGGTCGTCGCGCAGAACATCGGCACGGGCCTGTTCAGCATTCTCACCGGCCCACTCGCCGACCGTTTTGGGAATCGATTGTCGCTTCGCATCCTGACGCTGCTCATCGCCGCTGCTCCGCAGCTCGCACTCATTCTCGTGCAACTGCCGCAGACTGGCGGACTGGCCTTTGCGATGGTCTTTCTGCTGGTCGGCATGACGCCGGTAGCCCAGAAGACTTTCAACAACTACACGCTGGAAATTGCCCGCCCAGCGGATCATCCGCGATACCTCAGCACGCTCAACCTTTGCATGGCTGCTCCGATCTTCCTTTCGCCGCTCGTCGGTGGCCTGATTGGCCTCATCGGCTTCCATCCGGTCTATCATGGAATCACGGCTTTGCTGCTGGCTGGCGCGCTGATCAGCACCACCTTGCAGGAGCCGCGGGAACGCTTGAAAACCGTCATCACGCCCGGCGACGAGAGTCTCTAAGCATGAAGAATGTTCGCGGCCTGATTTTCGACCTCGACGGCACGTTGGTGGATTCGCAGCTCGACTTCGACTTGATGCGGCGCGAGATGGAGCTGCCGCCGGGACCGATATTGGAATCGATTGCCGCGCTGCCGCCCGCTCATGCCACGCGTTGTCATGTGATCCTCCGCAAGCACGAAGTGGAAGGAGCGGAGCGGGCCACGCTGCTGCCGGGAGTGAGTCAACTCTTAGAACGTGCGAAGGAGCGGAAACTTCCGATCGGCATTGTCACCCGCAATAGCCGGGAGATTTCTCTCGCGGTGCTTCTACGACTGCAATTGAAGTACGACATCTTGTTGACCCGTGACGACGGACCTATCAAGCCGGACCCTTGGGCAGTCCGGCACATCTGCGAGAGGTGGAACGTCCCTCCCCGCCAGGTCGTCATGATCGGCGACTACCGATTTGACGTTCTCTCCGGCCGTGGCGCGGGTGTGCGGACGGTACTGCTGACTAATCCGGTCGCGCCCCATGAGTATCCCAACCATGAACAGGCCGATTTGCTGCTGTCGTCCCTCGCCGAGCACGACCGGCTTATGGCGTGGATGGAGAGCATTGAAGCGGACGAATGACGATCGGCAGCGGGATGGCCACGAAAAACACAAAGAGTCGCAAAAAAAGGAACTTGCAATCACTCTTTGCGATTTTTTGCGTTTTTCGCGGCCATTCTCCCGCGTCTTTTCGCTTGTCGCTCAGCATTCCTCTCCTTAGCCTCCAGGCTCTTCAGCAGTAGAATGTGGCTTGTTCGCCCGTCCTCTCCGCAAGTTGTGCATCCATGCCTCGCCCGCCTAGATTCCAAAAGCCCGGTTTCGATAAACGCGATTCCGGCTCTCGCCGCCCCGCCAACAAGAAGCACTTCCGCCGCGGCGATACGCCCCGTGACTGGAAGGGACGAGGTCCGCAGGAAGGTCGCGAAGCAGCTACCGGCCCGGAGGAGCGCTTGCAGAAAGTGCTGGCCGCCATGGGCGTCGGCAGCCGGCGGGATTGCGAAGTGCTGATCACCGACGGGCGAGTGGAAGTGGATAAGCAGGTCGTCACAAAGCTGGGGACGAAGGTCGACCCATTCAAGCAGGAAATCCGCGTCGATGGCGAAACTCTCAAGCGGCCCGAGCGGATGTACTTCGCCGTCAACAAGCCGGAAGGAGTCGTCACCACGAACTTCGATCCCAGCGGCCGCGAGCGGGTAATTGACCTCGTTCCTACCGACGCCCGGCTGTTCGCCGTCGGCCGCCTCGACCGCAGCAGCGAAGGGCTGATCCTGCTGACCAATGATGGCGAGTTTGCCAACCGGTTGACGCATCCGCGCTATGGTGTGGAAAAGACGTACCTCGTTCGCGTCGCCGGCGAACCGGGCGAGGAGAAGCTGAACAAGCTCCGCCGCGGCATCCACCTCTCGGACGGCGTCTGCCGCGTGCAGCGGATCGTGATCAAGGGGCGGCACAAGCAGAGCACCGACATGATCATGGTCCTGAACGAAGGCCGCAACCGCGAGATTCGCCGCATTCTGGCCCGCGTTGGCCACAAGGTCCTCAAACTCCGCCGCGTCGGCATAGGGCAACTCAAGCTGGGGGACCTGCCGCTGGCCGCCTGGCGAAAGCTGACGCAGGTCGAAGTCGACGGCCTGATGCACGAGACGAGGAAGAAGGGGACAGGAGACAGGAGACAGGGGACAGAAAAGGCGAGCGGGGGGCGTAAGCCCCCTGATACTAGCCGGGAGCCGCCCGTTCTCGCTTTGCCTCGCCATAACGTAATTCCACAACTCGCTGGCGGTGATGACGACGGCGACTTGGAAGTGGATGACTTCGCCGCTACGACCGACGAGGAGATGGTGGAAATCTCCGGTTTCTCCGAGGACGACGCGGCTGTCGTGCCGGGGGATGTGCTGGACTACGAAGTGGAAGGCAGTGAAGAGGAAGGCGATGACGAAACGGGACTAGAGAGTGAGCTCGAGGTCGAGGACCTTGGTGAAGCCGAGGAAGCACTGCCTCCCCCTGTGCGTCCGCGGCCGACACGTCGTGAGCAAGGGGGCGAACCTGGGCCCAAGCCGGGAAAAAAATTCATCAAACGTCCCTTCGAGCCTCGTGGTGCCGGCGATAAGCCGGCTCGCAAGTTCGGCCGCCGCGGAGGCAAGGTGAAGTTCACTCCCAAGGCAGCCGGCAAACCTGGAACGAAATCGTCCGCTCGTCCGACTGGTAAGTCGGTTCGAAAGTTCGCTCCACGGCCGGAGGGTGCATCATCGGGCAGCGGCGGGCATGGCGCAAAATTCGGCGGCGGACCGGGGAAGAAATTCCGCGGCAAGCCGGGGAGTAAATTCGGTGGAAAGAAAGGATTCAAGCCCAAAGGAAAAGGAAGGCCGTGACCAGCCCGCTGCATGCCCCGTTCTACGCCGACTCCGCTTGCCAGCAGAACGTGGAGATTGTGAAGAACGTCCTCTTGGCGAGGGAAACCTTTCGCCTCCGCTTCCGCAGCCCGGCGATTGCCCAGCGGATTCTGCCCGGCCAATTCTTGATGCTCCGCCTCGCCGATTGCAACGATCCGCTCATCGGCCGCCCGCTGGCCATGTACGACGTGGCAGGCGACTGCCTGGACGTGGTCTACCTCGTCAAGGGAAAGCTCACCACGCGGCTGCAAGAATTCCGCCCCGGCCAGCGGGTCGACGTCTGGGGTCCGCTCGGCAACGGCTTTCTGCCACAACCAACAGAACATCTGGTGATGGTTGCCGGCGGAATCGGCCAGACGCCGTTCCTCGCGCTGGCCAAAGAATACCTTGGCCGGCAGCAGTTCGGGACGCCTCCGCGCCAGGTGCCGCGGGCGAAGCAAATCACCTTCTGCTACGGCGCCCGCACCGCGGATTATCTCGCCGGCGTGAACGACTTTGAACAGCTTGGCGTCGAGGTCCGAATTGCCACCGACGACGGCTCGAGGGGGCATCACGGACTGGTCACGGACCTGCTGAGCCAAGTGTTGCAGGAGGCAGGAGGCAGAAGGCAGGTGACGCCCGCAGAACTTCGTCCCCAGCCCCCAGTTCCCAGCCCCCTGTCCCCTCCCCTCCGCATCGTCTGTTGCGGCCCCGAACCCATGATGGAAGCCGTCGCCAAAATCGCCGTGGCGAAAAACATCCCCTGTCAGGTCTCCCTGGAAACACCCATGGCCTGCGGCATCGGCATCTGCTTCACCTGCGTCGCCAAGGTCCGCACTTCGGAGGGGGAATGGGACTACAAGCGAACCTGCGTGGAAGGACCGGTCTTTGATGCGGCCATGATTGAGTGGTAATCCTGCGACCCTGGCACAAACACTAGCCCGACGCGCGAGCGAGGGAGTTACGCAGTGGAGAGGATAGTGGCCGCTTGTTGGCCGTTCGGCCTTGACTCCTTCGCTTGCGCTTCGGGTTAGTGGTGGCACAGATTGACCGTCGTCGGTCGAGTAGCGAAGATGGATGCTGGAACAATCGATATGACGAGCAACCCAACTACCGCTTCTCCCTTTCCTTCCTCTGCGCCTCCGCGCCTCCGTGAGAGACCTTCCAGGCGTGCCTTCCTCTCCGACATCGGCATGGGCTTCGCCGGCGTGGCTCTTGGCGCGATGCTGGCCAAGGAGAACATGGCCCGTGGCAACGAAGCTCCCTCCCAGCCCAAGCCCAAAGCCAAGAACGTCATTTGGATCTTCCTCGTCGGCGGGATGAGCCACATGGAGTCGTTCGACCCCAAGCCGGCTCTGAATGAACATGCGGGGAAGACGATCGCGGAAAGTCCGTACAAGGCGGTGCTCGATTCGCCGTACCTCAAACGCAACCTCAAGGAATTCGTTCCCGGCCAGCACAAGGTCCAGCCCACGATCTATCCCCTGCAAGTCGGCTTTGGGAAGCGCGGGCAGAGCGGCATTGCGATGAGCGACTGGTTCCCCCATCTGGGCCGGCATGTGGACGACCTGGCCATCGTCCGCTCGATGTGGACCACGGACAACGACCACGGGGCGCAGTTGCAGTTCCATACCGGCCGGCACGCGGTGGAAGGGCCGTTTCCCACCATCGGCTCGTGGGCCCATTGGGGACTGGGTTCGCTGAACGACAATTTGCCGAGTTACTGCGTCCTGGGCACGCCGCTGGCCGATTGCTGCGGCGGGATGCAGGGGCATGGGGCGAACTACCTCGGCCCGGAGCACGCCGGCATTCAGCTTTCTACCGACCCCGCCACGGCGCTGCCGTTCGCGATTCCCGAGAAGGAAGTCTTCCGCGAGGAACAAATCAGCGAATTCGGCCTGCTCCATCGGCTCAACCAGATTGCCGCGGTGGAATACCCGGACGACCCCGCGGTCCGGGCCCGCATCCGTTCCTACGAGTTGGCCTTCCACATGCAGAAAGCCGTGCCCGAAGTCGTGGACATCGCGGCCGAAACAGCCGCCGGCCAGAAGCTTTATGGCCTCGATCAAAACGAGACTCGCACCTTCGGCCAGCAGTGCCTCGTCGCCCGCCGGCTGGTGGAGCGGGGAGTTCGGTTTGTCCAAATCTTCCACGGCAGCAACGGCGGAGCCGGCGCTTGGGATGCCCACAGTAATCTGAAAGCAGGTCACTCGGCTCTCTGCAAGCAAGTCGACCAGCCGATTGCCGGCCTTCTCGCCGACCTCAAGCAGCGCGGCCTGCTGGATGAAACCCTCGTTGTCATCGGCACGGAGTTCGGCCGCACCCCGGGAGCCGAAAGCTCCAACGGCCGGGACCATCACCCTTACGGCTTCTCGGTCGCCCTCGCCGGCGGCGGCATCCAGGGAGGCATCGTCCACGGCGCAACCGACGAACTCGGCTTCCACGCCGTGGAAAACCGGCACTACGTCACCGACCTCCACGCCACCACCTTCCACCTCCTCGGCCTCGACCACCGCCACATGGAAATCCCCGGCCGCAAGCGGCTGGATTTGGACTTCGGGACGCCGATAAGGGAAATCATGGCTTAGCACCGGAAGCGCCCGCACCAGCGCCGCCGAGCGAAGGGCCCATAAGGGTTTTGCTTCGCTTCGCCTCCCCCCGAAAGCACTGTTTTTATTCATGATTCAGGACTTCCTTTTCATGGACTTACGGCGAGCCTGGTTTCCATAAGTTATTATTTGTCCACTATTTCCGTTGATTCACATCGTCGTAAGTCGATTCACGCTCCCAAAATCTTATTCACCTCCGCTTCCACAAACTCCATAAGAGTTTTTTCCAAACCCAAAGCCCCCGTAGGATGGGACTCCAGTCCCGTCCGGTTCGATTTCGGACGGGACTGGAGTCCCATCCTACGGGGAGCCGATTACCGCCAATCCCCAATCTCCACTCGCGGACTTCCTGTTGAATTCACACCCCCCCGATTCAACACCCCTCTCCCTATGCAAAAACAGGGTCCGTGTTGAATTGGTGCTCTCCCAATTCAACACCAGGGGTACTCGTCCCCCTCTAAAGTATGAACGTCCCGTCGCCAGGCACCGTGAACGCACGCCACCCCAGTAAGATGCGCCATACGGTACGTTTATTCACTGGAACAAAAGAATATTTTCCTCTTGCGAGGGGTCGGCGTCGTCACGATTTGAAGTGCATGATAGCGTTGTGTGGTCGAGGCGAAGTGGAACTGCCCGCCGAGTAGTGGTTTGCAGCGGAAAAATTCCTTTCCAAAGCCGTCGGCATGTCCACTCTTCCCAAACCGCGGGCCAGTGTTCTCCTGTCGGCGTTTGTCCGGCAAAAGGCGCGTTACACAGACGGAGCGCGTGCTGCGCGCAACACGCGCCTCGTCTGTATAACACGTTCAGTAGTGTACACAAGAGTCTTTGCGAAAGTCAACCAGGCAAAGGACTTTTGATTCGACGGGCAAATTGGCGATGGGTACAATGCAGACGCGTTCTAGATAAACAATGGTTCGGCGCACAAGTCTCAAGGAGCGATAGCCATGAACAAAGTGTATATTTCGGCCGCGGTGGTAGGGGTAGCCTTACTCCTTCTGTTTGCATCCTTTTCGCGCCAACCCGTTTCTGGTCAAGAGAA
>JBPCKT010000083.1:0-16336 GCA_051004015.1 Pirellulaceae bacterium | reverse complement strand
AACCCAGTAGTTTTGAGTTCCGATGTACGGTCGAGGAACCGAAAAGGACCACCCAAGCCGTGCCGCTGAGCGATAACTGCTGTATTTCCCGCCGAAGTATGAGTGCTGGCAGGCTAAGCACGTACGTTTTTCTAACCCCCGGTTCGGGTTATGTACCCGCGCGGTACATGCTTAGCCCGCTAGCGCTGGCTGGAGAGTGAGAGATTGGGCCAGGTCGGTAAGGAAGTCGCGGGTTTGTGGGTGGGCGGTGGTGGCGAGGCTCAGAAGGATTTCGTAGGCGTTGGCGCCACGTTCGGTCTTGTTGCCGCAGGAGATTTTGCGGGCGACAACGGCAGGACGAATGGCGCGCTCCGCACGGTTATTGGTGGGGTCGACAGGATAATGCAGGCAGCCAAACAAATGTTTGCGGGCATTCTTCATCCGTGTGCGAAACTTGCGGTCGCCGAGCTGCATCGGCTCCTCGGCGATGAGCACGTCGGCCTCCACTTCGCACCGCGCGGTGCGCGCAGCGAACTCCGCAGGCGCAAGTGCGGCGCGCTGTTTCGTCAGCTCGATCACGCCCTTCCAGAGCCGTTCCCAAGCGTCCAGGTAGCGCGGGTTCTTCATCCCCGGCAACCGGCGGTTTTTCTCGATGACCTGCAAGTGATGGGCAATGCACTTGTGCTGCGGACCGGGGAACTTGTCGTAAATCTGGGCACAATCGCTAACCAAAACGCCCGGAAAATCGCTCCCCAGCACCTTGGCCGCGACGGGATGCCCGCGGCTGGAAGCAATGCGATATACCGTGCTGGTGGGCGTGGTGAACACCCACAGCCAATGCCCAGGACCGCCGACGTACCAGGAAGTCTCGTCGGCATAGACCACGTCGCTGCTGCGCAGCTGCTCGATCAGTTGTTCGTATTGGCCCTTCACCTTGCCAGCTGCCCGCTGCACCAGTTGCGACAGCCCGCCGCTCGTCAGCGACAAGCCAAACCCCTGCTTCAGAATCTGGCAGGTCTTTCGCAACGGAATGCCCACATGCTTATTGAGCAGAATGGACAGCGCTTGAGCGCGGCGACCCAGCGTCACACCCGCGACTCCTTGAGCCCACGAGGTCTGCTCCGGGTGGGTGCTCTGAACGATCCCGCACTTGCCGCACTTGCCCGTGAAGGTGACGATCCGGCGAACGTGCGGGCGAACCGGGACAATCTCTTTGTGCCACTGCCGCACTTCCACCGCCCCCTGGCAGTGAGGACACTTATCCAGCGGCACGATATCCGTTTCATCGATCTGTTGGGGACGCTGGCGATAGGCCCCCCGGTGACCCGGCTTGCGGCCCGGGGTCTTCTTTTCCGTCGGCGGAACCTTCAATTGCTACCGACGCCGAAACGGCCCCGCCTGCCGCGCCTTCTCCCGCTCCAATTCCGCAATCCGATCCAGCGCAACCTTCAGCTGCCCCTCAAGTTCCCCGATTCTCGCCAAAGCCTCTTCAAGCGTCATACGACAATCATTCGTGCTATCATCCCGCAAAAGCAAGCAGGCTAATCACGTACTACCCGCGCGACAAAACAATGCCTCTGGTTCTCGCTCGAAGACTACCCTTCCCGCACAACTTTACTGGGCACCAGCGAAAGGCCGCGGTGCCCAGTTAACGGCAAAAGCCGTGGCCAAGCGCCTCGGCTTTTTTCGTTTCTATCGCCGTATCTGGCAAGGGTTTGAGCGGGGCTACTATGGCGCTTCTTGACGCAGAATGGCATGCGTGACTCGGGGCGGAGGCTGAGGGTTCGTGCCAGGCGCGTCGCCTCCCTCCCTCTTGAGCGCCCCTGCGGAGTACCTCGCGTGGACTTCCGTAATGATCACGTACCGGCTCCCTTGCTTGGATGGCATTACGAACTCGTCGCCGATGGCAACTTGTGCAATGAGCCCAGACCTAAGGTCGCCGTTTTCTGCTCGCCATTGATGCTCCACAAAGGACCGTACGTGTGCCTCGGCATCGCGCGACTGCCCCCCACAGCGACGAGCTGCTCATTGCTCCGCAGCCGAACCGTGCCTTCGCTGGTGATGAAGTCCACGCTGGCGTGGACCGAATAGAGGCCCGGAAAGGGGAACGTCGGGTTTTGAACGACCGTTGGATCGGAAACACGATTCTTGAGTTGTCGCCCGCTCGTCTGCCAGCTTGCCGACAAGGTTTCGCCCGATTTGAGCACGTGTGTCGGCTGAGGCGAGCTTCGACCACCTACCTTGGCTTGCACTCCGCCAATCCAAGGCGGAAGCGCGGGCACACACTCGATACTGGTGGCTGTCTCAAAATAATCCTTGACACTGCCTGAATCGTCGTCTTCCCATCCCGCCTGAACGGTAATGGTCCGCTGGCTTGCATTCACGAGGTCGATGCGGACAGCGAACCCTTCCTTGTTTTCCGCGGATCTGGGTGTCGCTACGAGTCTCAGGCGCAGGCCGCCATCCTCCGGCCCCGGCTCGGGATCGGCCGCGGCATGCACCGCCGGCAGCATGAGGGCCAGGGTGCCGAGCACCCAGGCGGCCCGCATCCAAGGGGAATGTGGAATCGAACGACAAACACGAGAAACCTGCGGACTGAAACTGCTCATAGTCGTTTCCTCAGACAACGGATGGCCCATGAATTTCCCCCGGCCAGTGTATTGCACTTTGGCGCACTACGTGTGTAACCGGTATGTAACTGCAGGGCTCAAGGAGTGAGTGCGACTTTGCCGAGGCCATGCGCGTCGGAACGTCGGACCAGCGTCGCACGGACTATGCCATCAGCTGATGAGTTGATGGATAACTTCGGCGAATCTCTCTAATGGCTCACCTGGACCGTGAACACGACGCCGTGTTGTGTCAGATGATGCATTACTGGCTGCACAACACCGATCGATGCTGCGGCGTCGGCGCGAATGGTTACATGGAGCCGTTTGTTTCGGTCTTTGCCGCGCAGGTGTGGAACAAGGCCCTCCAGGGCCATTGCCTTACCTTCCAAGATAACGGTGCCGTCGGGGCGCACGTGGATCTCGGTCGTATAAACACCACCATCAATGTCATCCTCTCCGACAGAGCGTCGATCCGTTCGCTCAAACCGTTGCCCCCTTTGTGTCCCCGGCGTTAGGGGCTGTGTGAGGACCAGCAACAGAAACCCGCCTCCGCAAAATAGCGTCAACGCCGCGAGCGAGGCGACCAGAAAAAAGGTGCGACGCTTTTCGGAGACGAGTAAACGCAGCGACCAAATAACGCCAGCGAAGAGGATCCCCACGGCCAACACCGCCAACGCGTAGCCCAGCGGTTCAAAGAAACGAGCACCCTGTGCAAGTAGTTCCACGGAGGTTCCCCTCGTCGAGCCACGCTCACATCATCACGCCCAAGCGCTTGAACACACCGAACATCTCCACCATCTCCTGTTTCAACTCCCCCACCAGTCCGGAGGCCGCGGGATTTTTGGCGGCGGCCAGTTCCGACGGTGACGAGCCCATGGTAAAGCCCATCGAGTAGCCTTCCTGCCATGCCCGCTGCTCGAGGGGAACGGTGATGCCTGAGGGGGCCGTGGGGATTTTGGCGGGGGGAGGGGGCGTCTCTGTATGGGATAGCACCATCCCCGCCGCTTCACGGTCGCTCGCCCCTTGGCGAAATCCGAGATTGAATACCGCGGTGAGCGTTGCTTTGTCCATCGCAGAGTTGCCGGAGAAGTACCGTGCCGCTTCCTGTTTCCCAGGGTTTGATTGTAGCTTGAAGGGGCCGCCGGTAGCAAATGACCGCCTTTGACACTTCTCATTTTCCCGCCGATACTTGGACGCTGGGTTTCCCACGTCCGGGTTTCTTTTGCGCCTAGCTGCCGGCGGAAAAATGAATACGTTGTTCCTCCCCGAACTGCGCGAGATGCTCGCGGAGAACAACGCCCACGACCTGCAGGAATTCTGCACGGCCCTCAACCCGGCCCGCACCGCGGAGTTCATGGAAGGGCTGGACCCCGCCGAGTCCTGGCGGGTGCTGCGGCACGCGGACCTGAAGCTCCGCGAGCAGATTTTTCTCTACCTCGGCCACGAGAAAGAGATCGCGATCATCGAAACGCAGGACCGCGCCGAAGTCGCGGAGCTGCTGGCCGATCTGCCGGCGGATGATCGCGTGGACCTTTTGCACGACGTGCGTGAGAACGTTGTCGAGGAAATCCTGCCGCTGCTGCCGGCGGACGAGCGGCGCGACCTGCTCAAGCTGCGGGCGTATCCCGAGGATACGGCCGGCGCGATGATGACGACGGAAATCGCCATGCTGGACGAGGACTTGACCGTCCGCGAAGCCCTCACTGACCTGAGCCACCAGGCCGAGCACCTGGAAACCATCTATTACATCTACGTGGTCGACCACGACCTGCATCTTCGCGGGGTCGTCTCCAGCCGGCAACTGGTTTCGGCCATCGGCAAGCAGCATCAGCGGCTGGGGGAGCTGATGCGGTCGGACTTGATTACGGTCAACGCGCTGGACGACCGGGAAGAGGTCACTCGCAAGGTCGCCAAGTATGACCTTCTGGCGATTCCGGTGGTCGATGCCCAGCGGCGCTTGGTGGGAATCATCACGCACGACGACGTGCTCGACGCCTTCCGCGAAGAAGCGACGGAAGACGCCCAGCAACTGGCCGGCGTCGCTCCCCTCACGGAAAGCTATCTCAAGACCGATGTCTTCACGCTCGCGTGGAAGCGCGGCATCTGGCTGACCATCCTGTTCGTCACCGCCTCGCTCACGGCCACCGCGCTGAAGGTCTTTGAAGGCCGGCTGGACGAATGGCCCTGGCTGATGCTGTTCGTGCCGATGATCATGTCCAGCGGCGGCAACTCGGGAAATCAATCGGCGACGCTCATCATCACGGCCATGACCACCAATGACGTCAAGCTGGCGGACTGGCGGCGAGTTCTCTTCCGCGAGATCCTGGTCGGCCTGATGCTCGGCGCGGTCCTCGCCGCTTTCGGCCTGCTGCTTTCCTGGTTCATGACCCGCTCGCACCCCGACGCCAAGCTACACATGCTCTGGCCGCTGGTCGTTCCGATCACCCTCGTCATCGTGGTCACCAGCGGAGCCATCACCGGCTCGCTGTTGCCGCTGATGTTCAAGCGGCTGGGGCTGGACCCGGCTTTGATGAGCAACCCGTTTGTCGCTGGGATCAGCGACATTTTGGGGATCGTCATCTACATGGCGGTGTCGATGACGCTGCTGGCGCGGGTGACGGGGAAGCTCTAGGCGGAGGCACGGGCGGCTTGCCGCTGGCCTATGGGCTCTACACTTCCAGCGCTGGCTCGCCGACGTAGAGCTGCAGGATTTGGCTTTGCACTTTGATGGCCCGGATCAGGACCCAGATTTGCTCAGGCGTGAAGCGCTGGGGGTCGGTGCGGGCGAGGGTTTCCAGGTCGTCCGTCATGGCGGCGTGCTGATCGGTGGCCGCTTGCAGGCGGAGCCCCATTTCGCGCCACATGGTGGTGAGCGTGCGGTCGTCCGCCAACTCCGCGTAGTTGTCCGTCGAGTTGGTGAGCAAGAGACAGAGCCGGGCGACGTCGCGGGCGTCCGCACCCGGTTGAAGGCGTTCGATCCGGCTGGCAAGTTCCTGGCAGTTCATCATCGGTCCCCGAAGGTCCTCACAGATGCGTCGTCAAAATGTAGGGCGAATCTGGGGAAGTGCCGGCACACAATTGCTAATTGCGGCGAATCTCCAAGATAGCGCCCCGCGGATTTCCGCGGCTCTTCGGCCGGCCGACACTTGAACTTTAGCTTGGAATTGCAAGGCGGGAAAGAAAAACGCAAGTTGGCGGGAAATGCGGTATTCAGCCAGTAATTACGTGCAAATTGAGCTGCCGCCCGCAAGGCTTGTCCCCGCCACGGCTTGTGACAGAATGACCTGGGGAGAAGCGATGCTACTGCTGGTGGACGGCTACAACCTGTTGCATGTTTCCGGCTTATTCGGACCGCCGGGCGCACCCCCCACGCTGGAGAATTCCCGGCTGGCATTGCTCGAATTCCTGGCAGCTCATTTGCCGCAGCCGCTCCGCAAAAGGACCACGGTTGTTTTCGATGCCGCCTCGGCCCCGCCCGGACTGCCGTCGCAAGTGACGCATGGGGAGATTCTGGTCCGATTCGCTCCGAGGAAAAGCACGGCGGACGACCTGATTGCGGAACTGATCATCGAAGAAGCCGACCCGCGGCACTTGACGGTGGTTTCCAGCGACCACGCGGTTCAGCGGAGCGCCCGCCAGCGGGGAGCGAAGTTCGTGGATAGTGAAATCTGGCTGCGCGAATTGAAACAGAGCGCGTCCGCCATCTCATCCACCGCACAGAGCGAAAAGCCCGCCGGTCCAGCAGGCAATCCCTTCCCTCCCGGCTACGCGGACGCCGAAGCCGCCGAGCTGCGGGCGTTTGATGAGTTGCGTCCTAGTGGGCCATCATCCCGCCGACGGAAGTCATAGCCGATGCGGCGGAGGAGCCAGAAGGTGAAGAGGATGGTGGCTGCAGCGCAGGCATGGACCCAGAAATAATTCAAGAGTTCGATGCCTAATCGCGGCCACCATTCCCAAGCGGGATTTCGGCCGAAAGCGTACGAATAGTAGGGATTCTGCCCCAAAGCCAGTACAAGCGAGGGCAACAGGAAATAGAGTCCTATCGCCAGGTGGCGTTGCCAGGTTTGCTGACGTGCAATTCCAATGAGTAATACGGGCAACACGGTCACGCTCACAAAAGCTGGCAGTATTTCCTCGATCCGGTGGCCGGTCAGTGCTGCCCAGAATTCGGCTCGACTGAAACTTGCGGGTAGGACTATTCTGCCAATTGCCAGGAAGGCGGCCAGTTCCGAGGTAACCAGCAAGAGTCGCCGCGTGCTGAACTGCCAGACACTTTGGCCTTGCTCCGAATCGTGGTGCATGAACCGGCGGCCACGGCTGGCCCGAATGCTAAACAGCACGACGACCGGCGAAGTTAGTAGGAGTAGAGGGTACGCGGAATACTCTTCAACGAGTCGCTTTGCGGACACCCCCTCGGCAAGGTATTCCCCCAAGAACATGAAAACGAGCGACCAGGCCGTAAGCGCCAAGAATCGCGGAATCCGAAGGAACCAAGGTTGGTCGGCAAATGCGCCCCAGGTGGCCAGCAGGGTTAACTGCCCAATTAGAAATCCAAACAAGAATCCGGATAGGGACTGCCGTCTGACGTACTCCCACCAGTCGTTGAAACCGTATGGCCGTTGCCATGATTCCACCACGGTCGCCAGGCAAGCCAACCCAAGATGGGCAATCACCAGCGCGGCCACCTGCTGGCGAGGGCCCCAAAACGGTAGACTCTTGGGCTTTGAATTGGCTTGGTTTTCGTTCATCGGTATGAGATAACCCCAACCGCTAAGCCTAATTCCGTCAAAAGGTTGCGGCCATCAGGGACGAGTCTAGGTTTCCGTGGGGGCTCTGAACTACCATAGAGAATCGCCACGGTCGCGGACCACTCTCAACTAGCCGTACGCTCAACGGGCGAAATGGGTCGAACCGAATGGATACAGGCTCCGTAAATGGCCTGTCCGCCTACATTTATCGCGCTTCGGTCGGCATCACCAACTTCCCAATCTCCTCCTTCCAGCACACCCCGCACCTATGCCCGTGGCTCCTCTTTTTGCCAATATTCTCGATGCCGTCCACATTCAAATGGGGGACGCGGTAACCAGCTGGCTGACGCCGGTGTGGATTATCGGAGTGGGGGCGATTTTGGGCCTGCTGTTTTGCCTGGCGTTCTGGGGAATTGGCAACTTGCTCGGCCGCGTTCAGCCCCTGGCGGACCTGGCGGAACAGCCGCAAAAGCGGTGGATTGCCGTGGGCGTGCTGTTGCTCGTCTATCTGACCATTGCGTTGGTCCTCTTCGTACCGTGGGGAGATTCCGCCCGCAACTCGCCTGCGAACCTCGCTGCCAAAGCCGCCGCCAAAGATGGCGCGGCGGCGCTGACCGCGCGAACCGCCACGGAGCTGGTGGGGACAGTGGTTGCCTGGGCCGTCGCCAGCCTGCTGGCCGCCATGGGAAGCGTGGCGCTGATTTCCCGCAGGACCAACTCCGAAGTGCCGCTCGCCGTGCGGGAAGGGGTGCTGCTGCCGCTGTTCGTGGTCGTCTGCTGCCTGGCTTCCTTTGGCGTTCTGGGGCTCACTATCGTCCGCAAGCCGTCGGCGCTGCTGGAAAACTTGTGGGCATATCCGAAACTGATTGCCCGCGGCAGCATGTCGGAAAACTATGACATCCCCGCCGCCACGAGCGACTTCCAGGAACCCAAGGAAGTGTCCATTCCGGTGGACGTTCGCAAGATTGAACTAATGCAGATGATCCTCCGCGGCGACCAGCGGATGAAGATCAAGACCGAGTCTTTCGAGAAGTATTCCTTTGCCGCCGAGACGCTGAACGTTGCCCCCGGCGACGAAACCGTCTGGAACCGCAACCCCGACGGCAGCTCTCCATTTGTCGAAGAGCACGTTTCGGAGTTCTTTGTTCGTAACTATGGCACGAAACCGGCCAGGTTGGAAATCACCTTTCGCAACAAGCTGGCCCATCCGGAAATGCTCTCGGTGGTCTACGCCGCCGTGGCCATCGCCGGTGTCTTCCTGCTCTACCTGGCCCAGCGGACCTTTTTCCCCAAGCTCGCGGCTATCGCCCACTCCACGGCCAAATCGGAAATCGCCCAGCCGCTGTTCGTGATTCTGTGCGCCCTGGGGATATTCCTGCTGATCGTGTTCGACTTCGTGCCGTATTACACGCTGGGGGAAGACATCAAGATGCTCAAGGGGACCAGCCTGAACCTGATCCTGGTTTTGGCCATCATCCAGGCGATTTGGGCCGCCAGCACCTCCGTGGCGGATGAGATTGAAGGCAAGACGGCCCTGACCGTGCTCTCCAAGCCCGTGAGCCGGCGAGACTTCATCTTGGGGAAATTCGTGGGCATCGCTTGGACCGTGGCGGTCATGTTCGTGATGTTCGGAGCCGTGATGTTGGTCACGGTCACTTACAAAACCATCTACGATGCTCGCGAGAATTCCACCGATATGGAACAGGTCACCTGGCAGGTCTGCCACAACGAAATGATGCAGACCATCCCGGGGCTGTTCCTGGCGTATATGGAAACGCTGGTCCTTACGGCGCTGAGCGTGGCCATCTCCACGCGGCTGCCGATGCTGGCCAACTTCATCATCAGCTTCTCGATTTATGTCCTGGGGCACCTGACGCCGCTGCTCGTGCAATCGCAGGCCATCGCGGAAAACGTCCCCGCGCCGGTCGTTTTTCTGGCAAAAATCTCCGCCACGGTGCTGCCCGTGCTGGACCACTTCAGCACGGAGGCCAGCTTTGCCACGGGTCTGCCGGTCCCCACGGATTACATCCTCTGGTCGCTCGTTTACTGCGCACTGTACAGCTCGGTCGCCATGTTATTGGCGCTGACACTGTTTGAGGATCGTGATCTGGCGTAGCCGGTCGGCTTCGGCGTCACTTCTCCCCAACTGCTTTGCCTACGATCTTACGGAGATTGACGACGGAGTGAATCGGCTCCGGGGGGAGCTTTGCCAGGATTTCCGCAGCGAGCTTCCACTGCTTCTTGCGTCCCGCCGCCAACCGGGACCCCCGCTCTTCCAAATGCGCATGATTGCACTGCGGAAGGTCACTTCCCGTCAACTTCTTTTCTCGAAAGTTCCTTCGCGACCAGTTTTCGCTTCCAATCGATAGAATAATTAGAATCCGCCGGTAGCGCCTCGAGAGCCAGCGCGGCAAGCTTCCACTGCTTTTTCCAAATGAGGACTTGGGCCAAGTTATTCAGGGCTAATTCTCGCCGAACTTCATCAGTTGATTTGACGAAGAGCGTGATCTTCTCACGAACGTAGGCGCTCAATTCGTCCTCGTTCCAATTTCGATCAGTGATCGAGTCCATTACATCCCCTACATCGTCGTGCCACTGCAAATGTCGGAAAAGGTTGCCTGTCACGATGTGCTTGAGCCGATCCGTGTGTCGCCCCCAATTGCTGAGACGACTGCCGAACTGCAATTCATCGCGAAAATCCTGTGGGAGCGTGTGCAGTTGTTCTGCCAGTTCGCGGCCCGTCAATCCTTTACGCTTCTCGGCGCGAAACACGAACTCGTCGCTCCATAGTTCGCCCTGATCCGTCCAAACGGAAGCGATGAGATGATATTCGCCGGGTTCCTCAATGGCCAACGAAAAGTAATTCTGAAAAACGATTTCGTAAAAGCTGTAACTACTCTTCGGCGGGATGACGATATCGCCGCGTATTCCGCCGAAACCCCACTCTCGGTGACTTACGGCACCGGCTAACTTCCCTTCCTGTTTGACCATCCCAAGATCGAAATAGGGCTGATACTGATTAGCGCCACGAGACGCGTCGGTGCGGCTGCGGATGTCGTTCAGTTTGAGATCCGCTCCACTCAGATTCTCGACGACAATTTTCAGCGGTAATGTATCGCCAACTTCGACTGGCTGGACGACCGATTTCGTCACCAACCTGACGCTCGCGATGGGCTTGCCGGCGACCGCTTGGGCAACTTGCTTGCGAAGCTGAACGATCGAGTGAATTGCCTCCGGGGGAAGCTTCGCCAGAACGTCCGCCGCCAATTGCCACTGATTCCTGCGCGCGCACGACCGTGCCAGGTTGATGAAGACCAGCTCCCTCCGAATCTCATTTACTGGTTCATTAAAGAAGCCAAAGAACGCGATGCGACCGCGGACATACTCGCTCAACTCCTCATTCCCCTGGGTCCAGAGCTGGATTCGTTGGCACGCTTCCCCAACTTGATCATGAAGTTTTAGGTCTCGCCAGAGGTTGCCGCTGCCTCCCATGCCCGCGAGTCGCTGATTGAGTGCGGCGGCGTATTGCGGCACATCGCTGAGCCGATCCCAGAATTCCAATTCATACCGATAGAATTCGGGGATCTTGAGCAACTCTTTCGTCAATTCTTGTTCCATCATTCCGGTGCGCTCGTGCGCTCGAAACACAAACTCTTCGCTGCGGAAATCTCCCCGATCCGTCCCGATGGTGGCGACGAGACGGTATTCGCCGGGAACATCGATGGTCAGCCCCGCCGTTGAAAAGAGGACAATCTCGTAAAAGATGTAACTGCTGTCCGGGGCGACCATAATTGGGACCGCCAAGCCGCCGACGGGCGGCACGGAGAAACTCAGTGCTAGTCCCAAGCGTTTGTCTAGGGGATCATCCCCGTCCCCTTCCGCCGTTGCCGAGGAACTACGCACGAGCACGCGCTTGCCGTCCGGCTTGGTCAGCCAGAGGTCATAATACGGCTGGTAATGATTGCTCCCATTTTTCACCGACTCCGGGCTGAGAGTCCGCATATCCTTCAGTTGAAGTGCCGCGTGGCTTCGATTCTCGATGACGATTTTCAAGGGGAGAGTGTCGCCAACCAGCACCGGCTCAATGACCGACTTGGTGACGAGCTTCACGCTTACCGGAGGGGGATCGGCGCAGACAAGACCGTGCGGCGCCAGAGCGAGGCACATGCAAACAATCGTGAAACGCATGGCAGGGGTTCCTTGAGTCGCAGAGGCAGCGTTACGGATCCCCCGGAAGGTTCAACGGTTGGCTGCCATAAGCGCCTACCAGGATCGCCGACTGGATTCGGCCGAGTTGACGTGGCGTAAACTGGAGATCCATGTCGTTCCCGTAGAGAAGGTTATTGGTGTCCATCGGCCCCTCGTCCTTGACGGTCGACTGGTCTGCTGTCGCACCGGAATGGTGAAAGCCCCCCATCTCGTGCCCGATCTCATGAAGCAACGAGCGCTGCACGAGGACTGCATCATCGAGCGTGATTTCCTTGAATCCGGGTGGATAGGGTGGTGGGTCTCCAGGATAAGCATTGATGTCGCGGAGGACTTCCGTGAATAAGTAAATATAAGCACCTTTGCCGTTAGCGTCCGTCTGATTGTTGAAAGCGTAGCCAGCTAACCAGGGGGTTTTGTCTGCATCGAAATCACGGCCCGCATCCGGTTCGTAGGAAGCAATCGTCTGAATCGACCAGAACCATTTGTCGTTGGAAACATTGCGGACCAAATGCGCCTTGCGGTTTCCCACGTCCGCCTCTCCCAAATTGTGAACGAACGGAATGTCCTCGCTAAACGCCCCCTGGTCCCACTCCCCCAAATCGGCCTTGAGTTCAATGTACGCCGGCAAGAACTTGGCTGCCACGATGTCAGGGGGCGGTCAAAAACAGCAGCAGGGGCAGAATTGAAAAGCAGCCATTTTGAATGGAGCGCGGTTCGCCGTTGGTTTGCAGCAACATCTTCCAAGTTGCTGGAGACCACGTATGGCGAATGTCCTCAAGATGGCAAAAAGTCAGTCGATACAACAGCTGCATACCGCAGGATGGTCCGGGCGGAGGATCGCCAGTGAACTGGGGATCGACCGCGGGACCGTAGCGCGACACCTACGACCGGCGCAGGCTGCCTCAAATGCAGCCATTCTGCCCCCCGGCTCGGACGGGTCAAATGCAGCCACTTTTCCTGGCCTCCCGGCTCCGCTCCCCGGCGATTCGCCTGGTGCGGATGTTGCGGATTTTGTGGCCGCAGCAAATGCAGCCATTCTGCCCGCCGGCTCGGCCAATGATAATTTGCCTCAGCCTCCCGGACTTGGGGCCTCTTCGCCACGCGGCCGGCCTCATCAATGCGAGCCGCTACGGGGGCTGATTCTGTCGATGCTGGACCAGCAGCTCTCCGGCAAACGAATCTGGCAGGATCTGAGAGCAGACCACGGCTTCACGGGGAGCTACGACAGCGTGAAGCGGTTCGTGCGGGGCCTCGGGGCCACGACGCCGCTCCCTTTCCGCCGCATGGAGTGCGGTGCCGGCGAAGAAGCGCAGGTGGACTTCGGCAGCGGCGCTCCGGTCGTGGGACCCGATGGCAAGCGCCGCAAGACGAACGTCTTCCGCATCGTCCTCAGTCACAGCCGCAAGGGGTACAGCGAGGCCACGTTCACGCAGACGGCCGAGGACTTCTTCCGCTGCCTGGAAAACGCCTTCAATCACTTTGGGGGCGTGCCCAAGACCTTGGTGATCGATAATTTGAAAGCCGCGGTCGCACACCCCGACTGGTTCGATCCCGAGCTCACTCCCAAGGTGCAATCCTTCTGCCGGCACTACGGCACGGTGATCATTCCCACGAAACCCTATACGCCCCGGCACAAGGGGAAGATCGAGGCCGGGGTTAAATATGTCAAGAACAACGCGCTCAAGGCGCGAACCTTCACCAGCCTCGAAGAAGAGAACAAGTGCTTGGCGGACTGGGAGCGGACCGTCGCCGATACGCGGATTCATGGGACCACCAAGCGGCAAGTGAAGCAGCTCTTTGAAAGCGCGGAGCGCGCGGCCCTATCGCCGCTGCCGCTGGAGAGATTCGCCTCCTTCCAAGAAGCCAGGCGGCGTGTGAACCGGGACGGCCACGTCGAGGTGGCACGAGCCTATTATTCAGCGCCTCCCGAGTATCTGGGGCGCGAAGTCTGGGTCCGATGGGATGCACGGCTGGTCCGCATCTTCAATGGTCGCTTCGAGCAGATCGCCATTCATGTGCGGCATGAGCAAGGACGCTTTAGCACGCACGCTCAGCACATCGTGCGGGAGAAGATCAGCGGCCTGGAACACGGCGTGAAATATCTGCTGAGTAAAGTGAGCCTGGTCGGCAGCCAGACGCAGCAGTGGGCCGAAGCGATGGTCAACGCCCGCGGCGTCGAAGGGACGCGCGTCCTGCAAGGACTGCTCTCGCTGACGAAGAAGCATTCCTGCCAAGTCCTGGAAAAAGCCTGCGAAATCGCGTTTTCGTTTAGCTGCTGGCGACTGCGGACAATACGGAAACTAGTGGGCCGCGAGGCTGCTCGGCAAGAGCCACTCCCCTTCCTGGAAGAACATCCGCTGATTCGGCCGCTGGATGACTACGCCGCCATCGTCGCTCAGGCGTTCCATCGCCAGGCAGATCGCCCTTCCGTGGGCGAAGGTTTGGAAAGGCATGGCGGGGCAATGAGGCCTGGGCTAGCGCAAGAAAGAAGCCCTGGCGATCTGCTCGCACAGGGCTCATTGGCGGCGTCACCGCCCCGATCTGATTATCCCTCGCCAGGTTGCACCTCTGCAGAGCCCGGCTCCGTTTCACCAGACAGTGTCCATGGTAATTCCCCATCCTTGTTCCACCAGGAGAAGCCGTATGAATGAACGCTTAGAATCTGCCCTTCACCAACTCCGTCTGTCGGGGCTCGCCCAGTCCCTCGACGTCCGTCTGCAGGAAGCAGCCGGCCATCAGCTGAACCATGCCGAGTTCCTGGAGCTCATCTTTCAGGATGAACTCATGGTGCGGCAACAGCGGCAGATCGAACGCCGCGTGAAAGCGGCCAACTTCCGGGAAGTGAGACCGCTGAGCGACTTCGACTGGTCGTTCAATCCGTCGATCAAGCGAGCACAGATCTACGACCTCGCGACGTGCCGCTTCATTCGCGAAGCCAAGGACGTTTTACTCGTGGGACCACCTGGGACGGGAAAGTCATTCTTGGCCCAAGCTCTGGGGTACGAGGCCATCAAACAGGGGCATGTGGTTCTCTATCGCTCGATCTTCGACGTCGTGCGGGACTTCCTGCACGATGAAGCGCTCGAGGGGCAGGAGCGCATCTTGGGTAAGTACTTGCGGCCCGACCTGCTCATCGTGGACGACATGGGGATGAAAAATTTAGCGCGTCGTAGCGGGGACTTCTTGTTCGAGATCATAATGCGGCGCTACGAAACCCGCTCGACGATGATGACCAGCAACCGCCCCATTCAAGAATGGGGGAAGCTCATCGGTGACGTGCCGAGTGCCACCGCGATACTCGATCGCTTTCTTCACCACGCGGACGTGATTCCGATCGCCGGAAAAAGTTATCGCCTGCGGAACCAGCAAGCCCGCGCCGAATTGTCCGCGACCGAGGTCGAGACCGCTGAAAAACCAAATGCAGCCATTCTGCCCCCCGGCTCGCCACCCGCTCCCAGCAAGAGGAAAAAAGGAACGGACCAACCTGCAGAGGCTTGCCAAACCTAGCGTCATTAACGATTATTCAAGCATCTAAACCCAGGCTGCTAATTCTGCCCCCGACTGGCTGCATTTAATCCGCCCCCTGACAAAGGGGACTGACCAAGGAGAACACGGGGCAATTGCTACTGGACTGGACTCAACGCCAGAACGCGGACGGCTCGCCGTTCGTACCCAGGTCGCGTGGATTGCTCGGCGTACGTGAAGCGGCACAGAAGGATAAGAAGCTGAAGTTCACCAGCTTGCTGCACCACCTCACGCCGGAACTCCTGCGGGCGAGCTTCTTCGATCTGAAGAAGCAAGCGGCCCCAGGAGTCGATGACGAGACGTGGCATGACTACGCGCGGGACTTTGAACGGCGGATCGACGATCTGCACGGACGAATCCATCGCGGAGCCTACCGGGCCAAGCCTTCCAAGCGGACGTACATCCCGAAAGCGGATGGCAAAATGCGGCCACTGGGAATCGCTGCACTGGAAGACAAAATTGTCCAACAGGCGGCACGCACGGTTCTGGAATGCATCTACGAACAGGACTTTCTCGGGTTCAGCTACGGTTTTCGTCCCGGACGAAGCCCCCACCGAGCTCTGGATGCCCTGTACGTGGGAGTCACAAATCGAAAGGTGAACTGGATCATCGATGCGGACATTCGGGGCTTCTTCGACAACATCAGCCACGGGGGAGGAAAAGGTGGCAGGAACCGTTGTTTGCCCTCCGCTCCGGTCTGGACCTGGACCTACGGCAGCAACTCGCTGATCAGCCGGATGACCGATCCACTGAGCCGGTATACCGATTACGGGTACGACGCCTACGGCCGGCAAGCGACGGTGACGAATCATGAGGGGTACGTGACATCGACCGTTCATAACATGCTCGACCAGCCTACCAGCGTCACCACCCCCGACCCCGACGGGACCGGCGGCGTCACTGCTTCGGTCACGACGTATGCCTACGATTACATGAATCGCCTGGCCTCGATCACGGACCCCCTGGGGACCATTACCAGCAAGACCTGGTTCACCTATGACCTGATGGGCCGTTTGATCAATCTCCGTGATCCCGTCAATAACGACACCTCGTGGGCCTTCGACAACGCCGGCCGCGTGACGATGGAGACCAACGAGCTCAACAACACGCGGAGCTTCTATCACGACGCCGCGGGTAATCTCACCCGCAAGAAGGACCGCAACGAACGGGTCACGCAGTATACGTTCGACGATCTCGACCGCATGACGGCGGAAAAATGGCTGACCAGCGGCGATCCGGTGCCGACGATTGCGATCAGCACCACCA
>JBPCKT010000082.1:0-66953 GCA_051004015.1 Pirellulaceae bacterium | reverse complement strand
TATCGGTAGTGGTTTCCGAGCCGTTGTGGGTGTAGGTCACCGTGCCATCGGCATTGGGGAGAGCGGTGCCATTGGCCGGCACTTGTGTGATGACGATGGAAGCCGGGTTGATGGTGCCGTCGGCGTCCGTGTCGTTGGTGGAAACAGGGACGTTGGCGGAGGCTCCCTCAGCCACCGTGGCGGCATCATTCACCGCGACGGGTGCATCGTTGGCGGGTGTTACCGTAATGGTGACGGTCGCCGTGTTGGAGACGGCTCCGGTATTGTCGTTGATGGTGTAGCGGAAAGTATCGGTAGTGGTTTCCGAACCGTTGTGGGTGTAAGTGACCGTGCCGTTTGCGTTGGGAACGGCAGTGCCGTTGGCCGGTACTTGCGTGATGACGATGGAGGCCGGGTTGATGGTGCCGTCGGCGTCCGTGTCGTTGGTGGAAACGGGGACGTTGGCGGCGGCGCCTTCGGCCACCGTGGCGGCGTCGTTGACGGCGACGGGTGCATCATTAGCGGGTGTCACCGTGATAGTGACGGTCGCCGTGCCGGAAGTCGCTCCGGTGTTGTCCTTGATCGTGTAGCGGAACGAATCGGCAGTGGTGTCGGAGCCGTTATGCGTGTAGCTAACGCTGCCGTTGGCATTGACGACGACGGAGCCATTGGCCGGATTCTGCGTGACGACAATGCTGGTCGGGTCGATGGTGCCGTCGACGTCGGTGTCATTGGACGATACCGGAATGGAGGCGGTTGCTCCCTCGGCCAGCGTGGCGGTGTCGTTCACCGCTACGGGGGCGTCGTTCACCGGCGTTATCGTGATATTGACCGTCGCGGTACCGGAGACTGCACCGGAATCGTCCTGGATGGTATAGCGGAACGAATCGCTGGTCGCTGCTGAGCCGTTGTGCGTGTAGGTGACGGTGCCGTCGTTATTGTCGGTGACCGAGCCATTCGCGGGATTCTGCGTGATTACCACCGAGGTCAGATCCAGTGAACCGTCGGCATCGGTATCATTGGCGGCGACGTTTATGGAGGCGGTCGCCCCTTCGGCGACGGTCGCCGCGTCATTCGTCGCGATGGGGGGCGTGTTGACCGTTGGTGCGGGGCTGCTGCCGCGGGATTCAAACAACACGACGATCGGTTTTCTCGCAAATGAAGTGGCAAAGGTATCCAGCCGGTCGAATCCAAGTCCGCCATTGAGAATCGTGGTCTTGACGAAGATCGAGTTGCTCAGGAACAGGTTGTCATTATCCTTTTGCATCAAGAAGGTAGCCGTGTTGCCGAAGCGAGATCGATCAAGACTGACCACGTCATTGCCCGTTCCGGTGAAGATTTTGGCGACGTGGGCAGCCCGCAGGCCCCAAGTGCTCGTCCCCGGGGTGCCGCTCACCTGGTCGTTCCCGCTGCCCGTGTCGATGTGCAGAACGCCGACCACCGCGGTGTCGGTGAAATTGACCTGATCGTTTCCGGCGCCGGTATGGACCGTCAAGTTGCCGTGAATCCGGAACAGGTCGTCGGCCGCGTTTGCAAAGCTCACATTGTCGTTGCCGCCTTTCAGATTGACGGCAAGGTGCCGGCGGAAATTATTGAAAGTGACCGCCGCCTGCCCATTGACGGTGGTGCCGTTCCCCGCGATGGTGACGCTGTTGGGGGCGGTGCGTGTGATGGAAATGTCGTTGGCCAGATTGTCGCCGCTCAGAAACAGATTCCCCCCGCGAATGGTAGCGGCAACATTGCCGGCCAGCACTTCCCGCCGTTCCAATTGCTCCAGACCGAGAATGCGGCGGCGGGCGGCGATGCGTTTCTTCTGCTTGCGAATTTTCACGATCTAATTCTCCAGAATCAATCGACGGCTGGATGCAAAAAAGCCACGCCTGGTGGCCGAACGTCAACCTTTTTGAACGTTGGACGCTCGGATACCATAGTAGTTCCCCGGCATTTGGCAGCAACTAGGTTTTCCGGCCAAAAGAAGGCATTCCCCGTGCCAGAACCAGAGGCTCACCAGACTGTCAGAAAAAAGTCCGGAAAGGCGAAAAAACGAAGTCCTACGGAGCCCCTACAATAAAGGGGCAGCGGGTAGAGTTTCGACTTACCTTCCCATGGATTGAGGTTTTCACTTGCTGGAGCATTTTCCTTGTCGTCGATTCGCCGCGGCAGCGTGTATGGCGCTGCTCTGCGCCACAGCCAATCGCGGCGCGGGGGCGGACCGGCTCATCCTGCGGAATCTGGAGCTCGTCACGGATAAGACCGTCCTGTCGGTGGATGAGGACGGCGCTCGCTTGGACGGCAAGCGGCTCGGAGCAGGGGACCTGATTTCGTGGGACGAAATTGGGCGCGGCCGCGTCCGCGAGGCGCTCCAGCCGGCATTCGACAAGCACCTGAAGGAACTTGGCCCCTCCCTCTATCGCCTACGACAGCGGCTGAAGATTGGGGACTATGACGGGCTGCTGGAGACGGCGGAGAAGGTCTATCCGCAGTTCTCCAGCCGGCAGAGCCAGACGGCGTACCTCGTCTGCCAGGCAACCATGTGGGGCCGTCTGTCTCACGGCAAGCGCGAGTCCGCCGTCGAGCCCTACCTGCGCTGCCTGGAGCTGCTCCGCAGCGGCGCGGCGAAGGAGGCTCTCCTTCCCGGTGCTCGCCGCCCGGCAACGGGTCCTGACTTGCCATATTGCCTGGACCTCGCTCCCCTCTGGCTCGATGCCGCCGAAGCCAAACAGGCCCTTCCCGGCGTACAGGAGGCCATCAAGAAAATGGCCGCCCCCCGCCCGGACGAAGCCTACCTCTACTACATCTCCCTGGCCCTCGCGGCCGGCGATGTCCCCGCCGCCCAAAAGGTCCTCGCTGCCGTGCAAGGAAAGGAACCTCTGGCCGCCGAGTTCCGCGACATCCTTCTCGCCCAGCAGGAGTTCCTGCAAAAGACGCCGGGGACAGCCCTCACCGCCCTGGAGACTCGCCTCCCCAAGCTCCACCCGGCCAATCGCCTCCTCGCCCATTTCTGGCTCGGAAAGTGGCGAGCCACCGGCGACGAAGCTGCCCAGCGGGATGCCGCCCTCGACTTCCTCACCGTCGCCGCCCTCGCCGAGGACCGCGACCCCGAGCTGGCCGCGGCGGGGCTGTACCAAGCGCTCCAGATTCTGGATAAGCTCAAGGATACAGCGGCAGCGACCGCGGTGCGGCGAGAGCTTCTCGCCCGGTACCGCGAAACGGCACAGGGGAAGCTCGCCGCGGAACTGGAGAGGCCATGAGGATGACGCTGGGCGGTTTTCTTTCTCACCTGCCGCGGGGAACGGTGCTCCGCCTCGTGGCCGGCCTGCTCGCCGTTTGGCTCGGAATGGACCTGAGCTCCCGTTTCGTCGCGGCTGCCCGCGCCCAGGCTCCGGAAGTGAACCCCGGCGAAGAGCCCAAGGTGGAGGACGTGCCGGCGACCACCGCCGTACCGACCAAAAAGGCCCCCGCCAATACCCGCGAGCGGACCTGGTGGGACAACCTCGTCGCCAGCGGCCTCATCGGTCTGGTCATCATCATTCTCTCCTTCGTGGCCATCGGCCTGATCATCGAGCACGCCATCTCCATCCGCAAAGAGCGGCTCATGCCCGAAGTCGCGATGCAGCAGCTCGAGGAAATGCTCCACCACGGCCAGATCGCCGAGGCCACCGAGTTCTGCCGCGACCCCAAAAACTATTCCCTCGCCACCGACGTCATTCTCGCCGGCCTGGAAACCTACCAGGGGAGCGAGTTCGGCTTCGCGGAATACAAGTCGGCCGTGGAGGAAGCAGGCGAGGACAACACCGCCCGCCTCTACCGCAAGACCGACATGCTCAACGTCATCGCCGCCATCGCCCCCATGCTCGGGCTGCTTGGTACGGTCTATGGAATGATCCTGGCGTTCAACCAACTGGCGAACCAGAAAGAACATCCCACCCCTGCCGCCCTTGCCGACAACATCAGCCTCGCCCTCGTCACCACTATGGAAGGCCTCGTCGTCGCCATCCCCGCCATGTGCGCCTTCAGCTACTTCCGCAACAAGATCGACTCCCTCGTCTCCGAATGCGGCAAGCGCGTCGAACGCATCCTCATGCCCCTGGCCCGCAAGCGAACGATGTGATGGCACAGCGGAAGTCGGAAAGCGGAAAGCCGAACCTAGCTCTCCGTCGTTCTCTTCCGCTTTCCACTTTCCGACCTCGGCTTTCATCTCTCTCCCCCCCGCCCGAGGCATTCTTGATTCATGATTCACTCTCTTTCTTCACAGTAACTTACGATATTGTGAATATCTGTAACACTATTACTATCTTCCACTTGCAACTTTGATTCACGCCGTAAGTCCTGAATCAGCCCTCTTTCTTGATTCACTTTCCCCCTCCGGCCCTCCCAGGCCATGTCAAATCAAAAACCTGCAAATCTTTCTCTGCCTCCTATTTCCTGCCTACTGTCCCCTGACCCCTCCTCTTCCTCTCGTCTCAAATTTCCTTCTCTCCGCGCGCAGCCAGCCCATGTACTGTACTTAAGTGTATACAACCAGATTTGCACCGTCAAGAGATAGTGACAACAATTTTTCGACTTTTTTCCGTGCCGCCCCCTGCTGGAGTCCCGTCTTCAGGCGGTTTTCAGAGATCCAGTGCGGCTATAACGGCCTTTGGTCTGGGCTATCGTCGGGTCGGCCCTGCGGGCCTGCATGGGCGGGCCTGCTGATTTCGAGATGCGGCGAATGGGGCGGGGCGGGGGCCTTTGGCCGCTTTTTGGTTCATGTTCCCGATGTGTGGGGCCTGGTCATCCTGGGGCCGCATTTCTTGCTAGCTTGCTTCCGCAAGCCTGTAACGCTGGCGGGATAGCTATGGCCAAGGGGTTCGGGACGCCATTGCGACGCCCGCCTGAGTAGCGCTTTGACAAACTTTGACGGTAATACCTGTTGTGCCGAAAAGTCACCGATTAGTGATTTCTCCGGTCGCTCCGGTTCGACTAACGTTCATAGCGAAAAATGGGTCGATTTATGACCTCATTTTTTTATGGGGGGGGGGTGAGTCCACCTACTTTCCCATTGCTTACTGCCAATTGCGGGGATTTAATAGCCCCCTTCCCACAGAGCTTATGAGCATAAATTCCCTGAGATTAGGTGTCGCAATCGTGCTGGTCGTCGTCGCTGCGAAAACCGGTACGCCGGCGATGGGGCAGGAGGGGGAGCAGTCCTCGGTGGCAAGTGTTCGCCAGGCGGATCCGGCGGCACAAGGAGGGTATTTCCGTAGTGTCGGGCTGGACGACCGCTTCCAGCGGGTGCTGAGCGAGAATACTTCCGCGAGCGGCGGACCGTCCATCCCCGAGTCGCAGGACCCTGGGTTCGACGGATGTTTGAGTCCTTCCTGGATCGACGCATGTCCCTGCGCCTACGTGCAGGTCGGGGCATTGTTTCTGAAACGGGAACCCCGCTTCTCGGACCGCCCGATCATCGTCGATCCCAATACGAGCACAACATTCCTGTCCACTTCGGACCTCAATTCCAACTTCGATGCCGGCTTGCAGGTCACGGTGGGGAGGCGTCTGTGCGGAGGCCGAGCGGTCGAATTTGACTATTTCGGCCTCTTTGCTGCAAACGCGTCCGCGGTTGTCGTAAGTACTGATCCCAATGCGTTCCTGACTTTCCCGGATAATCTGGCCGGCAATGTATTTGTGGACATGGACCAGGCTCAGGTGGATTATTCTTTTGCGGTGCATAGTTTCGCGGTGAATTTGCTCTGCTGTTGCGGTTGCTGCGAAGAATCTTGCTGCGGCGAGGTCAGCTGCCGATCGGTTACATGGTTCAGCGGCTTTCGCTACCTCAACCTCGCGGAAGAGCTCAACATTTCGGCTCAGAGAACGGTAGCCGGCGCGGTCGAGGAAGGCGCTTACAATATTCGCACCAACAATAACCTGTACGGTGCACAACTCGGGGCGAGATTGCGGCGCACGCGGGGCCGGCTGGGCTGGGATGCGACCGGCTTTGCCGGCATCTTCGGCAACGACGCCCGTCAAACGCAATCGGTGACCGACTTTCCCAACTTCCCGTTGCGGCCGACCGTGTCGAGCAGCCAAGGGGGAGTTGCCTTTGTGGGCGGGGCCAACCTTTCGGGACTCTATGCTCTGAACGACGTCTGGAACGCCAGGGCCGGCTACAACGTCCTCTGGATCGAGGGAGTGGCCCTCGCCCCGGACCAGCTCGATTTCGACTTCGCGACGTCGCCCAGCGGGAACCAGATCAGCAACGGCGGGGGCATGTTCCTGCACGGGGTGAACGTCGGCCTGGAGGCGCGCTGGTAACGCACTCCGTGCTTTCAACGCATCGTAAGGCTCTCTCTTTATAGAGAGCGGCGGGGCGATTTGTTGCCGCCTTGGTAGTACTCCTGGGACAGTTCGATAGCGAGGCTGCCGACCAGGTTGAAGTAGGCGTCGCTGGCTGAAGTGGAGGCTTCGTCCTCGCCCTCGGCCCCGACCGCGGACGAAGCCTGCTGGGACAGAGCCGACTCTCGATTGAGCCAGTTAATGATCAACAGGGCGTCCACCGGCGAGACTTCGCCATCGTTGTTGGTATCGACGAAGGGGGCCTGGCCGGAGAGCGGGTTGCTCACCGTGGGAGTGCCGGCGTTGAGCCGGTTGATCACCAGCAAGGCATCCACCGGCGAGACCTGGCCGTCGTTATTGGCATCCAGCGGGTTCTCCAGGTTGGTATCGCCGCCGGAGAGAGTGAGATCCGCGAGCAGCGGATCGAATTCCCCCGAGACAGGCACATCGAATTCGTCGCCCAGCGGAGCTGACGCGAAGGGGATCACGCTGCCGGCCGTCAGCCCTTGGGGGATTGTCGCGATGAAGTAGGGGCCCAGGAAGCTGGCCGGGATCGCCGTGGCCGGCGAAACCTGGAGCGGAGCGACGCTGGTGATGTTGAATACGCGGATCTGGCTGGTGGTTCCGCCCGGCCCCTGCACGGCCAGAATTGCGTCCGCGATGCCGTCACCATCGGTGTCCAGTGCCGCGACCTGGACCGGCGCGGTTCGACTCGCATCCGTGAACGCGGCAAAGCCGATGCCATTCGCCGACAAGCTGGACAATGTGGCGGAAGCGGTGTTGTCCCAGGCCCAAACGTCCACCAGAGATTGACCGTTGACGCCGGCACCCACCACGATGTCCGGGATGAGGTCCGCGTTGATCCGCGCCACACTAAGGGACACTCCCCCTCGGTAACTGGTAGTGGTGGTGAAAGGAGTGAAGCTCCCAGCGGTCGCGGGAATCGCGCCAGGCGTGGGCGTGATCAGGCCGCTCACGTCGAAAACCTTGACGGTGGTCGTCATGCCGGCTCCGCTCCCGACGACGATTTCCGCCTGCTGGTCCAGCAGCGTGTTATCGAACGGTCCGTTGGCCAGCGGGGTGCTACCCATGTCGGCCGCGGCAACCACCGCGCCGCCGATAAACGACGCTGGGAACGCGAGGAAATCCCTGTAGGGCTGGGACGCATCGAACGTGGGCACCCCGCCGACAAGCACATTCCGGAACACCTTCACCTGGGCAGGCCCGTAGCTGGGAACCGTGATGATGTCGCTCAGTCCGTCGCCGTCGACGTCCGCGACCGCCACCTGGACGCCGCCGTCGAACGTCGAGCCGTACGGTCGGAACGACGTCAGCAGTACGCCATTCTGGGTAAACACGCGAACTTCCGCGACAATGCTCCACCCCGGAGCCGTCACGATCTCGACGACACCATCGCCGGTGAGATCGCCGGTGGCGACCCGAACGCCTCCCTGGAAAGTATTGCCGTAAGGCGCGAACTGCGACAACACATCCCCGGTCTCCTCGTCGATCAGTTGGACGAATTGCGGCGTCCTCGGACTCTTACCGGGTCCGATGACGATCACACGCCGGTTATGGAAGTCGGACTCGTCAGCATCGCCGGCGTTATCCGCCCCTTGAACTCCGATCACGGCATTCAGGTCGCCGGCACTGACCGTGACCAAACGAGTGGGGTCGTTGTCGATGGCGAAGCCGGACGGGGCCACCGTTTCGGTGATCGTGTAGGTCCCCGGCAGCACGTTGTTGACTTGCAGCACGCCGTTGGCCAGGCCGTCGGCGTCGTTCGCGCCGCCATCGACCACGATCAGCGTACCCACACCGGTCAGCGGGTTGGGGCTGATTTCAAACGTCGCTCCGCCCAGCAGCAGCGGATTGGCGTTTGTAGCCCGCTTTTCCCAAGTGATGCTCCCCACAATCAAATTGTTGTGGAAGTCGGACTCATCCGTGACGCCCACATCGTTGAATCCCTGCACGCCGATGATCTGCGTTGAGTCGCCAACGGTCAAGGTGACGACCCGCGTCGGATCAGCGTCAATCACGTAGCCGAGCGGGGCCACGGTCTCGGTGATCGTGTACGTGCCCGGCAGCGCGTTGAGGACCAGGATCTGTCCCAGCGCCGGATCTGCATCGCCGGGCCCGTTGTCCAGGATCGTCAAAATGCCGACTCCGTCCGTCGGATCAGGGCTGATCGTGAATTGTGCCCCGCCCAGCAGCGTCCCGGCGGCGTCCCGCTTCTCCCAGGCGATGCTCCCCACAATCCCCACAATCAGGCTGTTGTGAAAGTCGGACTCATCCGTGACGCCCACATCGTTGAATCCCTGCACGCCGATGACCTGCGTTAAGTTGCCGACTGTCACGGTGACGACCCGCGTCGGATCAACGTCAATCACGTAGCCGAGCGGGGCCACGGTCTCGGTGATCGTGTACGTGCCCGGCAGCGCGTTGAGGACCAGGATTTGTCCCAGCGCCGGATCTGCATCGCCGGGTCCATTGTCCAGGATCGTCAGGATGCCGACCCCGTCCGTCGGGTCAGGGCTGATCGTGAATTGTGCCCCGCCCAGAAGCACTCCTCCGGCATCCCGCTTCTCCCAGGCGATGCTCCCCACGGTGACTTGAATCAGACTGTTGTGGAAGTCGGACTCGTCCGTGACGCCCGGATTGTCCGTCCCCTGCACGCCGATGACCGGATTTAATTCGGCCCCCGTCACGCTGACGACCCGCGTCGGATCAACGTCAATCACGTAGCCAAGCGGGGCCACGGTCTCGGTGATCGTGTACGTGCCCGGCAGCGCGTTGAGGACCAGGATCTGTCCCAGCGCCGGATCTGCATCGCCGGGTCCATTGTCCAGGATCGTCAAAATGCCGACCCCGTCGGTCGGATCAGGGCTGATCGTGAATTGCGCCCCGCCCAGCAGCGTCCCGCCGGCGTCCCGCTTCTCCCAGGCGATGCTGCCGTGGGCGCAGCCGTCGATGGAGACCTCATTGGTATCCAGGGTCACGGCGCCATTTCGCGCCAAGGCTCTACCGGACACAATGTTTGCTCCGGTGGTCAGGGTGATGCTCGTGAGCGCGAGAATATTCCCTGCGAAGTCCGTGTCCGTCCCGAGAGTCGCGGAGCTGCCGACTTGCCAGTACACATTGCATGGGTCAGCCCCATTGATCACGAGAACAGACGAGTTGCTGGCGGTCGTGAGTGTGCTCCCTATCTGGAAAATGAACTCCGCATCGGGGTTGCCCTGAGCGTCAAGAGTGAGTGTTCCCGTCAACTGGGCCGACGACGCAAAAGTATAGACACCCGGTGTGAGCGTGAGTCCACCCAGATCTATTCCAGTCTGGTTAAAGTTGGACGCTCGGCCCGCGAGATCGTTGTACGCAATGGTGACCTCAGTCTGAGCCTGAATCGCGACCGCATCGGCTGCGTGTATCGTTCCGGGTGGCGTCACGATCCCCGGAGGAAAGCCAACGACCGCGGTACCTGGGCTGACTCCGAGATTTCCGGTGATGACGCTCGAGCCGGTATTGGTCACCGTCGAGCCGCCCAGAACCGCGAAACTCTCCGCCGTGGGGAGCAGAATACTTGCGAGCAACCGGCGATCCTCCAGGCAAAGGAACCCTAGCCGCCGGGTCAAGCGTATCGAAACCAGCGCGCGGCGGGTGCGCTTGCGGGACCAGGACTTTCCGAACAGTCCAGCGAATCTTGGGTAGAACATGATGCAACTCGCGGTTGAAGGTGATTGCGGTTCTTCCGCGACATGACGGATTCCTGGTTCCTTTCAGATCCGATATCAGGTGCTCGCCAAGGAGGCTCACAGCCAGCGTCGGCTGGCAACGCTTTCAAGAAGATTGCCGAGGAGGCCCCCGGAAAGAGCATCCTTTAGAAAGTGCGGCTGTTGGAGCCGCACATCGCAGTGCCCTCGAGGGAGCTCCGGCACAAGAGAATCAATAGAAGTGCGCTCATGGTGAATCACCCCTCGATTTAGCGGACTTCATGCCGTGCCGCAAAGCCCGCTCCCTGAGCTAGACGCATTCTAGCAGATGGGCTGCAAAAGTCAATCCCCCCCTCCCGCCAAACGTATGAAAAAACTCTTATCGAAATGCGATTCTTGATAACTATACATGAGTACAAAACTATAAGGTGCCGTAAGTTACCGAGAACAATGAGGACAACAACATGCATGAAGAGTGCCGCCAGTGAGAGACGCTGTTGGTGACCTCCACCGAATTGGAGAAGCGGAGGACTGGAGACCTGCGGCGAACTGGAAGAGGGGATGAGGATTATGCTCAAAATGGATGAAGCGGAAGTGTCAGTAGACTGAGGGGCCCAAGAAACACAAAACCCCCGGCTTGCATGGCATGCCGGGGGCCTCGCGTTATCTTGGGAGCGGGACTGAGCTCTTTCGCAGTGGTGTGTGCGGGTGCTCAGCCTCGCTGGCTTGGCAGACTAGTAACCGCAGCCGCAGGAAGGAGCGGCCATCTTCTCGCAGCCGCAGCTGTTGTTGCAGCGGTCGCGGTGGCAACGCTGCTTGCAGCAGCGCTGCTTCGGGCAACGCTCTTTGCAGCAGCGCTGCTTGCGGCACTTGTTGCAATCATTGTCGCAGCCGCAACTGGGGGCCTTGGCTTCGCAGGTCGGGGCCATGGCTTCGCAGGTCGGGGCAACGGCGGCGCAAGTCGGGGCGGCGCAAGTCGGGGCGGCCTTCGCACAGCCGTTATCGCAGCCGTTGTTGCAACGATTGCGGCAACGATCCTTGCAGCAACGTTCCTTGGGGCAGCGCTGCTTGCAGCAACGCTCACGATGGCAACGGGGGGCCTTTTCGCAGCCGCAGACGGGGGCGGCATCGCACCCGCAAGAGCTGCCGCCGCCGAACATGCCGGCAGCGTTGACGGAAGAAGCGATACACAACAGACCGGCAGCCAGGGCCGCCACGATGAAACGATTCATTGCAGAACTCCTAAAAACGGAACACACGGAGACGGAAACGGAAACAACCTGTCGCCGGAACCGCCGGCCCCGCGATGTTCTCGTAGGTGCGGCAGGCCGAGACGCTGACGTTCAGCGACCTTCAGCAAACAATGCTGAGTCTAGGTTGTGCTATCGTCCCCCCAGATTTCCGCTCTTGACTTGTCCGCAGAGTTCCCGTGAATTTCCCGCCTTGCCGGGCCGGTTGCACAAAGGATGACTCCCACGCGGGTTCTGACGCTAGCACGGCCTTTTCCATGAGCGCGGCGCGGCGGGCAGGCCGATACCTTGTTTTCCCTTAGGAAACGCGGTGCCCGAGGCTTTAGTCGCCGGCTGGCAAGATAAGCCGCTGCCGCGTGTTGTAAGGAGCGCGTGCAGCAAAGCCATGAAAAAGGTGAGGGCCGGTTTCGCTCTTCCCCCCTGTTTGCCGCGTAAGATATAAAGAGCGGAAATCCTACCTTGGAGACCCTTCCTCTCTCGTTCTCCACTCAGCCCCTAGATAATTCCTATGCCGACCATGTTACTCGACCGCAGCCGAGCGACCCCCATCACCAAAGGGAGCTCGCCGGCGGACGGCTTTCTTACCGAACTTCCCACCGTCATCGCCGAACTGGCCGCATCCGCCGAGAAGGGGAACCGTCAGCTCCTGGGGCGATTGGCCCATCAACTGAAGGAATCAGGGGAGACGAACGGTTATGACGGCCTGACCCCGTTTGCCGCCCGGCTGGAGCGGGTCGCCGTGGGGAATGGGACACCGCTGGACATCCGCGTGGCACTGGACGACCTGATCGCCCAGTGCGGCAAGGTGCGGGCGTAAAGTAGCCTGCACACTCCGTGTGCAGACATGTCCGCTCACGGAGTGAGCGGACTACTTTGCTGCTTCTCGCAGCGCTACCAGGTACGGCACGGGTTCGCTGCCGAGGGCGTTGAGGACGGTGCCCCCCGCGGTGAAGCAGTGGGTGATCCAGTCCGGCTGGCCATATTTCTCCAGGGCGGTCCCGCCTTCGCCACCCCCGACATAAACCGGATGACCGGCATCCTTGAGCCGCTTGAGCTGGCTGATGAAGGCCTTGGTGCCGGCCTCGAACTTGGGGTCCTCGAACATGCCGAAGACGCCGTTGTGGAAGGCGACGGCGTTTTTGGGGTTGGCCTTGTTCTTCGCGATGAACTCGCCGACCTTTCTCTCGAAGAGGGCGGAGGTTTTCGGCCCGACGTCGAACTGCTGGTCGCTTGGCCTGAGGGTGTCGGCAATGGAGCCGTCGCCCAGGACCGAGTCAATCGGCAAGACGAACTCAATCCCGTGCTGCTTACCGGCAGCCAGCATCCGCGTGGCCTGCTCGACTCGCTCCGGCGGAATGTAATAGGGTTTGTCCTTGTGAGCGGGGTCTTCCGCCACGCCGAGACAGAACTCTTTCCCTTCGAGCTTTGCCGCGGCCTTCCGCAGGGACATGGCGAGAGAGCCAGCGCTGAAGATGGTGCTGATGGTGCCACGGTCGATCATGGCCTCCAGGTCATCGAGCTTGTCGATCTTGATGCCGCTGAATACCACGAGCTTGGCCTTGAGGCACTCCATCATCGGCTGCCCGAATTCAGCGGCGATGTACTTTCCCAGGGCCACCCGCTTCATCGCCAGCGGCACGATAGTGCTGGAAGCATCCGGGCTGCCGGCGGAAAGAGCTTCGTTGACATAAACAGAGCCGATCTTTTCGGCGAGGGAATTGGCCATCGCGGCGAGCTTGGCGGCGTGCTTGTGTAGATGCTCTTCCTTCGCCTTCCACAGCACCGTTTCCAGGTCATAGGCCCGCACGTTTTCCAGCATCAGCACGCTGCCGGGCTTGGCATCTTTGATTTTCGCAGCCGCGGCGTCTTTCATGGTGCCCGTCGCTTCGTCCAGCCAATCGGTGATGAGCGGCACTTCACAGCCGAGAATCTCCCCCAGCCGCTTCGCGACCTTATCGAGCGAGCCAATTGGCTTGTCCTTCTCCTTCCGCCCGCGATGACCAAATATGACCTGCTTCCACCCCTTCTGCCGGCCGAAGTCAAGCGTCTCCTTCATGCTCCGCAGGCGGATGTCGCCGTCGCCCATGGCTGGTCCGGGCTTGGCATCGACGTCGCCGCGGACCAGGACGGTTGTGCCGGAGGGAAGGTCGGAGAGCGACTCCAGCCGCGGACTGGCGTTGAGATAGTCGGCGAGCGAGAGTTCTTCGCGCGGCGCGAAGCCTTTGAGGATTTTGGCGAGCTGCAGGACGCGGTCGGGGGAGACGGGCATGGCTCATTCCTTGGTGAGTGAGGACATGTCCAAGAATATCAATTCAGATGGTTTTGGCCGAGGGGTCGGTCGGCGCAGCGGGTCGTGCGAAGTAAGATTTCGGCCAGGTCCATTTGAGCCAAGCACCTCCAAAGACAATGCCCGTTCCGAGCACCGTCACGGCAAACACTAAAGCCACAATAGTGCGAATGAGGTTGGAGTCTTTTGTGAATTGAATGAAGAAATCCAATGTAATGGCTATCAACACCAACGAGATCGCGATTCCCAGATAGAAAAGGAAAACAGCAACAAATGCGATGCCCAGCGATGTGATGGCCAGACGCATTCCCTCCATGTTTCGCACTGCATCTGGACAGTCGAGCGCGTTCCAAAGTTCCTCGCTGTGCTGTACCGCTGCTCGGGTGCGGACAACTGCCATTGCGATGGCAATTGTCAAATGCAGCACGCAAACGCCGAGGTTGATGTCCAGGCGAAAGGCACCACAGGTGAGAGCCACCAATGAGATGGCCACCAGCAGATTGGCAATCGAAAATTGCCAGAGCTTTTTCCGCGGTCGCTTGATGGCCGATTGCTGACTCATGACGTTTGACTGAAATATCAGGGGGCTGACGCCCCCCGTTCGCCAAGTGTGGCTATCGCAATCCCGCTGAGCACCATGTTCGGCACGAACTGCGAATGTGCGCTGACCAGCGGGGCCAGATGCCGAAGGTCGCCGCCGGTGACGAAGACGTGAGGTTGCTGCGAAAGTCCGGCGGACATCCGCTCAATCACTTCCCGCACCGCGCCGACCGCGCCCCAGAAAAGGCCGCTGCGGATGGCCCCCTCCGTATTCTTGCCGACGACCGGCGGCGGCTGGTCCTGGCCTGTGAATGAGGCCAAGGGCAATTGGTTCGTGCCGGCAGCCAAGGCTTGGGCTGTGAGTCGAAAGCCGGGGAGGATGACGCCTCCTTCGAATGCGCCTCCAGCGCTGATCAGGTCCACGGTGATGGCGGTGCCGGCATCGACGACGATGGCGGGCTTTCCCTCGCGAATGGCATTCGCCGCTACCGCTGCCGCCAGGCGGTCGAGGCCGACGCGATCGGGAAATTCCACGCGGACTTCCAGCGGCAGATCGCGGTAAGTGAGGATCTTAAAATCGTCCTGGGGCCGATTCATTCGAACCCAGTTTTCCAGCAGCTTCTCCGCCTCACGGTGGACGCTGGCTACCCGCCAGGTCACCGGACCAGAAGGGAGTTCTCTCGCGACCTCCGCCGGCAGCGGCTGGGCAGTGGCGCAGTCCCTTACTTGCTCGGGTACCGGCAAAGGGGTCGGGAGGAGTTTTCGCGGCGAAAACCGCTCCCGACCCCTTGCGGCATGCCAATCATGGAACCAGCCGATCTTGGTGGAGGAGTTGCCGATATCGACGGCGATGAGGGGAGGCATGCTTCTATCTTACCCTGATCGCGCGGCGACAAAATTGTCGTATATGGCGAAAAAAGTGGCGGAGGAATGTCTGCGGTTCGTTCCGCCCTTGTCTTAGCAGAGCGGCACACGCCTTGCTAAGATGAGTGGATTCCCGCCTCTTTCCTTTCCTGACAATCCCATGAAAAAACTCCTCCTGCTCACCTGCCTCGTCGCCATCGTCCTTGCCTCCTCGTCGCTGGCCGAAGAGCCGGCAAAGCTCGACGCCAAAACTTACGAGCAGATGGTGAGCAAGGGGATCGACTATTTGAAAACCAAGGGGCAAGCTCCGGACGGCTCCTACAGCCCGCAGGCGGGGCCGGGAGTAACGGCACTCATCACCACGGCGATCCTGCGTGCGGGCCGCTCGCCGGACGATCCGCTTGTTGCCAAAAGCCTCAAATACCTGGAAGGATTTGTCCGTGAGGACGGCGGCATCAGCAAAACCGGGAGCAAGCTGCCGAATTACGAGACCTGCCTGGCCGTGCTCTGCTTCAAGGAAGCGAACAAGGACGGCCGCTATGACAAGGTGCTCAAGAAGGCGGACGCCTACATCAAGGGAGAGCAGTGGGATGAAAGCGAAGGGAAGGACAAGAAGGACATCAACTACGGCGGGGCCGGCTACGGCGGCAAGTCGCGGCCCGACCTCTCCAACACGGCATTCCTGGTCGATGCCCTCAAGGCCACCGGCAACAGCGCCGATAGCGAAGCGATCCAGCGGGCCCTCCTCTTTGTATCCCGCTGCCAGAATCTGGAAACCGAGCTGACGATTGCCCCCCAGGCCCTCAAGAATCCCGACGGCGGCTTCTTCTATACCCCCGCGGCCGGCGGCGCGAGCCCGGCAGGCGAGACGGCGGACGGCGGCCTGCGCAGCTATGGGGCAATGACATATGCCGGGCTCAAGAGCATGCTCTATGCCGGAGTCGGCCCCGACGACAAGCGGGTCAAAGCGGCCCTCACCTGGCTGGGCAAGCACTATAGCGTGGAAGAAAACCCCGGCATGGGGCAGCGCGGCGTCTATTACTACTACCACACCTTTGCTAAGGCCCTCGACGCCATGGGACAAAACGAATTCGCCGATGAGAAGGGAGTTAAGCACAACTGGCGGCAAGAGCTGATCGCCGAGCTCGCCAAACGCCAACGGGCCGACGGCTCCTGGGCCAACTCCGAAAAGCAGTGGATGGAAGGGGACGCCAACCTCGCGACCGGGTTTGCGCTTTTGACCCTTTCGTACTGCAAGCCGGCCGCAGTAAAATAGGATTACGAACGAAGCCGCGGCAGAAAGCGTCCCACGCGCTGCATGTAGCTGCGGTAGTCGTCGCCAAAACGCTCCACGAGCTTGGCTTCCTCGATCCGCGTGCGGCGGTAGAGGAAAATGAGTACGACGGCACCGAAGATCGCCAAAAACCAGTTCGCCGTCGCCAGGCACACTCCCAGCGCTCCCAATGCGCCGGCCAGATAGAACGGGTGCCTGACCCAGCGGTACGGCCCGGACGTGATGAGCGAATGTTCCTGCCGGGTCACTACCGTGTCCGTCAGGTTCTTGCCAAGGTTGTGGAATGTCCACACCACGAGGCATCCTCCCATTGTCGCCAGAACCAGACCGACCCAACGCAGCCACATAGGGAGCGGAATGGACGCCCAGGCCATCCACGCGGGGGTGCTCATCCAGAGGATGCCCCCGACGAACATGACCAGCGCCGCCAGCCGCAAGCCGAATAGAATGAAGGCTCCCTCTTGCCAGCGGTCGAGCCGTTCCCTGGTGAAGGAGCGAAGACGGTAATACAAGGCGGGCGGAATGAACACCAGGCCGATGAGGAGGAGCACTAACCGGACTGTTTCGTCGCCGGTCACCGGTCGATTTCTCCCATCACGATGTCCAGCGAGCCGACGATGGCGGGGACATCGGCTATCAGGCAGCCGCGGCAAAGCTCGTTGGTGACCGAGAGGTTGCAGAAGCAACTGCTGCGGGCGCGAGCCCGCCAGGGGATGGAGCTGCCGTCGCTGACGATGTAGAAGCCCATCTGCCCGCGGGGGGCCTCGGTTTCCAGATAGGCCTCACCCTTGGGAAGTTTGGCGGTGAGCTTGATCGGCTCACCCCAGGAGTCCGTGGCGGAGGAGTAGCGGTCGATGGCCTGGCGGACGATGTCAATGGCCTGCACCACTTCCAGCATGCGGACGTAAAACCGGTGCCAGCAATCGCCCAGGAGGGCTTCCTTGGGAACGTCGGGATAGTCGTGGTCGGCCGGGTACTTTCCGTTGCGCTCGCAGATCACCTCGAACGCGTAGCCGTCGTACATCTCGGTGTACCGCTCCTCGCCGTCCCGGCGGAGGTCGTAATCGACGCCGCTGCCGCGGAGGACCGGGCCGGTGCAGCCGTAGTCGATGGCCATCGCCGCCGAGAGGTAGCCGATCTTGGCGGTCCGCTTGATGAAGATGGAATTCGTCGTGAGCAGCGCGTGATATTCCTGAATCACCGGCTCAAACTGGGTGAGGAAGTCCTCGCATTTTTTGACCCAGCCGCGCGGCAGGTCCGCAGTGACTCCGCCGGGAGTGATGTAGCTATAGGTGAGGCGAGCACCACAGGCTTCCTCAAACAGGTCGAGGATTTTCTCGCGCTCGCGGAAGGCGTACAGAAACGGGCTGAAGGTTCCCAGGTCCAGGCCATAGGCTCCCATGCCGACGAGGTGGCTGGCGATGCGGCCCATTTCGGCAATGATGACGCGCAGGTGGCGGGCCTTGTCGGGCAACTGGTAGCCCAGCAGCTTTTCCACGCACAGCGACCAGCCGAGATTCATGTTCATACCGGCCAGGTAATCCATCCGGTCGGTATACGGAATCCATTGGCGGGGCGTGAGGTTCTCGCCGATTTTCTCCGCGCAGCGGTGCAGGTAGCCGATGTGGGGCTCGACCTCGGAGACGATCTCGCCGTCGGTGCGGAGAACCAGGCGGAGCACGCCGTGGGTGCTGGGGTGCTGCGGCCCCATGTTGACGAGCATTTCGTCCGTGCGGACGTCGAATTCCACGATGCGGGGATCGTCAAGCTGGGTGGGCATGGCCGAGGGGGGGCGGGAAAGCGCCGAAGAGGTAAGCGAAGTTATTTCCGAATTAGCTGATGATAAAGACGACGGGGCGTTTGCGAAATACCCAGGCAACGTTACAGCAGCTACTTGTGCGCGCTTGCGGGCTAATTATTCCTCTTGTATCCTGGCATACGAGGGCTCAGTTCGACCAGCCCCCTCACGGAGCCTACGATGCGAAGTCAATTCACACTTGAATTCTGGCAGGATGGTGTTTTCTACGTTGGCAGGTTGTTAGAAGTGCCCGGTGTCTTCAGCCAAGGCAAAACACTCGAAGAACTCAAAGAGAATATCCAGGACGCGTACGAGTTGATGGTGACTCAAGAGCGGCACCCGGCTCCGTCCGCCGCCCAGCAGCAACCGCTGGAGTTGGAAGTGTGAAGCGGCAAGCCTTCATCCGGGAGCTGGAGCAGGCGGGATGCGAGCTTGCACGGCACGGCAAGCGTCACGATGTGTACCGAAACCCCGCCAACGGGCAGCAAGCTCCCGTCCCGCGCCACCGGGAAATTGCCCCCACTTTGTGCAAGGTGATCCTCAAGCAACTCGGTCTTGAGGCTCAGTAAGCCAACCCAGGCTGGCCGGCCAAAATCACTTCGCGTCTTTGGTCAGCAGCGGGAAGTCGTCCGTGCGGAAAGGAGACGCCGGCAGACGGGCGCCGTTGAACAGGTTGGGCTCGGCGAGCTCGTTCCAGGCGAAGCGGACGGCGACCGGTTTAGCGACCTGGTCGCTTTCCACAACGATGGCTTCTCCTTCAACCTTGGCTTTGGCGGCGACGAACTTCTGGTCCTCGCCGGCAATGGTAACGTGGGTGATCTGACCCATATTGCCGCGGGCATGCAGACCGGCGCTGTGCTTGAACTTGATTCGGACCTTGTTCCCCTCCACGGTCATGGAATCATACAGCGGGCCAGAGAACGGCAGCGTGGCGTTGCCATACGTGTTCGCCAAGGCCCACAGAGCCAGCCGGCGGCCAACGTCCTGCTTGTTCGGCGGATGGATGTCGCCCACCGTGGCAATGTCCGTGGTCACGCACATTCCGGTATTGGGAACGGAGAGCGTCTTTAGCTGGGACTCCCATATCTCGGCGAGAAATTCGGGGTTGTTGCCGTAGCGATACGGCGCAAGCTGCACGTACAGGAAGGGAAAATCCCCCTGGCCGAAGCGCTCCCGCCAGTCCGCGATCACGGCGGGAAACAGCTTGCGGTATTGCACGGCCCGGTCGCGGTTGGATTCCCCTTGATACCAGATCGCGCCGCGGACTCCGTAGGGGACGATGGGGTTGATCATGCCGTTGAACAGCACGGAGGCCTGATTCGGATTGCCGGGCACGAACTTCTCGCTCCGCTTCAGAATGGGAGCAAAATCAGGATCGGTATTCAGCTTCTCTTTGCTGGTCCAGGCTTCGCAAATGGTCCCGCCCCAATTCGTGCTGATGATGCCGACGGGAACGTCGAGCTCGGATTGCAAATGGCGCGCAAAGAAATAGCCGATGGCGGAGAAGTTGCTGACGGTGCTCGGAGAGCAGACTTGCCACTGGCCAGTAATATCATCAACGGGTTTTTCGGACGGGTTCTGAGCGACTTTGATCATGCGGATCTTAGGATGCCTGGCGAGCTCGCGCTCGACGTCGGGACTGGTCGATATGGCGACCGTCCATTCCGCGTTCGACTGGCCCGAGCAGATCCAGACCTCGCCGACGTAGACGTCCTTCAGCGTGATTTCATTTTTGCCTTTGACTTTCAATTCAAACGGCCCGCCGGCGGCCGGAGTGGCGAGCTTGAGCGACCATTTGCCGTTGTCGCCGGCTGTGGCAGAGACTTTCGTTTCGCCCAAGGTGACGGTGACCTCTTCTCCCTTGTCGGCCCAGCCCCAGACTGCGGCCTGGGACTTTTGCTGCAAGACCATGGAGTCGCCGAAGATTTTCGGCAGTTTCACTTCTCCGCGAGCCGCCAGCGGAAATGTTGCCGCCAGAAAGAGGAGCAGGGTCGCAATGCGCTTCATGGGAGAGTCTCCAGGTGGGCAAGTTGACATCGTGCGGAAGAGGGGATTCTAACGGGGCGGACGCCCTGCTTCCAGCAAGGCAAAAAAAGCGGCTCCGGGTTTCCGGAGCCGCTGGAGTTTTCAATATTCACTTCCGCCGCCGCTATTCGGCCTGGCGGCTACGTTTGGCGCGGACCTGTTCATCGGCCAGCAGGCTGATGATTCCGCCGTCGCTGGCGGACGTGACAGGAGCAATCGCCCCGATCTCTCCAAAGATCTCGTCGTGAGCGGAAGCCGGAGCAAACGATTCTCCTTCGCCCTCCTCACCGGATCCGCCAGACTGCTGCGCGTTGAGGTGATTGATGACCAGCAGCACGTCGTGCGGCGAAACCACATTGTCCCGGTCGGTGTCAATGAACGGTGCCGTGTGGAAGCCGGTCGTCTCGAGGGTGTGGCTGCCGTTGGCGTTGATCTCATTGATGACCAGCAGGGCGTCAATGGGCGTGACAAAGCCGTCGTTGTTCACGTCCAGCGGGTTACTCGGATTGCTGGACGGGAAGCTGGCGCCGGGCCTGCCGCCGGGGGTGACCGGCGGATCGAAGTTGCCCAGGATGGGCATGCCAAATTCATCCCCGTACTGGATGAAGATATCGTTGCCGAACGGCACCGGCTTGTAGTTGATGACCGGCACCCCGTCGATCGGGTCCGCATGAATGCGGTTCACGATACGAGCGCCGCCGGAGACCAGAATGTACCATTCGGCATCCTCGTGCGGCGAGACGCCAGCCCGATTGGGGACGAACAAGCCAAGGTCGTCGTGACCGTCGCGATCCACGTCCGCCGAGACCGGCCGGTTATTCGGCGTGGGGAAGCCGAAGCGGAAGGTCCGGTCAACCGTGCCGTTGCGGCCGAAGTCGATGAAGAAGGTGTTGTCGCGGTAGGTGGCCAGGTCGTCGCCGGCCACGCCGTCGTAGTTGCCGACCACGGGATAGCCGCTTTGGCTCCAAGCGACCGCCGAGCCAAGCTCCACCTTGAAGTCATGGTTGGTATCGAAATACCAGGTGGTCCCGGTAAAGACGCCGACTTCGTCGCCATTGGCGACGTTGCCGTCGAAGTTGCCCGCGACCGGCAAGCCGTTGATGCCGGCCGGATCGACCACGGCGATGTCCACGCCGGGTGTAATCACTCCGTCGTTATCCACATCCACCAACCATCGCCACTGCGTGCCCACCCGTCCGTAAGCGGCCAACTTGTCAAAGCCGTCGGCGACGCCGCCGGGGGCCTTCACAAAGTTACCGGCGAACAGGTTGTCGCTGGTATAGCCCAGGTAGTAGGTAATGTCGCGGTTGGTGAAGTCAGGATTGTTCTGATCGAACGTGGTGTTGCCGTTGGTGTCGATCCAGGCGGCTCCGGCTCCCCAAGTGCCGACCTCGGCCCGGCTGTCCACGGTGAAGCGGGCGACGAAATCGCCGCCGCGAATGCCGTTGCCGCTGGGGAACGTCGGGTTCTCTTGCGGCTCGCTGGCGTTGCTTTCTCCGTCCAACTTGTTGCAAAGCGGGTCGGTGATCTCGTCGCTAACGTTGAGCGTAAAGCGGTCGTCCGGAAGCGGCTTGCCAACGTCGTCAGTCGTATTGAATATTCCATCGGGTCCCGGAGTGCGGAAGACCAGTTCGATCGTCGCTGTGGCGGGCGAGCCGGCAACGGGGGGATTGTTAACCAAAATGGTGTCCAGGATCGGAATAATCCCGTTGTAGTCGCCGATCAGCGTGATGAGGCCCGCCGTGTCGGAACCGTCGGCCAGTGCCGCATACAGGGTTCCCGCCACCCGGGCGGGCAGGTCCTGGAAACTGATGACGAGGGAGTTCACCAGCGGAGTCGGGCCGTCGGTGCTCGGCTTGGGATCGAACAGGTCGTAAGGATTGCCGGCGTTGTTGACGTCCACGTCGGTAACCTGCGGACCCTGGGTATCGAGCACGATCTGCAGCGCAATTGCCGTCGGAGTGCCGGTGATGTTACCGGCGACGTCCTCCGCGGTGATGAACAACGTCCGCGGGCCGTCCAAGGGAAGAACGCCGGGTACGGGCAGAATCAGCGACGGATCGTTCAGGCTGAGCCGCGATTCGATCTCCCAATAGCCGTTCGGATATTGATCGCCGCCGTCGAAGGGCGTGGCAACCGTCTGGCCCAGGAACACGTCGGTGGCCGGATCGAACAGGCCGTTGTTGTTGGAGTCGAGATACAGGTTGATCACCGTATCGGCTTCCGCGCGGCCCCAGAATGTGGGCCGGGCGATGTTGGTGAGATTGATCAGCGGAGTCGGGCAGTCGTCCGACAGAATCAAGCCGTCGTTGCCGATGCCTGGCGAGCCAAACGAAACCGGCGGCAGGATGGTATCGACGATGATCTCCAGCGACTCGGCCAGTTCGCCAAAGCCCTGGTTCTGCTCCGGCGCGGTCGGATCGATCATCTCCACGCTGGAAGAGATAAAGTAGCTGCCGTCGGGAGCCAAGGCGTCGTTAGCAAACGTGAAGGTGAAGACGCCGGGGCGGCCAAGGATGGGCTGAGCATAACCGGCCAGCACGGCATCGGTGGTGTTGTTCTCGGTGACAAACACGGCCACACGGAAGCCAGCGCTGGGTGCGTTGGTCACGGTGCTGGTGACAAACGGGATGAGGATCGTCTCATCGGGCGGGCTGCCGGGCGTAACGCCGTTACCGTTAGCGGGAATGTCGTCCAGGAAGCTCAGTCCGCCAACCTGGATCACATTCGGAACGCGGATCAGGATGGTCGGGTCATTGTCGAACGTGATGTCGTCAAACCGCGAGCGGCCGGTGTCGCTGCTGACGCCGACGGCAGTCGCGCCGGGTGCCCCGGGCGTCGCGTTGGTCGCCAGGTTCAGCGGGGTGTCCAGCAACTCGATATCAAACGGCACGGGGGCGGCCGTGTTGATCGTCGTGATGCTGTAAGTGTTGATGGCGGTTCCATTGGGCAGCACGCGGAGGTAGTAGGTCTGTCCCGCCACGGCCGGAATGCGAATCCGCTCGTTGTCGGTGGCGTCGTTGATGCCGAAGTCCAGGCCGCCGAGCACGCCGTCGACAATCAGTGTGCCATCCACGTCATAGAGCTCGATATCGAGATTGCCGGCATTGGGCAATCCGGGCCGGCCGCTGGGAACGGTGAGCAATTGGGTGAAATAAACCTGGATGTCTAGCGTGCCGGTCCGCTCCGCCACGATGCGGAAGAAATCGTTGTCGGCCGGCAGGGGGGCAAAGCCCGGGACGACCACGGCCCCCGGATCGATATTGGGATCGACGTTGATCGTCTCGTCCGCGCCGAGGTGCGTGGCATTGGCGATGTTGTCGTTCCATTCCAGCGTATCAAGCTTGAAGAAGCGGATCGCGCCCCCTGTGCCGGCAATGGGATCAACCCGCTCGATGCCGGTGAAGACGGTTTCCAGCGGTTCCGCATTGCCGGGCCCCACGGAGATTGAGCCGCTGTCGAAGGTCGTCCCCTGGCGGTAGAGGAGCAGATCCCCGGTGCCGTTGTCTTGGACGGACAAGCGGTCGCGGGTATTTGCCGGGCCGCCATCGACGTTGAATAGCAGGGCATTGACAACGCCGTCGACGCCGAGCGCGTCGGCAGCCGTGACGACGATGGTATCATCGCCAGCACCTGCCACGATGTGGAGCTCTTCCACCGTGCGGACGCCGGCAACAGTGACCAGGATATCGGTCTCCACGCTGGCCGTGCCGACGCTGGGGGTCACGGTGTAAGTCACGGAGGTGGCCGTCGTCTGGTTGGCGGTAATCGTATCGTTGCTGGAGGTCCCCAGCACCAGGATAGTGTCGTAATCGTTGCCGCCGTCGATGGTGTCATTGCCGGTCCCGCCGACGAAGGTATCCTCGCCGTCGTTGCCGTTAAGGGCATCGTCACCGCCGCCGCCGTTAATGGTGTCGTTGCCTGCGCCGCCGGAAATCACGTTGGCCAGGCTACCGCCGACCAGCGTGTCATCGCCGGCATCGCCGTTGAGCGTGCCGTAGCCGGAGATGGTGTCGTTGCCCAAACCGCCGTTCACGGTGAAGTTGGCGGTGGTGAACTGGGCGGACAGATCGTCGGCTGTGAACACCGTGTCATTGCCGCCGACGGCATTGAAGGTGAAGACATCGTTGGCAGCCACGGCGTTGCGGATGTTGATGTCGTACTTGAGGCCGGTGATGGCGAGCACGCCCGCGGAGGGAGCGAGAATTGCGACGCTGTCCGCCACTTCGCGGCCGAAGACGGTGATATTGTCCACCGCCGCGTCGGCAGTGCCGTCGGCGTTGGCCAGATTGACGTCGATCGAGCGAACGTCGGTCTGGGTGATGTCATTAATGGTGACAATGTCCGCGCCGCCGCCGGTCTGGAGCGTGACCTGGTCGACGCCGGCGACATCCAGCGTGACGGCTCCGACGCTGCGGGTGAAGGTGAGCCGCGTGCCGTTCTGCGTGAAGGCGAAGGTTTCCGCGGCGCCGTTGCCGAAGAAGACGAGCTGATCGCTTTCGCCAGCCCCGCCTTCCATCGTGTCGTTATTATCCCCTGGATCCCAAACGAAGCGGTCGGAGCCGGCGCCACCAAACATCTGGTCGTTGCCGGCGTCGTCCGCGGTCAGGTTGCTGATCCCGCCAACGCCAGCGAGTTGATCGCCAAAGAGGTCATTCCCCTCCTCACCGTATTCGTTATCCGCACCCTGGCGGCCAATCAGCGTGTCATTACCCACGCCGCCGTAGATCCGGTCAATGTAGGGGCTACCGATCAGGGTATCGTCCCCTTCGCCGCCGTAAATCTGAGTCGTCAGCGTCGCCGCCCCGGGCAGGGCCAGCGTCGTGCGGCTGAGGTTCACGCGATCGTTGCCTGCTCCGACGTCGATCGAGGTAAACAGCAGGATGCTTTCGCCGTCCAGCACGTCCGTGGCGAGCGGAGCCGGCGTGGCCGGGTCGTCGACCTGGACGATGTCGTTGCCGCCCATGGGGTCCAGCGTGATCGTCGTATAAACCAGGCTGCCCGGATTGGAATCATTCAGAGCCAGGAAGTCGGAAGCGTCCGTCACGCCGGCTACCTGAGTCTGCGTGCGGAACTCGCGCACGCGATACAAAATAGCGCCGGTGGCATTGTCCCGCACGCTGATCACCGGCGTGGCGGGAGTGCCCAGCACGCTCGTGATGTTGATATCAAACCGTTCGCTGCCGCTGGTGTACCCGTTGTTGGGATTGGTGCCGCGGAGCGTGAGCGAATCGACGTCGCTGAGGGCATCGTAGGTGGTGCCGGCGGGCGGGGGCGGTCCCGGCGGAACGCCGTTGCCGGGCACGCCGTCGTCATCGATGAACACGATGTCGGTGTTGTTGACATAGGAGAGAACGTAAATCAATGATCCATCGGCCGCGTTGGTGCTGCGGATCTCGCCGTTGTCCGGGCCCGTGGGCTGCACGATGATGTCTTCCGAGACGGTCCCCGCGCCGAACACGTCCGGGGGAGCCGCCACGCCGGTGGCGGTGTGGTAAATGATCAAGTCCTGTTGCAGGCCGTCCGCCTGGGCCGGAGCGCCTTCATTGAAGAAGACATCCACGCCCCAGCCGGTCGGGACATTGTCCGCGAAGGCGCGGATATCGAGCGTATCGACGCTGGTGTCGTTGGTGTTGAGGTTGGCGGGATCAAAGGTCCCCTGCAGATCGTCGCCGTAAACCTTCAGGTAGCGGATTCCATTGAGCAGGATCGGCGCGCTGCCGTTGATGGAGACGGTCATCTCCTGATAGCCGGCGTCGGTGAAATCGCCGTCCACGTCCCGCCCGCGAACCACGAAGTTGTCCGGCTGATTGGAGGCGGCGGAGGGGTTGTTGTTGTCGCCGATGAGGTTGGCGGTGCCATTGGCGGGAGACGGCCCGAGGTTCGCGGCGAAGCGTTCGATCGAGCTGTATTGCACGCCAAAGGTCGAGCCGCCAAACTGGACCTGGACGTTCGGGGGTGTGGCCTTGTCGCTGAAGATATTGAGCGAGCCTGGTCCGCTAAAGTTGAGCTGATCGCCTCGGGGGAGGCCGTCAGGACCAATAATCGCCGGGTCGGGCAGGTTGCCGTTGACCTTGATGTTGAAGTTGCTCGAAACAGTGACGAAGAAGTCGTCCGCCACGCCGTTGGGGCGGGTGCCGACTTCGTCGCCGCCGTTGACGAGGAGTCCTGCCCGTTCATCGGCGGGAGGCAACGGATTGTTCTGGGTGAACGTGGCCGTGTTGACGTTGACCAAGAGCAACTGGCCGACGCCGACATTCGTGATGTCCACCAGGGCTTGGGTGACCAGGATATCGTCATAGGCCGTACCGACCGCCACGGCGGGCTGGATGACGCCGGCACCGAGGGCCGCGAAGGAGCCGCTGAAAATGGGGGCCGTGCCACCGTTATTGATCTGGTTCTCGCTGAAGCCGTGGACAACCACCTGGTCGCCGCTGACGGCTGCACCGGAGTTACCGCCGCCGTCGACCGTGATGCCGGCCGGGGCGATGCCGTCGATGGCGAGGTCCGGTCCCGCTCCGCCGCCGGAAACACCGGGGCGAGCACCGACAATGGTAGCGGGGGGAGCGCCGAGATAGGGCGTGCCGCCGCGATAAACAAGTGTCTGGCCGCTGGCCTCGGAAAATGGCACTACCGTGAGAATGTCGTCCACTGCGACGATGCCGGTGACCTGGACCGTGTCGTTATTCGCGCCTGCGGCATCGAAGCTAACGGACTCCATCGTGCGGACCTGCAAAGCCAGACCGGGAACCACGGCTCCCGCCAGGCCTGCGCCGCCAACCGCCTCGATATCAAGATCACCGGACCCGGCAGCCAGATAGTGATAGTTCAGGTTGCGGGCCGCCGCGGAATTATCGTTGATGAGCAGCCGATCCCGGCCGTCGATGCCGGCGAGCTGATTGTTGCCTTCGATCTGGACGCTCGTAAGCGGCGCGAATGCACCAGCGCCTAGATTGGCCGTGATGTTAAGCGTAAAGAAGTCATTTCCGTCGGCGACGGAGGGGGCGCCCAGGCCGCGGAACAGGTTGGCGGCACTCAGGTTGTCGCCGTTGATCGTGACCGTGTCATTCCCCTGGCGGGTGTCAAGCGTGGTCTGCGTGACGGCAGTGGTGTGGTTGACAACCACCACGTCGTTGCCGGTGGAGGTGCGGACATTCAGGTTTTCCAGGCGGTTGGCAGCATCGTCCATTAGACCACCTGCGGTCGCGGCGTGACGATAGTCGATGAACGCCGACGCAAAGTTTTCTAGACGAGTCGTGTTACCAGTGTTGGAAAGGGCCCCATACAGGAATGTGTCGCCGCCGATATTCGTAATGCTGGCGGCACCCGCCAGGGCGACGTCACCGGAAGCATCCACATTCAACGTGTCCGTTCCGACGGCCCCCAAGCCGTCGGGCGCGATGTCTATGGGACCATCAATGGCCGCCAGGGAACCATCAAAGTTGTTGGCCGCGAAGTCGGCCGTGCTATTGCCGATGGTGATGGTATCGCTTCCGCTGAGGCCACTGATGAGATAGGCGGTGCCCAGCGCCGAGGAGAGAATGTCGATGGTGTCTGCCGCGGACGTCGCTCCAAGGCTGAATTCCTCTACTGCTACGTAATCAATGGTTCCGGGCGCAGCGCCGCTAAGCTGCGTACTGGTCAGGGTAGCGGCAATCGGGCCCGCATCGGCTGAGGCGTTGAGACCGATTTCGTCATCCGCCCCGGCGCCGCCATCCAGGTTGATGCGGCCACTGAGGCTCGCGAGCGAATTGTTCCCGCCAGGCGTCACTGCGCTGAAGTTGTTGAAGCGATCGTTGCCGCCTTGCCCGAACAGCGATGTGTCGAACGCTGGACCGACGGCTGCGTTGTTCGCCGTGGCGTCGAGCCGGAAGTGGTCGGCGGCGTTGTCATCTGCGCCTACGCCGGCAACGCCGTGGCCGTAAATCTCCAAAGTTGTCAGGCCGACTGCGGGAATCGTGTAGTTCAGATGGGCCGTGTCGGCCAAGTCGTTCAAGTGCAGGCGGACGAGCGTCTTGTTGGCGAAACGGAATGTCTCGAAAGTGCCGCTTAGATCGACGACCCGGATCGACTGCGAGCCGTTGAGCAGGCCGCCATTCTCAACGCGGATGCTGTCAGCATCGCCGGCGTCATAGACCACGTCGAATACCGCCGCGGGCGTATCGGAATCCACCGGTTCCAAGCCAGTGAAGGTGACGACCAACTCGTCGCCGTTGCCCGCAAGGCTGGCTCCAGGTCCACGGCTGCCGTCCCGGTCCAAAATCCAAGTGCCGGCATCCTGTGTGTCGCCGACGAGGTAGGTCTCGCGGGCGACAATGCCGCCGTCGGTTTCCTGGCCGGTGATGACCAGCGTATCGCCGGGGGGGCCGGAGGCCTCGGCACCTGGCGCATTATTCGTCCCGCCGTTGTAGGCGGTGCGAAGGTTGACGAGGTCGCTGAAGCTGCTGTTGTTGACGATGAAGGTGTCGTCGCCGCCGTTGCCGTTAAAGGTAAACTGCGTGCCGGCCGATGTGGGACGGGAGAAAGTGACGAGGGGGGTTGCGTCGAGCTGGTAGGTAAAGGTGTCGAGCGCGATGCGGCGGAGCGTCAAGGTGTTGTTCGCGGCGTCGCCTTCCACGGTCAGCGCGGCCAGGTTCGTGGCGTTGACCGTCTCGAAGTCGGTGTAATTCACCGCCTGGCGGCCCGGCTGGGTGAACTGCGCCCCGTTGCTCGTGAGCGACAGGCCCTGGGCGTCAAAGTTGAGCGTGTCGCCAGGCGGGATGCTGGGAGCGTTGGCGTCGAGGTTGTAGGTCGTGGTTGGCGACGACGAGACGTTGTACGTGTCGGCGCCCGAGCCGCCGTTGACGTTCAGGATTTCCGTCGTGCTGTCGTAGGTGATCGCGGCAGGAGCCCCGCCCACGGAGTTTGCGTCGATGGTAAAGATCCTGCCCGCCGTGGCCAGAACGTCGCTCACCAGGAGGGTGTCTGCAGCGCCAGCGCCGCCGATGACGGCGACCGGACCCAGAATGCTGTTGAGCGTGCCGTCGAAGCCCTCGATTTGGAGGAAGTCAGTACCGTCCTGGCCATCGACCGTGGTCGTGACGCCCGCGACGGTGTTCCGCACGAAAATGACGTCGCCGACCGTCCCAGGACCGCCGTTGAAACGCAGCGTGGCCAAACCCGTGGAGGCCTCGGTGTTGGACAGGGTCACAATGTCCGCCGCGTCGGCGGCCGTCGTGCCGCCGTTGACAACGACGTTGGTCTTGTTCGAGAAGGAGATCGGCTCGAAGGCGTCGATGGAAACGCGAATCAGGCCGTCGCCCAATGCCGTTCCGTTGTCCACCAAAATGGAGTTGGAGCTGTCGGGGGCGTTGACGGTGAACGTGGCCTCGGTGACCGTGTCGGTCGCGGGGGCCAGGCCGGTGAAACTGATCGTCTGGGTGACGGCGCCGTTGGTGTGCGTGATGACGCCGGCGTCGGTGGTCGGGCCGGGGGTGTAGATGCCGCTGGTGGCCGACCCGCCCAGGTTCTCGATGCTGTCGCCGGGCTGCCCGCCGCCGTCATAGAAGATGCCCCCCGACGGGGCGAAGAGCCCGCCGGCCGGGTTGTTGATCCGGAAGAGATCGTTCCCGACCAGGCCGTTAAAAGTGAACGAGGTGGCGGCGGAAAAGAAGACCGCTGGCGCGCCGTTGAGGCTGTAACTGCCGGCGTCCGGACCGGTGGCGGTGAGGATCAGCGTATCATCGATGCCCGAGCCGTTGACGACGATATTGCCCGTGAGGCCGGCGAATGCCCAGTTCGCGATCTGGCTGAGCTGCACCGCGGTCAGGCCCGAGAGCAGATCGCCCCCTTCCGGTGGATTCGTGTCAAAGAACGTCGGCGCGTCCGCCAGAGCATTCGCCGTGGTGTCGTTCATTTGCTGGAACCACATCATGGACCGGGTCTGGCCGGGAGCGATCGTCAAGTTGTACGTTGCCCGAATACCTTCGGGGCCGGCACTCGAGAAGACCGTGGTCGACACGGCGGAGGGCGCGACAGCGGGGGTGCCGGGACCTTCGATGACGGTCGTGTTGGCTGGGTCGCCGGGGACAAAGGCGTCGTCAGTGACGATCCAGCGGTCCGCGGGATCCAAGATCGCGTCGCCACTGCTGGTTCCGTTGATGACCGTCGTCGAGTCGCTGCCGAGGTTCGTGGCGTAGTCGATGGGAACTGTAATCGGGCTGCCGCTTGGGTTACTCAAGGTGACCAGGATGCGGGCCGTGGCGCTGCTGCTGGCGAAGTAATACTGGAGCTGCGCATTGAGACCGGCGATCACCTGCGGAGCGAACGTCACGGTGTTGCCGGACTGTGACAGGGCACCGACCACCTGCGTGTTGTTGACCCAGACCATGGCGGCTTGATCGAAAGCGTCACCCTGCCCGGGAATGCTCGCGTCGTTGATCGATGCTCCGCCGCCAGCGCTGGTGGAAGTGGCGCTTCCGCCGGCGGGTAAGCCGTTAGTTGTAACAATTGTGTCATTGATGTCCCATATGGACCCGTCACCCCCCGCGATGTTGATGAAGGCAAGCACCCGCCGGTCTTCGAGCTGCTCGAATCGGAGCCCGCGGTGGGCGAAAGGACTGCGGTTTGTTTTCGTGGCGCTTCCCAAAAACGAACGGCGCTTCTGCTTCTGGGATAACGGACGGCGGCTCACGTTGCGGCTCTTCACAGGTGGAACTCCTCAGATGCGGGTCTGTGGCGGGAATCGCCAGTCGAAATGTATTGATTTAGAATATTGCAGGGCCGAATTGCCGGCGAAATCGTTAAACGGGGTAATTCGGCAAGCTGGGTAAGATAGTACTTCCAGGAAAACCGCAAAGTCAAGCAGCCAGGAGCAGAATTACCATTTTTTTTCTAGCGTTTACACGCTTCCCAGAAAAAGGGGCGAAAAACGGGGCTTTTTTTGGGCTGGGGTTTCCCATCGGGTCGGTTCGAGCGAGCCGTTCGATACGCTTCCGGGTGGCGGGGGCGTATCGCGACGAGGATCAGGAGGCGACTTTGGACTGAGCCATGTTCTGTCCCACTAGCTGGACTTTAGGAAGGTGCATCGCTGGCGGGGCGCCAAAACACCTCTCGACCCCGGAGCAGAAAAAAATCCCGAAGTTTTTTTGCGAACCTCCCATTTTGGATATTGGACATGCGTATAATAGGCGGAGGCCTTTGCCCAACAGGTCAGACGCATCGAGACATATCCACAACTCAATGCGATAGCGAGCATCTGCAAGCTTCTACATGTTGGGGGTGTCCTGACTTGTTGGGCAAAGCCATAGGCGGAGCTAGAAGCGGAACCGGCTAACCCGCATTTCTCCTCCCGCGGGGAGAATCGCGGTCAGGCTGTTCGACACAAGCCTGATGCGCAAGCGAAGGAAAGCGCCGTCGCCCTGACGGGCCGAACCGGCTGGCCGCACTGTCCTTCGCTTGCGCTTCAGGCTGGTGTGTGAAGTGCGGATTTTCCGCGCGCGAGCCAGGACGGCGAATTGCTGTTTGACAATCCGGTCGTGATGGAAAATGGCTTGCCCAACCTCGGACGAGGTGCGCAAAGCGAAGGAGAGGGGACTATTCCTCGACGAGTTGGCGCTGTCCCAAGGTGGCGCTATCCTTCGCTTGCGCTTCAGGCTGGTGTGAGACACTTACGTTAAAGCGAATCGACGTAAGTCTCGCGCTCAAGGGAGGTGATAGGGGTCCTCCGTGGGATGAATCAAGAAATGGCGAAAACGCGGCGTGATGAATCAAAGATCTTGTTTGTAAACACTTGTATACAATCAACTTGCGGCGAACGAGTTGATTCACTTTGGCCGAAAAAAAGGAGCTTGAATCATGAATAAGAACAGCTCCTCCAGGGGGTGCCAGGCGATTCATGGCGAGGTAGTCTCGCGAGGACTTATGGCAAGTGGATTTGACGTAAGTGCCTCGTTTCGACTTCGCGGAATGCGGAAGGGACGCGGAGCGTCAAAGCCGGGTGTGCCCACGCAGAGGCAGCATGACGGGCTGTCGCACTTGCACGATGAACGGGGTCGGGAACAAGGAGCCGGCAGGGGCCAAGAAATGAAGCCGGGCAGGTGAGGTCACCTGCCCGGCGGGCAATTCTCGGGTTCAAGCGGGAAGGGGGTTACCAGCGAACTTCCAGCCGGGTAACCAGTCCGTCGAAGGTCATGAAGGCGTTGAAGTTGTCCGACGGGTCGGCAAAGTTGTTGCGCTGGACAGCGTTGATCCATTCGTTGGTCCGGGTCACGTTGTACCAGGTGCTGTACGTGTAGCCGATGCTCAGCCGCACGTTGCCGCAGTCGTTCTGCCAGCCGGCACCGAGCTCCAGGTCATGGATGGTGACCAGGCGGCCGGCTTTCCAGGTGGTGCTGACGATGCTGGGGTCAAAGCTGCTGCCCTGGTCGAAGCGAGCTTTCGTTTCGCCCCCCAGCAAGCTGAGGAAAGTCTTGCCGTACACGAACAGGTTGCGGCTGTAGCTATAGCGTTCGCCATCGAGACCGGCCTTGAGGCCGGTGCCGTAGAAGTTGACGCTGGTATCTACGAACTCGGTGCCGTTGGCGGCGAAGTCCGCCCGGAAGTTCTGCTGCAACTGCCCGTAGCGAATGCCGAGGGTGTAGCCGAGCTGATAATCGCAGCAGTAGGCGAACAGGCTGTGGTAATCCACATCAATGGTCTTGAAGCGGATCCCGTAGTCGGCAAAGCCGTCGAGGTAGTCGGACGCAACGTTGAACGTGCTGGGGTGCGTGACCAGCGGCCGCAGGACATTCGGGGCGGTCGCCGTGAGTGCGTCGTGCGTGTTGCCCTGAAATTCCGTGTAGGTGAAGCCGAGGGAGCTGGCTTCGTTGAGGATGCGGCCGAATCCAACCCGGTAAGCGGGCTGGAAGTCGAGGTCGGCGACGCCGACGCGGCCGACTTGCACGGGAGGACGGACGAGCGGGTCGGCGTCGGTGGCGCCGTCGATCGGTACGGCCCAGGCAACTTCCGAATCGCGGGCACGCAGCGCGAGAAACTCCGCGAAGCCGAACCACCGGTTGCAGCCGAAGCCGGGTTCGCAGTCCGGCTCGCTGTTGCCGGCCAAGGCCTGTTGCGGCGAAGGAGCCATGGCCATTGGGGCCTGCGCTTCCGGGCCGTAGCCGACCGGCATGCCCATGCCGGGCATGCCTGCTCCCGGCATCGCTGGGTAAGCGCCGTAGGGCGATTCGGGGCCGGGCCCATACTGGGCCTGGACCGTCTGAGTTAAACCCAAAGCTGCGGCCATCAAAGCCGCAAATACGCACAGACTTGTTTTCATGGAAAAATCCCCCCGAGTGTAAATGCCTGAATATTTGAATCGACCCGCAGGGACGGAAAATCAAGAACGAATGGAAAAACCGGAAAAGATTGCCGGAATTGCCGAGTCCGCGTGTCGGAACAAAAAACCGGCCTGGGCCCAAGAAAGGGCAGCTAGATGCGGTCCAAAGCGTCGATCCAGCGAACCAGCTCCGCGAGCTCGGCGTCATTTAAATCGCGGGGGGAATCGCCCAATCCTCTGCTGGTCACGGGATACTTCATCGCCCTGAGCCGCTCGCTAGCAGCCTTAATCCCGGCAGTGGCGGGGGACTTGTCGGCACTGGCGAGAAAGAACGCCAGGCGGACCAGCGGGTCGTTTTCTGGAACGGCGCTGCGAGGGGGGAGAGCGGCATCGACGGCGATGATGGCCCGGATGCGATCCATGTTCGCCAGGCCGATGGAAAATGCCAGCGAGCCGGAATTCTGATAGCCGTAGACCACGATGCGCGAGCGATCGACGCTGTAATGCGAGAGGAGATCATCCAGTGATTTGCGGACGAAAGGGGCTTCGGTCGGTTCCCACTTATTGGGATCCAGGGCTTGCGGCGCTAGCACGATCAATTGATGTTTCTCGCAAACGGCTTTCCAGCGAGCGGCGAGAGCGGCCCGGTCCACGCCGCCATTGCCGTGCAGCCAGACGACAACGCCGTGCGGCACGTCGGGATGATAGGTTTCCGGCACGAAGGCCACGCAGTTGTTCTTCTCCTCCGCAAGCTTGATTTCCACGATGCCAGTAGCCGGCTTCTGCTCGGGCGGTTTGTGTTCCTGCGAAGTCGCGGCAGGCAGCTCGGGGGGAATGTCCGTTGGCAGGACGGCGGCGGGGGAGATTTCCAGTTTCAGGGACTCGCTGCCGCGTTGGACTTCAAATGCTATCTTCTGCCCAGGCGGAGAAATAGCAAAGAGGTCTCGCAATGAGCCGGCATCGGTCAGAACGATGGCCGACGCACCCATCTTCACGATACGGTCGCCTGGTTTCATGCCGGACTTCTCCGCTGGGCTGCCGGCATAGACATAGCGGACCAGGACGCCAGGCTGCTTGTCGTCGCGAATGGGCAGGACGCCGAGGAAAGGATGCTGAAAGGCTTCCATCTTGTCGGTGAGCTCGACAGTCGATTCGATCCGCTCGCTGCCGCGGCGGACGACTACTTTGACCTTGTCGCCGGCGTAATGGGCGCCGATCAGATGCTTGAGCTGCGCCTGCCGTTTCACGGGAGCGCCGTCAATCTCCACAACTTCATCCCCCGTCTTGATGCCGGCCTTGCCCGCGGGACCGTCGGCACGCGCTGCGGCAACGTCGGCGGGAAGGGAATAGATATCTCCCCTTTTCAGGGAAATGCCGAGCAGACCGGGCTTCAAATCCTTGCCTGCCTTGAGCGTTTCCAGGCGGCTGGTGATATCGACGAGCGGCACGGCGAAGCCAATTCCCGAGTCGTACCACTCCGAGCCGGCCATTTCGCTCTCCTGTCCTTGGGGCGACAGAGGAACGAGCACGCCGATCACGCGGCCCCGCAAGTCGATCAGCGGGCCGCCGTAGTTCGTGGGAGAAATCTTGGCATCGGTCTGTATCGCGCGGCCCCAGATACGATTGAGTGCGCTGAGCACGCCGACCGAAAGGCTCGGCCCGCTCTTGTCAAACGTCCGGCCCATGGCTATCGCGGATTGTCCGACCGCCATTTCACTGCGCGGAGCAGCCACGGGCACGGGGAGCTTTTCGCCCGAGGCCACCTTGAGCAGCACCAACATGCGGGCATGATCCCGGGCTACGATTTTGGCGGTCGCTCTCTTGCCACTGGGAAGGGTGACCAGAATCGACGCCGGCTGCTGGATGAAGTTGATGGCGCTGGAAATGACATAGCCATCCTCGGCAACAACCAGGCCAGTGGTCGGGCCGGTGCCGGCAAGGGTCTTTCCAACCCGCTCCAAGCCGCCGACCGTTTCAATCCGCACCACGCTCGGCGCAACCGCATCAGCCGCGGCTCGGATCGCCTGCTCTTCGAGCTCCGCGGTATCGACTTGGGCCGCGACTGGGCAGTTGAGCAATAGAATCGCGGCGCTTAATACGACAGCAAACAATTGGGAGAAAAAACGCATCGAGAGAACCCGTCAATCTTCGTGCCGGAGGGTGACGTCGAGGAGCTCCTGGCCGCGCTGAATCGTCAGGCGAACCTCGTCCAGCCGGTCGACAAAACTCAGCTCGTCGTTGACCAGCTTGCAGGAATGCACGATGCGGCCGTTGATGAACAAGACCAGGTCGTCCGCCTGGATGCCCGCCTTCGCAGCCGGAGAGTCGGTCCGTACCCGCTCCACGAACGGCGGCGTCCGTTCCAGGAAATCCGACACAAGCTGAATGCCCAGGAGCGCGAGCGAAACCGCTTCTTTGGGCTTCTTGGCATTTTCCTCCCGAGCGGGTGGCCGCGACTTGCCGGCGCGGATGTCGTCAATGGCCTGGGTCAGTTCACTTACCGGCAGGGCATAGTTGAGGAGCGTGCTGGTATGAGCATTTCGCAGTTCCTTGCCGAGAATTCCCGCCAGTCGGCCGCGACGGTCCGTGAGCGCGCCGCCGGGAGCGCCCGGGTTGTTCGTCATGGCATCCAGCACATAAACGGGACCGCGATAGACCGTTTCATAGGCCCCGCTGCGGGCAGCCAGGTCCGTCCTGGCCGTGACGATGCCGTGCAGCACGCTGCTGGGCTCGTTGCCGGTGGCGATGCCGTAGAGGTTATTGAAGGCCAGGACTCGAGCCCCGGCCTCAAGTGGCACCGCTTCATCCAGGTTGAAGTGCGGAAATTCCGCCCCTTCCATCTTGAGCACCGCAATTTCCAGACGCGGGTCCATTCCCACGAGCTGAGCTTCGAGCTTCCTGCCGTCGTTCAAAGCGACGGTGATGACATCGGAGTCCAGGACATAGCTCCAGACCGTCAGGATGTGCCCCTCGTCGCTAATCACAAAGCCACTCTGATAGGCTTCCAGGCCGCGGAGGCCGCCGGCGCCATAAATCTTGACCGTCTTGGGCTCGGTTTGGTCGGCAACATCGGCCAACGAGTCTTGTGCGAGGCCGTTCCCACAGGCGGTGACGAATAACGCGGCAAGTCCACAAGCAATGAACGCTCGAATGAAGATCACTTGGGTTCCTCCTTCGTCGCGCCGGGCAGCGACACTTTCGTCAACATGATGACGGCGAAGACGGAGTCGCCATGCCGCACTTCCAGCTTGTGGGGGAACTGCCTTCCGTTCTCGTCGCGGTAGTCGGAGAAGCGGACTTCGCAGGGATCCAGCTCGGGATCGGCGAACATTTCCAGGATCGCCAGTTGACCGCTCGCCTTGTCGAACACAAAGTTGGCCTCGGCCACATTCTGCACGGCCGTGAGGACATCGGCCTCGCCGTCGACGCCTGGATAAGGCGATGTGCCGTAGTAGGAAGCTCCTCCGAATTTCACCGGCCCGCTGACGAGCATCTGCCGCCAAAGGTGCAGGGCCACCAGCAATCCGCCGCTGCCGGCGGGACCAAGCTGCTGATCGAGATCTTGGGCGGCATCGAGCGTTACTTCGCCTTGCGGGAACACACCACTACTGGCGGCATCGGCGAGCTTGATAGCGACCTTGCCGCCGCCGGTAATCTCCCCCTCCAGCATCCATTCGCCCGCCACGGCACTAAAGTCTCCCTTGGCGGTGAAGGCGGACCAGACGCGGTCGCGGTGAAGCTCGTTGAAGTAATAGTTGGCATAGCCGGGTTTGGCCTTGATCAGCTTGGCCGCTTCAGCTGGAATCTTCGGGGCTTCCTGGCCGGGCAACTTCGGCAGCGGTACGGGAAGCGGCAGGCGTGGCATTGGTCTTTCACCCGGCTTGCCGCCGGGCATTGGCTGGGGATTGCCGGGATTTTCAGGGTCCTTGTCTCTTGGCCCCGGCTGGGGGAGTTGCTTGGGAGCTTTCTGCACCAGGGCAATCAGCTCTTCCTCGCCATGCACCCCAGTCAAGCGGACGAAAGTCTCGTGCTCCTTGCCGTCGCGGCGGTAGGTGACCGGCACGCGCCAGCCTTTGGGATAGATGCCCAGCACATTCTTGAAGGCGTTGGCAGTGTCGATCTTGCGGCCGCCGAAGGCGACGATTTCATCATCGTAGCGCAGGCCTCGCCGCCAGGCGTCAGAGGTTTCCAGAATGTTGGCGACCAGTACGTGCCCCTCGGAATTGCTGACGGTGACGCCCCAAGTGGCATGGTCCACAATCCGGCCGCTGTGCAGACAGCCCAGGAAGTGCTTGATTTGATTGATGGAAATCGCGTAGCCGACGCCGACATTGACCCGCACCCGCTTTTCGAACGAGATGCGGCCGTTGATGCCGATCACCTCCCCCTTGGCGTTGAAGAGGGGACCGCCGGAGTTGCCGGGATTGATGGAGGCATCGGTCTGGATGCAGTCGGCATACTCAATGAGGGTGCCGGAGGGGTACTGATAGCGATGCACGCCCGAAACCATGCCGTACGTCACCGTGGGCTGAAAATCGGTGGCGAGCAGGAACGGATTGCCGACGGCAAAGCACCAGTCGCCGGCGCGGACGAGGTCGCTGTTGGCCAGCGGAGCGGCTGGAAAATCGTTCCGGCCGAGCAGCTTGATAAGGGCCACGTCACCGACCGGATCGATGCCAACCACGACCGCATCATAGAGCCTGTCGTCGGCCATGCTGCACTTCATGTAGCTCCCCGCCGGCTGCACGACGTGGAAGTTCGTAAGGGCGTAGCCATCCGGAGAAATCACCACGCCGCTGCCGCCGCCGGCTCCTTCCTTGGCAAATACGCAAACCGCGGTCCGCATCGCCCGGTCAATGGCTTGAATGCGGGCCTGCTCGGCCTGCAAGACGGCGGCAGGAGGATCGACGGCGAGCGACGTTTTAGTCGCCATTGCCAATAAGCAAACATACGCCAGGATGCGTGTCGGGCGGAAGTGGCTCATTTGGTCAGCCTCGCATTCGCCAGCACGAGTGTATCGCCAAAATCCTGGCCGGAGCCTTCTTCGACTACCACGCTCAGCCGGCGGACGCCGCTCAAATCAAGTTCAATGGGAAGAGCGTCCGCAGCCTGGTCGGCAGAGAACTGACGGGAGTACAGCTCCTTGTTATCGCCCAGGATTCTGAGCTGAAAGCTGGCGGTCGGCCCGGCTGCGTCGTCAATGCCGGCGACGGCCCGAAATTGCCGGTACCCTTCCGGCACGCGCACATCCAGCCTGGTGCGGCTGTGAAGGCTGAGCCCCTTGGAAAACTTCGTGCCGTGAATGCTCAGCGGTTCTCCGCCGACGGACTTGTTTTTTCGCGGCGCCGTGAGCTGCTTGAAGGAAGAAAGCATGTTCTTGGGCTGAAAACTGATCTCCCCTTGATTCAGCTCCTGGTCCATGTCGGCGAGATACAGCACGTTGCCTACGCCAAAATCAATCTGCGACACGCTCGACAGCGGCAGCGTCTGGCTGACTCCCGATGTCGTCGTGAGCGAGACGGTTTCCCCCTTGAGGTCAAGCGAGCGAACGGACCAGACCGCGCCTTCGATGGTCTTTAGGCGACAGACAGCAGGCGGAAGCGTGCGTTTCACGGGTATCAGGAAAATGATGCCTTCCATCTTCTCCCGTTTCACGTCGATTTTTTCGCCGTCAAAGTCGAATTTCGCGCCCGCGGAAGTGACCTCCAGGATGGTCCCTTCCAATTGGTCCAGCACGGTTTCCGTCACGCTCTTGGGGGCTTTCCCTTCCACCTCCACTTCCCGCGTTCCGCTCTTGCGAAGCACGACCATGTCGCCGCCTGGCTCAAGCTTCAGCAGGTCCTGCCACTGGGCGGCGATCTCAGGCGTCTGCGACTGAAAGCGGACCGCACGAATAGATCGCGCTAGGATCTCCACACGCTCGCCCTGAATGGTTTCCATCGTCGCTTTGCCACCGGCCGACTGGAACGAGCGGCCAGGAAGCAGCGAGCCATCGATCAGGTCGACCCAGACTTGCGGGCGCTCAGAGACCGGCACACCCCCCAGCTCCACCGACTGAAGCTGCTTGGGGTCAAGCGTTTGCGAGCCGGAGGAATTTTCAATGACAATCCGCTCGCCGGACAGCTCGACAAGGCGACCATGCAACGGCTGGCCTTCGAGTGGCTCCACGGTGACCTCGCCGCCAGGGGCGGCCAGGAGCAGCAAAATGAGAATCGCGCCAGCCATTCCTCTACTTTACTCCATCCTGGGCCAGGCGCCTGAAATACTCCTCAATCGTTTCGCGGAAATGGGCGGGTAGCTCGCGGCCGATCTGTTGCAAGACCTCCTGCCGTTCCTTCGGTGGCAGATTTCCCCAGCCGTCCTTCTTGCCGATGTTTTTGGGATCGACCTCGCCTTTCCCTCGTGGCCCGCCGGCTGGCGTGCTGTCCTGGGCGGGGTTGGAGGATTGCTGTTGTTGCTGCTGCTGCTGCTGTTGTTGTTTTTCCTTCTCTTCGATGAGTTTTTCCAGCTTGGCGACGATGGATTCCTCCTCGTCGCGGACTTTCTTGCCGGCCCTGGCGAGATCCAGCCGCCGCCCCACGTCCGACATCAAGCGGGCGATTTCATCGAGTGAGTCGGGCTTGAGCGGCTTCAAATCGGCTTCCATCAGGCGGGCTAATTGCGAATAACGGCGGGGGATCGATTCTTCGTTCTCCATGAGCTTGGCCACCACGGAAAGGCACGGCTCCTTCTCCAGCAGATTGTGATGAGCCAGCGCTTGATGGAACAACAAAGTGGCCGGATCGACAACGTCGGCCGGTGCCAGTCCTTTAAATTGCTCCAGCGATTCATCCATCAATTCGTTCTGCGCCAGCCAGCGGCCAAAGAGGAGTTTGAGGTTGTTGCGGAGGAGCGGAGGCGCGGATTCATCGGCCAAGACTTCAAACTTTGGCAAATCGAATGAGGTGCGCGGATTCTCGCAGAAATCGACGACCGCCTTGGCTTTCGGGTCCAGCACGGAAAGAGAAGCGGCTAGTCGCTCCAGGAGCTCGGCACCGCTGGCCGGGGCCGCTTCGTCCGGCCAGAGCACTGCCATCTTGAGCCGCGTGGCCTCGTCGGCTTGTTTCGCCGTGGCGTAGTCGTCCACCTGGGCCTTCACGTCCGCAGCGAGCGGCACCGACCAGGTGGCACGGCGCTCGATCTCTTGCGCGGAGGCGTTTGCCACAAGAGCTGCAATAACCACGACGGCGACGAATGACGATTTCATGGGATTCATTTCCGCTTGCTGGTTCTTCCGTATACGTTACTTATTCTTTCCCAGCACCAAGTCACGCGTAATCTTGTAGACCTCCAGCTGCCGGTCGCTCAGTTTCTTGAGGGCTTCCACGAGCTCTGCGGCGTTGGCCTGTCCGACCGGATCCTGGTCGTCCTCCAAGAGGCGCGAATATCGCGTGGTCCGCTTGTTCACGCGCTCCTGTAGGGACTTGATCATTTTCAGCTCGGCGATTTCGTCCACCAGCGGCTGGTCCTGCTGTTGTTGTTGCTGCTGTTGTTGCTGTTGCTGCTGTTGTTTCTTCTTCTCCATGTCCTGCTGGGCTTTTTGCGGGGCGTCGATCATTTCCTCCAGGGCGGCGATGATGTCCTCCTCATAGCCGATGGTGATGTCGTCGACCTTGGTGTCGGCGAGACGAGTGGCCACGGCATCCATGTCCTCGTGCATCTGGTCGACGGTGGTGGGGAATGCGACCGAGCTTCCCTCCTCCTTGAGGAGCGTCAGGGCCTTCTGGGCCTCGACGGCGATTTTCCGCTCGTCAATGCCGAGCTTGGCCGCCTGCACGACGAAAGTCTCGCCGCGGCTCTCCTCGGAAATCTGGTCCATCCGCCGCGTGGATTCATACACCTTGAGCTGCATCTCCAACATCTTCTTGAAGCGGGCCTCCAGTGCGGCGAGAGTGCGGGCGACTTCCTCTTCGCGCATTTGCCGGAGAATCTCTTCGAGCTGAGCCTTGGCCTTTTCCAGCTCTTCCTTTGCCTCCCGCTGGTCTTCCACGGATTCCTTCCGCTTGGCCTCTTCGAGCTTCTTCTGCGCATCGCGCATCTTCTGCTCGGCCTGCTCAATCCGCTTGCGGGCGGGGTTCTGCGACTGCTGGTCCTGCTGCTGCTGATCTTGTTTCTGGTCGTCCCCCTGCTGGCCATCCTGGGGCTCGCCATCTTTGGGCTCGCCGCTTTTGGATTTGGACTTGCTGGATTTACTGCTCTTCCCTTCCTGGGACTTGCTTTCTTTTCCCTTGCTGGAGCCGGAGGGCTCACCCTTTTCGCCATCCTTGCTTTTCTCGCCCTTCTTGTCGTCTCCCTTATTCTTCTCTTCCCCCTTTTCGCCGGACTTTCCTTCTGGGGACTTGGACTTGTCGTTCTTGCCTTCGTCTCCCTTCTTCCCTTCGTCACCTTTCTTCTCGCTCGATTTTCCTTCGGAGTCTTTCCCTTTCTCGCCCTTCTTGTCCGAGCCCTCGCCATTCTTCTCGCCTTTCATCGGCGACTTAGAATCGTCCCCCGGCTGCTTCTCACCCTTGTCGCCCTTATCGCCGTCAGGAGATTCTTCACCCTTCCCTTCTTTATCCTCTGCCGAGCCGTCCTTCGTTTCTCCTTCTTCGTTCTTCTTGATTTTCTTGGCCAGCTCTTCGGCCCGCTTGGCCAGGTCTCCTTGTTCCTTGGAAAGGCTCTTGGCATTGGCATCCCCTTCGGTCCTCGCTTGCAGGGCCTTCTGGATGCGAATCATCTTCTCCAGGTCTTTGATGTATTCCTTGATCCGGGCCTGCTCGCTCTTGAGGCGGTCGCCGCGATCCTCACTCATGAGCAGTTCGAGCAGGGCCTTGAGGTCGCTTTGCACCTCGCCTTGCCCGTCGAGCGCCCGCTTGAGCTGCTTCTGGTTGAGCAGCGTGACAATCGATTCCAACTCGGTCTTGGTGAGCTTCTCTTTGGATTGTTCGACGGCCCGGCGGAGCAAGGCGGCTCTCCGCGGGTTGGTGGCATCCTCCAGATCGGCCATCTTGAGCATCACCTGCTCGAGCTTGGCGTATTTGTCCGCGATCTTGCTTTCTTCCAAAGCCAACTCGTCGGCGGCACTCGCCTCTTCGCTGGTGGAACCCTGAGGAGCCGCCGGCTTGGCCGCTTCGCTAGCAGCGGGCCGGGCGGCAGGTTCCTGGGCATACAGCCAGCCGAGGCGGACGCCGGCAACGGCCAGAGCGAGGGCCCAAGCGACAAATGCGACCTTATTCCACTGGCGCTGCTTCATCGCAACCTACTCCTGCCTCCTTTTGAGGCACTATTTCAAATCTTCAATCGCCTGCCGCTTCCGTTCCTGTTTGGTCTTGTCCGTGAGCGTCTCCTGATCCTTGATTAAGTCACGGACAATGTCCAGCAATTCATTATACGTCTCCAGGTCCAGCATCTGTTGCAGAACCGCCTCGAGTTTGGCAATCGTGACATTGGTCTGCTCCAGGGTTTCGTCCGCGGCAGTAGCCTTTTCCGCGGTTATCGGGACATTGCTGCCCAGGGTCTTCTCCAAAGCGGCCAGCTTCTCGTCGAGTTTCCCGAACTCCTCGGCCCCAATCTTGGCGAGGGGATCAGCAATCAGTTCCTTGAGCCGTTGCTTTCGTTCTGGCGTGTCCACCCGGTTGTTGACCAGTTCCTCGCGAATGTCGTTAAAGCCTCCGGAAATCCCCAGCACTTCCTGGGCCGACTTCTGGCTCTGCTGCATCCCCCGCTGCACCCGCAAGAGCCGCAATTCCGCCGCCCGGCGGGCAATATCTTCCTTGCTGAGCGGCTGGCCAGAGTCATCCTCGGCCTTCAAATCCTCGGGATCCGCGCCGGCGGAGACGGGGCCGAGGCTCGACTTGACTCGGATCAGCGAATCCCTGAGCTGACCGAGCTCACCCAGCGTCAGCTCAAACCTGGCCCGCAAACCGAGCTCCCGGATCTCGAGCATCGCCAGCAAATCTTCCGGTGTCACTACGTCGAGTTGATAGCGGTCAGAAGCCCCGAGGTGCGGGCCTCCCTCCAGGTTGAACCTGTCGGCCGCCTGCACCATGAGAAAGAGCTTGTCCTTGGGTTTCAGCTCCAGCCCTCCTTGCTCGCTCCGCAATTTGCGGAAGTCGATGCTCTGGTCCATCGCGCCGGCTTTGCCGAGAGTGACGTCGAGCTTGCGGCCATCGCTTCCTTCGTTGAGACCCACATCGAACCAGGCCTTGTCCACTGCGTAGTCGTCGCCGATTTTTCCCTGGATGGTGACAATCGCGTCGGGAGTGACCGCGCTGCCGACTCCCTTCAACTTCACGTCCACCTGCGGGGGGCGGTCTTCCACGCCGGTGAGAAAGATCTTGTGCGGCCGGTCGGTGGTGACGTTGTCGCTGTCGAGCAGCGAGACTTCCAGCGTGGTGGTCGCGGTCAGCTTTTCGATGCGGTAAGCAAACTCCTGTTTGTTCGCCGTGCTGGTCGAAACGGGAATCTGTTCGGCCTGTCGCGTCTCGACATTCAGGATTGTGGCCTGTTTGAGATCCTTGTTCGTGCGGAATTTGAGCGTGACGCTCGTCCCCAGGGGAATGAATGTTCCGGCGGGCAGATAGTCCTGGCCGCTGATTGGCAGATAGTTGGAGGTTGCTTCGTCCACCATGTACGGCGGGTAGGTCAAATCTAGCGTGGTGGAAATGACTCCCGGGCTGTCGACGACTTCCAGCCGATAGCCGCGAGCCCGGTGGTCATAGCCGAGGACGTCGAACTCCAGCGTGGAAAGCACACCCTTGAACGGCTTGCCATCGAAGCGGAAATTGCGATAGCCGCCGCCATCGCGCCCGTTGATCATCTGCACGCTCCCCCGTTCGCTCCGCGAATTGCCGTCGGTCTTGAGAGCGTGGTAATAAATCGTGCAAGTCTGCGGCACCACGCGGGCCTCTGGCGCGCCGAGAGCCCGAACCTTGAGGGCGACGCTGGAACCTTTGGCGACCTTGGCGACGCCCTCTTCAAACTTGATTTGCGTCAGTCGCGGTGCGGTCTCGCCAGGTCTCGGAGAACCCTGCAGCTCCAGGCCGACCACTTCAATGTGCGCGCTGCGGGGCCAGGGGTCGCTCCGCAGCAGATAGAGCCGGCTGGCGGCGAGTTGCAGGGCGTCCTTATTCAGCACGAAGCAGACCAGAACTGTTGCCGCCAGCAGCATTGCGACGAAGGCCTCGAGTACCAGCGGAACGTAGTTAAAGACCTGGCCGACATGTAATTGCCCCGCGCCCATGCCGGCCCGCTCGGCCGTGCGGGAGAGCATTTCCAAATTGAATTCCGCAGCATGTTTTGGAGACTCATCCATCTCCACGGCAGTGACGAGGCTGTCCTGTAAGCCGGTGAACTTCCGCTCTAACAGCACGGCCATGCTTCGGTCGTGCAGCGGCACGAAGAGCCGGCGGCCGATGTAGCGGTGGAGGATGAAGAGGAAAAACCCGGCGATGCCGGCCAGCATCACGCCGCGGGCGATGGCGGGCATTTCGCTGGCCCCCACGAGGACCGGCAGATAGTCGAGGGCGAAAGCGAGCCAGAAGGTGACCCCGAGCCAGATGACCGCCAGCGACAACCCCTCGAGCAGGACATAGAAACGAATCCGCCGCCGCACGCCGGCCAATACGGACCGGATACCCGGATTCAACTCGAGAGTGGTCTTTGCACTTGCCATTCCATGCCCATCAATAAGACGGGGCAGACTTTCCGGGGGATTATAAGGGTTTTTGAGGAATTGGGTCTAATGCAATCTAAAGTAGTCTGCTCACTCCGTGAGCAGACATGCCAGCACACGGAGTGTGCTGGCTACTATGCCAGCTTGCTGAGCCTCCTTAACAGCCATTCCAAGCTGAGCACGCCGCATATCAGGCCCATCAGCCAAGTCATCAAAAGTTGTTCAAATTTCCGGTCGGGGGTCCCGGGGAGGGGAGTCACCTGGTCCTGCGCCTTGAGCTGGCTGGCAATACCCGGCTGGCCACTGCCGCGGCCGGCGGCGGGGTCCATGCCGACGTAGTATATGCCGCTGGTCCGGTCGGCCAGGGTTTTGAGTAACTGGTCGTTCCGCTGAGGGTTCTCCGTCTCCTGAGCCGGCATCCTGGCCCGTACCTCGCGGACCATCAGTTGGTCGGCGGCATCCGGATGCTGCAGCTCAATGCGATAGTCCCCTTCCTGCGTCACGGTGAACTGCTCGGCATACATTCCTTCGCGGGCCGCGTCCTTCACGCGCTTCAGCACCAGCGGCGTCCTCTTCTGGTCCGGCTGTATGAGGACGGCCTCCACTTCAGGCATCGAGAGCGGCTGAAACTGAGCGTCCTGCAAAATGGCCCGCACGCCGACCTGGTCGCCGATGAGGCAGCGGTCCTTGTCCACCAGCAGCACGCCGCGGCTGGAATCTCTGAGCAGCCGCCCTTCGCTGGCCCAGCGGATCAGCTTGGTGTAATAGGTCTCGAAGTACTTCTCATCGAGCTCGCGGATCCGCCACATCTCGCCGCTGGCCTGGAAGAAGACCCGCCCCGAACCATAGAAGTGCCCGGCCATGTAAATGGGGAGGTCGTTATCGATAGCCGTATCGGGGTCGGAGAACCGGGAATAGACCCGCGCCCCAGGCTTGGGGTCCTTCACCGCGTAGTAGCCGTAAACTCCGGCGAACTCATCGCGGGCCCGCTGGCTCTTTTCGGCGTCTTCGTCAATCCACAGAAACTCCGCTTCCATCCCATCGCGGGTGAAGGTGAGGGGCCAGGGCTTGTCGCCGCCGAACCGCCCCAGGCTGAGCGTGGCCGAGCTTTGGTTGTAAAAGACCACGGGATAAAGCGCCTTGATGGCGTCAATCCGGGGGTCGCCGCGCCTGCGAGCCGTCCAGCCGGGGGTGCAGACCGGCCCGGCGACGACAATCAGCCCGCCGGCCTTCTCCGCGACCCAGCGCTCCAGGTTCTTGACCTGCAAATCGTCAAGCTCCTCCCAATCGGGATCGAAGCCGACGATGCAGTCGTATTGAAAGAGCTCGTCCGCGCTCTCCGGGAACTTGTTCAGGATGTCGTGGGCTTCTTGCGAAATGCCGGGACGGCCGGATTGCAGCAGCACATCGACCGTGGTTTCTTTGTCCCGGAAGAGTTGATTGCGGAGGAAGATGAACTCGCGGGCCGGACCGCTGGCGAGGAGTAATACCTTCGTCTTGCGGTCCACGATTTCGACTTTCGCGGTCTTCTCGTTGTCTCTCTTATCGAGCTCCCCTTCCACGGTTTGCACGCGGAGACGGAAGATGCGGACCCCCTGGTCTTTGGGCGTATGCTCAAATTTGACGGGAACGACCTTGCCGGTGCTGCCGACGTTGAGCGTCTGCTCGTCCTCTTTCACTTCGCCCTTGCCGTCCTTGTCACTGGAGAGCAATTCCACCGTCAGGCTGGTGCGGCTGGAGTTGATGGCCTGGACGTATCCCGTGAGCGTGAACTTGTCGCCGGGATAGACCCGTTCGGGGGCTTCCAGGTCGACCACTCGCACATTGACCGGCCGTTTGTCGCTGCCCAGGCCGACGGAGTAAACCGGAATGAGGGCGCTGACCGCATCGCCGGCAGCCGTTTCGTAGCTGAGGCCAGCGTTGCTGCCCCCATCGGAGAACAGGATGATGCCGGCAATCGGGCCGCCCCGCTCTTTGTCTATGAGATATTTCAAGTTATCGCCGATGCGAGTTTCCGCCCCCTTCGGCAGGAGCTGCTCCTTCCAATCGACCTTGGCCTGCTTTTCCTTCGCTTCGTCCTTTTTCTTCGTCGGCTCATCGGGCTTTTCAACCTCTGGCTCACGAAGTCCGACGATGGCGAGCAGGTTGATTTCCGGCCGCCGGAGATTGGCGACCGCAAGCACCACCACCGAGGCAATCAATAGGACCACGGACACCAGCAGTGCCCACGAGCCGCCCTCTTGTCCTTGCCGCTGCTGTGCAGACCGCTTCCGTCCCCAAATCAAGTGAATCAGTCCTGCCAAGAGCGAAATTCCCAGCAGCGCTCCAGCAACGATGGCGATGATGCGGGCTTCGCGGAGTGCATAGCGGAGGCTCTCGTCCGCCGAAACATTGCTGGCCGCATCGGGGAGCGGCGCCTTTTTGGGGAAGGAGGCAATTTCGACCGGATTCTCCGCCTGGTCAAAGCGATAGACCACGACGTCGTGCTTCTGCCGCAGGCTCTCGACGAAGTCCCCCTTTTCGAGCTCGGCCATCACAAACTCGATGCGGCTGCGGCCGGTGGAGCCGCCAGGGGAGTCGGCGTCGCGGAGGGCCATGCTCTGGCTGGTATCGACAAGCAGCACCGCGCGGGAGTTCTTGACGAGGATCCGCTCCGCCCGTTTCTCCAGGTTAAAAAAGAAGAACAGAATGCCCGCGAACGCCAGCACGCGGAGCAGGACCAGGACCATCGCAAAACTCACCGGCAATTCCACGCTGTCCTTCACGTACATGAAGATCACGTAACCGCCGATGAGTAAGCACAGCAGCCCCAGGACCAGCCAGTGCCACCATTCGGTGAGCGACTGGACGCGGGCAAGCTGATAGTAAATGCCGGCTTCGCCACTCGCGGCTTGAGCCAGCAGCAGGTGCGGTTGCATCAGCGGATGGCTCCAGGAATGGGGTGGTAACTAGTGCTATAAGCCAAGAGCTGCTCGCCGATGAGCAGGCAAATCAGCACAATCATCAGCACCTGGCTCAGGTTGTAGCCGCTGGAAGACAGGTCCTGCTGCTCATAGCTTTCCGCCTGGTGCCAGGTCACTTTCACGGGGTCAAGTTTCGTCAGCAGCTCCTTGGAATCGACCGGCGCGAGGTCCCCTTCTTCCGGGTCCACATTTAAGGCCCAGCGGCGAATGTCCGGTTCGGCGATTTCTCCCTTCGTCGTCCGCGTCCAGGCTTCGTAGATGCCGGCATGGTCGGTGTCGCGGGACTGCCCTCGGCCAAGGCTCGCCGCCAGCGTCGTTTTGCCGGCTTCGGGTTGCGTCGCCTGCCGGTCGAGCTTGAGACGCTCTTCCGACTTCGGCTTGGGGAGCGTGAAAGAAAGCTCGGGTCGGTATTTGCTGGATTCCAGCGAGACATCAATGGGCGTGCCAACCAGTCGCGGGTCATCGAGCCGGCGGGCCGAGGCGAGGTAAGCCTGCATTTTGAGAGCGAGCACGACGAGGCTGGGGTTCTTCGCCCAGTCGTTCCACTCGGGAGAAGCGGTGGTCAGGCAAGCAACCACGGTCCCTTCGCCAAACTTCTTCTCGACGATGAACGGGCTCTTGCCCCGGAGCGAAGCAATGACTGACGTCCCGGAGTTCGGCTCCGGCTTCCAGTCCTTTTTGGCCGCGAGGTACTTGTCGATTTTTACGCCGCGAATGAGTGGGTTCGTCTGGTCCAGAAAGAAGCTGAAGATGGGATGCCGCACCAGTTCGATATCCGGCTCATTGGGGTCCAGCGGCGGCGGCAAGTCCATCGCCGCCAAAAGCGGTAGCGGGAACAGTCCTTTCCCTTCCTTGTAAAACCGGTTGTTATAGAAGGTGACGTTCATGTCCGGCCCGGCGAAAATCGCCAGGCCCCCGCCGGCGCGGACATACTCTTCCAAGGATGTGACCGCCCGGTCTTCCAGGCTGGGAACATCGAGCAGATAGATCGTCGCATAAGGCTTGAGGGCGTCCGCGGCGATGTCTCGCAGGAACGACGGCGGTTTCACTTCAGGATGAATTCCGGTGTTGGATTTCTCCAGCGGGCGGAACGCAGCTTCCAGGTGATACGAATGCTTCTGGTCGAGGCTGCCGTCAATGAGCAGCGTCTTTTCGCCGTCGGGAAAGTCAATCACGCACCAGCGACGATTGTCGGCATCGACGGGGTCTTCCGGCAGCGATGCCTGAACCACATGTTTGCCCGGCTGTGGAAAATAAACCTGGACTCGGCGAGTGAGAGTCTCCCCGGGGCCGATCTTCTCGAGTAGCAACGTGGCGAGGTCTTCGCGAACACCCGCCCGGCTTTCCGGCGGCGTCTTCGTCAGGTCTTCGGACGGATAGAAAGTCGACGAGAGTTTCAGTTGCACCTTGCTGGCCTCGGTCACGCCAAAATTCTTCACCTTCACGTTCACAAACAGCGGTACGCCGGCGGCGCGGGTGTCGTCGGCCGGAAGAATCTCGACGATCCCCAGGTTCGGCTCGCGGCTGCGGGCGCAGTTGACAAGGTGAATGTCGGCTTTGGTCTTTTTGATTTCCTCTAGCGCCGTCCTCAGCTCGGCGGGAGTTCCCCAGTCCTTCACGCGAAAATCGGAAAGGACGTAGACAATAGCGGTCTCGTCCTTGGCCTGAGCCAGCAGCTCGCGGAGCATGCCCAGGGAATCGCGCGGGCCAAGCGCGAGGTCGGTCGGCTCCCAGCTCCGCTGCTTCTTTTCCAGGGTCAGATCGAATTCACTATCAATAATCTCACTGTTGAAATCCGCAGCCGTGTTGGCCGAAACGTCGGCCCCGCCGCGAGCCTGTGAATACCGGAGAACGGTGAGCTTCTGCGGGTTATCCGCGGACTTGGCTCCGCCGACGATGCTGGAAAGGACCTGGCGAGATGCGTCGAAGGCGCTCTGGCCGGCGACCCGGTCGGACATCGAGTAACTGTCATCGAGCAGCACATAGTGATGTGTCGCCGTGCCTCCGAAGAGGGCCAGCCACTGGTTGCGCGTCTTGAGCTGGGCGAGCATCGCCACCAGCAGCACCACGGCCGCCATGCGGGCCAAGAGCAGCAAGAGCTGCTTGAGCCAGACCCAGCGGCGGTGCTTCTTGTAGCTCTGCAGCAGGAACTCCATGGCGGCCCACTTCACGCGCCGGTGCCGCATCATGTTGATCAGGTGGATCAACAAAGGCAGCAGGGCGAGCAAAAAGCCCCACGTCAGTGCCTGGTAGACGAATTGCATTGTGGGAAGAGTGAGTGGTGAGTGGTGAGTCTAATCTTCGCTTTGTTGGCATCGCCGGAGGTAGGACATGTAGCCGTTGATGCGGCCGATGAGTGCGTAAGCTTCGGACTTCAGTTCGTCAATTAGTTGCGGTTGTGCATAGCTCTCGTCCAGACAAACGTTTAGGTCGTCGAGTATTTCATCCATGGAGCCGCGGGCGATCCGGCAAAACCGGAGGTTCTCTTGGTAGTGCCATCGTCCGTGTCCCTCGGCAATATTATTGGTGATCGATACCGCGGCGCGGCGCATCTGCGGGTTGAGGCAATACTTCTCCTGTGGCGGCAGTAGTTTGGCGAGCACGTAGACGCGTTTCCGAAATTCTCGGGCGATTTTATAAAGCTCGAAGTCATCCAGTCGAAAGCGACCTACCTCCACGGCTGATTCCTCCTTTTCTACTCACCACTCACCACTCACCACTAACTCCACCACTACAACCTATTCATCACCGTAATCCTCTTACTCAGGTACGTCGCCAGCGCCGCGTCGAGCGGTTCGCTAGTGCGGACCAGGGCGTAGTCACAACTGTTTCGGGCGCATTCGCGACGGACTTCGTCGAGGAAGACCTGCAGCGATGCTAGGTAACCTTCGCGGAGCGCCCGCGGGTTGCAGTTCAGATGGTCCATCGACTCCAGCCCTTCAAAACGGGTCGGACCGGAGAACGGGAAGTCCAGCTCCTCGTCGTCCATCACATGGAAGACCAGCACGTCGTGCCCGCGTTGACGCATGAGCTTGAGCCCCTTGATGAGGCCAGGGCGGTCGGCGAGGAGGTCGGAAACGAGGACAATCATGCCGCGGCGGGGGGCCATCTCGGCGATGGTGCGGAGGACGCCGAACATGTCGGTCTTGTCCGACGGCTTTTGCACGGCCAGCGAATCGACGATGGAGAAGATGTGGTTGTTGCGGGTGCGGGTGGGGACCGTGCTGCGGATTTTCTCGTCAAACGCCATGCAGCCGACGGAGTCCTGCTGCTTGAGGATGAGATAGGCCAGGCTGCAAGCGAGGGTGCAGGCGTATTCGTACTTGGTCAGCGGCCCACTGCCGTATTGCATGGAATTGGAGATGTCCACGAGCATCTGGCAGCGGAGGTTGGTCTCTTCCTCGAACTGCTTGACGTACAGCCGGTCCTGGCGGGCCCAGACCTTCCAATCGACGTGGCGGAGGTCGTCGCCGGCGACGTACTCGCGATGCTGCAGGAACTCGACCGATTGTCCGAAGTAAGGGCTGCGGTGCATCCCCGAGAGGAAGCCTTCGACCACGTGCCGCGCTCGGACTTCCAGCCGCGAGATCCGTTTGATCGCTTCAGGATGCAAAAATCTTTTTGAACCGGGCATCGCTGAGAAGCTCGTCTTCCTTGGTGGGTGTGCTGGCAATGAGACGGTCGATGATCTTATCCGCCGAAACCCCGTCGCTCTGAGCGGCGAAGTTGACAACCAGGCGGTGCCGCAGGACCGGCTTCGCCAGGGATTGGATGTCCTCGGTGGAAACGTGCGTGCGGCCGCGGAGGATGGCCCGGGCCTTGCCGCCGAGGATCAAAAACTGCACTGCGCGGGGGCCGGCTCCCCAGCCGACCATGTCCTGCACGAAGTCGGGCGTGCCCGGCGTGCCGACGCGGGTCTGGCGGACGAGCGAGAGGGCGTAGCGAATGATGTGATCGCTGACGGGGACCTCGCGGACAATTCGCTGCAGCTCGACGATTTCGGCGGCGGAAAGTACCGGGCTGATGGTGTCGTGCTGCAACGTCGTGGTGCGGCGGGCGACTTCGAACTCCTCCTGAAAGCTGGGGTAGTTCACGTAGACCTTGAACATGAAGCGGTCCTGCTGCGCTTCAGGAAGCGGGTAGGTCCCTTCCTGCTCGATGGGGTTCTGCGTGGCGAGGACGAAGAACGGGTCCGTCAGCGGATGTCGGACGCGGCCCACGGTAACCTGCCGCTCTTGCATCGCTTCCAGCAGGGCAGCCTGAGTCTTCGGAGGCGTGCGGTTGATTTCGTCGGCAAGAATCACGTTGGAAAAGACCGGCCCTTCCATGAAGCGGCGTTCGCGTGCCCCCGTGCTGCGGTTCTCTTCCAGAATCTCCGTTCCCGTAATGTCCGCAGGCATCAAGTCCGGCGTGAACTGGATGCGGCTGAAGGTGAGGTCGAGCGAGCGGGCCAGCGTGCTGATGAGCAGCGTCTTGGCCAGACCAGGAACACCCTCCAAAAGGCAATGGCCGCGGCTGAACAGGGAGATGAGCAGCTCTTCAATGACCTGATGCTGTCCAACAATCACCTTCGATAGCTGTTCAACGATTTTCTCGCGGGCCTGGGCCAGTTTGCGAATGGCGGAAGAGTCGGCGAGGGTTGCGCCAGCAACATCGCTTTGGCCGGAGGAACTCATGCGGCATTACCTTGCGGACAGGGAAGTTCAGCGGGATTTTGCGTAACCAGCCATAAAGGCAGGGCGGAACTAGAGTTTAGTGCCCAGCCGGAGAGGATTCGTTCGCGCGTGGGGAAAGAGGCTGACACCAGAATAATTCAAAATCGGGGAAATGCATAGCGCAGGCGGACCTTGCCGATTGTTTCGGCAGGCTTGAAGGAGTGACTCGGGGACAAGAAACGAGGATGGCCCCGCAGCCAATGCGGCTCGGGGCCATTTCGATGCTGAAAGGGCAATTCAACTAACTCTTGCGATTCCGGCGGACCGGCGTTCCCAGGTTCGTAAAGAAGTCTTCCGAAGAAGCCGCCGGGCTGGCGTAGATTGTGTCTTCGCCGCGGTGAACGCTGGGAGGCGTCCAATCCGCCTGGCTGAAGACCTCGTCCACATGGGCTGCATAAACTGCCACTGCGGGCGCATCCGCGGTGCTGCTCGTGGACGAGCCGGCCGAGCCGCCGGTACTCGGGCTGGTGACGCTGATGGCCGCCGGCGAAAGCCGAGTCAAAGCCGAAGACGAAAAGTCGTCCTCTCCTTCGCCTTCACCGGCCGGTGCCGAAGGCTTTTGGCGATTGAGGTAGTTAATGACCATCAGGGCATCAATGGGGCTGATGCTGTTGTCGTGGTTGACGTCGCGCTTATAGGGATCCGGCGAACCTTCGCCTTCGCCTGCCGGGTCGCCATTCGAGTTCAAGTAATTGACGACCAGCAGGGCGTCAATCGGGCTGACCTGGCCATCCAAATTGACGTCCACGGGCATCCAAAGGTTGGTGCCATCCCCTTCTCCCGACGCCAAGATGCGGATGTTGGGGAAGGACGGTTTGTAGTAGACCTGGGACGAGGGAATGGTCCTGATCTCCGAATTAAGCGGGTCAACTGTATCGACAATGAAGGCCGTGATATCACTATTCGGGGTCACATCCGCGGGATCGGCCACAAATTGGATCACGCCGGGGGCGGTCGTCAAGAATTCCTTGGTGAATACGAGTTTGGCGTTGTAGCCCGGGCTATCCACAGAACCGTCGCTAAAGGTCGCTCCGATCTCGTCAATCAGACCGGGCGTACCCCCGGCACCTTCCGTGGCCGCTTGATACTGCGCGCCAAACACAATCGGGCCGAAGGGTTGCACTAGGTTGCGATCGTAGAGCAAATCCATGTAAGCGGTGAAAGCTCCGGCAAAATCTTTCATCTGGGCCGGATCAAACACGGCAGGGGGAATGCGTAAATCGTCCACGAGGCCACGCACCAAAATCGAGGTGCCCAGCGGAATCAGCGCCCCATCCGGGAACGGGAGGAAGGTGACTGGATCGACAACTTGCAATTCAAACTGAATGATGGCGCCGGCAAACGGAGTGCGCGGCAGCGGCAGGACCTGGATGGTGACGTTCGCCGTGGACGTTTTGGCGAGGGCATCCACAATCGTATACGTAAAGCTGTCGGCCCCTTCATAGCCGGCGTCGGGCGTATAACGGTAGAAGTCGTCGCTGAAGTTGGTGGCAGTGCCGTTGGTGTCAACGATGACCGTGCCATGGAGCGCGGTCGGCGGCGTTTGCGTCAAGAACCGCACCGCGCCGCCGGTCCCCTGCACGTCATTGTCCATGACGTCCAGCGTGTTGGCGGCGGCGACGCTGTTCGCAAGCACGTCGAAAGTATTATCCACCGCAATCGGGTCGCGGGGGACGAATCGGACGGTAATCGTAACCGTGGCGGGAGCCGACACATTTCCGTTGGGGTCAATATCTCGATATTTGAAAGTAGTGACGCCGATGAAGCCGGCCGGAGGTGCATAGCGGTAGAAATCGTCGGTCCGATCGGAAGGGGTGTCGTTGTCGTCGAGTTGGACCACGCCCTGCGTCCCAGTGGTGTCCAGACCGGCCGGATCGATGCCCGCGGGACCGGTGGAGCTGGGCAGGTCATTGGCCAGCACGTCCAGGGCATTCTGGAACAGGAACGAGTTGTCGTCGACGGTGAAGGCGTCGTTAATGGCGGTGGGGGAGGTTCCCAGCAGGTTGGTGCGGTAATCCTCCACTTCGCCGCCAAGCGCCGAGCCGGTCGGACCGATGCCGTGGTTCAGGCTGTAGCGGAAGCGGGCGTACGTGGGGCCTAAGGAAGCGCCGGCGGGCACCGCGAAATTAAGTGAGAACGGGCCGGTCGTCAGTTGCTGGTCCAGGAAGATTCGCTCGCCCGCGTCGGTCCAGTCGCCGTCCCGATTGAAATCGATAAAGCCTTGCAAATATCCGGCGGCATAGATGCCGGTACTGGCGGTGCCGGTAATGGTGGCGGTCTGGTTGGGAACCAGGTTGCCAATCACGATGCCGTCTTCGTCATCCGTGGCCCCGCTCAGGTCATCCCCGTCCGCGTTGATGCTGGGAATGCCGTTGGCTTCAGTATCAGCCCGCGCGCCCAGGTGGAAACCCTGCAGAAAGCCATGCACCGCGCCGTTCCGGGCGATTAGCGTCGGGTAAGGAGCCGGAGCATCGCCGTAGTCGAACGCCGCCTTGTTGCCGAAATTGATACCTGGAGTGATCGTTCCCCGCGTCACGACCACGCCGGTATGGGCGCCCAAAGACGTGCCTTGCGGATCCGGGAAAGTCTGGATCAGGCCGGGCTGATAGACTTCACGGACCGTGTAGGTGCCCGGTCGAAGATTGCCACTGCCGGCGCCGATGGTGTAGTAGCCATTGGCGTCGGTAACCGCACCCCACTCTCCAAGGCCGATTTTGCTGTCATTATTCAAGTCGACATAGATGACGACTCCTTGGATACCCGGTTCGTTGGGATCCATAATCGCGTCGCCATCGAGGTCATTCCATTTTCTGCCGTGGATAAACCCGGGCAACTCCTGGTTGCCGAAGTTGACGTTGGTCAAGGTCTGGCCAGGGCTGACGGTAATGCGATGCGCGCCGTCGCCCGTGGGAGTGGTCTGCCTCCATAGCGGCATCACCTCTTCCCGGATGGTGAGAGTGCCCGACACGAAAACGTTGAAGAGATAGGAGCCATCCGCGGCCGATACCTGGGTCCGCTCGCTTGGCTCACGTACGGCGTTATTGTTGGCGTCGATGTACACGGTCCAACCCGCCAAAGGAAGCTCGCCAGGATTGCGAACCCCGTTGCCGTTAGCATCATTGAAGACCACGCCCCCAATTTTGACGGGAGGCTCGGGGCAATCAAAGGCTTCGATGACTGTGGTCGAGTCGGCATCAATACCGGCGCTGGCGGAGAGGCCGAACCCACGGCGGCAGAAGGCCGCCCAAATCTCCTCAAAATTATCGCTGCCGTTCAGGACCACATCGGCCGCCAGGATCGCGTCCCTCGCCTCGATGAAAGTGGGGTTCGCGGGCTGCAACTTCATGCCCAGCAAGACCAGGTCCAGAGCGATGTTGTTGCCGCCCGTGCCGGTAGCGAGATTCGGATCGAACCCATAGCGATTAATGAGGTTCCAATTCATGTCCCATAGGGTCGAGGCCCAAATCTCCCCACCATCGTAGATTCCTGGGTTCTGGTTGAAATAGCCCAAGGTACGCGGATCGATCGCCAAATCGTAGCTATAAGGAACGTTGCGCACGCCAACGCCCGTGGCCGGCAGCCCCAAAACCCAATTCCCAATACCACGGGCGTCATTCGCCTGGTCACCGGGCTCTTGCGTGAACATCAGCGAGAACCAGTCGCCCCAACCTTCGCCCATGGCGCCACTCTGGAGCGCATTGAGTGCATTGACGTTGGCCGGCCCGCCGGTCAAGCGATTGGAAACTCCGTGGGCAAACTCATGAGCGATAATACCGCCTTCCAAGCTGCTATCGCGAGTGGGATTGGTGACGTCGAAGATGTACTGCTGCATCCGCCCGGATTGGCCGTCCGGCGGGGTGGCGAAATTGGCGTTGTTGGTTCCCGATCCATCCTGCGCATCCGCCTCCACCTGGTCGGTGCCGAGTCCCAAACCGGTATAGTTCAATTGCTGGAAGTTGCCGGAGACTTCGTCGAAACCGTGGTGCGCGGTCACGTCATGGAGGATGTTGTTCCAGTAAAAGAGGTTTACCGTCGCGGCGCTGGTATAGGTCGTGGCGGCTTGCGTCGGGTCCAGGGGAAAGTCAAAATTCAGGGCTGCTCCACCACTGGGTTGAACGCCCCCGGTATCGTTGTCATCGGCATCTTCCTGAGCCGAGACATTGTTGCCGCGCGTGACTGTGAATTCCGCGCCGGCAGCGCCGTTGGTGTCGTGCCAGCCGAAGGGGGAGTAGACCCCGTCCTGGGGATCCGTATCGATGGACCGCGTGCCGTACAAAGGGCTTTCCACCGGAAGTGCGAAGACGTTGTAGGATGCGTTGTCGACCCAGTCGGACACATTCACCAGTTGGCCCACGGGGGCACCGGGAATGAACTCGGCGCTTACGCTGGCGTCATACCAGTTGAATCCCTCGATCATGTCGACGTTGACCTTCCATGCCAGTTGGACGCCACCGGTATCCTTGGGCACGTAATGCAGCTCCGCGACGATGTCCTTCCGGGACATGGAGGGAGCTCGCATGACGGTCCGCATGTTCCGCCCCGTCGCGGGCGAAACCGTGGTAATCGATTGGTCAAAGGACATCCCGTGCGCGCTCGCCACGCGGCGCACCGCAAAATCCGCTGGAAAATAGGGCGTTGGCCCCGAATTGGCGGCGGGTTCCACCAACCCAGGCACAAAGCTGGCTGCCGCGGAGAGAATTCTTCCATCGGTCTTCATCGAGACGTTGGCGACGGCGTTGGCAATGGGCAGCCCATTGAAGGTCTGACGCAGATAGACATGGGTGACGCCGCCCAACTGCGAGGTGTAGTTATTGGTCACTTCGTAGCGATTGAGATCGCCCACGGTCAGCCCGAACGAGGAGGCATGGGCGCGCAAGTAATTGATGGCCAGCGTCGCCGCGGCGCCAGTTTGGGGCGAGGTCAAATAGGTATCGGCGTTGGGAGCGGCCAGGTAGTGCTGATCCGGCAGGGCCGCCAACTCGGCAATCGCCATCAGGTCGCGCCGCTCGAGTTGCTCGAGAAACAGCCGGCGCTTACGACGATCTTCTCGTAGAGAAAGGTCCCTGGGACTCTTACGACGGCCCTTGCCGTGGGGATCAGCGGGTTGACTCACGAGGATGCTCCCAGATGCAATCAAGAAACTAAACTACGGGACGACGGCAAAATCCGGTCGGAAAGGCATTCGCGGCTTGTTCGCGCATACAAAAGCGGTTGCCCCTCTAGACAAGGTCGTATTCTAATTACGCCACTCTGCGAATGTCAACAAAATCGCTATTCTTTAGCTCTTTCCGGCTTCACCCGGAATGGCGCACCGCGCCGCTCCCGGCGTTAGACGACACTTTGCGTCCCGGAGTTCCCTCCGGTTGCCCTGAGAAGGCCGGAGGCTAGGGACGAATAATGCGATGTTAAGAGATGTTGACGGCCTGCACACCGTCGGCACTCGCTGGGCTCGCCATTTCCCAAAAGTGGATGGCTCAAAGGAGCCATCGCCTTGATCTGGACCGCGGCCAAGTACGAAAGAACCCCGTGGACCACTCGGTCCGCGGGGTTTTGGGCCTTCAAATCGGGGTGAATTCCCAGGGAGCTACCTGCCGAATAATGAAGAGTTACGAACAATCGTGGGATCACCATGCGCCCATTTTTCTCCCCCATTTCCGCGATGGCACGCTTGCGATTGACCTTAATGCTATCGCCTTGCCTGGCGATTTTGATTGGCTGTCAGTCTGCTAGCCAGGTCGCTTCGCCGAACGAGTCCGTGCTCGTCGCGCGCCGGTCACCACAAGCGTCCCTTCCGACTCCAACTCCGTCGTATCCGCCTCCGCGGGTCCAACCAGCTCAGTTTCAAGCAGAGATTCCCCAGCCGGCATCGGTGCCGGAACCGCTGCCGCGGGCGGCGCTCAAGTCCGTCGCCGCGGAAGCGCTGACTCTGGCTGACCTGGAACAAATGGCGATGATTGCCAACCCGTCGGTCGCCCGCGCGGCGGCGCTAGTCCAGGCTGCTAGCGGAAACTACACCCAGGTGGGCCTCCCCCCGAACCCCACGGTGGGCTACGAGGGCCAACAGATCGGCAGCCGCGGTCTGGCGGAGCAAGACGGCGTGTTCATCAATCAGGAGATCGTGCGGGGCGGCAAGTTGAAGTTAAATCGACAAGTCGCCGCACAAGAATGGGCGCGGGCCGAGCACGAGCTCGCCGCGCAACAGCAACGCGTGCTCACCGATGTCCGCATCGCCTTCTACAACGTGCTGATCGCTCAATCGCAAGAGGACCTCTACAAGCAACTGGCCGACGATGCCCATCGAATCGTGGACTACAGCGAAAAACTGCAGAAAGTAGGAGAACGCAGTCGCCCCGAAGTGATCCAGGTGACGATCGAGAGCGAGAAGCTCCTCATGGGCGCGAGGAACGCCGGCCGGCGGCGAGTCGCGGCCTGGCAAGAACTGGCAACGGTCGTCGGTGATCCGCAATTGCCCCAAGCTCGCCTGGCGGGGGATGCGGACGAATCGCACAGCAACTATGACTGGCACAGTACGCTCCAGAAGCTACTCAGCACCAGCCCCGAGGTCGGCGCGGCCATCGCCAACGTCGAGCGCGCTCGCTGGGCGGTGCAAAGGGCTCTCGTTGAGAAGATACCCAATGTGACGGTGCAGGGACTCGTAAATGCGCGCGATAACGGCATCGGCGGACGTTCGGACGGTTCCGTAACGATCGGCGTCCCGCTTCCTATCTGGAACCGGAACCAAGGGGGAGTCCTTCAGGCGCAGGGCCAGGTCGCGGCTGCCGAGAGGGCGCTGGAGCAGTTGGAACTTGACCTGCAAAATCGCCTGGCGCAGGTCTTCGAGCGATACAGCAACGCCAGGGACTATGAGGACAGGTATGAGCGCCTGCTCAAAGGCCTTACGGACGAGTGGCTCAAGCTGAATGAGCAATTGCGGGAAGGGGACGAGGCTTCGCAGTTGGATGTGATCCTGTTCCAACGCACTTATGGACAAACCAAACTCGATTACCTTGACGCCTTGCGCGAACGGCGAAAGGCCGAAGCCGAAATGGAGGGACTGCTTTTGTCGGGCAGCCTGCAAAATCGCCAATAAGCGGCCTTGTGGCCTTCCATGCACGGAATATTAGCATTGACTTGCCTGCCGAATGGTGAAGAATTAAGGGCTGTTGGATCAACCATGCGCCCCTATATCTCACTCGTTACCGTCGTGGCTGTCTTACTCCATCTGGGGCTGGGCTGTTGCGCGCACCATACGCACGCGTCGAGTCGGGATGAGTGCGCGAATTCAGCGTCCCTAGTGGATGAGGCTGCGGATCACGGCCACTCGCATGATCACGGCCATTCGGTTCCGAGTTCCAACGTCCCAGAGCATCCCGGCCATTCACACGACGACTGTCACGAGAGCCACTGCACGTTTCTGGTGACAGGTAAAACGACGGTCGCTCCAGATACGCTGGTAACGGCGCTACCCTCCGTGGTACTTGACGCGATGGTTGCACAGACAGCCTCATCGTCGGCAAATTGGCTACGCGACACAGGAAACCATTTGCGGCTCCCGGTGCGAATGCATCTCTTCAATCAGGTCTTGCTGATCTGATTCTTCATCTTCAGGGCGGCTTGTTCTGCGCCGCCGATGGTCTGCACATCCCGCGCATTGTCCTGCGCGGCGATCTCGTTCTGCGGCTGTGCGGATATTTCCTGAAGGTGAGCTATGTCTCGTCAAAAAATGATCTATGCCGTCGTCGGAGTCTGTCTCATGGCGGGGGCCATTGGGGCCGGATTTTGGGGCTACCGCCAATGGCAGAATTTGCAGGCGACTCCAACGGAATCGCCGGAACCCACCGCGTTGCCGCCCGGTGTAACCGTTCCGGTCAAGCTCAGCCAGCAAGCGAGAAAGAACCTGGGCTTGGTCGCAAAGCCGCTCCAACCAACCACCTATTGGCGCGTCATCGACTTGCCGGGCGTTGTTGCCGATCGGCCGGGAATTAGCGACCGGGGGGTAGTCGCTCCAATCGCCGGCATTGTCACTCAAATTCATGCATTTCCCGGCGCGACGATCGCCCCCGATGCGCCCCTCTTTACGCTTCGCCTGGTGAGCGAGTCCCTGCACACGTCTCAGTTGGAGCTTTACAAGGCCACCCGCGAGATTGAAATCTCGCAGCGGCAACGCGAGCGTCTCTCGGAGCTCGCCCAATCCGGTGCCCTTGCCAAGTCTCGGATCATCGAGATCGATAATCAGATCGACCGATTGCAGGCCACCGTGGACGCCTATCGCCAAGACTTGCAGGCGCGAGGGCTGATGAAGGAGCGAATCGCCGCGGCCGCCAAGGGGGAGTTCGTGACCGAGATGGTGGTCCGTGCGCCCGGTGAAAAGGCCTTACGCACGACCGCGGTTGTGCTGGCGGCCAATGCGGAAGCAGAGCCGCCACAACTCCCCTTTAGCTTCGAATTGCAATCGCTCAACGTCGAACTGGGTCAACAAGTCGATGCCGGCAGTGTCCTGTGCCATTTGGCGGATCACCGGACGCTGCTGATCGAAGGGCATGGTTTCAAGGACGACATGCCGCTCGTGCAGGAGGCCGCCCGCAACGGCTGGGAGGTCGAAGTCGATCTTGATGCGCAGCCCGCTGACAAAAACACGGCACCAACGACCGATAGATGGCCGCCCTTTCCCAAAAAACTCAAAATCAACCACTTGTCCAACACCGTGGATGAGCAAACGCGGACGTTCGCGTTCTTTCTGCCTCTGGAGAATCAGTGGCAAGACTACACGCAGGACAACGTCACCAGACTCCTCTGGCGATTCCGCCCCGGCAGTCGAGTCCGTCTGCGAGTGGCGGTGGAGAAGCTCGAGAACGTATTCGTAGTTCCGCAGCAAGCCGTGGTCCGCGAGGGCCCAGAAGCCTTCGTGTTCCGGCAGAATGGCGACCTGTTTGACCGCCGGCCCGTGCATGTCTTGTACGAAGATCGTCTCAATTCTGTATTGGCGAACGACGGCGCGTTGAGTCCCGGTTTCTATGTCGCGCAAAGCGGCGCGGCCTCGCTCAATCGCGTCATGAAGGCGCAAGCGGCCAGCGGAGCGCCGGCCAATGTGCATGTCCATCCCGATGGCACCGTTCACGGCGCTCACTAGACGAAGGGAATCGCAATGCTCAATGGCATCATCCACCTGGCGCTCCGCTACCGCATGCTCGTCGTGGTCATCAGCCTGAGCCTGATGGTCTACGGCAGTTATTTGGCGACGACGCTCCCCATTGACGTGTTTCCTGATCTGGACCGGCCGCGCGTGGTCATCATCACGGAATGCCCCGGCCTGGCTACGGAAGAAGTGGAAACGCTGGTGACTCAGCCGATTGAGATTGCCGTACTCGGAGCCGGCGGAGTTCAGGACGTGCGCAGTCAGACCACCGCGGGACTGAATGTCATCTACATCGAGTTCGATTGGAAAACCGATGTTCGCGCGGCGCGTCAGACGATTCAAGAACGACTGACCACGCTCACAGGCGTGCTGCCCGAGGGGATCCTGCCGCAGATGACGCCAACCTCTTCAATCATGGGGCAAATCGTCATTGCCGGCATGTATCGCCAGCCGGGCCCCAAGGGAGGCGAGCTCGCTTCGGTGGGTAAAGGCGGTTTGATGGCGGAACTCGTGGGCGGGGGCGGGGCCAAGCCGAGCGTCCACGTCTGGCGGGTCGTGGATCGCCACGACCCTTCGACCTGGGAGCCGGTTCAAGTCGAAAGATTGCAGTGGGAACAGCCGGACGAACCGGGCCAGCGCCGCGCCAGCATCACCATGGACGGCACGGCGGCCGAGGCTGTGTTTCACACCGCCGTGGAAAAACAAATGGACCTCCGCACCGCGGCGGATTGGATCGTCCGCCCGCGCCTCCGCAAGATTCCTGGAGTTGCCGAGGTGTTCGTCCAGGGGGGTGATCGCAAGCAGTACCAGATTCTGGTGAACCCCGCGGCGCTGCTGGAGTATGACGTCACGCTCCAGCAGGTCGAACAGGCCTTGATCGAGAGCAACATCAACACCAGCGGCGGGTTTGCCGTGCAAGGGGAAACGGAGCGGCCCATCCGCATTCTGGGGCGTTTGGGACCGGATTCGCACCGCGTCATGGAGGACCTGCGGAAAGTCCCCGTCAAGGATAACGAATCTCGGCCCGTGCTGCTGGAGAACGTGGCCCGCGTCGCCGAAGGCCCGCAGGTTAAGCGGGGCGATGGAGCGGTCAACGGCGAGCCAGGGGTCGTGTTCACGCTGGCCAAGCAACCCCATGTGGATACGCGAGCCCTGACGGACCAACTCACGGCCGCGCTTGCCGAGGCGGAAGCATCGCTGCCAGCCGACGTTGTGATCAATTCCGAATTGTTCCGACTGCGGAACTTCATCGACCGCGGCATCTTCAACGTCGGCGAGGCGATGGTGATCGGCGCTGGGCTAGTCTTGATCATCCTGTTTCTGTTCCTGCTCAATTTCCGCACCACGTTCATCACGCTGACGGCGATTCCCCTGTCACTGGTCATCACGACCTTGGTGTTTCGCCTGCTGAGCGTGATTACTGGGACGGAGCTTTCGATCAACGTGATGACGCTGGGCGGGATTGCGGTGGCGATGGGGGAGCTGGTGGACGACGCCATCGTCGATGTCGAAAACATCTTCCGCCGGCTGAAAGAGAATAATGCCCTCGCCAGTCCCAAGCCGGCGATCCACGTGGTCTACGAAGCGAGCAAGGAAATCCGCAGCGCGATTGTCTTTGGCACCATTGTGGTCATCCTCGTGTTCCTGCCGCTGTTCGCGCTACCCGGCGTGCCAGGGCGGCTCTTTGCTCCCTTGGGCATCGCCTACATCGTCTCGATTCTGGCTTCGCTCTTGGTTTCGCTGACCGTGACGCCCGTGCTCAGCTACTACCTGCTGCCGCAATCCCAGGCGACGCATCACAAAGGGGACGGGCCGCTGCTCCGAGTGATGAAATGGATTGCCAGTTATTTGATCCGTTTGAGCATGGCGATTCCCGGCTGGCTGCTCTTGGCAACGTGGCTCATGGTGGCGCTGGCGGGGTGGCAACTGACCCGCCTGGGCATCAACTTTCTGCCGCAATTCGATGAGGGGAGCATCCAGGTCAACGTCTCCTTGCCTCCGGGCTCTTCGCTGGAGGCGACCAACCGAACTTCCAAGGCCATTGACGCCAAGTTCCATGCGATGCAAAAGTCGGCCCAGTTGCCGCGCGGAGAAATCCTTTACTTCGTCCGTCGCACGGGACGAGCGGAACTGGACGAACATGCCATGCCCGTCAGCTCCAGCGAGTACATCCTGAGCATGAACCCCGACAGCGGCCGGCATCGTGAGGAGATTCTGGAACAAATCCTGGCCGAGTTGCGCGAGGAAGTCCCCGGCGTCGATATCGAAGTCGAGCAGCCCTTGGCTCACCTGATCAGCCACATGGTTTCCGGCGTTTACGCCCAGATCGCCATCAAAATCCACGGCGACGATCTCGATACCCTGCTGGCCACGGCGGAGCGCGTCAAAGCGTCCATCAAAGACGTGCAGGGACTGACGCCCCCCGTGATTGAACCCATTCGCCAGACCGAAGAATTGCACATCCGGCTGCGGCCTGACGACCTGGCTCGCTATTCGCTCACGCGCGCCTACGTGGCGGATGTCGTGCAAACCGCCCTGCAAGGAGAAGTGACCTCTCAGGTTCTCGAGGGACAGCGGCGGTTCGATCTGTTGGTGCGGCTGGAGGAAGGGTATCGAACGGACTATGCGAATCTTGGCCGTCTGCGGATCGACCTGCCGAGCAATCGCGGTCAGGTCGAGCTCTCGAAATTGGCGGACATTGGCGAGGGGGTGGGGCCCAATGCCGTCAATCGCGAGAATGCCCGCCGGCGAATCGTGATTCGCTGCAACACGCAGGGGCGGGATTTGGCCAGCGCGGTCGCGGAAATCAAGCAGCGCGTCAGTGGTGGCGTCGAGCTTCCCGAAGGCTACTTCGTCGAATACGGCGGACAGTTTGAAAGCCAGCAGGAAGCGACCCAGCTCATCGGGATTCTGGCGGCAGTTTCCGTCATCGGCATGTTCGTCGTGCTGATGGTTCTGTATCCCTCCATCCGCATCGTCCTGCAAATCCTAAACGCCCTGCCGACCGCGTTCATCGGCGGCGTATTCGCCCTCGTCCTGACCGGCCAATCCCTCAACGTAGCCTGCCTCGTCGGCTTCATTTCGCTAGGCGGAATCGCGGTGCGCAACGGCATCCTGCTCGTCACGCATTACTTTCACCTGATGAAAGAGGAACATGAGCCGTTTTCTCAGGCGATGGTGCTGCGCGGCAGCCTGGAACGGCTTGCCCCCGTGCTGATGACGGCGCTCACGGCTGGCATCGGACTGGTTCCGCTGGTGATTGGCGGGCAAGAGCCTGGTCGCGAGATTCTGTACCCCGTCGCCACCGTGATTCTTGGCGGCCTTGTCACCTCAACATGCTGTGAGTTTTTGATTCATCCCGGGCTATTCTGGCGCTTCAGCGGTAAAGACGCTCAGAAGCTCGTCCAGACGGAACACTCCGCGGATGAAGATCTTGTTGATCATCCACCGCCCCGGCGCGTTGCCGGGACGCCGGCGGCAAGTGAACCCTCTCATGTTTCCTGACCATTTTTTTGAAGGAGCTTTGGATGAAGATTCTAAGTCTGCTCAGTTGGTGCGCGTTGGCATTGTTTCTGGCCGGTTGCGGACCGCAGCAACCCGCAAGACCCGCTCCGCCACCCGTGACGGAAACGTTGAAGGAGGGACACGAGAACCATGGTGCCGGTCCTCACGGCGGCACGATCGCGGAATGGGGGGGAGGCAAGTACCACATTGAATTCACGGTCGATCACGAGAAGAAGGAGTCGGCAGTCTACGTGCTCGGCGGTGACGCGAAGACCCCTGCCCCTATCAAAGCGGAAAAGCTGCTGCTCACGATCACTGAACCGTCCTTTCAAGTTGACCTCGTCGCTCAGCCTCTCGATGGTGAATCGGGTGGGGCAGCTTCCCGCTTCGTCGGACAACACGATTCGCTCGGCAAGGTCCAGGAATTTGCGGGCAGCGTGACTACGGAAGTTGATGGCACTCCCTACGCCGGCGACTTCAAGGAAGAGTCCCACGATCACAAGAAGGAATAACAAAGTATCCAACTCAGACTTGCGGCAGGCACGTCGTCTGCCGCTCGGTAGCGCGGAAGGAGGATCGCATGGCCGTCGTTTGGGCAATTGCGCGGGTAGTAATCGCGGCCGTCATCATTGTCGCCGTCGCGGAACTATCGAAGCGCTACCCGCGCTATGGGGCGGTCTTGCTATCCCTTCCCATCGTGAGTATCCTCGCGTTCCTCGTCGGCTGGTTTCAGCATCGCGATTTGCCCGCAATCTCCACGCTCGCCCGCGATACGCTGATACTGGTGCCCTTGGGACTTCCCTTTTTCGTACCTTTCGTTTTGGCGCAGCGGCTTGGGCTCAGCTTCTGGACCTGTTTCGTAACTGGCACGATTCTGGCAACGACCGCCATCATCGTGTGGCTTGCATGTTGGCCGGTGGAATAAAGTCCGCATCAACGATGAGGGAACCGTGGACTCCTTCCGCGTCAAGACGTCCAGCGGCTTTCCCGCGCTCGGCCAAACGGCTCTCGATACGGTCACTACCTGGCGTTTCCCCCCCGCCCTCCGCGCCCGCCGCCCCGTCCCCACAGTCGTGAGTGTCCCAGTCCGGGCCCACGATCCGGTAGCCTCCATGCGGTTACTCCCGGCGGGTTCTCGGGGCCGCCCCTCTTGCCGATGCCGTGCGTCTCATTTTGAGAAGTTAGAAAATCTTTGTCACAAGGTATTGACTGTGCCAACTTGATGTGTACAGTTGTTAGTATGTAGGAAGGCAGATTGTAGGGGGCTGAAGTCCCTCGCCCCGGGCCTCTCCCAAGGAGAAAGCGGGGGGCGGCGGGCGGCGGGATCGGGAGGTCCTCGCCTAACAAGGGCGGAACGGGATTTGAGATTTCGGATTTGGAAAAAGGGGGGGGTGTTGAAAAACCAGGGGGGTTATTCAACACGAATTGGGTGACGGGGCCGGGGGGGTTGTTGAATTACCCGGGGGTGTCAGGGGGCGGTCAAAAACAGCAGCAGGGGCAGAATTGAAAAGCAGCCATTTTGAATGGAGCGCGGTTCGCCGTTGGTTTGCAGCAACATCTTCCAAGTTGCTGGAGACCACGTATGGCGAA
>JBPCKT010000081.1:0-71979 GCA_051004015.1 Pirellulaceae bacterium | reverse complement strand
TATCAGCGTGGTTGCAGATGAAGGTTTCCAAGGCCGAGATTGCCCGGCGTTTAGGTCGGCATTCCAGCACGATCTTTCGTGAGCTGAAGCGAAACAGTGTCCGGCGGTGCTATGGCAATCGGCCTTCGTATGGTGCGATTGCGGCCCAGCAGATAAGCGATCAGAGGAGGCGCCAGCGGCGGACTCGCAAGTTGCAGCGGCCTGAGATTCGGCGGTACGTCGAGCATCATCTGCGGCAGTATTGGTCGCCGGATCAGATTGCGGGCCGCATGCGGCATGACTTTCCGGACCAGTCGCACTTACGCGTCTCGCCTCAGGCCATTTATCAGTGGCTTGCCAGCCACGATCACGCCCGTCGATTTTGGCCATGTTTGCGGCGTTTTCGCCTGCGGATCAAAAGGCCCCGTTCGCGGCCCGCGGCGGCAGCCATCGCGAATCGCCCCCAGATCATCGAGCGGCGCGAGCGCGTCGGCGACTGGGAGGGCGACACCATTGTGGGAGCACGCCGCAGCGGCGCGGTCGTCAGCCTGGTCGAGCGGAAGACCGGGTATACAGTCCTGGCGAAGGTCGACCGCCTGTGCTCGGTGCCCGTCGAGAAGGTCATCCGCCAGCGACTTCGATTGCTGCCCAAGTCCTGCCGCCACTCCATCACCTTCGACAACGGCGGCGAGTTCGCTCAGCATCCTCGCTTGGCCAAATCCCTGGACTTGGAGGTCTACTTCGCCGAACCCCACAGCCCTTGGCAACGCGGCACCCATGAAAACACCAATGGCCTGGTACGACAGTTCCTTCCCAAGGGCAGTTGCTTTCGTGACCTGGATCACCCCGAACTTGTCCACATCCAATCCCTATTGAACGGAAGACCGCGTAAACGCCTGGGTTACCTCACCCCCAAAGAAGCGCTTGCCAATGCTAGCCACGCAATGTTAACTTGACATCGCCTTTGGGGGATGTATCAGTGATTTTATAAGCTGTTTTTCACAAACAGTTACATCATCGCCCAGCCTCTTAATGGCACATTATCTTCCCTTACGAGTAGAGTCGAGAAGTGGCGCGGTGGTTTAGGCTACGGCTTACTTCTGTTTCAGGGTTTCCCCGTTTGTGGCGCAATGTCCGCCTGCCGTGCTCCGTTTCCAGTTCCCGCTCATCGAACCGGACAGGCGGATTTCCCGCATCCGGCTCTCGGACAAGGAAGCACGCATAGGCACACAAGCCGCTCGTGTCCGAGCGACTCTTCGCGGTCGCGCGCAACGCCGCCCACAGCTCCTGAACGAATCGGGTTGTTAGGCTTTCGCCAGTGTCCCGGTCCCTTGCTGCTTCCTGCGTTGTCCTTGAACTGAGGCCCCTTCGCTCCCCCGGAGTTACCCGGCTTCGCCGCTACTACGAGCCTCTCCGCCATCTCCACCGGCCTGGCCTGTCCCTCACGGGAGCCCAGTTGGAAGGCGAACCCTCCACCGGCGAGACTTCCCTTGTTGCGTCTGACGTCCTTCGTTGCATGCCGATGCCATTACCCCGGCGGAACTGAGAAGTGCAATCATCGTTCTCTTCCTTCCCAGCGGCGGCCTTCCCGCAATTTGGAGACGGTCGGCTTCCGCACTATTCGTATCGAGGCTTGCTCAGCATTCACTCACGTTTCGGCCTGCAACTTCGCCAAGTCGCCAACAGCGACCCTTGCACCAGAGACTCAGGCAGCTTCGTCGCCTCCACTACCCCTCCAGTTGCTACCGGCTGGAACGACCCCTGCCGGACAGGACTTGCACCTGCAAAACATCAAACACCTTTTCAAGGCGTACCCAAATTGTCAAAGAGCCAGTCGCATCCTTGCGTTCGTCCGCTTTCCGCTTTCCACTCTCCGCTTTCAGCAATCTCCACCCACCCTCTATCTGTTGAACTCACACCCCCCTGTTTCAACACGACCCACCCTATGCAAAAACGGGGTCCGTGTTGAATCCAGGTGCCCCGAATTCAACACTAGGGGCACTCGCCCCCCTCCGTAGGATGGGACTCCAGTCCCGTCCGCCTTCCCTCCCCCGTGGCGAGCCGCCGCGTGTCCGTTCGAACTCTCCATCGGCAGCCCGCCCAGTACATGTACATAAGTGTACACACCACGGTTGGCACATTCAAGCCCCCGCCGTCCAGATTTCCGGAAATTATTTCCCCGCACTCCTCCGGCAAAATCGGACGCCCACTGCAAGTCATCGTCAGGCGATCTCTTCAATAGTGAATCCATCGTACACGCCATCCCAGTGATTATCGCCGTAGGTGTAAACCTCCAGGCACCTGGGCTGGTTGCCCTTGCAGAACAAGACCGCCCCCATCCCATTCGGCACGCCAGGCATGTTGATTAAGGCATCGAGGCCCAGGTGTCGCTCGGGGACGTCGGTCGCGGATTCGTCGCACTTGAAATTCGTGAAGCTACCGACACCCGTGAACTCCCGGCTCAACACGTGAAGCCGTTGGGCAAACTCCTCACTCGAAGGCTCTTGGCGTACGAGGCGCTGGAGAATGGCGAGTTCGAAGTCGTTTGGTTTGAGCTGTCCGGGTCGCATCGGTGCTGCCTCTTACTGCCCGCGCAGCACCTTTTGAATGCTGGCATCAGCCGCATCGACTTCGATCAGGAGATCGCCGCCACGCCGGTTGCGGTAATTCTTGGGACCGTAGTTGATCCGCCAGCGCGGTTTTTCGTCGCTCAGCTCGGTGATGGTCACGAGACTCTCCGGAAGATCGACTCCCGCCTCCCTGGCTGCCCGATTTGCGGCGGCAATGCAGCGAGCCAGCGACACGGCCACTGTGTCCTCAAGAACCTCGGGCGAAAGTGTTCCGGGCATGAGATCGATTCCTATTTCAAAATGTCGTCGGTTCACTTGACTTCTTCCACGGTCCAAAGCGTCCGTGCATATGGTAATCTTATCCGTGGTTTCACATCCTTCCAATCATTCGTTTCCCCAAATGGATTCAAAACAATATCTGTCATCCCTCTTCGGCTTCGACGGCCAAATCGCCGTCGTCATTGGCGGCACGGGCGTTCTCGGTGGGGCGCTCTGTGATGGGCTGGCCCAGGCGGGAGCGACGGTCGTGGTAGCCGGACGTTCGCAAGAGCGTGGCCTCGAACGAGTGGCCGCAATTGAGCAGCTCGGCGGCAAGGCGATTTTTTTGAGTGTCGAGGCGGACAATCGCGAATCGGTAACGAACCTTAAGGAGCAGGTGCTGCGGCAGTTCGGGCAGGTGGATTGCCTGATCAACGCCGCGGGGGTGAATGCGGCGACGCCGTATGAGAAGATTCCCGACGAGGAATGGCACAAGGTCGTCAACAGCAGTCTGCTCACGACGCATCTCGGCTGCCAGGCGTTTGCCCATGTGATGGCGTCGCAGAGTGACGGCGGCTCCATCCTCAACATCGGCAGCGTGACGGCTCACATCCCGCTCTCCCGCGTCTTCGCATATTCCGCGTCGAAAGCCGCGGTCGTCAACCTGACGAAGAACCTGGCCCGCGAGTATGCCCCAAAAAACCTCCGCGTCAACGTCCTCTGCCCCGGCTTTTTCCCCGCCGAGCAGAACCGCAAGATCCTCGACCAGGAACGGGTGGCGAGCATCATGCAGCAGACGCCGGTCAAACGCTTCGGCGAGCCGCATGAGCTTGTTGGCGCCGCCCTGCTGCTGCTTTCGCGCAAAGCGGGATCGTTTATCACCGGCGAGGACATGTATGTGGACGGCGGGTTCACGTCGATGAGGTTTTAGACGAATGCGCGCGCCACTGGTTCCCAAGCTCTGCTTGGGAACCCAAGTACGGAAGCTCCGCTTCCCGAATGTGAAGCAGAGCTTCGAAGACGTGCGTTCCCAAGCGGAGCTTGGGAACGAGTATTATGCCGCGCTCTTGCGACCGAGCATGAAAACCAGAGCGACGCCCGCCGCGACGGCCACAATCCCCGCGATAGGATGGATGAAAATCGTGTGCGGCCGGGAAACGTCCCACGCAAAAAATCCTAGGGGTCCCACGACTTGCTCCGTCGTGAAATACGTAAAGCTGCGAACAAAGAGCGCTAAGACGCCCAAAGCCATGAGCACGAGGCCGAAAACAGCAAAAGGTCGCATGATGTCTCTCCTGTGGCGGTGACCGTAGCGGGCCAATTCCGGAATATTGAGTTCCAATGCCTGATGGCTGGGATTTATCAAGCAATTCCCATGCCTAGACGTGCACGAATCTTGTATTGCCACTGGTTCCCAAGCTCTGCTTGGGAACCAAGTACGGAAGCTCCGCTTCCCGAATGCGAAGCGGAGCTTCGAAGACGTGCGTTCCCAAGCGGAGCTTGGGAACGAGTAGAATTCGCTCATGCCCCATACCATCATCATCTTCGGCGCTTCCGGCGACCTCACCAGCCGCAAGCTCATTCCGGCGCTCTACCTGCTCTTCAAGAAAGGGCGGCTGCCGAAGGATACGCGGGTCGTCGGGGTGGCGCGGACGAAGCATTCGCATGACGAGTGGCGGAAGGAGCTGACGGAGTCGACCCGAAAATTCGCCGGCAAGCAGTTCGACGAAGCGAAGTGGCAGGAATTCGCCGCGAGTGTTTTTTATCAGCCGGGGGATATCGGCAGCGAGGCGGACATTGCCGCGCTCGCCAAGCTACTCGCAGAAATTGAGAAGAACCAGCCCAGCACGCGGCTATACTACCTGGCGACGATGCCGTCGCTGTACGCACCAGCCGTGGCGCAGCTCGGGAAGGCGGGATTAGCAGACGAAAAAAATGGCGTGCGGCGGGTGATTATCGAGAAGCCCTTCGGTACGGACCTCGCTTCGGCGAAAAAACTCAACCAAGACGTGCATCAAGTCTTCAGCGAGCGGCAGGTTTACCGCATCGACCATTATCTCGGCAAAGAGACCGTGCAGAACCTGCTCGTTCTCCGGTTCGCCAACACCATCTTCGAGCCGATTTGGAACCGCAACTACATCGACCATGTGCAAATCACCGTGGCCGAAGACGTCGACGTCGGCAGCCGCGGCGGATATTACGACCACGCCGGGGTGCTGCGGGACATGTTCCAGAACCACCTGCTGCAACTGATGATGATCACGTCGATGGAGGCCCCGGTCCGCTTCCAGGCGGACTATGTGCGGGACGAAAAGGTGAAGGTGCTACGGGCGGTGCGGCAGATGACCGGGGCGGATTTTGCCCAGCACACGGTCCGCGGCCAGTACGAAGGCTACCTGCAGGCGGAGAAAGTCCCCGCCGGCAGTCAGACCGCCACCTTCGCCGCCCTCCGCCTGCATGTGGATAACTGGCGGTGGAAAGGGGTGCCGTTCTACCTCCGCTCCGGCAAAGCGATGAGCTGCCGCACCACGCAAATCGTCATCCAGTTCCGCGAGCCGCCGCAAATGATGTTCGGTGAAGGTCCCCGCACCCACATGGACGCCAACCGCCTCGTCATCCAAATCCAGCCGGCGGAGGGGATTCAGATGCACTTCCAGACCAAGGTCCCCGACGAGGGGATGAAGCTCCGGCTGACCGACCTGGACTTCAGCTACTCAAGGGAATTCACGGGAGAAATGCCCGACGCCTACCAGCGGCTGCTCCTGGACGCTCTGAACGGCGATGCCAGCCTGTTCGCCCGCCACGACGAAGTGGAAGTCGCCTGGTCCCTCATCGACCCCATCATCGCCGCCTGGCAAAGCCCCGCCGCCCCGCCGCTGGGCACGTATCCGATCGGCGACTGGGGACCGGCGTACTGCGAGGAGTGGATGAAGAATCAAGGGCGGCAGTGGTTTGACGTCTGCCCGGTGCTGCATTAGGTGGGGTGGCACCTGCCTGGGAGAATCCGCGCCCTATCGCTGGATAAGCCCCTACGCGGCAACGGGAAAGCGGCAGAAATGCAATAGGCAACTTGAGATGGACGAAACCAGAGGATGCTAAACGGGGTTTAAGACATACCCTTTCCCGAAAACTAACTGTCCCGCGAGATTTTTATGCCCCGAGCAGCCCTGATTGCCACCACCCTGGTCACCCTTCTCAGCCTCGGCGTCATGTCCGCCCGCGCGAAGGAAGCCGCGGACGTGAAGCAGAAGTCCTTCATTGGCCGAAAGGTTGCCCCGTTTTCGCTGGGAGACTTCCGGGGCAAGACCTGGACTCTGGCGGAATTTAGCGAGAACAAAGTTGTCGTCATTGCCTTTATGGGGACTGAATGCCCGCTGGTGACGCATTATGGACCTCGGCTGGCGGAATTGGCGGCGAAGTATGAGCAGCAGGGAGTCGCGTTTCTCGGCATCAATGCCAACCAGCAGGATTCGCTCGCGGAAATCGCCCACTTCGCCAAGAAGAGCAAGATTGAGTTTCCGCTGCTGAGGGATGCCGGCAACAAAGTGGCCGACGCCCTTCAGGCCGAGCGGACCCCGGAGGTCTTTGTCCTCGATGCCGAGCGGGTCATTCGCTACCACGGCCGCATCGACGATCAATTCACCTACGGCAAAGGGCGAGATAAGCCGGAGCAAACCTGGCTGGCCACCGCGATCGACGAGCTCCTGTCCGGCAAGGAAGTGACCACCAAGGAAGTCGCTTCCATCGGGTGCCACATCGGCCGCCTCCTCACGCCCAAGGTCGATAGCGATGTTACCTATTCCAAGCAAATCAGCCGCATCTTTCAGGACAACTGCGTCCATTGTCATCGGCCGGGAGAGATCGGCCCGTTCGCGCTCACCAACTATGACGAGTCCGTCGGCTGGGCGGAGATGATTGCCGAGGTCGTCAGCGAACAGCGGATGCCTCCCTGGCACGCCGATCCCAAGCACGGCAAATTTGCCAACGATGCCCGTCTTTCGGACGAAGAGAAGTCCCTGATCCATCGCTGGGTTGCCGCCGGCGCTCCGGAAGGAGACAAGACGGATCTCCCCCCCGCGAAGCAATTCGCCGACGGCTGGCAAATCGGCCAGCCGGACCAGATCGTGTTTATGTCCGAGAAGCCGTACAACGTGCCGGCCAAGGGAGAGGTCCGCTATCAGCACTTTGTCGTCGATCCCGGCTTCAAGGAGGACAAGTGGATCAAAGCGGCCGAATGCCGGCCGGGGAACCGGGCAGTCGTGCATCACATCATCGTCGGCCTGGCGGACAATTTCCGCCAGCGGAAAGAAACCGCGGGCGTGCATAGCGAATTTCTCACCGCGACAGCCCCCGGCGCACGTCCCCTGTTCCTCACAGATGGCCGAGCCAAGCTCATCCCCGCCGGCAGCAAGCTCGTCTTCCAAATTCATTACACCCCCAACGGCACCGCCACCACCGACCGCAGCTCCGTCGGCTTCGTCTTCGCCGACCCCGCGGAAGTGAAGCACCAGGTCGGCACCGACAAGGCGGCCAACCAGGGCTTCCGCATCCCCGCCGGAGCCAGCAACCACAAGGTGGAGGCATACCACTCGTTCAGCAAAGACATGGTGCTCCTCTCTCTCTTCCCGCACATGCATCTGAGGGGAAAAGCCTTCCGCTATACCGCCATCTATCCCGACAAGACGCAGGAAATTCTGCTGAATGTCCCGCACTATGACTTCAACTGGCAGAACGGCTACGAGCTTGCCGAGCCCAAGCAGATGCCCGCGGGAACGCGGATCTTCTGCGAGGCCTGGTTCGACAACTCGGAAGGGAACATTGCTAACCCCGACCCCACGTCCACCGTCACCTGGGGGGACCAGACTTGGGAAGAAATGATGATCGGCTACTTCGACGCCACTCCCGCCGTCGCCGCCGCCGGAAAGATCAGCGGCAGCCGGACCGCGGAGTTTTTGAAGAAGCTGAAAGATGGATCAAGTACACCCGACGAAAATCTGTCCGAGCTCGCAAAAACCGCCTTCAAATCCGACAAGGACCTGGCCGAATTCAGCGAAGCCTTGCAAGCCTTTGCCCCCCAGCTTGACCGCCTCTGCTGGACGACCGTGGAAGGTAGCGACCTCATCGTCAAAAAATGCGTCCAGGATTCGGCGTTGGAGAAGGAAGTCGGCGGGGCGGGAAAAAAGGTCCCCGCCAAATGGATGAAGCTCTCCACCTACGCCACCGCCAAAGAGCCCATCCTCCACCAGCGGCTGGAGGGCGCCAGCGGCATCGACCTGCAATATATGGCCAAGGCCTATCAATCCAGCTACCACCTCCCCATCAAGAAAGACGGCCTGTCCGGCAGCATCAACTTCTGGAGCGCGGAGAAGGACGCCTTTCCCCCGGAGCTGACCAAGGCGCTGGGGGAATTGGTGAAGGGGATGGAGTAAACTGCCAATCCTCAATGGCGCTGAGGTATAATGAGGTATACCCATCGCGGAGATATGAGAATGCAAACCATCAAATACGTCCATTGGCAGGAAGACGACGCTTGGCTCGGCTACTTGCAGGATTACCCAGATTATTGGACCCAGGGTGAAAGCCTCGACGATCTGCTCGCTCATCTGCGGGACCTGTATCTCGATTTGACGAGCGGGCAGCTTCCCGGTATCCGCAAGGTCGACGAATTGGTCATCTCATGAAGCGAGTCGATTTGGTTCGCGCCATCGAAGGGCTCGGCTGTGTGCTCGTCCGTCACGGAGGAAAGCACGACTGGTATCGCAATCCGACGACCGGCGTATCGCAGGCGGTTCCTCGCCACCGTGAGATCAAGGAGCCTTTGGCTCGCCGCATCCTCCGTATGCTCGACAACACGGATGTTGGCGGTGGCACGGCAGAGCACGAGTAACGTCCAGTTGCTTGCTCCCCCCGCTTCCACGGGCAATAATCGGGCCTTCAAGCAAGCAACACGCACAACGAGGCGGACATCATGTTTTCGCGCGCATCCCGTATCCATACTCTGGCGGTCATCTCCTGCCTCATCACCGCCTCCCTCTCCGCTGCCGACCCCATCCCTCACGCCCAAGACAAACCCCCGGGACCGGCGCTGTCGCCGCAAGAGGCGATCAAGAAAATGACGGTCCCCGAGGGGTTCACCGTCGAACTCGTCGCCAGCGAGCCGGACATTGTGAACCCGGTGGCGATGACCATCGATGAGCGGGGGCGGTTCTGGATTTCCGAAAGCCTGGAATATCCTCGCAAAGCGCCCGGCCCCGGCAAGGACCGGGTGAAGGTGCTGGAGGATACCGACGGCGACGGCAAGGCGGACAAGTTCACCGTTTTTGCCGAGGGGCTCAACATCCCCAGCGGCATTGCGGTGGGACATGGGGGCGTGTGGGTCGCCAATTCGCCGGACATCCTGTTCATGCAGGACACCGACGGGGACGGAAAAGCGGACAAGAGCGAGGTCGTCGTCACCGGCTTTGGGCGGGACGATACGCACGAGCTACCGAATTCGCTCACCTGGGGGCCCGACGGCTGGCTGTACGGGCTCAATGGAGTCTTCAACCGCAGCCACGTGAAGTATCCGAAGACGTCCAAGCATTACAAAGAAGATCATCCCGGTTGGCAATTTACCTGCGCCCTGTTCCGCATCCATCCGCGAACCCGCGAGTTCCAGGTCTTCTGCGAAGGGACCAGCAACCCGTGGGGCTTGGCGTTTGACCCCAACGGGAGCGCGTTCATCAGTGCCTGCGTCATCGACCATCTCTGGCATCTCACCGAAACCGGCTACTACCACCGCCAGGGCGGGCCGTACCCGCCGTTCACCTGGAAGATCGAATCCATCGTCAGGCACAAGCACCAGAAGGCGGCCTACTGCGGCATCCATTATTTCGACAGCGACGCCTACCCCGAGAAGTACCGCGACAAGCTCTACATGGGGAACATCCACGGCGGCTGCATCAATGTCGACAAGTTGCAGCGGGACGGCAGCACGTACTTTGCCACCGCCGAGCCCGACTTCCTCACCGCCAACGACGCCTGGTTCATGCCCGTGGTGCAAAAAACCGGCCCCGACGGCAGCCTCTACATCCTGGACTGGTACGACCGCTACCACTGCTACCAGGACGCCAACCGCGACCCCGCCGGCATCGACCGGCTGAAAGGGCGGCTGTACCGCGTGCGATACAAGGAGACGCCGCGGGCGAAGGGGTTTGATTTGGGGAAGGAGACGGATGAGCAACTCGTCGAGCGGCTTTACAGTCCTAACGTGTTCTTCCGTGACATCGCCCGGCGAATCCTTTGTGAGCGCAACAGTCCCGAAACGAGAACCCGCTTGGAAAACGAGATGTACGGCCAAGAAGGAGCGAAGAAAGCGACCGCTGCCAAAGTCGATCTCCGCAAAGTGCGGCATGAAATCCTGTGGACGTTGATTGGAATGCGACCGCTCCAGCCCAAATTCCATCAGAAGGTTTTCTTTGATAGCGATCCGACGATTCGCGCCTGGGGCGTACGGGCGGCCGGAGATTCGGAGGAAAAGCTGTTTCCCGATATGGGAAGTGACAAATCAGCGGATGTCAAACTGCAGGTCATTATCGCGCTCGCCAAGAAAGGAAAATCCGCCCATTCACTGCTCAGCGTCTTGCAGAACTGTGGCGATGACAAGTTGATTCCCAAGATTGTGTGGCAGAATCTGTATCCTCAACTGGAAGACGCAGGAGACTTGGCGTCCTATTTGAAGGGATATGGTTTCTTGAAGTCTCCCCACGCCAACGAAATCATTCCCCGCGCCTATGAACGAATGCTGGCTGCGAAGAAGCTCGATCCTGAGTCGATGGGCATGATTATGATTCTGACACAAGATGCTGCGCCGGTTGCCGCGCAAAGAATCTTGCATATGTTAGGCGAAAAAGTGCAGTCCGGCGAGATTCGCGGCGAGCGGCTCGCTGAATTGAAGGAAGCGCTGTCCGCGTCGCTTGCTCCGCTGCTCAAGGATCCCGCTTTACATCCCGCCGGTGATGAAGCGGCTCTGCTCGCCGCTTCTTGGGGGGACGAGCGCGGTCTCAAGCGGGCGCGACAGACTTTCTCGGTCAACGGCCTCCAAAACGACTACCGCATCCGCGGTCTCGCGGCCCTGATCTCTGGCGGAGACAAAGAAGTCCTGCCGCTCGTCGCCGACGCCCTCACCGGCAGCGTGTCGCCGGCTCAAGACCCGTCCGACTTCCGTGGCAAGCTGCTCGCCATGCTCGGCAAGCTGGAAGATCCAAAAGTCGCCGATGTCGTGCTCGCTGCTTACGCCAAGCTCGAACCCGACGTCAAACCCAAAGCCATTCAGCTCCTCACCCAGCGCACCATCTGGGCAAACAAACTCGTCGCTGCCATCGGCGAAAAGAAAATCCCCGCCGAGGCCCTCAACGTCAACCAGGTCCGCCAGCTCCTCTCCCTGAATGACAAAGAGCTGACAAGTGCAGTGAGCAAGCACTGGGGAACCGTCCGCACTACCCGCGATCCGCAGCGGGAGGAGATCGTCGCCCAGATGAAAGCCCTGATCCGCAAAACGCCCGGCGACGCCAAGCGGGGAATCGCGGTCTACACCAAGGTCTGCGGCCAATGCCACAAGATGTACGGCGAAGGTCAGGAGGTCGGCCCCGACATCACGGCGAACGGCCGCGCGTCGTTCGACCAGCTCCTCTCCAACGTCTTCGACCCCAGCCTCGTCATCGGCGCTTCCTACCAGGCCCGCCTCGTGAAAACCACCGGTGGCCGGGTCCTCACCGGCCTGCTCGCCGAAGACAGCCCTCAGCGGGTCGTCCTCAAGGTCCAAGGAGGCAAGCAGGAGATCATCCCCCGCGGCGACGTCGAGGAAATGAAAATCAGCGATCTCTCCCTCATGCCCCAGGACGTTGAGAAAACCCTCAAGCCCGAAGAAATCGCCGACCTCTTCGCCTACATCACCCTCGACAAACCTCCGACCGACCCCAGCGCGAAACTGATTCCGGGAACGAAGCCGTAGGCTATGTCGAAGGGATCCACGGATACGATCGGTCGCGTCGAAGCTGAAATCATCGCCTGCTGCCGCTGCCCGCGGTTGGTGGTGTGGCGGGAAGAGGCGGCCGCGAATCCTCCGGCCAGATTTCGAGGGGAAGAATATTGGGCGAAACCCGTGCCGGGCTTTGGCGATCCGCAGGCGCGGCTGCTCCTGGTTGGTCTCGCACCCGCGGCTCATGGAGGAAACCGGACCGGCCGAGTCTTTACCGGTGACCGGAGTGGGGACTGGCTGTTCCGAGCGCTCCATAAGGCCGGCTTTGCCAATCAACCCAACTCGACGCACCGAGACGATGGCCTGAAGCTCACGAATGCGTACGTCGCTGCCGCCTGCCGCTGCGCCCCGCCGGATAACAAGCCGCTGCCGCAAGAGCTCGCCAACTGCCGGCCGTTTCTGCTCCGGGAAATCGAGCTGCTCAAGAATCTCCGCGTCCTCCTCGGCCTGGGGAAGATCGGCTTTGACACGGCCTTCGATGCCCTCCGCGCTCTGGGCAAAACGACTCTCAAATCCCGTCCCAAATTTGCCCACGGAGCCGAAGTGCAGGTCAACGAAAACCTCACTCTGCTCGGCACCTTCCATCCGAGCCAGCAGAACACCTTCACAGGCAAGCTGACGGAGCCGATGCTGGATGCGGTTTTCGGGCGGGCCAGAGAGCTCCTGGGTTGACACCTTCTCCCATTGGGAGAAGGCCGGGGTGAGGGTGTCTTCACTAACCCGAAGCGCCAGCGAGGGGAAATCTGCCCGATGCGCCGCCGCCGGCGGGCTCGCCCCGCCGGAGCGAAGTTTGAAAACCAGAACGCGGCCCCAAATTCCCGTTCGCCACCTCCCGGCTTGTCCAGGCGGAGCGATGACTGTCCGGCTACAGCCCGACTTCCACCCCAAATATGGCCCCGGCGGGACGAGCCCGCCGGTAGCCGACATTCGTATCACTGCTCTGTCTGGTTCCCAAACTGCGCTCCGGCGGGAAAAGCCCGCCGGGTGGCGAAAGCTCCCCCACCCAAACGAAGATCCCGGCGACCTGCAACGGCTCGAGAGAAATTGCTAGAATTATCATGGCCACCCTCTGCGACTACGTTCCGTTCGAAGACGCTGCCAGCTAACGAGACGCACTTCCTGGCCGATCCCAACGTTTTGTGCGCTCGAGGCGGCAAAGTCATTGGCGAGGTGAATTGATGGGCGGGCAAGAAGGGAGTAGGGGCTACCTGGTCCAGACGGCGATTGCTCTTTTGGAGTCATTGGACGATCCTGACTGGGAATCAGTCACGCTCGAGCCCGATCATGCGTCTGAAAAAGTCGATGTTTTGTGGGTTCACAAAACTGGGCGTAAGGCCATTCAGGTGAAGTCTTCGGCTAACCAGATTGGCAAGGCTGATGCTGAGGCCTGGGCAGATGATCTGCAAAAATCGAAGGCTGCCGATACCTATAAGCTGATGCTCGTTGGCCCATGTGCGCAGTCTGTGGCGGAGATGAAATCTTTTGGGCAAGTCGCAGTGCCCTGCCCGAAGGCGCTCGATATCACGGGACTTCTAAACCAAGCGGCGCATCTGCTCGACAAGTTCCTTCTGAAGGAGGGACTCGGGCAGAAGTCAGCGCACCATCGAGAGCTCATGGTTGGGGCGATGATTACGCAGCTCTCTTTGCTCTCGACCGGTGGCCAGGCAACAAGCCGCAGCGAATTGAAATCTCTTTGCACGCAGTGGATCAAGGTCAGCGAGCATCCAAACGAATGCTGGGAACAAGTAACATTCGCCAACCAGCGCGACCTCGACCACGCAGTCGCAGGCCAGCGCCTCACCCCCGCAGACGTACAGGCGTGTCCGCCGTTTTCTGCCCGTGGGGAAATCATTCAAGAACTTGACCGCTCGCATTTGTACGAACTCGTTGGAGTTCCAGGCTGCGGAAAATCGATTACTGCTTGGCAGGTTGCAAAGCACTTTCATGACAACGGCTTCTGCGTCTGGAGGCCCCGCGCCTTGACTGGTGCAACGGATCTCTTGGCAACGATTCCTGGAGCCGAGCGCCAGTTCATTGTTATCGACGATGCGCAGCGCTTCGGACGAGAATTCGCAAGCAGACTAATTGAGGCGGCATCCGCCAAGTTGAAAGTGCTCCTCGTGTCCACAGTCGACGACCCGCTTCTCGGGGTGGCATTATGCATCAATCCTGCTCAATGCGTAGACGAGCTTAAGAACGCGATGCTCGCTCGTAGGCGTGAGTTGATGCCGATTGTGCGAAAGTTCGATGACCGGATAGGCGATCGAGTAAGTGATATCGACCTTGAGAACCGAATTCGCGACGCGGGGCGGCAAAAATCGCCGTGGGAGTTCTTCTGGATTCTTCGGGGCGGCTGGCGAACTGCGCGGCGCGAGTTTGACACCTTCAAACAATTCCCGAATGCCAACGATGTGCTCTCAATAATCGCAATGGGTCAGATTGTTAGCTGCGACGCCGGCGTTACACGGATTTGGCTTGTAAAACAATCCAAAAGCATCGGCATTGTGGAGTCGGCTGTCGACAAGGAAATTGGGCGATTGGTTAAGCTAGGCGCTGTTCTCGCCGGTGACGAACTGAGGACCAAGCACCTCCAATACTCATACCAGCTGCTGGATGAGGTGTTCAGCAAAGAAAACCGTAACAATTGGGGGCGCATTCTTTCGGTTTACGTTTCTTTAGTTACCGATACCGCATGGTCTCTGAAAGGAGTTTCGTGGCTACTCGATGCAGCCGCGCATTCGGATGCGTTCAGGTTTAAAGTGCCGCCTGACGCGTCGTCCATAGTCGCAACGCTCATCGGACGCTGCACAGCGGAGGGCGTCGATACGGAGTGGGCAGCGGGCTGCCTCGGGAGATTATTCAACTCATTTGGCGTATCGGTACAGGAGATGTTGAAGCACAGAGAGCTTCTGCTCCGTTGGACCGTGCAAAGTACGGGTCTCTTAGCCTATTTTTGCAGCAACTTTGTCAATCTGCTAATAAATGAGTCCAAGCCCGCCCAAAGCCCGGGTCACTCCGACATGGCTAGGAGCTTCAATGACGATGTTGACGTAATCGCCCTCGTCACACTTTCTAACCGCGTTTCGATTGATGACTTCTACACGTTCGGTTCGCTTCTGAATCGCTTGGCTTTCTACGGGCCGCGTTGGTCGAAGGAATTCATTGAAAGGCTTGACTGGTCGAGGTTAAGAGAGATTATGCTTGGTGCCGACGCAGATCACGCGGAGTTGGTGGACAAAATGCTGTATAGTGTCTGCCGGCTCGCGCAATCTTCAGCCGCTGGCAGTCACCTTAGCTACCTTGAGCAAGTCATTCCCTACATCGTCAAAGCGGTGAATGCACGGCCCGCTCGGGCGCTAAATGAGATGCACGACATATTCTGGTCGTGTCTCGGCTTTGCTCCAAAGTTCTTGCGCGGAAGTCACGACCCTACCGCAGACGATCACCGCATAGCACGAACGATTGTCAGCCAACTCAATCCAAGGGCGTTTGCCGAAGCGATGGAAACATCGTTACCTCGCGAGCTTGAAGGCCTTAGTCGATCTTTTGAGTTCATTTATGAAATCGACCAAAGTTTCACAGAAAAAGTTGCGGGCGCTATTCAAACTGACAGGTTCTTTTCATCGACGTCCGATGAATGGCGCCAGCAGTCTGAAGAGTTGCTACACGTTCTTGGATTTTTTGCTCAAGGTCGAGATAGACAACCTGCCCGGACGTGGGTAGATGCCAACCAAGACGTAATTGTGGGACCGCTGCGACCTCGCCTCGCGTGGATCTCGCCCGACGTTGCAGTCTCCTTCCACAAGGCTGGCCGCGGCGTGGTTCTTGTCGCCGCCAACGAACCCCGATGGTTTGAGACGTCCCTGGCAATATTCGGAATCATGAACGTTGACCGGCGCATATGTGCCGAGATAGTCGAGCAGCAGTTACCGCAGCTGGAAGCGGCTCTGTATCGCCTAACCCTGAAGCCCCTCACCGGAATTGCCCATTTCTTTCGTTTGATTTACGAGCTTTCGCCGCAGCTCTTTGACAAGTTCCTAGTTCGTTTAGACCTCGACAAGCCCGAGGCAAAAAAGACGCTCGAACAAATAGTCCGATCACAACCGAACGAAAGGCGTGCCTACATGAAGCTTGCGCGAAAGGGCACCATAGTTCCTGGTAAAATGGGGCTACTATCAAAAACTCTCTTGGAGCGTCTTCAGTAATCGCGCTCACGCCTCACTCCGGCACCGCTTCGCCAGGAAGCCGGTGGCGGTGGTGAGGTCGAGGTCGGCGAGGAGGAGGCCTTCTTGGCCGTAGGGCTGCCAGGCCTGGAGGGTGCCGTCCGGGCGGATGATGGCCGAGGTGGTGGGGGAGCCGGGGCTGGCGTAGTTGACGGTGGCTGCGTCGCAGGTGAGGCCGCGCTAGGGAGGGCATTTTTCACCGATTCCACGTGACCGGCCAGCTTACGCTAGGCCGCTCGCCGGGCGGGCCGCGGCTGCGTGGGCCAAAAAATCTTGGAAAATCTTTCGCCATCCCCCTGGAAAGTGCCCCTCTGTGTGTATAATCTTTTGTACATGTATGGACGCCCTCGCTGGCGCTGCGGGTTCGTGGTGCGGCGGAGGCTAAGAGGCACTGGCGGCGAAGCGCCGGCCAGTGGCACTCCGATGAGTCGCTCTTTGGCAACGCGGTTGTAATGGGAAGTTTTCAGTTTTCAGTTTTCAGTTTTCAGGACTGAGATTTGAGATGTAGGACAAAGGGAGGTGTTGAAAAACCAGGGGGGTTATTCAACACATTTGCTGACCGCGGGCCGGGGGGGTTGTTGAATAACCCGGGGGGTTTTTCAACAGATGTTGTGTGAGGTCCGAGGGGCAGTTGCTAGTGCAGAATCAGTTCACCGACCGAGGCAAGCTCGGTGGGGTCAGGAGCAGGGGACAAACTGATTCCGATTGCAAGTGCTGATACGCAGCGCAAATGTTGTGCTGGCAGGAACTTAGAACAAGCGGGTGTATCAAGAATGCCTTGATTGAGGCTGTGATTCACTGACTTACGGCGAATGCGGATTGCGTAAATGCCTTCTGGAGCTTCACTTATGGAAAAGCGAATCGACGTAAGTTTTTTGAAGTGTGACTGCAAAAATGTGTATAAAAACCGCAAGAGTTGATTCACAATGGAGATCTAAGTCGCATTGGCAACGGGAGTTGCGGCAAGGAACCAGCAGCAAACCCTCACCCCGGCCCTCTCCCAAAGGGAAAGGGGGATGTATCAGGCGAAGACGGAGTCAATCGGTTTTCCCAGCCCGTCGCGGGTGACGTAGAAGGGCCGCGATTCGATTTCGTAGGCGAGGGTGGGGCTGATGCCGAGGGAGCGGTAGATGGTGGCGTGGAGGTCTTCGATGGTGACTCGCCCCTGGATGGTGGTGACCGGCCGCTCGTCCGCGGTGATGCCGTGGACGTGCCCTTTTTTCAGGCCTCCGCCGAACATCAGCACGGAGCCGGCACCGGTGAAGTGGCGGTGCATGCCGTAGAACTTCAGCTCCTCGATTTTGGCCGGGACTTGCACCTGGTCCTGCACCGCCTGCTCCGGGCGGCCTTCCATCACCATGTCGCGGCTGAATTCGCTGGCCAGGACGATAAGCGTGCGATCGAGCAGGCCGCGCTCTTCCAGGTCGAGGACGAGTTGGGCGATGGGACGGTCGATGAGCTTCTTCAGGTCGGCCAGGCGGGTGTGGCCGTTGTCGTGGGTGTCCCAGTTGAGGAACGGGATGTACTCGGTCGTCAGCTCGATGAAGCGGGCCCCCGATTCCACCAGGCGGCGGGCCAGCAGACAGCCGAGGCCGAAGCGGCCGGTGTTGTAGGCGTCGAATTTTTGCTTGGGTTCTTGCGAGAGGTCGAACGCCTTGGCGGCCGGCGAGGAGAGCAGGCGGTAGGCGTTTTCGAGCGAGCGCTCGAGCGACTCCCGCTGGTAGTCGCTGCCGAGCCTGGCGATGGGGCTTTCCGCCGCGAGCTGCTTGTAGGCTTTATAGCGGGCCTTGAACCGCTCCACGCTCATTCCGGCCGGCGGCTGGACGGAGGTGAGGGCCTGGTCGGGATAGGGAATGAGGAACGGGCCATGCTCGCTGCCGAGAAAGCCGGCGGTGTGGAAGGCCTTGAGCTCTTCCCCTTCGCCGAGGTCGAACCGTTGGCCGATATCGATGAACGCGGGCATGGCCGGCTCGCGCGGGCCGAGCGTGCGGGCGATGACCGAGCCGATGTGCGGCGCGGCGACCGTCTGCGGCGGCGCATAGCCGGTGTGCCAGTGATACTGATGCCGCGAATGGAGAATGAAGCCAAGATCCCCCGCCGTATAGCCGCGGAGGAGGCAGGCCCGGTCCATCACCTTGGCGACGTTTTCGAGCCCCTGCGAGATCTTGATGTTATCGACCACGGTATTGATAGCCGGGAACGTGCTGAGCACTTTGTCCGGCGACATCCCCTTCTCATACGGCGTAAACTTCTTGGGATCGAACGTCTCCGTATGGGCCATGCCGCCACCCATCCAGAGGACGATGACGGAGTCGGCGGTGGCTTTGGGTTTGGAAGCAGCAGCGGCTTCGTCCTTGCCGAGAATCTGCCGAGCCGGGCCGGCAGCGAGGGCGCTGAGCGTGGCGGCGGAGGCGGTGTGGAGAAAGGAGCGGCGGGAGAAGGAATTGTTCATGGGCTTGAAATGGAATCTGCCTGGCTCTACGGCTTTTGTTTCTGCGTAAGATCAACAAATTTGTACCCTTCCGCGCGCAATCGTTGCTCGTCTTTCTTAAGTTCCTCAAACATTGCTCGGACATCATAATTGAATTTGGCTGCATGCTCTTCGCGGATGCGGTAGATTTCATCGACGATGGGATTGTCCCAGCAGTTATGCTTCGGCGAGCAAGTCGAAGGGAGTGCAGATGATTGGAGAGGTGTAGCCGGCGGCTTGGCAGATTTCATGAAGGCGTTCCTTTTGAGAAGGGCTGCACAGGTGCTTCATATTCCAAGTTAGCAAGAATTGGACTCGGCTGACAGTCGCAACCGCCAGGTGCAACGCATCGTCGGCTGCTTTCGGCGGAATCCCTTGTTCTTCAATGAACTTGACCGCAAGCTCCCGCATTTCATCGGTAGGTGCGATGACCGAAATCCCAGCCAATGCTGCCATTCGCTTTTTGGCCGCGCGCGAGTCGCCTTTGCCGGCCTCATCAATGACCACCGACGAAATGTAGAGATCGAATTCCTCCCGGCGCTGGTCCCACCAACGCCTCGTGGCCTCCTGCTGACCGGCAAGCACTACGTCCCGGCTTTTGCGAGCGGTCAGAAAGCTGATGACCGTCGTTTCGACATAAACGAGTCGTTTCATCGCGGTTCACCAGTTCTAATGCACAAGTTGAAACTCCGGCAGCATCGCCACTATCCAGAGCAGGTCTTCCACGCTCTCCTTGGTCGGCTTTTCGTCGAGGAGTTCGTGGGCGGAGGCAAGCTCTTTGGGCGTCGGCTGGCGGCTGAGGGCGGTGGCGTAGATACCGCGGGTGATTTGGTCGGGGGACAGCGCCTTGTTGGAGGAAGGAGACTTTAGCCATTTTTCGGCCCCCTTCTTGAGCATCGCATCCAGCGTCGTGCCGTTGGTGAGTTCCAGGGCTTGCAGCGTGGTGGCGAGGCTGTCGCGGCGGGTGACGACTTGCTCGCGGTTGGGCCGGCCGAGGGCGCGGGTGAGGGGGTCGTCGTTGACGAGCGAAGCCCGCACGTGGCCGCCGGGGAAAGTGCTGCTGGCGGTGCTGAGGGCTGACTGGAATTTGCTCGCGATGTTCCAGGGGCCGATGTCGTAGCCCCCAAGCTCCTTGGCATGTTGCCACCCCAGCGGCTCAAAATCGTTCTTCCCCCAGCCGACGAGGTACTTGTCATGGGCCAGCCAGGTTTCATCCGTTTCCAAGGCTGCCCAGGGACCGCTCTTCTCCATTTGATACGCCAGTGAAAACGCCAGCCCGGCTGGGTTAGGGGATTTGTTCTCGAGCCCCTTCTTTGTTTCGGCGTCCGGCCAGTTGGTCGCTTCGATGGCGATGACGTTCATTCCCTTTTGCAGATATGGCGAGAGGCTCATCGCAACCGGCGAACCCCACTCTTTGCTCTCGACCACCTTCCGCCCGTTGACGAACAGCATGAGCTCATTGTCGCAGGTCATCACGGCGAGCGCCCGCGTTGGCAGCTCGGTCAGATCGAAGGTCTTGCGAAAGAAAACTCGTCCGCCGCTGGCCGCTTTCGCAGCATTGACATCGTTCCAGATCCACTTGCCGGCCAGCTTCACTTCCGCGGCCGCCCCTTTCTCCATGGCTGGCGGATTGACTGCGGGTTGGCCGGGCGGAGTGCCCGTGAGGACCGAAACCGCATCGACAAATTGCTCAGCGGACATCCGCTTCACAATGGGGCCTCGGAAGACGAAGTCGCTGCCGTCGAGCTTGGGCGCTCCGACGCTCGGCCGCGAATAGGCGTCCGACGTGCAGATGAGTTCCAAAGTGTGCTTGAGGTCGTATTTGTGCTCCACCAGGTCCACCGCCAGCCAGTCGAGCAAATCCTGGTTCCACGCCGGCTGGTCCAGGTCATCCAGCGGCTCGACGAGCCCTTGCCCCATGAGCTGTGCCCAGAGCCGGTTGACGATGACACGGGCCAGTCGGCCGTTCTTGGGTCCGGTCATCAGGTCCGCAAGCTGTTTCATCCGCTCCGCTTTCGGGGCTACGGCATCGATGCTTCCGAGCTGCGGATAGATGAATGCTACCCTTGCCATCTCGCCGGTCGGCTTGTCGCAGCGGTGCATCTCCAGCGGGCCGTCGGCAAAGATCGCTGCCAGGCCATACGAATCGGTCAGTTTCCAGTGGTTCACAAAGCTGTCGTGGCACGAGGCACACTTGAGATTGGTGCCGAGAAAAACCTGGCCGATGTTTTGGGCCGCTTGCATTTCCCGCCGCTGGCTGGCGTTCACCACGCCGCGCCAGGTGATGCCGCCCGTGAACCCCTCGCTGCCGGGGACCGGGCTGATCAGCTCATGCACGAACTGGTCGTAGGGCTTGTTCTCGTACAGCGATTTGTAGAGCCAATTGGTAATCGGCTGGCGGCCCCCATCGATGAATCCGGTGCCGCGATAGGCGTTGCGAAGCTGGTCGTTCCAGAACGTGAGCCAGTGCTCGGCGTAGGCCTTTTTGTCATCGAGCAACCGGCGGACGAGGTTGTGCCGCTTGGGCGGATCATTGCCGACCGCGGCAAATTGCTCCACAAACTCCGGCGGTGGCAACTGTCCGACCAGGTCCAGATATACGCGGCGGGCGAAAACCCGGTCGCCGGCAAACTCGCTGAATTCAATCTTGTGCTCTCGAGAATAATCTCTCAAAAGCAGATCAATCGGATTCACCGACAGCGGTCCAGCCTTGTGCGGCGGCAGCGTCACGTTCCGCGGCTCCAGCGGCATCTGCTGCACCGACTTGAAGCGAAAGCCCGTGTCCCATCTCAGCCCCTGATCAATCCAGGCCCTGAGCAGCCCAATCTGCTCCTCCTTCAGCCGCGGTCCCTGCTGCGGCATCACCCGCTCCTTCTCCAGCCCGGCCACCAGGCGAATGAGCTCGCTCTCGCCGCTCTTCCCGCTCACGACCACCGCCCCATTCTCGCCCCCCTTGAGCAGCAGCTCCCGCGTCTCCATCCGCAGCTTCCCCTTTGCCTGCTCCCCCGAATGGCACTTGAGACAACTGCCGCGGAGGATGGGGACGATATCTCGATGGAAATCAACGGTTCCTTCGGCCAGCGGGGGGAGCTTTGGCCTGGTGTCTTCGCCAAAGAGCGACGCAGCCGAGGAACAGCCCAGGAACACGCAGACAGTCACGGTGCAAAGGTTGTTGCTCATCGTCGCCTTCAAGTCGGATATCTTCTCGTCAAGGAAGAAACCATTAAGTCACTTCTTCTCGGGGATAAGCTCGTAGCAGTAGAGCTTGCCGCCGCCGCGGACGTACATCAGACCGTGGGAGACAACGGGCGCGGCCCAGAAGGGGTCGCGGTCAACCTCGGCAGCGGTCGAACCTTCGCCGACTGACCGCGGGCCGGCAGGTTTGGGGACGAGCGGGAGGGACGCGACTTCGATGTAAGCCTCGGAGTCGGCTTTGAAGAGCCTGAGGGTGCCGTCTTCGGCCAGGCAGAGGAAGTGGCCATCGATGTAGGTGAGGGAGGTGCGGGTGAGGTCGGGCACTTTCCACTGCACCTTGCCGGTCTTCCAATCGATGCAGCGGAGGTCGGCGTTGCTGAGGTGCCGGCCGCTGCAGCCGTAGAGATAGCCGTCGTGATAGATGGGGGTGTTCCAGTGGGCCTGCATCGCCTTGGCCCGCTTGTTTTCGTCATCCTTCCAGAGCAGCTTGTGGGTGCCGGGGGCGACTTCAAGCAGCGAGCTGCCGATGCCATAGGTCTCGCTGATGAAGACCTGGTTGTCGTGGACGACGGGGACGCTGGCATTGACGCTTTCGAGGCTTTCGTCCCGCCAGGGGTAGTGGAAATCGACCTTGCCGGTCGCCGGTTCGAAACCGACCAGCCCGCCACGGCAGAAGGCGAAGCCCCAGCGGCGGCCGGCGATGGTGGCGGTCTTCAGGCTGGAGTAGCTGGCCAATTCGTCGGTGATTTTGTAGCGGACCTTGCCGGTGTGCTTGTCGAAGGCCACGATGCCGCTGCCGTTCCCTTCGACCCGGTCGAGCTGGCCGGGGGGAACTCGCTGCGACGCCGGCGGGCTGCCGCCGACCATGACCAGCAGCAGGTCCCCTTCAAGCATGGGCGCGGAGCCGACGCCGAAGAAATTCTGGACAACTCCGAAGTCCTTGAACGTATTGACCTTCCAGATTTCCTTGCTGCTATCGGCACTGACGCAAACCAGCATCCCTTCCACGCCGTAGGCATAGACCCGGCTGCCATCCGTGATGGGGGAGCAGCGGGGGCCGTTGTTGTAGCCGTACAGGTCCTCGTAATCGGTGGCGTATTCATACTTCCAAAGCGGCGCGCCGGTCTCGGCGTTGAGGGCGTACAGCCGGGCTTTATCGCCGAAGCGGTCGAACTGGAACAGTCGCCCGCGGCTGATGGTGGGGGGGTCGTAGCCGATGCCGAGGGGTTTCGACCAGACGAGTTTGAGGCCGGGCTGCTGGGCGGACCCGGCTCGCCATTTGGTGAGGATGCCTTTCTCGGGCGATTTTCCGTCGCCGGTGGGGCCGAGGAAGGTCGGCCAATCGACGCCCGTCTTGCGAGTGCCGAGGTTGGCCGGGAGCGCATCCTGATTGGGCTCGGCAGCAATGGCCGTACATGCCACAGCGATAAGAAGCAGGTACGGAATCAGCGAAACAGAGCGGCGCATGGGTTCATCTCCTGGAGGCGAGCATCAGACAATATGGCTGAGCTTAGGCCCCGCGTCCACGCCGGTAAGAGCGCCGCTAAGACACTGCGGGTGAGAGAATGAGCACGCCCACGCAAAGCCGTGGGCGCGGCACCCATAGTTGAATTCGCCGAGCAATCAGCTCTCGTCCCCTTCGTCCGCCGGCTCGGCTACTTTCTCAATCGGCTCGCTCGGCTCGGGCAGCACGTCGGGGTCAACGCCGGCTTGGTATCGAGAGTCGGGATGCAGCAGAAAGTTCTTGGGCACCTGCCGATGCGCTGAGATGCTCTCCATGGCCGCGGGATTCTGCCAGGTAAAGCCGGCGGTGGACCGTTCCTCGCTGGACCAACGCGGACGCGACTCCTGCGGGAAATCGACGCTCGGCTCCCCGCGCGACAAGGGCTTGAACCGCAGGAAGATGCCCTTGGTGGTGGGATAGAGGTTGCCTTCTCCCGCGAAGGCGAGCTGCACGTCTTCAATCGCGGGCAAGTCCGTGAATTCAAAGAGCGGGGCCTGAGCGCTCGTTTGCAGCAGGCTGTTGCGACAGCGGATGTCGGCCTTGAGCTGATACGCGTTTCCCGTTTTTCGCTTCATGGAGTAAAGCCCTTGCGGAATGACCGCGGTAACATGATCGAGGTCGATATCGAGCCGGCCGAACTCGCTGGGCCGCAACGGCGAGCCTCCCGTTTCCAGCAGGCGTTTGCTGGTGACGAGCAGCCCCTGGGTCCAGACCATTTTCAGCGGGCTTTCCTCGGTGGCCATCAGGAACGTGGCATCCCCGCGGGCGAGGCAGCGGCTGAGGTTGACGCCCATGGCCGGAATCATCCGCATGTCGTCCTCCATCATCTTCATCGCATCCGTGATTTGCCGCGGCTGGAGGGCGAAGAACGCCACCTGCTGTTGCATCGGCACGCCCGCGGAGCCAACATCCTTGATGGTGAGCACGCAGTCCGTCAGCTCAATCGTCTGCATCTGATAAATGGCGAACAGAGCCCAACCGAACGACGGCTCGGTGGGCAGATCCATCCGCAGTTCCACTCCTTGAATCAGAATCTTGCCCGAACTGCCGCACCTGAGCCGGATCATCTGCTTGTCGCTTTCCGGCTCCGGCGACTGGGGCCGGAACACGATGACCGGCTTATGGCCCGTCGCGGCCCGGATGGTCAAGCGAGAAACAGCGAGCTCCAGCGGCTTCTCCAGCAACTCCCCCGTGAACTGCAACTCAATGTCTTGAATGCCCAGTTCAGCCGCCCGTTGGCAGGCGCGAGCGAAAGAACGGACGAGCTCCTGATCGGGCGCGAGTGCGGTCAGCGGCTTGCCGTCCGGCCGGACAACGAGGCGGGCGATCTTTGGCCTGCCCGCGCCGGCGGGAGGAATTGTGGACGACGAGACGGAGGCGGCCTCCGCCGGCTCGGCGCGGAGATCTGCGGTCATAGGAGCGGCGGCAGCCAGGCCGGCAGCCCCTTCCTGCGACTTTACCGCAGATTCTGGAGGCGCTGCCGCGATTTCCGCCGCCGACGGCGTGAGGGCGTCACCGCCATTCTTGGTGAGGGTAGTTGAGGCCGGCTCAATCGGCGGCTCTGCGGAGGTCATCGGAGGGACGGAATTTACACGGCCCCCAGTCTGCTCTGCCTGGGATGTTCCTGACTTGGATGCTTCCGCGGGCGAAGTTGCCCCTGCATTGGTCTTGGTGTCCCCGGCTCCGGGAGTGACTTTGCCGCCCTTGCTGGTCTTATCCGCAACCGGAATCGCTTCGACCAGCTTGGGACGGAGCGAGATATCGTTGGTGCCGGATTGGGGACGCCACGCATCCACGAGCATGATGAGCAGCACAAGCGCCGCGATGGGGATCAGGATGCTGCCCGCCCGCGACCAGCCGGAGGGACCCGCGGGGACGGGAAACGCCGCGACATGTCCTTGTCCGAATCCCGCGAACCCCAATTCGTCGGCGGCGGCGGCAATCCCGCTGATCAGTTCGCGGGGAGACTGCGGCCGCTGCGCGGGGCGTTTGGCCAGCATCTTTTCCAACAAGCGGATGACTTGCGTGGGGAGCTCCGGGCGGAAGAGCCGCGGATCGGGCGGGTCCTCGCCACTGTGCCAGAGGAGCTTCTGCAGCGCCGTGCCGTCCGGGAACGGCGGCCGGCCGGCGAGCATGAAATAGAGCGTGCAACCCAGCGAGTAGATGTCGCTCCGCGAGTCGGCCATCCGCGGGTCGCGGGCCTGTTCCGGGGAGATGTAGTCGAACGTGCCGAGCGTGACGCCGCTGGCGGTCAAATCGTCGGAGGACGATTCCACGTGATGCAACCGGGCCAGGCCCATGTCCACAAGCTTAATCTCCCCCTCGGGAGTCACCAGCACGTTGGAGGGTTTGATGTCGCGGTGGACCACGTCTCGTCCGGCGGCGTGATCAAGGGCCTGAGCGACTTGCAGCGTGTAGTTCAGGGCTTGCGCGACCGGCAGCGGGCCCTGCTTCTCCACGAGGTCGCGGAGATTAGTTCCCTGCACGAACTCGAAGACGATGAAATTCCAGCCTTCGTGCTCGCCGACGTAGTAGGCACGGGCGATGTTCGGATGGTCGAGCCGGGCGGCGCTGTGGGCCTCGTTGCGGAAGCGGCGGATCGTTTCTTCGTCCGTTTGGTCGCGGGAGAGGACCTTCACGGCCACGGTGCGGCCCATGCTCGTATCGATGGCGCGAAAGACCGCTCCCATGCCGCCGCCGCCGACGAACTCCGCCAGCTCGTAGTTGCCGAATTTTTTTCCGACCAAAGCCGCGCCCAGCGACTGCGACGTCGATGGGACGGGCGGAACCGGATCGGTGGAAAGGAGCCGCTTGGAGATGACCGTTTTGTCGGTTGGCAGCGCAACGTCCTGAATATTGCCGCTGGACCCACCGGAGATTGGCGAGGTGCTGCCGGCAAAAACGTCGAGGGCGACCTGCGTAGAAACGGAGTCGCCGCGGGCTGTTGGTGCCCCTGCTACGCCGCCGCCTTCAGCCGCCTGGTGTTTTTGGTCGCTGTCGCTCATTCGCCATGCATGGAATGTCCCCGCTGCCCGTTCCGCCCGAAAATGGGCGGGATTTGGCGGCCTAGGACATCTTTGGTAGTTCTATAATCGTCCGGTAGAATGGCACCGGGTAAGGTGTTCGTTACGTAGCGTCAGCGGGAGCCTGGAAACAGGCGTTGGAATAGAGAAGCTGCGTGAATTGTGCCACTCAACTGTTCTCGCTCATTATAGACCGGCAGGGAAACTGCGGTCAAGAAAATCAGGGGGAAAAGCAAGGGGAACAGCGAGCTAGAAGGTGCGCTTTGGGAGACTTATCGTCCTCAGCGGCTCATAGTACTCAGTACTGAGTACTAAGTACTCATGTATTTACTCCAATTCTACCACCAAAATGCTGTGTACTTCCAGCTTGGGAACTTGAGGCCGCGCATCACCGCATAGGTCACTCCGTTTAACGCAAAGGCACAAAGACGCGAAGTCGCAAAGGGAGAAAGAAAGAAGGAAGAAGAGGATAGATGGGATATGAAATCCTTTTCTGACTTCTTCCCCTCTTCTTTGCGCCTTGGCGTCTTCGCGCCTTTGCGTTAAGAAGCGCGCCATTTATTTCTGCTCATAAGCTTCCGCAAAGGCCTTCCGCTCGGCGGCCGCTTTGTCGAGGGCTTCCTGCGTCTCATCGACGGCCGCTTTGGCGGCAGTGGCGGCGGCAGTTTTGGCGGCGGCGGCATCGTCGGCGGCCTTCTGCTCGCCCATCGCTTTGACCAGCTCCGCCTGGAGCGCGGCGATTTTGTCCACGACGGCCTTGGATGCAGCGGCTTTGGCGGCGGCGGCAGTGGCGGCAGCAACCCGCTCGGCTTCGCTGGCCGTCATGGCTGGGGTCTTGGCCGCAAGCTGATCCTGTGCAGCCTTGATCGCCGCGTCGAGCTTTCCGGTGGCCAGATCGAAAGCCACCTTGTCGGCCTCGGCAGCGGTCACAGCAGCCTGAGCAGCGGCGAGGGCGGCAGCCGCAGCGTCGGCAGGGGCCTTCTTGGCGGCATAAGCCGCATCGGCCTCCGTCTTGGCCTTGGTGGCGGCATCGAGCTCCGCTTTGGCCGCGGTCATGGCGACGGTGGCGGTTGTTGCAGCAGCCGTCATGGTTTCCACCGCCTTATTCGCTACCACGAGATTTGCATTTGCCGTATCAAGCGCGGTCTTGGCGACGGCGGCGGCATCGGTGACGACTTTCAGAGCCGCCACCTTCTGCGCAACGACTGCGTCAGCGGCCACTCGCTCCGCTTCGGCAGCGGCAGAAGCTGCAGCGGACTTCCCGGCTTTCTCGGCCTGAGCCGCTGCATCCGCGGCCTTATCGGCAGCGGCCTTGTCGGACGCCGCTTTATCGGCAGCCGCCACGTCCGCCGCAGCTTTAGCCGCAGCAGTTTTCGCCGCCAACACCGCATCAGCCGCCGCCTTCTCATCGGTGGGTACTTTCAAGGCCGCCACCGCAACGGTATTCGCATCGGTCGCGGTCTTCACGGCCGCGGTCGCCACGGCCGCGGCAGCCACGGCCGCTACGCGATCCGCTTCCGACTTCGTCGCGGCAGCGGTGGCAGCCGTCAGTTTTTCGGTAGACGCCTTGAGAGCCGCGTCTTTCGCCACCACCACCTGCTGAGCGGCAGCCGCTTCCGCGCCGGTCGCTTGAGCGGGAGGCGTTTTGGCGACGACATCAGCCTTCTTCGCCTCAACCGCCATCGCCACCGTCAGCGGATTGGCGGGAATCAAGCCGACTTCCTTGGCCTCGGCAGCGTCCCAAACGCGGACGTTGCCGGCCCAGTCGCCGCCGATGACCCGCTTGCCGTCATGCGAGAAGACCGTTCGTAGGGCAGGCTCGGGAAATCCAGGGAATGTTTTCTGAGCAGCCCCGTCTCCGGCCCAGCTCTTGACCGTATTGTCGCGGCCGGCTGAAACCAGGCGTCCGTCCATGGCATAGTTCACAGAGAACACGCCACCACCGTGAGCCCCCCAGCTCTTGATCTGGTTGCCGTCATTCATTTCCCACAGTTTGACGGTGGTGTCCTCGCCCGCACTGGCCAACACGTTGCTATCCAGCCGCCAACTGACGTCGCAGACCGCGCCGTTATGGCCGCGGAGACTGAGATACTCCCGCGCCGTGGCCGATTCCCACACAAACAGGCCGCCACTGCGGTCGGCCGTCGCCAGCAACACGCCGTCGGGGCTGAACTGAACGGAGTAAATCCAGTCGGTATGCTTCTTGATTTCGAACAGCATTTCCCCGCTCTCGGTGGAGAAGATACGGACGATTTTGCTCGGGCCCCCCAAGGCAACCATCGAATGATCGTTGGAAATATCGGCCGCCAGCACCGCATCCAGTTCTTCGCCGACTTTCGCAATCCGCTTGCCCGTCTTCACGTCAAACAGCACCACGCTGCCGCTATGCCCGCCGCGTCCGCCTCCGGCCAGAAGCACCGTGCCGCTGCGGCTGAAGCGAAGAACGTAAGGAATGCCTTCCGGGAACGGCAGCACGCCGAGGAGTTGCAACGTATCCGTGTTGTAGAGCGAAATCTGCTTCTGCCCGGCCACCGCCACCAGCGGTGCCCAAGGACTGGCCGCCAAAGCCGTCGTCGCGCCGGCGCGGGGAGTGTAAACGACCGGCTGCTTGAGCAGTCCTTCGGGCATCGCTGCCGGACCGGTCGGCTTGCCGGCCACGCTGCCGCTCATCAGGGCCGGATTCTTCTTCTTGGGAGCCGCGATCTTCGACCCGGCGTTCTCCGGCGAGCCCTGCTCGATCCACTTGCCGATCAGGTCAATCTTGGCCTGGGACAGCTTGTCCTGCATCGGCGGCATTTGCGGCTTCTCTTTGTGGCTGACCAGCGCATAAAGGCGCGAGTTCTCCACGTCCTCGGTCAGAATCACCTCGCCGCTGGAGCCGCCGGCCATCACTTTGGGGTAGGTATCGAGCGTCAGGCCCCCCTTGTTCCGCTCCTGCGCATGGCAGGCGAAACAATGCTCCTTGAAAATCGCCCGGATGTTGTCGTCGTAAGTGACCTTGGCGGCAGGGGCCTGAGCGAACGCAGTAGAACTGCCCACTAATTGAACGCCGGCAGCGGCGCTGAGAAGCAGGCTGAAGAAACGGATTGGGGTACGCATAAATGGCCTCGACTTAATCGGACGATTCTCTGTTTTCTCTGCTCGACTTAGGTACTCAGTACCTAGTACCTAGTACTCAGTACTGAGTACTGAGTACTTTCAAACCTCTACCCTCTGCCCTCTAACCTCTCCCTAGTGGTTAAACACAAACTCCCGACTATTCAGCACCGCCCAGAAGACATCCTCCAAACCGGCTTGTGGATTCTCAGCACTCGTCACCACGGCCATCAGCTTGTCCATCTCCGCCTGATCGGGCTTGCGGCTGAGAGCGCGAATGTAAAGCGTTTCGATGACTTGCGGCGGGGTCTTGCCAGCGGCGATGAGCTCGGCCACCACCTTCCCCTGCTGAATCTTGTTATGCACCGCGTTGCCGTTGAGCATGTGCAGCGATTGAGAAAGGGTCGGCTCGGTCTTGGCCTCGCAGGCACACACCGTGTCGCGGGGGGCGCGGCCGAAGGTCGTCAAAAAGTAGTTGCTGGTGTTGCCGTCCGCGATCTGCACGGCCCGGGAGCCGAGGGGAATTCCCGCGAACTTGTCGGGAGCCTTGGTCACCTGGCTGATGCAGTCCAGCATCATTTCGGCGGGAATGCGGCGGACGTTGCCGTGAGCGAAATTCCGCTCGTCGCCGGCATTGGTTTCGTTCCGCTCCGTCGCCCGCTGGTACGTCTGCGAGTTGCAGATGTCGCGCACCAGGCGTTTGAAGTCGTAGTTGTATTCCACCAGCTTGTCGCCGAGCCTCTTGAACAGCTCGGGGTTGCTGGAGGGGTTGCTGACGCGGATGTCATCCACCGGCTCGACGATTCCCTTGCCAAAGAAGTGAGCCCAGACGCGGTTGGCCACGCTGGTGGCGAAATAGGGGTTGTCCGTGCTGGTGAGCCACTTGCCCAGCAGTTCGCGGCGATCCTTCCCCGCCACATCCGGCACCGGGCCCCCCAGGAACTTCGGCGGCATCACGCGGCCGCCAACGGGATGGGCGACTTCGCCGCCGCCGGAGTTATAGACGATGATTTCGCGGTAATCCTCGGCTTGCTTGCGGCCGATCTGCGAGAAGAACGCCGCGAAGCTGTAATAGTCGTCCATCGTCCAGCGGTCGAAGGGGTGGTTGTGGCACTGGGCACACTGGGTGCGAATGCCCATGAAGACCTGAGCCACATTCTCAGCCACCTTCAGCGTGTCCCGCTCGACCTGGTAGTAGTTGGTGGCGGGAACTTTGAACGTGCCGCCGGAGCTGCCGAGCAGCTCCTGCACCATCTTGTCGAGCGGGACGTTGCGGGCGATCTGATCGGTCAGCCAGCTCGAATAGAGGAACGCACTCTTGGTGCTGACCTGGTTGGTGGACTTGATCATCAGCAACTCGGCCCACTTCATGGCCCAGATTTCCGAAAACTCCTTCCGCTCCAGCAGGCGGTCCACCAATTTTGCCCGTTTGGCGGGATCGGCATCGGCGATGTAAGCGGCGTATTCTTCTTCCGTCGGCAAGCGGCCGTTGATATCGACGGTGACGCGGCGGAGGAATACCTCGTCGTTGCAAATGGCGCTGGGCAGAATCCGGATCTTGTTGAGCTTGCTGCCGACCAGCTCATCGATGTAGTTGCCGGTGATGGCGGGCGGCGTGAACATCAGCCCCTTGGGGAGGGCCAGCACCTGGTTGCCGACGGTGTGCGTCTCGAAGCGGGCCATGATAAACGCCTCGCCGCGGGCGGCGGCTGTGACCAAACCGTCGATGGTGATCGGGGCCGAATTGTCATTGTTGGTCATGAAGGTGGCCAGCGTGGTGATGTCCCGATCTGTGCCGTCTTCATAGCGGGCCCGGGCGATGAACTGTTGCGTCGCCCCCTCTCCCTCCATCACTGCGCTCGGCGGATAGAGATCCACCCCCAAAACCTTGGCCGTCGGCTTGGGGTCGTTGGGAGCGCCGGCTTCGAGCCACTTCATGATCGTGGCGTTGTACTCGGTTTCCACGCCATATCGCTTGCCGCCGGTGTGGGGCACGGTGCCGATGCACTTTTCGACGAGCAGGCTGTCCTTGGGGGACGCCAGGTTGATCCGGCGGACGCCGATTTCGCGGGTCAGGCGGTAATAGTCCCCCTGCGGGTCAAAACCGAACAGCGAGAGGCGGAAGCCGTCTTTGCCGCGAGCCGCCCCGTGGCAGCTTCCCGTGTTGCAGCCGGTCCGCATGAAGACCGGCATCAGATCGAGCTGAAAGCTGATGCCGCGCTCGGCAGCGGATTCCTTCACGGTGATCGTGGAGACTGCTTTGAGCCCTTGATACTCCGCTTCCAGCGTGGTCTGGCCGTCCACAGCGGGATAGAGCACATTCTTGTCCTGCCGCACCAGGTTGGCCGCGGCGATTTTCACCGTGCATTGGCCGGTGACATCCAGCGTCACGCCGTCATCGCGCGTCGCCACGACAATGAACCGCTGCAGGTCCTGCTTGGTTTGCAGGTTGATGTCCGGCGGATAGACGTTGAGGGTCGTCACCTTGGGCTCGGCATAAGCAGCCGAGGCGGCTAGGGCGAGGGTGGCGAATATTGCGAGTCGAGTATTCACGGCATTTCTCCTGATAATCAAAGGGCAATTCAAGGTCAGCCCCGTCTATCTTCGTTTGCCTTTGGAGCGTGTTTCAACCAGTTGGAATTCCAGGTCCGTTACGAGCAGCAGATCGATGATATTAAATCGGTCCTCACCCACGCAAACGACGATTGTTCGGCCATTGGGCGCGCTCATGATCATCTCCCGGCTCGGCAACAAGATAGAACGCCCATCCGCCAGGTGTATGGTGAATGGTCGAAACGGCTGATGGTTGTATGCTTCGCGGAGCTGTTCGATGGTCACTGCTATCTCTCCCCTCTCCCCTCTCCCCTCTGACCTCTCCTGGGCAAGCTGGCAGCTTACCCCACGGGCTATTTCTTCGCCGCCTGCTCCTTCTCCAGCCGCAGTTGTTCCAGACGCGTCAGCCGCTTGGGGGCGACGGGCATGGGAACGGGAGCAGCGGCAACGGCTGCCGGCATGGGGGCTGGGGCGGCGGCCACCATCGGTTTTGGCGGAAGCGGCGCGTCGATGCGGAGCTCGCCCGTTCCCAAGGTGTGGACTACCGGCTCACCCGCGACCATGTGCGTCGTAACGCAAAGCAGCGATGGATAGCGTCCGGGCCGGGCGTCCTTGGTGCAGGTCACTTTGAAGACCAACTCCTTGGTTTCCTTGTTGAATTCGATCGGCGTCGTTGCGGTGCCGGCCGGAATTCCGACCAGCTCGCATTTGGCATTCCCCTCGAAGTCGATCTTCTTTTCCATCTTCACGACCACTTCGGTCTCCTTGGCCTGCTCGACCGCGGACTTATCGAAGGCGAAAGTGAAGAACTGGTCCGAGATCGTCAGATCGGCGAGTTGCGAGGCGACTTCCACGCCGCCGTTGAGATGAGCCGCCCGGCCGATGCAGACAATTTTCCATGTGCCAACGGGCGCCCCGCCGTTGGCGGTGAAGGGAATCGCCACTTCATTTTGCCCTTCCGGAATCGAAACGCTTCCCGACGAGCTGACGCCCGGCGGATTGTAGAGCATGAAAACCGAAATGGCAGCTTTGAAGCCTTCCTTGCGGGTTGCGACAATCTTGAGGTTCATCGACCCGTTGCGAACCAGGGGGGCCTTGGGCTGGACAATGTCGATCTTGAACGGCACTTCATCGCCGAGCGAAAATGCCATCCGTTCGGCGTCGTGCCCCCAAACATCAATGTTGTTCTGTCCGCGGATCAGCATGCACCGCTGGCGAAGATGCCCTTCTAGCGGCAGCTTGGGGTCGGCGTGCTTGCCGATAACGTCCGCCAAGGCGCCGGCGGGAGCAGCGTCGGCGGCGGCTGTGAAGAGGACGGGGACGTCCGTCTGGTCCGGGCGGACCTGGATGGTTTCCGTGACCACGCCGGCAGGCAATCCCGCCACGGAAATATCGATCGGGCCGCCAAAGTTGGCCCGCTGGGCGCTCATCATCATGGCCATCCGGTTCGCCTTATGAACCGTCAGCGTCGTGGGAATGTACTGCTGGCGCTCCGGGAGCGCCATCGTCAGGGCCGGAGCCACCGGCGTGATTTCCACCCGATAGACATAATTCGGTCCGCCGGATTTGAGCTGATCCTGCACGACCGCGAAGAAATCGCCGTCTGCCGGAGCGCCAAAACGGACATAGCTATCCGGCCCGCCCGTGTCATCGTTGCCGACAATTCCCCCGCCGGCAGCGTTGAGAATCGTCAGCACGCTATCCAGCGGCGAACGGAGCGGCTTGCGGGCGTAGACGCGGATATCGAACTGCTGGCCGGCCTTGGCGGAGAATTTGAAATGGTCAACGTCGCCGGGCTTCTCAATGATGCCGTTCAGAGCACAAGGGGCGGCCGAACCGGGAGACGCCTGGGCGAGAGCGTCGTTCGGCTCAACCTCCAAAGCGTTGGGCAGATCAATAACGCGAACGACGTTGGGCGAAGGAGCGATTCCATTGGCATCTTGAGCGAACAGTCCCGTCTCTTGCTTGCCGTCGGTCGGCAGCGTGACCTGCGCGGCCACATCACCGGCCGCATCGCCCAGGTACTTCACCGCCAGGACTTCGCCCGGCTTGCCCCCCGCGGGATAAACAGCCGTCGGCCGCGGAAAGCCGCCGATGTGCAGGCGGTAGGTGCAGGCCCCGTTGCCCCCGTACGAGCTCTCACGGATCTGCACGATGTACTTGCCGTCCTCGGGAGCCACAATCGAGCAGAGGCAATCCTGATTGAGCAGAGCCGCATCATCGCTGCGCGAGAGCTCGAATCGGGCGGCGTTCAAAATCGCCACGTACGGGTCAAAAAAAGTGTTCCCCAGCCGCAGCCCTTCGAGCTCCGCCGTCAGCCGCTGGCCCTTCTTCAGGTCAACGACGAAATGATCCACATCTTCGGCGTCCACCACGCCGCTCATCGTGACGTTCATGCTGATTGCTTGCGGCTTGTCAAAAGCGCTGTTCGGTTCGACTTCCTTCACTTCGGGCAGTGCGCCCACTGTGAACGTGCGCAGGTTGCTGACGCCGGTCAGCGTCCGCACCCGCACCGCATGAATCCCCAGCCGGCAATCGGCAGCGACGTTGAGCTTCGCCTTCACCGTGCCGTCGTTGACGGCTTCCAGGCTGGTGACGGAAATGCCGGGGGAATAGAAGAGCAGCTCCTTGGCGTCCTGGAGACGGCCCCCCTGGAACAGGACCTCCGTTTCCACTCCCCGCTGCACGCCATACGGCGCAATGCCACCCAGCGCGGGTTCAACGGCGAGGAGGGGACGAAGCCCGAAGGCAAAAACAATCGCGGCGAGCGCGGTGAGGACTGAGTGTGTGGAGAATCTCGGCATATTCTTACTCGCAAAAGGCGATGAGAGTCCTCGTTCCCAAGCTCCGCTTGGGAACGCACGTTTGGAAGCTCTGCTTCCTGTGCGACTCGAAGCGGAGCTTCGGGACTTGTGTTCCCAAGCGGAGCTTGGGAACAAGATGTTCTATTTTAACTTCAGGCGGGGATAAACGCACTCCTCAGGCAGTGCGATTTATCTTTTCAGGCGGGGATGAATCACTTTGCAAAAACGGAGCCGGCGCGCCCCCATCATCGGAAAGGCGCGCCGGAGGTTATTCAATCTCGGAGCTTAACCCAGCAAGCCCTTGACGATCTTGCCGCCGTCGCAGATTTCGATGGGCCGGTTCCCCGGCGACATCAATTCCTTGTCGGCGACGATGCCGAGCTGGTTGTAAACCGTGGTGGCCAGGTCTTCGGGTCCGACTGCGTCGGTGTCGGGCTCGGAGGCGGTGCTGTTGCTGGTGCCGTACATCAGGCCACCCTTGATGCCGCCGCCGGCGAGCATCACGCTGAACACCTTCGGCCAATGGTCGCGGCCGGCAGTGGCGTTGATCTTCGGCGTGCGGCCGAACTCGCTCGATACCATGATGAGCGTGGTCTTGAGCAGGCCCTGCTTATCGAGGTCCGTGATGAGAGCGTGCAGGCCCTGATCCAGAGCCGGCATCTGGCCGCGCATCCCTTGGGTGATGGTGCTATGCATGTCCCAGCCGCCGTAGGTCAGCGTGACGAACCGCACACCGGCAGCCACCAAACGGCGAGCCATCAGCAGCCGCTGGCCAGCCGTGTTGCGGCCGTAAGCATCCCGCACCGCGGCCGTTTCGGCTTCGATGTTGAACGCTTCGCGAGCTTGGGGCGAGCTGATGAGGCTGTAGGCCCGTTCATAGAACGTGTTCATCGCGCCGACGTTGTCGGACTTGTCCTTCTTGGTGAAATGGTCGTTGACCGCTTCCAGGGCGCTGCGGCGGCGATTAAACCGGGCGTCATTCACGTCCCCAGGCAGGTTCAGGTCCAGCACCTTGAAGCCACCCGCCGCCGGGTCGGAACCAAGGCTGAACGGAGCGAACGACGAGCTGAGATAGCCGTTGGCGGCGAACTCATTGGGAACGCCGGGGATGCAGACGTACGGCGGCAGGTTGTTCCGCGGTCCGTACTCGTGGCTCACCACGCTGCCCATGCTGGGGAAGATGAGAGCCGGGCTGGGCCGATAACCCGTGAACATGTTGTGCGTGCCCCGCTCGTGGGCCGCTTCGCCGTGGGTCATCGAGCGGATGACGGCAATCTTGTCAGCAATGGAGGCCAGCTTGGGGAGCGTCTCGCTGAGGATTTCGCCGGTGTTTGTCTTGATGTTCCCCATCTCGCCCCGATATTCCAACGGGGAATAGGGCTTGGGGTCGAACGATTCCTGGTGGGCCATGCCGCCGGGCAGGAAGATATGGATGACGCTCTGGGCCTTGGCCTCGATGAAGTCATAATGCTTCGTGTCCGCCTTGGCCTGCTTCATGGCGAAGTAGTTTTCCAGCGACAAACCGAGTCCGCCGATCGCGCCAACGGTCAGCATGGTCCGGCGGCTCAGACGGTTACCTTCGCAGCTTCTTCGTTCAGCAGGCATCATTTCTCTCCGTGGGTAAACTCCAGGGACGCGGCTGTTTTCAATAAACGCGGGCCACGCGACTAGTCAACTATGTCCGGCAGCAGGCAAAGTGTTTCGCCAATTTCCGGGCGGGAAACGAACTAGTCGTAACTGGTAGGGTGGTTAAGGTGGGACGACCGATAAACGGTCGCTGTTATGAGACTATCCGCCCCAGAGACGGGTGTCAATTTCCAGGACGGGTTAATGAGGTCTTTTTCGGTGCTCGAAAACCCACCCAATTAGAGGGGTAGTGGCTCCCGGTCTTGCTAACGCTCGCAAATGGCGGGCCTTATTGGGACCGACATATTTCCCTGGAATCTTTGCCAAGATGCGCTGGCAAGTGCCTCGAGATGAGCATTCGCTGACCACAATAGAGACCGGTCATCACTCTGCCGCCGGCTTGGAAGCTTGGATACATGCTGCCGGAATGGTCAGAGACAGTTCACCCCGCTCTGCCGCCAGCTCATTCAAGCGGTGCTCCAGCGCTGCAAACGTCGCCTCCATTGTCTGAAATTTGATGTTTATCGGTTTCCTGGTGACTGCCATGGACTCGGACATCTCGCCGTTAGTTAGCAACACTGGAAGGCGAGCCAGACATCAGTGAATCGCAGCTTGGATAAGTCCTGCTTCTTAACCCAGAAGTAAATACGACCCACGTCACCCCACATCCACCCTGGACCATCCTCGTCGGTGTCAATCTGCAGCAGAAGTCGCCAATCGACGGCACCGGACTCGAGCGACTTTGCTTCTGCCTCTTGAAAATCTGACGGGCTGCCGCAATATATCCCGTTCGATGCCAGCTGGCATTTAAGTTCCATTGGATTTTGAATGAGTTGAGGATGTCCAAGTAACCGATGCTGCGTCAGCCCACCTGCCTTGGTTAGATCATTGGAAAGATTTGCGTAGGCCTCGTACGCAGGCGTGCCGTACTCAATTTCAATCAAGGCGTCAGGCAATGTCAGTTCAGGCCAATCTTCCACAAGACATGGATACGCAATGTGCTCGGGATCGGCATCGGACGGTGGCTCCGCCCTTACCAAACTTGATCGATCGCCGTCCGCGTAAATGACGCGACAACAACCGCGGTCGGCCGGATCGTAGCCCCAAGGCTCGCAGTATCGGTCGTAAAAGAAATACAGCCACCCTGAGCTTGGCAGTATATCGTCGACTTGGGAGACGGTGCTCAAGTCGATTTGAGCGATGAAGCCGAGCGGTGCGGCGCCATCGGGTTGCCACGATTGCCCAAATTTATCGTCCCTTTGCTTTGAGGGTGCCCAACGCGGCCATTCAAAATCCCGGGGCACATCGGGAACGCCGCCAATTCGTGACGCGCCAAGTTCGATTCGAGCGTACGGCACACGTTGCGCTGCCAACCGGGCCGAAGGTCGCACCAAAGTTAGAAGGTCGAGCCGCGCAAGGTCGGGGGAGGCCGCTATGCGTTCTCGCAAGGCTTGGAAAAGCGGTTCGATATCCGTTTTCATCCCCCGAGTTTACACTCGGGCGTGCAAACTTGGACAGTCAGTTCGGGTAATCAGTCGCGAAATCTAGACCTTGCCGGTCTTAATCTGCTTTTCCATCTGGTCCGCCAGTTGGGCCGGAGAGTCGATGAGGCCCCGCTGGGCGAGGTAAAGGCTCTCGGCCATGCGGACGCGGGATAGATCGTGCGGGTGTCGTTGCACGAGCGTTACGAGGGCATCCACGATGAGCCCCGGCGGAACGCCGCGAAACCGCATGGCGATGAGCTGCAGCACCATCACCGGGGCGCCTCCGAGGAATCCCCGCAACCAGGCCGGGAGCAGCCAAAGCATGGCCCCGAACACCAGCAGCATGAAGACAATGCCAAAGCCCGCGGCAGCCAGAGCAAAGACAGCACCAGGGTCAACGCCCGTGTTGTTCATCGCCGCTCTCCTTTTTTCCCCGAGTCCAGGGAACGCCTGAGAGAAATCTTAGGGGTTTCTGGGCGCCGGAAAACCGGGTGGGAACCAGCGGCAAGAAAGTATTTCCGGAATTCTGGCTTCCAGGCCTTGACGGTGCCAACTGTACTTGTGTATCCTTAGAGGAGTCCGCAGGTATTTGTGCGTTACCGTTCAGGAGAAGTGCCATGATATCGCGAAAACTACTGTCGTCTGGCGCTTGGAAACCAGGGATTTCGCGATTTGAGACTTCGGATTTTGGACGAGGGGGGGTGTTGAAAAACCAGGGGGGTTTTTCAACACAAAGCGCCTGACGGGTCGGGGGGGGGTGTTGAATTACCCGGGGGGTTTTTCAACAAACATGCCCGGCGAGCGGCCTGCGTAAGCTGGCCGGACATGTCGCATCGTCGAAAAATAACGAGCTTCGGCCCGCGGACTCACCGGCCAGCTAACGCTCGCCGCTCGCCGGGGAAGCTGCGAGGAAGCAGAGGGAACAAAATGAGCGCGGAACTTGAACTTGATGCGAAAACTGAAGCCGGCGAAGTTGAGCACGTTCGCCATAAGCCGCCGACGCCGCTGGCTCGTCCCCGCGAGCTGGTGCTGGTTTGCGCGCCGCTCCGCAGCAACGTCAACCTTTCCAACATCGTCCGCACCGCCGGCTGTTGTGGGATCACGCAGTTGATTGCTTGCGGGCATGTGAAGGTTAACAAAACCATTGCCCGCGACGGGGCGGACCAGGTGGAAATCGAAGTCCATCGGACGCTGCCGCCGGTGCTGAGGCAGCTCAAGCAGGATGGCTTCACGCTCGTGGGGCTGGAGCAGACGACGGGCTCGAAGAACATCCATGAGTATTTATTCCCACGTAAGACGGCATTGGTCCTAGGCAACGAGCGGCTCGGCTTGAGCGACGAAGAGCTCCGGCTGGTCGATGTGTGCGTAGAAATTCCCGTCTGGGGAATGCCGCACGCTTATAACGTGGCTACCTCGGCCGCCATGGCGCTGTATGAGTACTGCCGGCAGTATCCGGAGGGGTAGCGGCGTCCGAAAAATATTCAAATTTTTTAGGAGAATGTGCCCGATTGAGTACTGGACATGCGTATAATAGAGACAGCGGCGGCGGAGCCAGGCGCGAAACTCGGCCAGGAGGGCGGACATCTCTTTTCCAATTTGGTTGTTAGCGGAACGGATTTTTGACGACGGTGTGAAAGCGCCGTTGTTGTGCGCGGCCGATCCCGCTAGTGGCGATGTCCTTCGCTTGCGTTTCAGCCTTTTGTCAGCAACTGGCGATGAATCAAGAGTGGGCTTGAATCAGGGGTCATGAATCAAGCAGCGGATTCCTAAGTGCCTTGTTTCCAACGACTTATGTTCCGAGTTCTGATTCATGGGGCGCGGTTTTGGAAGGTCATGAATCAATGAATCAGCGAAGCCCGCCGCAGGCGGCGAAGAGGGACAACGCTTCCCTTAGGGGGCGAACATCGTGGACTCGGATGACCTGGACCCCTTGGGCCGCGAGGGCCAGGGCGGAGCCGAGGGTGCCGAAGAGGCGGGGGGCGTCCTTGTCCCCCAGGAGCTTGCCGATGAAGCCCTTGCGGGAGTGGCCGACGAGAAGGGGCTGGCCGAGGTCGTGGAAGCGGTGGCAGCTTGCCATGAGGGTGACGTTGTGCTCTTGCGTCTTGCCAAAACCGATGCCGGGGTCGAGGCAGATGCGATTGCGGTCGATGCCGGCGGCGAGGAGGGTGTCGCGGCGCTGGCGGAGATAGTCGTGAATCTCGGCGACGATGTCGGTGTAGGTGGGGTTGTCCTGCATGGTTTGCGGAGTCCCTTGCATGTGCATGGCGCAGACACCGGCCTGGCTGTCGCGCGCGAAAGCAATCATCTCCGGGTCTCCGGTCAGGCCGGTCACGTCGTTGATGATCTCCGCTCCGGCGGCGATGGCGGCGCGGGCGATGGCGACTTTGGAGGTGTCGATCGAGAGGATGGCTTCCGGACGGGCGCGATGAATGCCTTCGACCACGGGAAGGACCCGCTTCAGTTCTTCGTGTTCGTCAACCGGCGTGGAATACGGGCGAGTGCTTTCGCCGCCGATGTCCAGGATGGCCGCCCCTTCGTCAAGGAGTTTCAAACCATGCTCCATCGCGGCCTCGCAGCCGAGGTATTGGCCGCCGTCCGAAAAGCTGTCGGGCGTGACGTTCACGATGCCCATCAGCAGAGGCTGAGCGCCGAAGGTGAGCCGCTTGGTGCGAAGTTGCCAGGTGGTCGCTCGGGAAGGAGGCATTACTGCATCTTAGATTCCATCGGCAGCGTGCGGCAGGGCTGCTGCTTCTCGTAGAGCTTCAGGCGGGTCTCGTATTCCTTCAGGATGAGGTCGGGTGCCTTCTGCAGCTTCGCTTCGGCAATCGCCCGCTGCTCGTGCTCCACGGCTTTGGCGAAGTCGCCGGTCTCCGCGTAAGCGGCGGCATAGCGGTCGAGCAAATCGACGTCGGTCTTGTTCTTGAGCGGCTTGAGGGTTCCCAAGAGGCGGAGGGCTTCCGGGCCGTTGCGAAGCGACGCATCAGCCGCGGTCGAAAGCACCCAGGCTCGAATCTTCCGCTCCTGCCGCGAGACGGGATTTTTGAGGCGAACGAGGGCCTTGTCGCAGGAGGCGAGAGCTTCGGGCATCTCCCCCGTTTTGGACTGGACGAGGGCGATGTTGAGCCAAGGGAGAGCCTGGTCGGGGCCGGCCTCGGCAGCCCGGAAATAGAGCGGCAGGGCGAGGGCGTAGTCCCGCTCGGCGTAGTAGATGTTGGCGTACTCCACGAAGGTCACGTAGGAGTTAGGGTCGAGTTCCAGGGCCCGCTCGTAGTTCTTGATGGCGAGGACTCTTTGACCGGCATGATGGTGAAGATGGGCGATGTTCTTGAAGGCGCGGGCATTCGCCGGCCGCTGCCGGGCGATGAGCTGCCACATGGACATCTCGTTGGCATAGTCGCGGTTGCGAAGCATGGTCCGTCCGCCGAGGAGCGCCAGGGGGAGCAGGAAGAGCGCGGTGCGGAGCATGGCGAGCTGCGGCGGCGCGAGACGGAGCCGCGACGTGAGGTGGAAGACGCCAAGGACAAGCAGGATCAGCACGCAGGCCAGCGGCAGATACATGCGATGCTCGAACGCCAGGTCGGCAATCGGCACAAAGCTGGACGAGGGGGCGAGGATGAAGAAGAAGCTGATCGCGACAAGGCCGGTGCGAGGATGCTTCCAGAGCAGCCAGAAGGACGTGAGCAGCAGTGCCAGGATGATGCCGCACTGCGGCCAGATGGCGAGCGGCTGGGTGGCTTTGGGCCAGACGTAGTCAAAGCAGAGGACATCAGGCCAAACCACAAGCCGCAGGTAATGCAGCAGAACGCCTCCTTGTGAGCAAAGATATTCCCAGCCCGTGATGTCGCGGAGGCCGAAGCCGGCGCTGGCCACATCCTCGCTGGCCACGGCAACATGCGTGAGCCAGGCGAGCCAGCCGACCGAGAGGAATGTCGCTGCGTGCAACCACCAGCGGGGGAGGATGCTTCGCCACAAACCGGCGAGGAAGATGCGGTCGAACATCAGCAGAATCAGCGGGCAGGCGGTCATCGTTTGCTTGCAGCCCATGCCGAGCCAGCAGCAGGCGATGGTAAGCAGATACCAGAGGATGGGGCGAGGAGAGTCTTGGCTGCGGACCAGGGCATACATCGACAGCAGAAACAGGAGGCCGGTGAGCGACTCCATTCTTTGCACGATGTAAGTGACGGCCTGGATTTGCAGCGGATGGATGAGCCAGAGGAGGGAGATGGCGAGGGCGAGGCTAGCGGCGTGATGGAAATAGGATGGGGTTCTCGACAAAAGCAGTGTGCGGCGGACGAGGCCATACAGCGTCAGTCCCGCGGCACAGTGGATGAGCAGGTTGACGAGATGGTAGCTCCAGACGTTATTCCCGCTGAGGGCATAGTTGGCGGCAAAGGTGAGCATCGCCACCGGGCGGCCGTTGTCCGCGAGCATCTTGGTCACGCCGTCCCAACTCCTAATCGACTCGTTGTCCCGAATGTTCGGATGGTCGTCGAACAGAAAGGGGTAGCCCATCGTCCCGCCGTACAAGCACCACGCAGCCGCGATGAGCATGACGGCATGCTTCCAGGTCGGCGCGTGCTGGCTTGCAGCGGCGGATAGAGGCGCGGAGGATTCGAGGGTGGAGGACATGGGTGAGAGGGCGGAGGTTAGAGGGCAGAGAGCAGAGACGGAAGTTTGGAGGTTGTCTGTGGTCTTTGCGGCCCACTGTCCTCTGCCCTCTGCCCTCTAACCTCTCCTTCTGCCTTTCTCGCCGCTGCCAGCAGCTCGCGCCACTCCTTGTCCTCCTGACCGGGTAAGGGCGGAATCGCGAGCAGGAGCTCGATGGCCGCAGTTGGGTCGCGGAATTTGGGGTCGGCAGCCGTGGCGCGGACGCGGGCAATTAGCTTGGCCGCTTCGCGGGAGGTGGGGTCAATTCTTTGTACGGCCTGGGCGGCGGCGAGAGTGCCGGCGTAGTCCTTCTTTTGGATGAAAAGGACCTTGGCCAGATGCAGGTGAGCCGTGACATAGCGGGGATGGATTTGCAGGGCCTCGTGATAAAGCCGGATCGCGGCGTCGGTTTCGCCTTGCTTGGCGAGCATGTCGCCGCGGAAGCTATAGGCCCGGGCGTACTTTGGCGTCTGCTGCATGGCGGCTTCGAGATGTGCAATCGCCTCAGCCTTCTTGCCAGCGGCGTCCAGAAGGAAAGCGAGATTGGTATGGGCGCGGGGATTGTGCGGATTCTGCCGCGCGACCTTGGCCCACATGGTGTAAGGACTGCTGTAGTCCTGATTGCGAACGATGGTCCGCACGGCGAGCGCCGCCGCGCAGCAGCCGGTGATGGCCAGGAACCACTTTCGTCGGGCTGCGTCATCCGTGAGCTGGCGCGAAAGCAGCCGGTCGAGCACGAGCAATGCGAGAATGACGACGGCGGCGAGCGGCAGATACATGCGGTGCTCAAACGCCAGGTCGGCAATCGGCATGACACTGGAAGTCGGCGCGAGGATAAGGAAGAAGCTCAGGCCGAGGAAGCCGAGCTTCGGCATTTTCCACATGGCCCAGAACGACAGGACAAGCAGTGCCAGGATAATCGCCCCCGGTAAATAGATGGCGAGCGGCGACGTGGCGACCGGCCAGGCGTAGTCGAGGCAGAGCGAATCCGGCCAGAAGCTGAGCCGCAGATAGTGCAGGATGACGCCCCCTTGCGAGCGGAGGTATTCCCACGGTGTCACCCCTTGATAGCCGAAGCCGGCGTTGCTGCCGTCCTCGCTGCTGAGCGTGCCGCGCATGGTCATCGCCAGCCAGGCGAGTGGCGGCAGGAATGCCAGGAAGAGCGGCCACCTTTGTTTCCAAGCTCCTCGCCAGCTTCCCGTAAGGAATGCCCGGTCATAAAGGAGTACCACGAGTGGGCAGACGGCAGCAATTTCCTTGGAGGCGATGCTGCCGCAGTAGGCCAGCCAGGCGAGCACATACCACGACCATTTGGAACTTTGGCCCGGCGCTGTCGCTCCTCTCAGCACGCCGTAAAGACAGAGCAGAAAGCCGAGCGCCATGAGGGACTCGAACCGCTGGATGATGTAGGTGACGCTCGATGTTTGCAGAGGATGAATTGCCCAGAGCAGGGCAGCTGCGAAGGCGAGCCAGGTGGAATCAATTCCCGTCGACCGCATCGGCAGCGATTTCCTGATCAACAGAAACAGCACTACAGCGGCCGCCGCGTGAATAGCGATGTTCACCGCGTGATAGCCGAAGACTTCGTTCCTATGCACGGCGTAGTCGAGCTGCAAGGTGTAATAACCGAGCGGTCGGCGAGCACTGGAAAGAGGCCAGAGGGTGCGAATGGCCGGGTTGTCCCGAATCCAGTAGACGTCGTCGAACATGTAGGGCGTGGTCAGCCCGTTGGCGAAGACACAGGCGACAATGACGGCAAGAGCAATGCATGTATCGCACAGGTGCGCGTTCAAAGTTGGATGTTTCGAGTTCAAGGTTTCAGATGCCATCGCGCACCCCTAACCTTGAACTTGGAGCTTGGAGCCTTGAACGATGGGCATAGCTTCTCGCGGTTTCGTGACCTCCGCATACGCTGGAGCGACCTCGCTGCGTGGCGAAGGGATTGCGGCATGAGAAAACGCCGGTGTTTCCGCAACGAGTGGGCCTTCACATAACGGCTCGCGCGGCACGCTCCGCAGGTCTTCGCCAATCGCCGAGAGCAGAATTTGAAATCCCAGGATGATGAGCATGGCCGGGATGACGACAGTTCCGGTCGGCGCGGCGTCGCCGAGGCGAGCATAGGCCAGCCAGTTCCAGCCGCCGTAGCTGATGCCGACGGCAAGAAACAGGAAGGCGGCCACCAGGTACAGACTCTCCATCGAGAAGTCGTAGATGTAGTTCTTCAGCAACATCCGCCGCCCGAAGCTGTAGGCCAGCTTGGGAGGGAATTCCAAGAGCACACGGCTGATGGAGAGGCTGGAGTGCTCGCCGGCATAGCGGGCGGGCATCGGCACGTCCTTCACCACCGCCCCTAGTAGGTAGAGCCGCGAGAGCATCGAGGTCTCGAAGAAGTACGAGCGGTGGATTTTGTCGAGCGGCAAGGCGGCCAGGATTTCGCTCCGGATGGCGACGAACCCGTTGCACGGGTCAAAACAGTTCCAATACCCCACCGCGGCCTTGGTGAGGAACGAAAGGGCCATGTTTCCTGCACGGCGGAGCGGAGGCATTTGCGCGAGGGCCCGGAAATCGTGAAAGCGGTTTCCCTTGGCGTAGTCCGCCTCGCCGGCAAACAACGGCCGCAGCAGGGCCGACAGATGGTCCGGGTTCATCTGTCCGTCCCCATCGAGCTTGACCACAATCTGGGCGTTGAGTTCCAGGGCTTTCTTGAAACCGGTCACCATCGCCCCACCGACACCCTGGTTCCGCTCATGCCGGATGAGGATGATGCGCGGGTCTTCGTTGGCTAACTGTTCCACTACTTCCGCTGTTTTATCGCTGCCGCAATCCTCCACCAAGATGATGTGCCGCAGCCACGTCGGCAAAGAGCGGAGTACGCGGGCGATGTTCGCCTCTTCGTTGTAGGCGGGAATGACCGCGGCAATGCGGTAATCGCGCAGCCCGCCGACAAAAACACTGCGCAGCGAGACCGGCGAGCGGGCGAGCGCCTGCGAATAGAGGTTGTTGGGGAACTCGAAAGCCATCGGAAGCGGCCGCAAGAGGAGTCTCTGGGAGACGAGAATTCGCCTCGCAAAATTGAGACTAATTGCTGAACGTCTTGTTTCAATCCTGAAACAAGGTCCGCAGCAGCGAAGGGCTGTACAGGGCGGTTATCGATGCAGGTTGCGGCGAGAGAATGGATTGTAGGGGCTACATCCACTCCTTGATCGGCTCCCCTTCGATGAGCTGAATGGGCCGGCCGTCCTGGGCCTTGGCGATGAGGTCGATGGGAATGGCAAGTTTGGCGTAGACCGTGGCGGCGAGATTGCTCGAATTATATTCGTCCTTGGTGACGAAGCCTCCTTCGTCATCGGTCGCGCCTAGGACGTGTCCGCCGGGAACTCCGGCGCCCGCCATGATGGCGAAACCGGTCGATGCCCAGTGGTCGCGCCCGCTGGCGGAATTGATTTTTGGAGTCCGGCCGAAGTCGGTGAACCAGCAGACGAGAGTGCTCGCGAGCAAGCCCCGCTGCTCCAGGTCGATGAGGAGTTGCGGCAGGGCTTTATCGACCGGCGGAATGCGGGATGTCTTGAGCGACTTGAAGTTGTCCGCGTGCGTGTCCCAGCCGCCGTCTGTGACGGTGACAAAGCGGACGCCGGCTTCGATCAGGCGGCGAGCGAGGAGGCAGCTTTGGCCGAATTTGTTGCGGCCGTACCCTTCGCGCAGCTTCGGGTCTTCTTTCTCAATTTCAAAGGCTCCTTTGGTCTCCGGAGCGGTAATCATGTTGAGTGCCGTCTTGTAGTTCTCGTCCAGGGCGGCGAAGGCGGCCGGCTGAGTGTCGGCTTTTCGCTGCAGGTCGTCGATGACGGCGAGCATCTGCTTGCGGCGGTCGACTCGCTCCGAGGTGATGCCGCTGGGGGGCGTGATGTCTCGCACGGTGAATTTGTCGGCATTGGGATCACTGACGATTTCAAACGGGTTGTGAGCCAGACCGAGGATGCCCGAGCTGCCGCCGCCGAACCGTCGGTCAATCGAATTGCCCAGTTGAATGAATGGGGGCATTGCCGACTTGAAGCCCTTGTAGTGGCTGACGACCGAGCCGTACGTCGGATACGGCACAGCCGGGTTGAAGTTCCGCCCCGACATCACCCACTGGTCCGCCGTCCCGTGGCTGCCGTTCTGCGGATTCCAGCCCCGCAGCAGGCCATAGCGTTTGATTTCCTTGGCGAAGGTCGGGCAGATTTCGGTGAATTTGACACCAGGTATGGCGGTATCGATGACGCTGAATTCCCCCTTCACGCTGACCGGGGCGTTGGGCTTAGGATCGAACGTGTCGTGATGGCTCGTTCCCCCCTGCGTCCAAATCAGGATGCAGTTCACATCCTTCGCAGCTCCACCCGCGGCCATTGCATTCTTCTTCGCCGCCAGCAGCATCGGCAAAGTCGCGCCAATCCCCGCCAGCGTGCCAATCTGCAAAAAGCTGCGGCGAGAGAGCCCTTCGCAATCGCGGGAGAGGCCGGTGAGGAGGTTGAGCATGGGAGGACCTTCTTGAAAGGTGAACGCAGGCGGGATTGGGGAGGGCGGGAATTGTCAGGCGGGGGATCGCATCGTCGTATCGCTCCCAACTGCGTTTGGAACGATCAACGCCCATTCATCTTAATCTTTCGGCAAGGTCGGAGGCAATCTTGTTTGGCAATAGTCGGTGATGGCCCGAATAACCAGAGAGGTGAATGAGCGAAGGGAGGCGGAGTTGGCCAAGAGCAACGCCGCGATAGAAAGCACACCGGACTAGACGACCTTCTTTAGTAACGTCACCCGGCCGGTCTTTACCCATTCCACGACGAAGATGTTCCCGTCTTTGTCAAAGCAGGCGTCGTGGGGGTGGACGAAGCGGCCGTTTTCCCAGGTCTCGGGCTGCTCGCGCATTTTGAATTCGGCCAAAGCTTTCTTCGTCCACTCGGGGTCATAGCCCAGATGGGTGATGACTTTGTTGTCCTTGTCGAACAGCGTGACGCGGGCGTGCAGGTCGGGACAGAGCAGCACGTCGCCGCGAATGTCGAAGTGGGCGGGAAAGCTGACTTCGGTGTTGACGCTGAGGTGCTTGCCGTCGAGGGAGAAGTATTGCAGCCGGGCGTTGGCCCGGTCGGCGACAATGAGACTGGCTTCTCGTCCCGGTCGGTTATCCAGCCACAGGCCATGGGGCGTTTTCATCTTGCCTGGCTCGGTCCCTTCCCCACCCCAAGTGCGGACCCACTTGGCGTCCTTGTCGTACTGGTGAATGAAGTGCGAGCCGTAGCCGTCGCCAATGTAGAAGCCGCCGTCCGCGCCAAAAGCGACATTCGTCGGCGAGTACTTCATGCCTTCCTTGTAGACGGCCGGCTCTGGCGGCGGGCCCTTTTTCTCCCAGACGTGCTCCCCCTTCAGGTTTGCTTTGACCACGACGCCGTGCAGCACGTCGCAGAGATAGAGGAATTCTTCGTTCCCATCTTTGCGGATATCGATGCCGTGGCCGCCGCCGTGATACTCCTTGCCGAACGAGCGGACGAATTTTCCGGCGGGGTCGAAGACGGCAATCGCGTCCATCGGCTGATCGGCCCGGTTGCGATGCTTGATGTAAACGAGGCCCGCCTCGTCGATTGCCACGCCATGTGTTTCTCCCCATTGGAGATGCGCGGGCAGTTCCCCCCAACCGTGCGTGGGCGTGTAGAGAAACCCCGGCACACCGAGGACCGGCGGCTTCGCCCCCGCTTTATCTTGAGCCCCCAGAATCGTGGGGCCGACCGCGGCGGCGATAGCAGCGGCGCTGGTGGCCTGAAGGAAGGTGCGGCGCTGTATTTTTTGCAGCGGGCTGCGCTGTATCTTTGCCAGCGGGCTGCGCGAGGACGAACGGCGAGAGGATTTGGGAGAGGACATGTGCAAAACAGGCGGGGAGGTGAGCCGGTGGGATGTCCTCATCATACCGCCACAAGGCATCCGCTTTCAATTGGCAAAATTCCAAGTGGGATAGGCTTCCAGTCTGCCCAGAGCTCTTTAGGGCAGGCTGGAAGCCTACCACCAGGTCATCCGTCGTCCCGAAATCCCCTCTTCCGCCCTTCCTTCACCTGCGACCGCCGCTTTTTGGCCTCCACTCGCCGGATTTTCGAGCCTTTGCTCGGCTTGGTCGCCCGCCGCTTCTTGGGCGGATGCAGCACCTCCAGTATCATCAGCCGCAGCTTCTCCAAACAGGATTCGATGTTCTTTGGCTGATCGCGAGATTCCTGGCTGGTAATGACCACGTCCCCGTCATTTGTCAGTCGCGAGCCGAACTTCTCGACGAAACGCGCTCGCACACCTGGCGGCAGGCTCGGGGAATTACGGACGGAGAAATGCAGCGTCGCCTTGCTGCTCACCTTGTTGACATTCTGTCCCCCTGGTCCGCTGCTCCGCGAGAACCTGAAGCGGAGGTCATCGTCGGGGATGGTCAGGGTGGGGGTAATCGTCAACATGAGTCCACGGCGGGAATGGCAATGATAATCGCGAAAAATCACGAAATCACAAAGTAGAAACGGGTCTGTATGCTACTTTGTACTCTTTGTGCACTTCGCGGCCATTCCCCATTCTGGGTCTTGGCAAATCGAGCGGACTCCGAGGTGGAGTCTCATTGTCCATCCATCATGAGTTCTGTCCATCCGCGGACGTTACTTCATTGCCTCCACGGTCTTCTCCAGCCCCTCGCGCAAACTGATGGCGGACTGATAGCCGAGTTGCTGCTGGGCTAGAGAGATGTCGGCGAGGCTATCCCGTACGTCGCCGGCGCGGGGAGGTTGGAAGATGGGAGCGATGTTCGTCCCGCAGAGGGCGTTGAGCTCAGCGAGCAGGTCCAGCAGGCTGATGGCGCGGCCGCTGCCGATGTTGAAGACGCGGCTGGGGGAGGCGGCTAGTTTTGCGGCCGGTGCGGTGGAGGCCAGGAGATTGGCCTGAACGACGTTGCCTACGTAGGTGAAGTCCCGGGTCTGGCGGCCGTCGCCGTAAATCGTGGGGGACTTGCCCGCCAGCAGCGACTGAATGAACAGGGGAATGACGGCGGCATACGGCCCGCTGGGATCTTGCCGCGGGCCGAAGACGTTGAAGTATCGCAGGCTGACTGTCTCCAGGCCGTAGCTGTGATAAAAGGCGTGGCAGTAGTGCTCCGCGGCCAGCTTGGCGGCAGCATAGGGAGAGAGCGGCGAGGGAAGGTCGCTCTCTCGTTTCACTGGTGTGGGCTGATTGCCGTAGGCGCTGCTGCTGGCGGCATAGATGAACCGTTTCACGCTGGCCTGGCGGGCGGCATCGAGCAGGAGCAGCGTTCCGGTAGTGCAGGCGGCATGTGTTTCCAGTGGCGCGTCGATGCTCCGGGGAACACTGGCGAGAGCCGCCTGGTGAAAGATGAAGTCGGCCCCGGCGACCGCCTTTTGCACGGCGGCGGCATCGGTGATGTCGCCTTGTGCGAATTCAATCCGGTCCCAGATGTCCGCCAGATTCTCTTTCCGTCCGGTGGAAACATTATCCAGCACCCGCACGCGGTCGCCGCGAGCGAGCAGTGCTTGAACCAAATGAGAGCCGACAAAGCCGGCGCCGCCGGTGACGAGAGAAATCCCCAAATGACCAAATCCTAATGCCTAATGTCAAAGCCCTTAAACATTAGTCATTAGACATTAGTGCTTAGTCATTCGCCATTAGTCATTCGCCATCACCGCTACGCATCCCATCACCCTCGCTCCCGCCGCCCGGAAACTCTTCAGCGCTCCCTGGGCTTCCTTCGCGTCGGTCGCGCCCAAGCGAATGACGAAGTAAGTGGCATCGCAAGCGCGGGCCAGCGGCGTGAGGAGGGAGCCGCTCGACTGGCCGCCGTCGATGAGGACCAGCGGGAATTCGGCTTCGAGCTTCGGGATGAGGCTGGTCAGCGTATCCGCGACGGTAGCGACGTTGAGACTCCCACGGCCATTGGGGAGGAAGGACAGGTTGGGGAACGACGTAGTGAGCAGGTGGTCCTGCCACGTTCGGGGCGCGACAATGGCGTTCTGCAAGCCTCCCAGCGTTCCTGCCCCGAAACCGGAGGAGAGTCCGCTCCGTTCAAAGTCGGCATCGACCAGCAGGACTCTCTCGCCCTGCTCCGCGAACAGAGCGGCAACGTGCGCCAACATCTCGTCGCCGCGGCTGGCGCGGCCGATGCCGGTGAACAGGAGCGAGCGTTCCTGGCTGCCGCGAAAGTCCTGCCGCAGGCGCTGCACGAGCTCGGCAAACGGCCGGCTACGGGCCGGATGCAGCAGCGCCTCGCGGATGCGTTGCTCAAAGAGTGTGGGCGTGCGGAGGGGAGAGACTGGCAGTGGAGCAACCGCGGGCGCGGAGGCCTGAGCGGGCTCTGGAAGTGCCGCGGGCACCGCCATCTCGCGGGCCAGCGCCGCTCCCGCATCCAAAGCTGCCTGGTTGACGACGACCGCGGGGGCCAGCGTGTACTGCTGCGACTGAGCGGCGGACGCGGCACTTTCGGCAACGGCGTCATCCAGCTTTTTCGCCACGGACGGCCGGGCCGCCTGTCCCAGTCTCTCGATCAGCGGCCGGCCGGCAAAGAGGTCCACGGGAGACTGCGTCGTCCGCCGCGGCTTCACGCGCGGAGCCGGTCGCGGCTTAATTCGGGCCGGCGGCTCCTGGGTTGGCCCAGCGGCAGGACCCCCGTCAGCCATCAGCTCGATGGCTTCCTCGACCGCCAGCACGGCCGTTTTGCTCACCGCATCCTGCACCTCGAGCCCGTCCGGCGGCGGCGCGAAAGCGGCCCCCCGCGTTTCCAAGCTTCGGAGTGCCTTCAGCAGGTGACTCATCCGGCTCCCGGGAGTTAGCGGTTGCGAAGGGTGCTGAACAACGTGCGGTACTCGCGGCGCTTGGGCCGCGCGGCCCCGCCCTGCTCGCGCCGCGGCTCGTCGCGGCGGGTGACGCTCTTCTCTTCCGGCAGAACCGGGTCGCTCGCGGGATGAAACGTCTCGCTTGCCACGTGCACGCGGAGCGGCTTGCCGAAGTCTTCTGCCGGCACGTCGGCGTCGAGTGCGGCGGCTTCATCGAACTCGACCTCCACCTCCGTTTCCGGCAACTCCATCTCGATGGCGGCTGGTGGAGGCTTAACGGCAGCGGGCCGCGCCGACTCCGCGGTGCGCTTGGCGAGCTCCAAAATCTCAGCCGCGATCTCGCCGGTGCCGTCCTGCTGATCGATCAGGTCGGAGACATAATTCGCGGCCATGTTCGCATAACGGTCGATAACGATCTCCTCCTCATCGAACCCATCGCCAAAGGGATTGGCGGGAGTGTGGAAGGTCAGCTCCACCTGCGTCCTGGCATCTCCGACCGGCTCAAACTCCCGCGCGTCCTCGTAAGCGGCACCAAAAGTCCCCAGCTCAATCCCCTCGGCCGAATCGAGGGCATTCAGGCCGCGCTCCATGCGGTCCAGATTCTCGCCGGCTCGCAGCTCGGCCGGAGTTTCCTGGGGCTGGATTGCATCCGCCGCGGTTGAATACACGGCCGCTTCGTCATCCTGCAATTGGCCGAACTCAATCACCGTGGAAACAGGGGCACTCTCTCGCGCCGAAGTCTGGTGCCACGGCGCGGGGAGCTGCTGCAAGTCGGCCCAGGCTTCTTCAATCGCCTCCGCGCTGATTTGCAAATGCCCCCCCACGGCCGACAACACCAGGGCATGGTCGCAGACCTGGCTGACCAATCGCGGCACTCCGTCGGTGGCGGAATAGATGGCTTTGAGGGCTTCGGCCGTGAACAGGCTGTCGCCGCCGCCGGCCCGCTGAATCTGCTGGCGGATGAAGTCGGCGGTTTCTTCGCGGCTCAGCGATTGCAAATAGCAGCGGGCCGCAATCCGCTGCTGCAGCGATTCCAGCCTGGGGCTGGCCAGCCGCTCTTCAAGCTGCGCGCTGCCCGCCAGGATGAGCCGCACGCGGGGCTGGCCGTCGCGGATGAAATTGCTGATCAGGCGGATCTCCTCGAGCAGACGCAGCGGCAGCGCATGAGCTTCGTCCACCAGCAGCAGCAGTCCAGCCAGGCCCATGCCGCGGGGCTCCAGGTGGTCAATCAGCGAGAGGCGGAGCTCCCCTTCTTCCATTCCGCGATACGGCAGGTGCAGCTCGAACAGGATGTTCTGCAAGAGCGCCCGCCGGGTGCCGAGGCGGGCGCTGGCCAGCAAGGCCACCTGGAATTGCTGCCGACGGAAGTGGTCCGCCAGGAGCTGGCAGAGGAGCGACTTTCCACTTCCCGCTCCGCCGACCACCAGGCCCGGCCCTTCGGCCCGTTCCACGCAGCGGATGAGGGTTTGGCGGCAATGTTCCATCGCAGCAGCGGGGACATAGTTTTCCACCCGCGGAGCGGCCACGAACGGGCGGGTCTGAAACTGAAAATGACTCTCGTACATGGATCGTCCTGTAGCGGGTGCCGCATCCTGCGGGCGGACAAGCTCATCCTGGTGCTAGCGGCGGGGCGTCCTCGCGCGGTCTGGCCCTGGTCCCGCGTACCAATACCCATCGGCGGTTTTGCCGTCGGTGCTACAGCTTCCGGCAAAGACGGCAACCGAGAATCCCGCGAAGAGTTGCTGTCCAGACCGCAAGCCCTGCCTGCATGGGACGCACGGAATCGCAGAGAAAAAGTTAAAGCCGGCTACGGCTCCACCTTGCCTGCCGGACGACGGTTCTTTCCCGGCCGCTTTTGATGGGCGTCTCCCAGATCGACGCGGGCTTCTTCGGCCAGTTTTTGCAGTCGGGCGACGACGTCGGGATGCTCGGCGGCGACGTTTTTGGTTTCGCCGACGTCGCTCTCCAGATTGAACAGGGCCAGCTCGGTCGTGGCCTGCGTATAACCTCCCGGCTGGCCGTCCTTGCCTGCGGGACCGGTCAGGCTGGGGAACGGGTGAGGAAACACGAGCTTCCATTTGCCGGAGCGGACGCCGTCCAAGCCGTAGTTCCAGTAGTAATAAAAATCGTCCCTGGGATACTGCACATCCTTCTGCCCGGAGAGGAGCGGCCAGATATAGTGGCCGTCGATAATGCGATCCTGCGGCGCGGAGCTGCCGGCAAGTTTGGCGAAGGTGGGAAGTACATCCAACAGATCCGGAACAAGCGGTATGCCGGATGGAGGCGTTAGGGGGACGCGCATCGGGGTCGGGAGTCTTTCGCGCTAACCAATTCGCCATTGCCATTGAACGCAGCCGCGAAAGACTCCCGTCCCCCTGACGTTGCAACGCGAGCGACCTGGATTTCGACTCGGTGCGACGATTTTGGGGGACAATGACGCTCTTCCCTTCGGACGACCAGACCACGAACCAGCGGCACATCCGGCTGGCGGCGTCAGGGGGACGGGAATCTTTGGCGGCGATGTTTCTTCGCAATGGATAGCGTAGGACGCCAAAGATTCCCGACCCCTGGGCGAAAAAAGTTTGCTATTTCGAAGGAAGTCCAAGAAACGCCGCAATTTGCGGGTCGGCTGCGCGAACTGGACACTTAGTCAGATAGAGGGCTTTTGTATAATAGCGGTTAGGGAGGAGCTTCGCAGGGATAAGGAGGAAGAGGAGGATTTGAGATTTGGGATTTCGGATTTGGCATTTTGGAATGGGGGGGTGTGGAAAAACCAGGGGGGTTTACCAACACAAATTGCCTGACGGGGCCGGGGGGGTTGTTGGTTTACCAGGGGGGTTTTTCAACAGAGTCAAAGTGGGCCGTCTGTCAGTAGACTTGCCGGCTTGGTGGAGAGAGGACCCTCGCTGACGCTTCGGGTTAGTGGTATTCTGTGGGGCCACAAATCACATCGGATAATTGGTGAACAAGGAAATCAAGATGGGACTCTTTACCGGCAAAAAAGGCTTGATTCTCGGCGTGGCGAACGACTGGTCAATCGCGTGGTTTATCGCCAAGGCCATCATGGACGAGGGGGGCGTGTGCGGGTTTTCGCATCTGCCGGACCGGCCGGATGATGAGCGGAAGAAGAACCGGGGGCGGGTGGCGAAATGCACCGACCAGTATCCGCAGACGACAAAGTTCCTGCTGCCGCTGGATGTGCAGAAGGATGACGACATTGCCGCCTTCATGGCCAAGGCCAAGGAGGAGTTCGGGCAGATCGATTTCCTGCTCCACAGCATCGCCTTCGCCACGCTCGACGACATCAAGAAGGAGACTATCGCCTGCAGCCGCGAGGGGTTCAAGTTGGCGATGGATATCAGTGCCTACAGCCTGCTGGCGGTCTGCAACGCGTCCAAGGAGATCATGTCGCCACAGAGCTCGATCCTGACGCTGACTTATTTTGGTGGGGAGCGGATCGTGGCTGGGTACAACGTGATGGGGGTCTGCAAAGCGGCTCTGGATGCCTGCATGAAGTACGCCGCCTATGAGCTTGGGCCGCGAGGCGTGCGGGTGAACGCCCTCTCGGCCGGGCCGCTGAAAACGCTGGCTAGCAGCGCCGTAGGAGCCAAAGGTATGGAAACTCTCTATGCCTCGGTCTCTCCCCTCGGCCGCAACGTCACGCATGAAGAAGTCGGCCGCATCGGGGCGTTTTTGCTCTCCGATGCTTCCAGCGGCATCACCGCCGAAATCCTGCACGTCGATGGCGGCTATAACGCGATGGGGTCTCCTGGGCGGCTGCTGGACCAGATTGGGAAGTAAGGGGTCGGGAGGGGTTTTCGCGGCAAAGGTTGTTACGATTGCCACAGTTGTGGACCGCGAAACCCCCTCCCGACCCCGTTCACGATGCCCACGCAAATCGCCATCGCCGTTGTCGAGCATTGTGGCTGCTTTCTCATCGGCCAGCGACCACCGGGAGTGCCGCTGGCAGGCCTGTGGGAATTCCCCGGCGGCAAGATGGAGCCGGGGGAATCTCCGCAACAAGCCGCCGTCCGGGAGTGTCGTGAAGAAACCGGCTTGCACGTGCAAGCAGTCGAAACCTGGCTGGTTCACGAAGAGGACTACGCTCACGGCTGTGTGGAGTTGCATTTCATCGCCTGCCGCCTTGCTCCCAACGATGCCGGCCAGCCTCGTGAACCGTTTTGCTGGGTGCCGCGCGGGCAACTGGGGGAGTATGAGTTTCCCTCGGGGAATCGCCAGTTGCTGAAACTGCTGGCTATCGGCTGAATTGCTCTTGGCGAATCTGCACCCGGTTGGTTACGCTTTGTAATTGTTACAGAGCCCAACGGTGCAAAGGACTGGTTATCCGGCTTCTTTTGCCGCTGGTGTTCCGGCCCGCCGTTTGCTTTCCCGCAGCATCGGCAGCCACGCGAACTTGAATGACTCAAGCTCGCAACGATCCGCTTACCTAAGGACCCGAGAGCATGGAAGCTCGACTCTTCTCAGTCGCCCTGGTGGCGGCTGCGCTGCTGGCCTGCGGCGCGAACTACCGGTCGGAAAACTTCATCGTCCATTCGTCGTCGTCGGACCAGATTGCTAACGAAATCTGCGTCGCCGCCGAGACCTACCGCCGCGACCTGGCCATCGAATGGCTCGGCCACGAATTGCCCCCCTGGCGCGAGCCCTGTCCCATCAACCTCAGCCGCGTCCGCCCGCAGGAGCCCGCCAGCGGCAAGACCAGCTTCTTCTTCCGCGGCAGCGAGCCCTTCGGCTGGGACATGGAAGTGAACGGCACGCGGGAGCGAGTGCTCGATTCCGTCCTGCCCCACGAAATTACGCACACCATCTTCGCCACGCACTTCGGCGCCCCGCTCCCCCGCTGGGCGGACGAAGGGGGCAGCACCACGGTGGAGCACGCCAGCGAGAAAGCCAAGCAGGACGCCAACCTGATCCGCTTCCTCAAGGGGAACAAGGGGATCGCCTTTAACAAGATGTTCGCCATGAAGGAGTACCCGCGGGAGATGCTGCCGCTCTACTCGCAGGGCTACTCGCTCACCCGCTTTCTCATCATGCACGGTGGCGAGCAGGGCAAACGCAAGTTCGTCCAGTACGTCGGCGACGGCATGCGGCAGAACAATTGGACCCGGGCCACCAGCCAGCACTACGGCTATAGCAGCCTGTCCGACTTGCAAATCGCCTGGGTGGAGTGGGTGAAAAAGGGGAGCCCCGCCATCAAGCCCGCGAACAATCCTACAGCGCTGCAGGCAACCTCGCCCGCTGCAGGATTGGCACTCAATGCCCCGGCCGCTGATGGTCCCGCCTCGCCAAGCGCCGATTCCTCATTCCCCATTCAACCCGCCGGCGGCACTCGCGGCATCCAAGACCTGAGCCCGGCTCAGAATTATCAGATTCCGCCACGACCGAGCACCTTTGGCGGTCAGCCTGCGCCGCAGGAATTCCAGCAGCAAGGTGGCGAGCAAAGCGTCGCCCGTCCCTCCACCACCGGCTGGTACGCCCGCCAAAAGGACCGCCCCAAAAATGAGTCAGCGCCCGCATCCGTATATCCCGTGGAGGAGGAATTGCAACCGGTGCGCAATCTTCCCGCCAGTCACGCTGTCCCGCGGAATCCAGATGTCAACGACAATCGCCCCCCGCTCCCCGGCCGCAAGCTCCTGATGGAATGGTTCCGCCAGCCGCGGAACCTTGAAGAGCCTTCACCCATTTACGCCGCCGATGAACGGAACTCGGCACTCGCGGCCAGCGGAACGCTAGCGCGGTAAGGACACTACCGCCAACCCGCCCTACTCCCCGTCCCGCCCATAAGTAAGCAGGGCGTCCTCAATCCGCACCTTCTTCGTTTCGCCTCGCTGAGCGCCGAAGATCAGGTCCAGGCAGGCCTGCATCCGCTTGGGGACGATGTGGTAGAAGTTGTGCTTGCCGTCCCGGCGGCAGGCGATGATGCCATCCTCGCGGAGGAGGGCCAGGTGGTGGCTGACGGCCGGCTGGCTCTGGCTCAACAGCTTGCAGAGCGTGCGGACGTTCAGTTCTTCCCGCTGCATCAGGTAGTGCAGCACGCGGACGCGGGTGTCGTCCCCCAGCAGCTTGAAAAGCTGCACCAGGTCGCGGGTGGTGGCCGGGGAGAGCGGCGCGAGGCGCGACTCTTCAGTCGGAGACTCAGGAGTTGAGCCTTCCGCGGACCCGTTGTTTGAATTGTGCTCGAACATCTTGGGAGCAAGCAAAGTAACCATAAGTTCCTCTTGGAGAACCTTTGAATAAAGGCTCAGAAAATCCTGGCAGAGGATCTGCTCTAACTTGCTCCCCAGGTCTTGCCGGATTCAAAGCAGAAAGTCCTGCTTTGTCCGCCTTTAGCCGGCGCGAAATCTGAAAGACAAGTCACTAGCCTCATCAGCCGGTCCGAGCACCACAGAACGTGGCTCTTTGTAAAACCTCGAACCAACCCTCCTCCATCTCTGCCATCATTGTAAGCCGCCGGGGTCCAGTTTGGGAATACTCTCCGCGGCGGTTTGTGCGGAATTTGCGGAAAAAAGGGTGGCGCATTCCGGTTGCGACCCGCCCATCGCCGCCGTACCATGACGGCAAGCAGAGTCCAGTAGGATGGCCTTCTCAGGCCGTCCAGTTCGACACGGACGGGCTAGGAAGCCCATCCTACAATACGACGGCCAAACCCATGCCCTTCCTCCGCAAGGCGTTCCCCTACCTCGCTATCGCCCTGGGGCTAGCGTCCCTGGCCTGGGCGGTTTCCTTTAACTCGCTCCCGACAGCCGACTTGAGCTTCAATAACGGTGACGAGGTTAAGACTGTTGACCCCGCCAAAGCCACCGGCCAGCCAGAACACCGGATCCTGACGGCACTCTTTGAAGGCCTGTTACAGAATATTCCTGACCCCGCCGGCAAGCAGCCTGACGGCAATACTCCCATCATTCAGGCCCCAGCCGTCGCTGAGCGTTACGAACTGTCCGCAGACGGCCGGACTTACACCTTTCACATTCGAAAAGGGGCCCAATGGTCGGACGGAACACCGCTAACCGCTGAAGACTTTGTCTGGTCCTGGCGGCGACTTTTGCACCCGGAGACGGCATCGGAATACGCCTACCAGCTTAACTATGTAGTGGGAGCCGAGGCGTATAACTCGTCGCAATTGAAGCCGGGGGATCGCGTTGAGGTGGAACTTAACGACCGGCCATTTAAGGATTCAGACGACCGCACCTTTCCTCGCGGCACGATGTTGCGGGGGATCCTCCTCAAGACGATAAAGCCCCCGGAACCCCAGATCGCCAAGGAAACTCCCGAAAAGAAGAAACGCGAAATTATGGCCCAATGGCGCGAAAAGTGGGCCCACCTCGTGGAGATCAAGCCGGAAGAAACCGGCAAGGGTGGAACCAGGCTTGTGCAGTGGGACAAACCAGGGAAGCAAGCCGTTTTCAGCCAGAATCCCGCTCCCCCGGAAATTGAATCTTCCGAAGAGATCGTGAAATGCAAATACGTCCTCGTGGATTTTGAATCCACGGTGGCAATCAAGTCGCCTGATTCCCTGACATTGGTCGTCAAGCTCGTGAACCCAACGCCTTTCTTCAAGGAGCTCGTTGCGTTCTACCCGCTCTTTCCCGTGAACCGGGCGTGCGTGGAGAAATATGGATCCCCTGGGTGGACCAAGCCGGGACGGATTGTGAGCAATGGGCCATTCTTGCTGCACACTCGGCGAATTCGCGATCGAATTCGACTGGCCAAGAACCCGAACTACTGGAATGCCGAGCAAGTGCGTCTTAATACCGTAGATGCATACCCCGTCAAATCGGAGACAACCTGCCTGAACATGTATCTGAGCGGGCAATTGGATTGGGGCTATCCGGTTCCGAGTGTAGTCATCCCAGATTTGAAAGGCAGGCCGGACTATATCAGCGCTCCGATGTTTACCACTTATTTTTATCGCTGCAACGTCAACCGGCCCCCGCTCAACATTGTGCTTGTTCGGCGGGCCTTGAACCTGGCGATCAATAAACGGGAAATCGTGGAATCAGTCACGCGGGCGGGGCAACTTCCGGCAACTTCATTCGTTCCTCCGGGAATGCCCGGTTATCCGCAGCCGCAAGCGGACATTGACTATGAGCGGGACGTCATCAAGGCCCGCCGGTTGCTCAGTGAAGCTGGCTTTCCAGATGGTAAGGGGTTTCCAAAGATCCAAGTGCTCTTCAATACCCAGGAGACGCACCGGACAATCGCGGAGGTCGTGCAGTCCAATTGGAAGAACAACCTGGGAATTGACGTGGAGTTGAGGAACTTGGAGTGGAAGGTTTTTCTCTCGTCTTTGACGAAAAAGGATTATCAGGTGGCTCGCAGCGCCTGGGTGGCGGATTACTCCGACCCGAATACCTTTCTCGACATGTTCGTGACCGATGGGCCAAACAATCAAACCGGCTGGAGCAACGCTGAATATGACCGGCTCATTCGCGAAGCGGCCAAAGAAGCTGATGAGCAAGAACGAATTGCCATGCTTCGCCAAGCGGAGGAGATACTCCTCACCGAGCAGCCGATCCTGCCTATTTATTCCTATGTTTCCAACAACCTCGTGAAGCCGTACGTGAAGGGATTCAGCGCGAACGTGCGCGACGACCATCCGCTGCATCTTCTCTGGATTGACAAAGACGAGAAGGAGCGGTTTCTTCGCGGGGAGCAGGCGAAACCATGAAGTTTCTTCTCCGACGCGCGGGCTGGATGCTGCTGACGTTGTGGATCGTTTTCACGATCACATTTTTCTTAATGCGGGCTGTCCCCGGCGGGCCGTTTACCCGAGAACGTGAATTGCCCGAGGCCGCGCGCCGCAACTTGGAAGCCCGCTACCAGCTCGATAAACCGATGTACCGGCAGTACCTCAAAGCACTAGGGAGTTCGGCTCGGCTGGACTTTGGCCCCAGCCTCACGCTGGAGGACTATACCGTCAACGAAGTGATTGCCGAAGGCTTCCCCGTCTCCATTTCCCTCGGTGTGATTTCCTTGATCCTGGCGCTGGGCGTCGGAATGACGGCTGGAGTGGTATCCGCCACGCGGCGAAATTCGCTCTACGACTTCTCCTTCATGGCTCTGGCGACGCTGGGAATCGCGGTGCCGAATTTTGTCCTCGCCAGCCTCTGCGTCATGCTGTTTGTCTTTTGGTTCCAGTTGTTCCCGGTGGCGGGATGGGGAAGTCTTAAACAGCTCTTCCAACCCGCCATTTGTCTGGCGGCACCTTTCGCCGCGTACATTGCCCGCCTGACGCGGGCGGGCATGCTGGAAGTGTTGAACCTCGATTACATCCGCACGGCCTACTCCAAGGGGCTCCTCACCAGGACGGTTATTATTCGCCACGCTCTGAGAGGGGCAGTCTTACCCGTCGTCTCGTATCTGGGGCCAGCCACGGCAGGGATCCTAACCGGCTCCCTGGTCTTGGAAAGAATGTTTGTAGTCCCAGGAATGGGAACGCACTTCATCGAGTCGGCGACCCAACGTGATTACCCACTGGCGATGGGAATGGTGCTGGTCTATACGTTCCTACTGCTGGTGATGAATGCGATTGTTGATTTCTCTTACGCGGTTATCGATCCGCGGGTAAAGCCGGAATGACCAAGCAGGAGCCTGGACGCGAATGACTTCGGTTGCCCCCACTGGACTCGAGTTACCAAAAAGTGACCAAAATCACGACCGGCTCGCGGCAATCCTGAAGGAAGCTGCCGGCATTCGGGGTATTTCGCTCTGGCAGGATGCCAGGCGGCGTTTGCGGAAAAATCGAGCTGCAATGGCGTCCCTCGTCATTCTGGTGATCGTATCGCTTTTGGCCTTTCTGACGCCTTTTCTGCCGCTGCAGTCTCCCCTCTATCAGAACACCAAGTCGCGGATGTTCCTGAGCCCTGGGCTGCAAACGGTGCCGCTCTCGGTCAAGGATCCGCGGACCAGCGAGGTGATTCCCTATTCCCAGGCTGTTCGCCAGCATCATGAAAAGTTGCAGGCGGCTAAGACAGACGTTGAGAAACTTGCCTCGCTCCCGGCGACGACACCCGACCTTGAGGTCCGGCTCACCGCAAAGCGCAATGAACTTCAGGCCGTGCAGCAATCACATCCCCGCGAGCGACTATGGCATCATCCTGGACCGCTGGCCCGGCTGCTAATCACGGGTCGAACGGCGATTTTCGGGGATTACTCCGTTCCTTCTATCTGCGGCACTGACAAGCTGGGCCGCGATGTCTTATCTCGCATCTTCTGGGGAAGTCGCGTCTCGCTTGTGGTCGGTGTCGTGGCAACGCTGGTTTCACTGATTATCGGAGTCAGCTACGGTGCTACGGCGGGACACGTTGGCGGTTGGGTGGACGCCGCGATGATGCGGATCGTGGACGTGCTCTATTCCATACCATTCATCTTCATCGTCATTTTCTTGATCACCATCCTGAGCCAGGACGACGTACGGCGGAAGCTGGATTCGCTGGGCATCAATCAGATCATGATATTCTACATTTTGATCGGGGCGATTTACTGGCTGACCATGGCGCGCGTGGTTCGCGGACAGGTCATCTCCCTTAAGCACGAGCCATTCATCGACGCCGCCCGTACCATCGGCGCAGGGCGAGGGCGAATCATCTTTCGCCATCTGATCCCCAACGTACTGGGGATCGTGATTGTCTATCTCACGCTGACGATTCCCAGCGTGATGCTGTTTGAGGCCTTCCTTTCGTTCCTGGGCTTGGGCGTTCAGCCTCCCGATGTCTCTTGGGGACTGCTCGTTAACGAAGCGGTCGAGGTCATTACCCCGATACGCGTTTTTTGGTGGCTTGTGGTTTTTCCCGGGTTGACCTTGGCCCTGACGCTGTTTGCGCTGAATTTTCTGGGAGATGGGTTGCGGGATGCGCTGGACCCAAAGATGAAGAACAGGTAGCAAGAAAATGAGCGGTGAGAAAACTAGCCATCACGACAGCGGCGATGAAATGCGAGATGAATATCCGTCCGGGATGTTCAAAAACGGAGTGCGCGGCAAATACGCCAGCAGATACGCGAAGCCGCCGCTGCTTCAAGTCCAAGACCTCCACGTCCATTTCAAAACGGACGATGGCCTGGTGCGCGCGGTGAATGGGGTGTCGTTCGATTTGCAGCCGGGGGAGACGCTGGGGATTGTGGGGGAATCGGGGAGCGGGAAGTCGGTGACTTGTCTCGCGGTGATGGGGTTGGTGCCGCGGCCGCCGGGGATTGTGGCGGGGGGGAAGGCGATTTATGAGGGGCAGGATTTGCTGACGCTGGAACAGCGAGGGTTAGCGAAGGTTCGCGGGCGGAAGGTTGCGATGATCTTTCAGGATCCGATGACGGCTCTCAATCCGTTTTTGACCATTGAGGAACAGTTGACGGAGGTGACGCGGCTGCATTTGGGGCATTCGCGGCAGCAGGCTCGCAAGCACGCGATTGGGATGCTGGAGAAGGTGGGGATTCCCGCTCCGGATCGGCGGATTGACGATTATCCGCACCAGTTCTCGGGCGGGATGCGGCAGCGGGTGATGATTGCGATGGCCCTCTCCTGTCGGCCTGACGTGCTGATTGCCGACGAGCCGACGACGGCCCTGGACGTGACCATCCAGGCCCAGATGCTGGAACTGATCAAGGAGCTGCAAAAGACGCACGGCACGGCGGTCATCCTCATCACGCACGCCCTCGGCGTCGTCGCCAGCGTCTGTGACCGGGTGCTGGTGATGTATGCCGGCAAGATTGTCGAGGAGGCGGATGTGAACGGCCTCTTCGCCCAGCCGAGGCACCCATACACGCTGGGCCTGCTCAAGTCGATTCCCCGCTGGGATGCCGACCACACCGGCCCCCTCGCCACGATTCCCGGCCAGCCCCCAGACATGCTCCGTCCTCCTGGCGGCTGCCCGTTCAACCCCCGCTGCCCGTTCGTGATGGACAAGTGCAAGATTGAAGAGCCGCAGTTGACGCCGGCGGACCATGGGGGAAGGAAGGCGTGCTTCGCGGATTTGGCCGCCATTCGTTCGTAGTAACCGGCTTTAGCCGGTTAACCCGCTGAAGCGGGTTACTACTAGCTACCTATAGAAAATCGCTTCCACGTTCCCGCGCAAAATCTGCCGGCCGAAGTCGACCGCCCGTTCTTCGCTCCAATCGCGGTCGATGCAGAAGCGCTCGGCCAGGACCTTGGCGAGAATCCGCTTGTACATGGCAAATTTCGGCAGGGCGAACTCCAGCTTGTACATGTCGCTGTAGTAGCCGATCTGCTTCGTCCGCGGCACCGCTTCCAGGCGGCAGGCGAGGTCGTGCTCGATGAACGTCGGCGTGTTGCTGTACCACCAGTGGCCATTGGTCACGACGTTCGGGAAAATCCAGGCGTAGCTCGTCAGCTCCTGGTTGGTCACGCTGGCCAGGACGGAGATCGGGAAGGTGACCTGCGGAAAGGCGTTGAAGAGCTGCTTGTACTGAATCAGCGAGACGCGGCTGTCGTAGAGGTCACGCCCTTGATGAACGCCGGCTTCGTAGACGCCGCGGTTCACGCCAATCATCAGATCGAAGGGCAGGTCGTGTTCCGCGCACATCTCGGCGAGAGTCCAGAAAACGAAGCTTCCCGCCGCCCGCTTGTCGGCATCACTGGACGCGTTTCCATGCTGATTGAGGGCGGAAAGTGCCGTGTTGGCCCGGGCCTCGCTGATCCTTGTCGGTGAAAAGTCGGGCGGCAGTGAAATGGCGCAAGCCCGGGCATTGTTCGCCTTGAAGTGGTTGAACAGTGCGGCAAGGGCTCGCCGCACGCTCTCCGCGGTAGTCGCTTCGATGCGCGTGAAGCTGGCCAGACGATTGCGGACTTCAGGCTTGCACAAGTGGAACACCAGGTCGTCTGTCCGCAGGCAAGGGACGTAAATGCTCGTATCAAAGCCCGCCAGCGGGTCGTCAAAGTCGTTGGTCAGAAAGACCGCCTCCAGCTTGCTCTGCACCAGCACCTGCTGCGGCCAATCCGGCGAGGCCATTTTAGCAGCAGCGGCATCGTAGAGCGGTTCCCAGTTTTGCAGCGTCACGCGCTCGTCCGTGAAGCCAAAAAACTTCTGGGCCATTTCCACCAGCCAACTGTACTGAATCGTATTGTTTATCGGCCCGCAGTTCAAAATCAGCCGGCGCACCTTCTCCTTCGGGTCGAGCCCCGCCTCTTCGATCTCATCTTTGGGCATCCCGGCGGAATGAGCCAACTCGGTGTAGTAGTGGTAGCCAAGGATGTCCGCCAGCGTGGTCGAGGCCGGCGAGAGGGGATTGATGTGCGTGTGGGGGTCGATGAGAACGAGGGCGTCCAGGGCGTCAAAGATGCGGCGGCGGAGATCGAGGGACATGGGGAGATCACAGCGGAAAGGGGAGAGCGGAAAGCGGAGTTACTTCTTGAGATGTTTGTCGAGGAAGTCGTAGGCGACTTTACGGACGTCTTCGGGGAAGTCGTGGGCGCAGTTGGGAAAGTTGGCGGCAAGGTTATCTTCCGCACCTAGCAGTTTGAAGACTGGCTTGGCGGCAGCGATGGTATCTTTGACGCCGCTGACTTCAAAGTTGCTGTCACCCACGGGGGAACTGGCGAGAAAGGCCCGCGGAGCGAAGGCAGCGATGAGCTCGGGAAAGTCGAAGGGGACCTTGTCGGGACTATTGCCGTACTCGCTGGCAATCAGCGGCATGTAGCGGGCGCTCGTCCAGCCAGCCAGCTTTCCCTCATAGTACTTGTGGAACCGCGTGAAGCCGCAGTTGCTGACGGCTACTTTGATGCGGGTGTCGTGGACGGCAGTGAAAATGGTGTTGTGGCCGCCGAGCGAATGGCCGATGCAGCCGATGCGGTCGGCGTTGACTCGTGGCAAGGACTCTAGCAGGTCGATGGATCGCACGTTGTCGTAAATGGCCTTCATCGACCCGCTTTTGTAGCCGTGCTTGGGATCGAAGTCGTATTTGTAATCGCCGAACGACGGATAGTCCGGGGCGAGCGCAATGTAACCCCGCTGGGCCAGGTGCAGTGCGTAGTTCAAGTTCGGATTTCCCCCCAGCCCCGCGGGCTCCCCTTTGCCGATGCCGGTGGTTTGATGGAGACAAAGGATCGCCGGCACTTTGGCGTCTCCGGGCGGGAGGAAGAGATAGGCGGTGACGACCTGCTCTTTGCTGTCTGTGTGGTAGGAGATTTTCTTGCGGACCAGGTCGCCGACCTTGGTCTCTTCCAACACCTTCATTTCCAGCGGCACTGGCTTCTCCGGCCGCGGCAGGTTCCCCATCACTTTGTGGAGGTTAGCCAAAATATGCCCGCGACGAATTTGCCAGTCCTCCTTGGTCTTAATCGCCAGCTTCTGGCCGGAGGCGCCGAGGTAATAGGACAGGTCTTGATGCTCGGGGTAAGCAGGAGCCTCTTCCGCCGCCTGAACTGCGACACAAGTTAGGACGCAACCAAGCAGATAGCCAAGTCGGAGCGAAAGCATGATGTGACAGAAAAATGGAGGACAGAAAAATGATTGAAGCAGTGGAATCATCCGTGTCCTTCCGTGTCCTTCCGTGTTTCATCCGTGGCTACTTCTTCTCTTCCTTCTTCTCCACCTCCCCCGGCTCGACCTTGCGAATTCTGATATTCCTCAAAGCCGCCTTGGTGCGATAGGCGGAGATACCGAGCGGCTGGGAGAGATCGACCTCAAAGCGGGTGGAGATTTTTTTGTCTTTCAGCTCCACGTCGACGAGCTGGTCGTCGTCGATCCAGGCTTGAATTTTGTCGTCGGCCACGCGGACGCGGACTTTGTACCACTTGTCCTTCTTGAATTCCTGGTACTTCGTTGTCTCGTTCTCCGAGGCGTCAAAGTTGTTGATGCTGGAGATGCCGACCACACCGCCCCCCCAACCGCCGCAAATGAGGCTGCAGTGGGATTTGCGGACGGGGAAGGTCAAACCGCAGAAAAAGTCGTCTCCCTTGAGCTTCATGGCTTCCAGCGTGATTTCGAAGTTGTCGGTCGGCAGCTCATCTTTCTTTTGCCAAGTGACGCCGGTAAGCGGCTCGCCCAATTCCAGGATCAGCTCCCCTTTCTCAACTTTCACTTCGCCTTGGCCGCCGAAGTCGGTGCTTTTCCATTTGCCCAGCTCTTTGCCGTCAAAGAGGCTTTTCCACTCCGGCTCCTTGGGCTTATCCTTCGCAGGCGGTTCCGCGAAGACAGGGCCAACCGTGACTGCCAAGACGATGGCCGTCAGGAGGTGAAAATGACGCATGATAATTCTCCATTCGAAGAAGGAATTACAGGAATTGGTTTTTCTGGGCAGGCTGGTAGCCTACCCCACCTTGGCCCACTCTACATACTCCCGCACCCCCTCTTCAATCGGCAGGCGGGGTTCGTAGCCGAGCAGGCGGCGGGCCTTGGTGAGGTCGGCACAGGTGAGAGGCATGTCTTCCGCGCGGGGCGGATGGAATTCAATGTCAGCTTTTTTGCCGGCGGCCTGCTCGATGAGGCGGATGAGACGGAGCATTTGCACCGGCTCATTGTGGCCGAGGTTGATGGACTGCCCGGCGATGCCGGGGGCGGTCATGGCGGAAATCACTCCGGCGCAAACGTCGCTAATGTGTGTGAAATCTCGCAGCACGCTGCCGTCGCCATAGAGCGGCAGCGGCTCTCCGGCCAGAATTTTCCGCGTGAAGACCGCCAGGGCCAGCTCCGGGCGAAGGCGCGGGCCGTAGACGTTGAAGAACCGCAGCGACGTGAACGCCAGGCCGTAAAGCTGAGCCCACGTGAAACCGAGCAGCTCCGCGGCACGTTTGGTCGCGCCGTATGGGCTAGCGGGGATGCCGAGCGCGGCGTCTTCGACGAATGGCGACTGCGCTCCACGGCCGTAGACGGTGGAAGACGACGCGAACAGGAACCGCTCGACCTCGTGCCGACGGGCGGTGTCCAGCAGCACAGCGGTGCCAGTGATGTTCGCGTCGATGTAAAGCTGCGGCTCTTTCAGGCTGTAGGGCACGCCGGGATAGGCCCCCAGGTGAATGACGTGGCTGATGCGGCAGCGGGCGAAGAGGGCCTCGCAGAGATTGGCATCGCGAAAATCGTCTTCCACCAGGCTGACGCGGGGCTCGATTTCGAAGAGGGCGGCATTGGCACGCTTCAGCCGCGGGTCGTAGTAGTCGTTGAAGTTGTCGAGGATGACGACGGCGTGCTCCGTCTGGTCCAGCAGCCGCCGCACCAAGTGGCTGCCGATAAAACCCGCACCGCCGGTAACCAGAACCGTCATCAGAGGCTCCCCGCTGTCCCGCTCCGTCGCGCGAAATCACTGTGAGCCATGATATACTTTCCGGCCCCCTCCCGGCAGAGACCCAAGCAGCATGCCCACCCCCTGGAAAATCCGCACCCTGCTGCTCATGGCGGGGACGGCTGCGTACTGGTTGGTGATTTTTCTGGGGACACATATGCCCGGCAGCGTGATTCACGGCGGGGGGCACAGGGACAAGGTCTTTCACTTCGGGGCGTTTGTCGGTCTGGCGATTCTGCTTTGCGCCTGTGTCGCTTGCTTCCGCAGGACAGGACCGGTTCTTTATGCGGGAGTGGTAGGGCTGGCGGCTTGTTACGGCATTCTCGACGAGCTGACGCAGAAGTTCACGAACCGGACCGCCGATCCGCTGGACTGGCTGGCGGACATTTGCGGTGCGATCGCGGGGACGCTGCTTTTCGCGCTGGCGATGAAGTTGTTCGGCCCACGTCCCCGCGCTCACGGAGCGACGGGATAAATCTTTGGCGGAGCGTCGGGCAATGGCAGCTTCAGAACGCCTTGCACTACTAGCTCGTCGAGCAGCTTCGGTGAGAAACGCGGATCGTAGCCGTAGTTCCCCTGGCTGGTGTAGCGGTTGAATTCCTCTTCATCGAAGTAGACGTAGGCGACCTGCCGGCTCCTCAACTCTTCCCGCCGCTGCTCGGGCGTTTTGCCTTCCGTCCAGTTCACCAGCAGACAATCGTCAAAGCAGGTGTTATAGAACACCGGCATTTCCAAATCGAAGACAGCGGCATCCCCCACGCTGAGGACGGCTTCGCCAGGCTTCACGTTGGCGTTGAGCCAGAGGTGAGCCGCTTTGACACGTGAAACTTGCTGATCGTCTCGCGGCTCATCGGTCCGCAGCCGCTCTAGAGAGACAAACCAGCGGTTGTCTCCCACGAAGCGGGAAGGGGCCATCAGCAGGTTGTAGGTCAGGCCGACGACCATCAGCCCGGCAACGACATACCCCAGCGGCTTTCTCCTCGCATATTCGACGCCTGCGCCCGCCAGCAGCGCCGCCAGCGGAATCGCGGGGACGAGAAAGCGTACCAGCCGATGCGTGCAGAGCCACCAGGCGGCGAGGAAGAAGAGGAGGAGGAGGGTGGTGACGGTGAGAACGTGCAGAGAGTGCAGAGTGCAGAGCGGAGAGTGCAGAGTGGAAGAAGAGGGGGACTTGCGATTCTGAATTGCACCAACGGCCAGGACGGCGATGCCGAGCGTTGTGAGCGGAATCATCAGCGGGCTTTGGAAGGGATCTTTCCAGCCGATTTCAGCAGCGGAGCCGGCGAGGTTTCCAAGCGTGTAGGGAGGGGGCCGATGGGCCTGGTTCCACTGCGCGGATTTTTCCGGAGTACGAGTCGTGCCACCGAAAACGCTGGACATCAGCGGGTAAACAGGATTGCCCGTGAGCACCCAGTTCTTGGCGTACCACAGGCCGCAACTGACGAGCATGCACGCCAAGAATACCGCCAGGCGCCTCCAAGCGAGCTGCTGCACGATACGCCGACTTTGCTCCTTCCAATTCGCGTCCTTCCAATCCAAGTCCGCGATGAGCAGATAAATGGCCAGCGGCAATACGACAAATAAGAGGGCGGGATACTTGCAGGACGCGGCGGCCCCCGCCAGAAAGCCGGACAGCCCCGCGGCACGACGACCATCGCGAAAGGGAAGAGCCGCATAGACGGCAGTGAACAGGTAGAAACCGAAAGCGCTTTCGTTGAGCCCATTCACGCAAACATGAACCACCCAGGGGCACGACAGATACACCGCTGCCGCCGCCAGCCCCGCAAGCGGCGAGAAGAAACGCCTGCCAGCGGCATACAGCGCCAGAGCGGTAAGTGGGCCGTAGCAGGCCATGATCGTTTTTCCGGTCAATCCGCTCCACCAAATGACCCGCCAGGAGGTGGGCGAGTCGCGCACAAATTGGGCCGTCATTAGAAGAGAGTGCATCTCCGCGCCCAAGGGCATATTGCCGTAAACATTGTGCGGCAGGAAAGTCACGCCGCCTTGCAGAAACCATTCTTTGGGCACTTGCAGATGGTATTCCCGGACATCGAAATCCCAGGGAGGCAGCATCGCCCCCAGGACAATAGCAAGTGTGAGCAGCGACAGCACAATCCGCAGAGCCCAAGAATATGCGGAACCCAGGCGGCTGATGTGCGGCTCGAACTTGTTTTCACCGAGGATGGCCGCGTCCTTGGTGCCGGCATGGCGGTTCAGACGTACGTGACACGCCAAGAAGACGATGATCAGCGGACCGAAGGCCACCAGGATGTATTTGACTTGAAAACCGAAGAACAACCCCCACGACAGAATCATGAGCGATAGGAATTGCAAACCAACTCCCTGCGAGAATAACGCCACTTCGAGTCGGCTCCAGTCGAATCGGCTTTGCACCAGGACCATGCCAAATGTATAAGCGAGATAACACAGGAGTCCCGCGGTACAAAGTACAATCTTCCAACGGTCCACCACCATGAAGTTTCGCCAATTCCCTTCCACCCATTCCTTCGCCACATCATCGGGAGTGAGCAGGTTCGTGAAGAGCAGAAATCGTGGAAAGGAGCGGTCGGCTTGTGGCAGCAAATCCTGCCCAAGGAAAAACAGCAAGTACACGACCGTCGCCGCGCCCGCTCCTGCCGCCAGCAACCACGAAAGAGGCGAGGATGGTGCGGCTGCTTTGGACTGCGCCGAAACCTGGGGCGGCTCGTCGTCGGCAGCAGCTCGGGCGGAGTTGGGCTTCGATTTGCCGTGGGATTGAGACACGGGTTGCTGCTTGTGAGGGACGGCGAAGGGCGTACCGTGGGCTATGTTACAGAAGCGACTGCCCCTGGACGCTGCCGGAGGCGCTAATTCTACTGGTTATGCGGTCTAGTGTACTTGGTACGGAGTACTGAGTACTTAGTACTCAGTACTGAGTACCTTAAGAATACCGAATTACGATCCACCTCGACCTCTCCGAAACAATGGCCTCCTCCTCCCGACTCCGCGGCATCTTCACCCCCAACATCGTCCCGCTGCTCCCCGACGGCGAGATCAATGAAGCGGAGACGCGGCGGTATGTGGACTGGCTGATCGACCACGGCGTGCATGGCCTGTATCCCAACGGCTCGACGGGGGAGTTCACAAGGTTCACGGCGGAGGAGCGGCGGCGGATCATCGAGATCATCGCCGACCAGGCTCGCGGACGGGTGCCGATCCTGGCCGGGGCCGCGGAAGCCAACACCAAGGAAACCATCAAGGCCTGCGAGTACTACCATCGTCTCGGCTGCCGGGCGGTGGCCATCGTCTCGCCGTTTTATTTCAAGCTCTCACCGGCGGGGGTGTACGCATACTTTAAGGAGATCGCGGACAACACGCCGATCGACGTGACGCTCTACAACATCCCGATGTTCGCCAGCCCCATCGACGTGCCCACGGTGCTGAAGCTGGCCGAGGAATGCCCCCGCGTCGTCGCCATCAAGGATTCCTCCGGCGACCTGCCGCACATGATGCGGATGATTGCCGCGGTCCGCCCGGTCCGCCCCGATTTCGCCTTCCTCACCGGCTGGGACGCGGCCCTGATGCCGATGCTCCTCATCGGCTGCGACGGTGGCACGAACGCGACCAGCGGCGTCGCCCCGGAAATCACCCGCAAGCTCTTCGACCTGACGATGGCGGGCAAAATCGACGAGGCCCGCGACCTGCAATACCGCCTGCTGCCGCTGTTTGATACCATGCTCTACAGCGCCGAATTCCCCGACGGCTTCCGCGCCGCCCTCAAGCTCCGCGGCATCGAACCCGGCCCCAGCCGCCAGCCGAGGTCGGCCGTGCAAGAGCAGCAACTCGCCAAACTCAGCGACCAACTCCAGTGCCTGCTCGCCGCCGAGGGTTTTACGAGCGAGCCCGCCGGCGGTTGCCGTGTGGCAAGCAGCGTCGACCCCGAGCACATCGCCAAGATAGTGCAGGGTGTGGTGGGAGAGCTGAAGAAGCGAGGAATGGCTTAAGGGCAATGGCCCCCCCGGGATCGTCCCGCCGGGTCATGAGCGGCGGGCAGCTCGGCGTTATTCCTGTCCTTTCCAAGCCAGTTTGGATGCGGCGGATTGCCGCATCCTCTCTCCTTCCAGGCAGTTGCGCCGCGGGCTGTCGCCCTAACCGGGCGATTGCCCGCGCCAAATAATTCCGACCCATTCGGCGACGTCAAAATGCAATTGCAAGGCTAGCAAGCCTAAAGCGTGTGGTTGAAAGGGCCATCGTTGGGAGGTTTGAATGACCAGTGTGAAGCGGTCCTTCGCACGGAGTCCCAACGATGGCAACGCATTTTACAGCGCGTGAACGTGAGCAACTATCAGCGTGGTTGCAGATGAAGGTTTCCAAGGCCGAGATTGCCCGGCGTTTAGGTCGGCATTCCAGCACGATCTTTCGTGAGCTGAAGCGAAACAGTGTCCGGCGGTGCTATGGCAATCGGCCTTC
>JBPCKT010000080.1:0-16693 GCA_051004015.1 Pirellulaceae bacterium | reverse complement strand
AATCCGGTGGGCAACCGGAAAAGAATTCTCTACGGGTTGTTTGGGGTGGGGGGGTGGGGGGGGGTTTTCGAGGAAAAACCCCCCCCCCCCCCCTTCCGCTCATTCCGCGGCTATTTTTTGGTGGAGCCAGGTGCGGGCATAGGCCCAGATATCGTGGGCCGACCGGACGGAGATTCCCAGGGCCTCGGCGACCTCGCTCATGTTCAGGCCCACGAAGAACCGCAATTTGACGAGATTGGCGGCCGCGGGGTCGATTTCCGCCAGGCGATCGAGAATCTCGTCCACGGCCAGCAGCTCGTCCGGCGGGCGTCCCGCGGCGATTGCCGATTCGTGCAGCTCCTCGCGCTGTGCGTCGCCGCCCCGCTTGGCCGCCTTGCGCCGCCGGACCTGATCGACCAGTATCCGCCGCATTGCCTCCGCCGCAGCCGCAAAGAAATGCCCGCGGCTGTTCCAGTGCCGGGCCTGCTCGCCGTCCACAAGTCGGATGTAGGCGTCATGCACCAGCGCCGTGGCTTGCAGCGTCTGGCCCGGCTTCTCTTGGGCCAGTTTCGCCGTTGCCAGCTTCCGCAACTCGTTGTAGACCAGCGGCAGCAGTTGCTCCGCAGCCGCCGGATCGCCGGATTCGATTTGCGAGAGGATGCGGGTGACGTCGGACATGAGTTGCTCGCGGCAGGAGCTGTGGCCCCGATTATACTCCGGTCCGCATCGTGGCGGTTGTTTGCCGGTGGTATCTCGGGCGAACTTCACGCATAATCACGGTCTCGTTTTTCGCGGCACAGTACTTTCGCGAGGAGACCTATCGATGGCAGCGAATTTTGGCCGGTTCAAGGGGGATGTGATCGCGCTGTGGCTTCCCGATGGACGCAACATGAAGCTGACGCAGCGGTTCGCGTATATCGACCCGCGGGGAAAGGAGTGGGTCGCGCCGAAAGGCTCGGTGGTGAACGGGGCCTCCATTCCCGGTTCGCTGTGGTCGGTGGTGGGCGGGCCCTTTGAGGGGCAGTATCGTCATGCCTCCGTGATTCATGATGTCGGCTGCGAGGAGATGACCTCCAAATGGGAGGACGTGCATCTCATGTTCTACGAGGCCTGTCGCTGCGGCGGAGTCTCCGAGGCCCGGGGAAAGATGATGTATTACGCGGTCTACAACTTCGGCCCGCGCTGGCAGACGCCAAGCACCGGCGCCGGGCCGCTCACCGCCGTCCGCTCGTTCGGCGCGGGAGCCGCCGGACCGGGGGCCATGCTTTTCGCCACGCAGCCGGTCGCCGTCGACCCGCAGGATTTGCGGGCCGTCATGGAATTCATCCACGAGGAAAATCCGTCGCTTGCGGAACTGCGGCAACTCACACCGCAAGTTGCCCAGGCCAGCTCCCTGGCCCGTGCTGCGCGAGGAACCGCTCCGAAAAAGAAGGCCAAGAAGAAGCCGAAGGGATAGCCGTCGATGAAACTGCTCGACAAGCAATCGTTGCGTCGGCTGGGAGCCGGCGAGAGCATCGCCGCTCTCTGCCGGAGTCTGGATATTGACCGCGCGGAGTTCGACCTCCGCTGGCAGCGGACCATCGAGAGCCGCGTGCCGCCGACTTCCGGCAAAGTTGCGGCTGAGGTGGCGGCCGGGGTGGAAATCCAGCGGGGCCAGTGGGGAATACCGCATATTTATGCGCGAAGCGACCGCGATTTGTGTTTCGGCCTGGGCTACGCGATGGCCCAGGACCGGCTGTTTCAACTCGACTACTTGCGACGGAAGGGACTCGGGCGTCTGTCAGAGGTGCTGGGAAAGAGCGGATTGGAAGTCGATGTTGTCGCTCGGACCGTGGGGCTCAATCGCATTGCCGCGGCGGAATGGACGCGACTGTCCGCCGAAGTGAAGAGTGTACTAGAAGCCTTCGCTGCCGGTGTGAACCTGCTCATCGAGCAATCGGGAGACAACTTGCCGATCGAGTTCGACCTGCTCGACTACCGCCCCGAGCCGTGGACCCCCATCGATTCGCTCGCCATCGAAAACGAATTCCGCTGGTATCTCACCGGGCGGTTTCCCATCATCGTCATGCCGGAGCTTGCGAAGCGGCAGCTTGGCGATGGGGCTCTCTACCGCGAGTACCTGCTGGCTGAAGCCGATGAGGAGCCGATCCTTTGGCCGGGCGAGTATGAGCCTCGCGGCAAAGGCTCGACCGAGCGACGACCTGAGCCGGTGGGTCACGCCGTCAACGATCCCGACGGGGCCATCGGCAGCAACAACTGGGTCCTCGCCGGCAGCCGCACGACCACCGGCCGTCCACTCCTGGCCAGCGATCCGCACATCGCCTTCGAGGCCGTTTCCTGCTGGTACGAGGCCCATCTCTGCGGCGGTTCGTACAACGTCGCGGGAATGGCCTACGCTGGCATCCCCGCCATCATGTTCGGCCGCAACGAGCGGGTGGCTTGGGGAATCACCAACAACATCTGCTCCCTGCGAGACCTTTATCAGGAGCGAACCTCGCCGCAGCATCCCGGCTGTTTTGAATTTGACGGCCAGTGGGAGCCAGCGCGCGAGCTGACGGAGGTGATTCAAGTTCGTGGAGAGGAGCCGGTCAGCAAGTCAATCCGCTTCTCCCGCAACGGCCCCGTGGTGGACGCGGTTTTGCCTGCCGCGGCGAAGGAGACTGGCCCCGTCACGCTCAAGTGGCTGGGCGCGTATCAGGGAGGCTGGTTGACGTCGCTGCTGGTCATGGGACGGGCCAAGAACGTGGCGGAGTTTCGTGAAGCGGTCCGCCCCTGGCACGTCCCCACGTTCTCGCTCGTCGTTGCCGATGACCAAGGGCATATCGCCTTTCAAGCCGCAGGCAGAATTCCCGTGCGAAATGAACTCGAGCGCGGCTATCGCCCTGGCTGGGACCCGGCTCACCAGTGGCAAGGGCTGCTTCCCTTTGAAGAGATGCCGCATGTGATCGATCCGCAGCGCGGCTGGATCGCCACCGCCAACAATCGCGTTGCCCCGGATGACTTCGCGCATCTTCTTTTCGGCTGTTGGAGCAGCGGCCACCGGGCGCAGCGCATCCGGCAAATGATCGAAGCCCAGGCCCAGCACTCCGCCCGCGATATGGGACGGATGCACCAGGATGCGAAGTCCCTCCGCGCTGCCGAGTGCGTGCCGCCCTTGGTGGAAACACTGAAGGCCAGCAACGACGCACAAATTCGCACCGCTGCAACGTTCTTGGAAAACTGGGACTTCGAAGTAGCAGCCGATTCCGTCCCCGCGAGCCTCTTCAATGTCTTCTACTCCCATTGGTGCAAGGTCGTCGCTGCCGAGCGGTTTGCCGGCCCCGCTGCCGAGTTGATGGCCCAAGGCGTTCAATCCTGCGCCGGCCGATTGCTCGCGTCGGACCCCCTGGGCTGGTTCCAGCGAAGCGACCGCTGCGCCCGCATCGTGGAAACCTTCGCCGCCACTCTCGACGAGCTCACGGCCAAGCTCGGCACCGAAATGGCGACCTGGCATTGGGGCCGCCTCCATCGTCTGCCACTGAAACATGTCCTTTCTTCTCGCGGCGACCTCGGCCAGCTTCTGGATCACGGCGGCGAAGCTGTTCGCGGCGACATGGGCACCGTTTGCAACACCGGCGGCGGGCCGGACTTCGCCGCTGCCAGCGGTGCGGGCTATCGCTTGATTGCCGACTTCTCCGTCAACCCTCCGACACTCCTGGCCATCGACGGCCAAAGCCAATCCGGCCACGCCGGCAGCCCGCACTACCGCGACCAGTTCGCCGATTGGCAAAATGGCCGCTACCACGAAATCCCGCTGCTGCGTGAACCCGCCGCGGACTTGACCCAGCCCGTCTTGCAGCTCGCTTCGCGGTGTAGGTAGCGCCGGTAGGTTGAGTACGCGATTGAACGACAACCGGCACAGTTCGCTGGCCTGGCCCGTTTCCGTGCCGCTGGAATGCTCGGCGCGGTTCCTGTCGCCGCGGCTGCAGCGTGTCCCCACCCACCAAACGGCCGGTACAATGTCCCCATGCCCCTGGCCGAAACTACTATCGAATCCGCTGCCGCACCTTTGGGCGTATCTCCTGCTGCGGCTTCGCCCGCGGAGGGAGCCGGCGGCATCGACGCGCATCTTTCCCGCTTCGGCCTTTCCTCGTTTCGCCCCGGCCAGCGGGAGGTGATTTCAGCGGTCATTGAGAAGCAGGACTGTCTTTGCATCATGCCGACAGGTGGGGGCAAAAGCCTTTGCTATCAACTGCCGGCGGTGATGCGGGAGGGGCTGACGCTGGTGGTTTCGCCGCTCATCGCGCTGATGAAGGACCAGGTGGATGCCTTGCAAGCCCTCGGCATCGCCGCCACGTTTATCAACAGCTCGCTCACGCAGTCCGAACAGCGGGAGCGGATGGAGGCGATGGCGGAGGGGAAGCTGGACCTGGTGTACATCGCCCCGGAGCGGTTGCGGAATCAATCGTTTTTGGAGAAGGTGCGGGGGGCGAAGGTGCATTTGCTGGCGGTGGACGAGGCCCACTGCATCAGCGAGTGGGGGCACGATTTCCGCCCTGACTACGCCCGCCTCGGCCGTTTCCGCGAGCGGCTCGGCTGGCCGCAGACCATCGCCCTCACCGCCACGGCGACGCCGAAAGTCCGGGAGGACGTGTCGAAACAATTGCAACTCAGGCAGCCCAAGGTCTTCATCACCGGATTCGCTCGGGCCAACCTCCGCTTCGAGGTCCAGGAGCCGCAGGGGGACTTGGGGAAGTACGAAGCCTTGCGGGTCTTCCTGGAAGAGACGCCGGGGGCGGGCATCATCTATGCCGCCACTCGCAAGCGGTGCGAGGAATTGGTGGAAGTCCTCCGCGAGATGCAGAAGGGCCGCAAAGTCGGCCTGTATCACGCCGGCCTCATGCCCGAAGACCGCCGCAGCATTCAGGACGATTTCATGGAAGACCGCCTGCCGCTGATTGTCGCCACCAACGCGTTCGGGATGGGGATCGACAAGCCGGACCTGCGGTTCGTCGTGCATTTCAACATGCCTGGCAGCCTGGAGGCGTATTACCAGGAAGCGGGGCGAGCCGGCCGCGACGGCCTGCCAAGCCGCTGCTTGCTGCTGTTCAGCCAGGCGGACCGGTACGTGCAGGAATTTTTCATCGACAACAAATATCCGCCGCGCGACGCTGTGAAGAAGGTCTACGATTTCCTCCGCCGCGAGCAGGCCAATCCCATCGAATTGACATTGCAGGAAATCAAAGACGGGACCGGCTTGTCGCTGACCACCGAAGGGATTGCCTCGTGCGAGAAAATCCTGGAAAAGGCCCAGGTGCTGGAGCGGCTCGATTCCCGGCAAAACCAGGCCGCGGTCCGCATCGACAGCGACCTGCCGACGCTCATCGACCTGCTGCCGAAGGAAGCCACAGCGCAACGAAGGGTGCTGCGGGCGATTGAAACCATCGTCGGCGAGCTCCGGCACGAGCGGGTCTTCCTCAGTCCAGTTGCCCTATCCCGCATGACGGAAATGGACAGCACCGCCGTTTCCCGTGCGCTCAAGGAGCTCTCGAAGCTCAAGGCATTCGACTATGTCCCCCCTTTCCGCGGCCGCGCCACCCACATGCTGGAGCGGAAGAAGCCGTTCGATTTGCTCGGCATCGACTTCGCGGAGCTGGACCGGCGCAAGGCCGCCGAGTACGAAAAGCTGGAGCGAGTCATCGGCTACGCCCGCACACGCAAGTGCCGCCAGGTGGAAATCCTCGACTACTTCGGCGACCTCGGCAAAGCCCGCTGCGGCAATTGCGACAACTGCCGGCCGGTGCTCTCCAGACCAGCCGCGAAGAAGCAAGCCAAGAGCTCGCAGGAGAACTCCGATGCGGCACAACTCGAAGTGGCCCGGATGATTCTGTCTGGCGTCGCTCGGACGAAGGGAAGATTCGGCATCGGGCTGGTGGCCCGCATGCTCTCCGGCTCCCAGGCCGCGGAGATATCGCGCTACGGACTCGACAAGCTCAGCACCTTCGGACTTCTCAAGCATTTCAAGCAGAAGGAAGTAGCCGAACTGATCGACGCGCTCTTGGATTTGCAACTTGTGGAGCAGGTGGAAGAAGAACGCTTCCGCCCTACCGTGCGACTCACTCCCGCCGGCGAAGAAGTCATGCGAGGCAGGGCCCCGTTGCCTGGGCCGCTGACCGAAGATGAGCTTCTTTCGCTGCGGATCAAGCAAGGGTACAAACCCGTAGCCACAGGCGGCCCGCCTGTGAGCTTTTCGCCGGAAGGGGTGGTACCGGAGCGAAAGCCCTTCGCAGCATCACATCCGGCGAGCGAAGTAGAACGTCAAGACCAGGTTGTGGCTTCCGTTGGTCTGCCCGAAACCGCGAAACCGCAAGCGGAAGCAACAAGACTTGGGCCACCGGTGACAACCAAGGAAAACGTCGCTCCCCACGCTCGCCCCAACCACTACTGGACTTGGCAACTCCTTTCCTCGGGATACTCTGCCGAAGAGTGCCGGGCAATTCGGAAGATCACCGAAGAAAGCCTGTTCGACCACTTGCTCCGAGCGGCGCGAGATGGGTTGAAGGTGGACCCACGCTGGATTCTGACCAGCGAGCAGTGGCAACAACTCACGGCCCTTTTCGGCGACGCACCGGCAGCGGACATCCAGCCCTTGCTCTCGCAATTGCCGGAAGGGTTGCGATACCGGGACGTGCAGTTTTATCTGCTGACACGGTGACAAGGTGGGGTAGGCTAATCACTTCGCCACGGCGTCTTCCAGCACGTAGAGGTGCTTGGTGTTGCCGTCGTCACCGCTGACGGGCTCGATTTTCAGTTTCCCTTCGATGCGGACCGTCTTGCTGGTGTATTCGATGGTGTGCCCCTCCTTCATCAGAACCAGTGCGACGTGGTCCGCCTGGCCTCCCTTCCCATACAGACATTTGTTGTTCCGCAGAATGATGAACTCCTTCACCTTCTTGCTGGCGACAAACGACAACATGTCCCCGGACAATCGCACCTGCTTCCCTTCGAGCTCCTTAGCCCGGTCCGTGAGCATGAAGGGGCGATAGACCATGTCCGCTTGCATGCCAAGGATCAGGTCGTCGAACGTGATTTTTTCGGGATCCCCCGGCTTGGTCGGCTCGCGGTCCGCTTTGGGGCGGGTGGCGGCGGAGTCTTCAGCGGCCGGCTTTTCAGGCGGCTTGGGTGCGGCGATGGGAACTTCGGCCGCTACCTCCGTGGATGCCCGGATCAATGGGCCGTTGAGGGGACGTTGATTCCTTTCCTCGCGCCAGAATGTGTCTTCCTGTTTCTTAGGAAGAGTCGTCGCAGTCGCCTTTGTGGCAGGAGCTGCCGCCAGCGGGGTGGACGATTGCGGCCCGCAGCCGGTTATCCCAACCGCAGCTATCGCCAAAACCAGCAGGGAGTTTGCATGGCGTTTCATTCGACTTTCGTCCCTTGCAGAAAGTACACCGACCAGGTCTTGCCGTCAGGTCCATTATACGGCTTTACCTGCAAGATGCCCTCCACCGTAATCAGTTCCGTTTTGTACTCGGTCCGCAGTTTTCCTTCCAGCTCAACCATGATGATGTGCCAGGCCGGGGCCCCGTTGCCGAACTGGCAGCCGAACTCGCGGATGAGCGGAAACTCGCGGATGTTGCCCCGCTGCGACAGGCCCCCCGCATAGATCAGCCCCTTCACCCGCACCCGCTTCCCCTCCAGTTCCCGCACACATGGCGGGACCATCCACGCTTCGAACTGGTTGTCCTCACCCAGCGGCATTTCCAGCCGCTTCCAATCGACTTCGATCGGCTCGCGAAGAGGCTGAGGTACTGTCTTCGTAGTTGGCGTTTTCTCCGGTTGAGTTATAACAATGGCGGTGGGGGGCGCAGAGTCCCCTCCGCATCCGGCCAGAGCGCAGGCCACCGCCACTAACCCGAAGCGCAAGCGAGGGAGAATGTTGTGGAGTCGCAAAACGCATTTCCCTTGCTTGCGCGTCGAACTAGTTGGTAAATGAGAGCGACGCATCGGCAGGGGAGAACGAGGTATCTCCATTCTATACCACGTTACTAGCCCGACGCGCAAGCGAGGAACTTTGCGTCCGCGCTCCACCTAATGCATCGTCCGGTTCATCTCATCCACCTGCTCATTCAGCGTCAGCAGGTCGTATAGCAGCCCCATCCCGCAAAGCCCGCCGGTGGCAAGATACAGGATGCCGGTGACGATCTTCCCCATGTAGAAGCGGTGAATGCCAAAGATGCCGAGAAACGTGAGCAGTAGCCACGCCGCCGTGTAATCCAAATGCCCCGGCGCGTACTTGCGGTCCGCCTCGGCGTCCATGCTCGGTATCAGGAACAGGTCAATGATCCAGCCGATGAAGAAGAGCCCCAGCGTGAAGAACCAGATCACGCCGGTGACCTTCTTGCCATAGTAAAACCGGTGGGCCCCAAAGAAGCCGAAAATCCAGCACAGATACCCCACGGGGACAGAGTGCGTGTTGTTGCGAAGGACTGGAACAGCGTAGGACATGGCAGTTTTCGGAAAGTGGAAAGGAACAAGCCTGGGGAGTAATTCGCAACTGCGGAAGGAATCTTGCCATTACGTATGGCTATTCCACCTTCTCCTCCGGGCGGATCGCCTTTCCTTCCCATTGCCAGACGCCGTCCACCTTCTGCAGCAGCCGTGCGCCGCTGCGAGGGACGGGAGGCGCGTTGATTTTGGGAAGCCACTTGCGGTGCTCGGCGATGACTTCCGCGAATTTCGCATCGCCCGCGAGATTGGTCCATTCATTCGGATCGGTCCGCTCATCGTAGAGCTCTTCGGAGCCGTCGGCGTAGCGGATGTAGCGCCAGGCCTCGCTGCGGATGGTGTGGTTGTCCTGGTTGTGGGTAGTGATCGCGGGCCACTCGCGCTTGGCACTCGCGTCCTTGAGCAACGGAACCAGGCTGTGACCTTCCAGTCCGTCGCGCGGAGGAAGGCCGCAGAGATCAATCAGCGTTGGGTACATATCAAGCAGTTCTGCGGGACGCGAGCAGCGGGCACCTTTGGCGATTCCTGGCCCAGCGAAGACCAGCGGCACGCGGGTGGAGCGCTCCCAGAGCGAGTTTTTGCCGGTGATTCCCTTTTCTCCTAAATGCCAGCCGTGGTCCGACCAAAGGACGATGACGGTGTTCTCCTCCTGGCCGCTTCGTTCGAGCGCCGCGAGCACCCGCCCCACCTGGCTATCCATGAAGCTCACGCTCGCCAGATACGCCCGGACCAGCGGCTGCCACTGGTCACTTTTTTGAAGCCACGACAGCCGCGGCTCGGGGAGCTTCCAGTGCAGGTTCCAGGCGAAATCCGGCACGTCGGCCCGGTCGTCACCTTTCACGGGCGGCATGACGAGCTTGCCCGCGGGGTAGAGGTCGAACCACTTCTGCGTCGCGTAGCACGGGACATGCGGGTGCCGAAAGCCGACGGCAAGGAAGAACAGCTTGTCGCGGGGCTTGTTCAGCTCGGCAATCGCCCAGTCGGCAATCAGCCAATCGTCCTGCTGCTCGTCCCGCTGCGGAAAGACCCCCCAGTCCATCAGCTTGATGTTATCCGGCGTTTCCACGAACTTCTTCGCCGGCAGATTCTTGTAGCCGCCGGAATAGCCCCAGTTTGTGAATTCCTTCGTTCGCTCCGCTGCCACCGGATAACCGTCGTGATGGATCTTGCCGCACATCAGCGTCTCATAGCCGCTCGCCGCAAAGTGCTGCGGCAAAGTGACGATGTCCTTCAGCGGTCCAACGGTCCGAAACCACGGCTGCAGCGCGTAGACTCCCGTCGATGACGGCCTTCGCCCCGTCATGACGCTCGTCCGCGACGGATTGCAGAGCGGCGCCTGGCAATGGGCATTGGTAAACAGCGTCCCGCGCCTGGCCAGCACATCAATATGCGGCGTCTGCACCTGCGGATGCCCCCCCAAGCAGCCAATCCAGTCGTTCTGGTCGTCGATGGCGATAAACAGGACGTTGGGCTTCTTTGGCTCGGCAGCGGCGAAGTTGCCAAGAGCTAAAAGGATTGGGACACTGAGAGCGAAACGGGCGGTCATCGGATTGCATCCTTCCAATTCTTTGACGCAAAGGCGCGGAGGCGCAAAGGCACAAAGAGGATAAGAGGGATGGGACACGGACAACACGGAAGACACGGATCAGGTAGAAGTGTCTTTCGTCTAACCGTGTCTTCCGTGTTTCCCGTGTCCCATCCCCCTCTCCCCAACTCTCCTTCTCTCTGTCTCTCCTTCTCTGCCTTTCCCCTTCGCGCCTCCGCGCCTTCGCGACTTTGCGTTAAAAATGAACGCGGCCATTATACCGAGTCCCCGACTGCATCCCGCCCCCATTCGGCGATAAAATACCGCTCATCCAAAACTTGCCTCCCTCCACCAAGAGCCTATCCATGTCCACAGTCTCCGCCACTTCCATCCCCCTCACGATTCTCGAAGCCGACGCTGTCGTTGTCGGAATCCACGCCGACAGCTCTCCCGCTGGTTCCGCTGCCGAGCTCGACAAGGCCACCGACGGCCTCTTGACGCGGCTCATTGAGCGGAAGGAAATCACCGGCAAGAAAAACGAGATCACCACCATTCTCGGCCCAACGGGCATTAAGGCCCACACCGCCCTCGTCGTCGGCCTCGGACCTCAAGACGCCGTCGACCGCGGCGTTGCCTTTCGCGCCGCGGCCACCGCCTCCAAGTCACTCGCCGGCAAAGAGCGGGACAAAGTCGGCTTCTACCTCGCCGACGACTGGTCAGCCGACCTCGCCGAAAGCGGCGTCGCCGGCAGCATCGTCGGCTGCGTGGGGCAGGACCTCTACAAGTCCAAGAAAAAACACTTTCCCCCCGGCGAAATCCTCTGGAGCCGCGTGCAGCCGGCCGCCCTGGATAGCGGCATCATTCTCGGCGACGCTCAGAACCTCACCCGCCGCCTCGTCAACGAACCCCCCAGCGAGATGTACCCCGAATCCTTCGCGAACGAAGCCGTCCGCGTGGCGAAGGAAAACGGCCTGGCAATCGAGGTCTGGGACCTCGCCCGCCTGGAAGCCGAGCGCTGCGGCTCCCTCCTCGCCGTCGCCCGCGGCAGCGACCGCGAGCCGCGGCTGGTGATTCTCCGGCACAGCGGCGGCAAGGAGGGGGACGCTCCGCTGGCCCTCATCGGCAAGGGGGTGACGTTCGATTCCGGCGGACTCTCCATCAAGCCCAACGACGGCATGGTGACCATGAAGTGCGACATGGCCGGAGCCGCCACCGTCCTGGGGGCCATGCAAGCCATCGCCCAACTCCGCCTCCCCGTCAACGTCATCGGCCTCTGCGGCCTCGTCGAAAACATGCTCTCCGGCTCGTCGTACAAACTGGGGGACGTCCTCCGGGCCCGCAGCGGCAAAACCATCGAAGTCCTCAACACCGACGCCGAAGGCCGCCTCGTCCTGGCCGACGTGCTCGACGTCGCCCTCCAGCACAATCCCGCCCGGCTCATCGACCTGGCCACGCTCACCGGGGCCTGCGTCGTGGCCCTCGGCAACGACGTGGCCGGCCTGATGACCAACAACCAGCCCTGGTGCGACGCCGTCCGCTCCGCCGCCGACGCCGCTGGCGAACAAGTCTGGCAGCTCCCCATGTTCGCGGAATACGGCGAGCAAATCAAAAGCGAAGTCGCCGACATCAAAAACGTCGGCGCCGGCCGCTGGGGAGGCGCCATCACCGCCGGCAAATTCCTGGAAGAATTCGTCGCCGGCAAACCCTGGGTCCACATGGACATCGCCGGCCCCGCTTTCCTCGACACTTCCAAGCCGTTTCTCGACGCGGGAGGGAGCGGGGCGTATGTGAGGACGCTGGTGGAGGTGGCGAGAGGATGATATTTCATCCCCTAGCGCTTTCGACCCAACTCCTTGTCGCAAGCCTTTAGGAGATTGCCATGATGCGTCAAGAGTTCTTGCACTACTTGATGTCGCTCCTCTTTAGTCGGAAACTGCCCGCCTTTATTTACGATCCACCCTGCCGAATTCATGAAGTCCCTGATCGCTTGGTTGACGTCTCTGTAACGGACGAATAGTCCGCTCTTGGAATCGACGGTTCGCATCGTATTGAGGACTTCTCCTTTGTATTGGTCAAAGCCCTTGTAACCGGTGAGATTCTCCGTGATGAACCCTGTCATTTCCTCAAGCTCCATGAACCTGTCCACCAACTTTCCGTAGAGCAAATGCTCGCGTTCGCGCAACCTCCCAAGCCAGTTGTTAATTGCAGGGGCGATTGTCGCCGCCAAAAGTCCGCCGAGGACGATCTTAATGAGATCTTCAAGAGTGGACATTGCGAACGATCCTTCAAAAGAAAGCGGATGGCTTACCACTACTCTTCAAGAAAGGGAACTCGCTCTTTCTTGCTGGAAGTCAATCGCCACTGTATTGATTTCGTAGTTTGGCCAACGACGAGCCGCTTGGAAGCCCGCGGCGGCCTCTGTTCAAGGCCGAATTGATCCCTGGCCAACTTTCACCGGGAACCTGATCGATAGCTCCCGAGTATTGAGTGGGCCATTCACCCGTGCGTTCATAGTGTCTCTCAGCCCAGGCCAAGATTTGCTCGATAGTCACTTCCGGTAGATCTTTAGGATTGCGATAACCGCGATTATCCGCAAGCAATTTTGCCAAGCTTGAACCACCGGACAGGCCACGCCGGCCGGTCTTCAAAGCCTGTTCGATCCCGCCCCAAGTTTCTTCATTAGTGCCCGAAATCGGTCCAGACTTGACTCTTGGCCACGCTCCAGTCCGCGAGTAGTGTTCGTCAACCCAGGCCAAGATTTGATCAACGGTCAAGGTTGACAAATCCATGCGGTTTCGCACACCGCGTTGTTCAGTTAGTAATTTTGCCAGTGATGAACCGCCCGGAAGACCTCGCCCGCCTTTTAACAACGCGAGATTAACGGCCTTCCAAGTTATGTCTCTTTCATCGCCAACTGGCCCCGAGTCTTGGTTCGGCCATTCTCCGAAAAGTCCATAGTGAGCGTCGGCCCATGCGAGTATTTGAGTGATTGTCAGCGGCGGTAAGTCACTTTGATTTCGGACACCACGGTGTTTCGCAAGCAATCTTGCCAAAGATGATCCGCCAGAAAGGCCGCGCGAACCTCGGATTAGAGCCGAGTTGATTCCAGACCACGATTCAGTCGGAGCCTCGTTTACCTCCCCCGAGCTTTTCGTCGGCCATGTTCGTGTTCGCATTTGGTACGCGTCAGCCCACACGAGAATTTGATCGATCGATAACGGCCCCAAATCTTTGCGATTTCGTACACCACGATATTTGGCGAGCAGTTTGGCCAACGACGAACCGCCCGAAAGTCCTCGACCACCTTCAATCAAAGTGCCATCTACGTTAGTCCATTTTTCACCGGGTGCCTCTTGCACTGAGCCTGTCTTTTGGTTCGGCCAAGAACCGGTTCGCCTGTGATGCGCGTCAGCCCACGAAAGGATTTTGTCAACCGAAAGATTTGGAAGGTCAGCAACATTGCGGACACTTCTGAATTCGGCGAGCAACTTCGGCAACGAGGAGTTGCCGGGAAGGCCGCGTGAACCCGCGATCAAAGCCGAATTGATCGCACTCCAGGTTTCTTCCGGTGCTCCTTGCACCGCACCAAACCCTTTATGGGGCCACTCGCCTATGCGTTGCTGATGGTCATCAACCCATTCGAGAATCATTTCGACGGTCAAACGAGGCAAATCGAGCCGGTTACGTTTACCACGATGAATCTTGAGTAGCTGGGCTATCGAAGATCTTCCAGGAAGTCCACGAAGACCCTTGACTAACAGTGTGTTGATATTGGGCCAGGTTTCATCCGGTACTCCATATACCGGTCCAGAATTGGTACTAGGCCAAACACCTTTACGTTGAAAATGGGCATCCGCCCAAGCCAGAATCTGCTCGATCGTCAGCCATGGCTTGTCGGTCGTCTGCTCGACCGTCCGAACGTAGAATGCTTGCTCAAAATCACATAGCAGCAATCGCGGAACATCGAGGTGAATGTTGTCGGGAAGATTGATCCGGCTGCGAGACTCCGGTCGCCGACCCAACGACAGCCGTAGTTGGTCCAGTTCGTCCGCCAGTCGCCTATCATGGGCTCGCAATGCCTTGAGCACCTGCCAGACCGGCTCGAAGGCTGATTGCGAGAGGACATCGTCGGCGTCTTCGGACTCGTCGATGAAGACCGGAATCACGATGGTGCCGATTTGCTTCCCTTCGGCTTTGCGGATTACGCGACCGACGGCTTGAATGATGTCAACCATCGACCGCTTGGGGTCGATGAACGCCACGCCATCGAGTACCGGAACATCGACCCCTTCACCCAGGCAGGCGCAGTTGGAAAGGATGCCTCGTGTATCGTCCGAAAGGTTTCCGAGCCCTTTCAATAGCGTGGCTCGTTGGCCCGCCGGCGTGTGTCCCGAAATGTGTTTCGTCCAAAGTTTGCCCGAGGGCCGGGCCGACCGCGTCAGGTGGGGAATCACTCCCGGCAAGGAATCTCGCAACGTCCCATCGACGAACCGGGCGGCTTTCGCCACCGATGAATGAAACGTGATGAGTTTACGCAAGTCGTATTTCTTCATCGCCTTGGCCAGGCCAATTTGCGCGGCCAGCGTTCGGGCGTCGGTGTTCAGGCCGTCGGCTGTGCGGACCAAGCGGGCCTCTTCAACCCACGCCTTGGCTTCACGGCCCGTCACTCCGATCACAACTACCTGATAATCCGTCAAGAGCGGCGGATTGGCACTGATGGCTTCGTGGAACGTGAGGACATGAAACTCGGGGCCGAAGGCGTGCTCGTCGTCCATCGAGACGAGCTCAAATTCCAGTTCAGCCGCCCGCTTCTTGACATGCTCCTTGAAATACCGCGGCGTGGCTGTCATGAACAGCCGCTTACGGGCCTTGATCTTCTTGCCATCCAGAACGGTTGCGAACAAACTCTCAGCATGACCGGCCAGTCGATGCGCTTCGTCGCAAATCACCAGATCGAATGGCCTGGCCTTACCGGTCTGCGCTCGCGCGATGCGGTCGGATGACTGGTAGGTGGCGAATACGACGGCCGGGCGTTTTCGACGCTGGCCGAGAAAGTGCCGAATCTCCGCAGAATCGGTGGTGACCTTCACCCCGAGGTCGGCAGCCGATTGAACGGCGGTGTCTTCATGGCGCTCTGCGACCGACTCGTCGGAACAGACGACGAGCGTGTCAAAATCCTGGGCCGAGTGACGACCCCATTCGGCCAGGTTCTGCTGGACAAGGGAAAGCGACGGGACGAGCACCAGGGAGAGAGAACTTTGCAATCGCTCGGCAATCCAAAGTGCCGTCAGCGTCTTCCCTGTGCCACAAGCCATGATGAGGCGGCCCCGGTCATGGTCGTGAAAACCCTTGACTACCGCATCAATGGCCGTCCATTGATGGAGGCGCGGCTCAGAGCGCAATAACCGCGTACCCGTTCCCCGAATCTGTTTGGGCCACTGGACTGCTTCCGTCAGAAAATGGCCGCGCAGGACCAGCCCCACCGGCTTCTCTTGAGCATGCAGCGTCCGCCGAGCGGTGGCCCCAATGTCGTCCGTCGTGGCCATGAGAAGTCGATAGGCGAACTGTGGCCGGTTCGATTCGGACAGGAACGAATCGATTTCTCGCTTGGGAATCGCCCGGTCGGGATGATCCGCCTTGGCCTGAATGGCCCACAGCTCGCCCGTCCGCGTCCGCGCAACGAGGTCGATGCCCGAATCAGGCCCCCACCGATCCGGCCAATCCTTCCAGTGCCAGATTTTGTCGAACTGGCCCCGATACCGGGGAGCGTTTTCCAAGAACCAGCGGCACAGCCATTCAAAATCGCCGCCAAATGAGGTTCCATCAGCCTCACGGCGAATCTTCGCTTCGATGAACTCAAAAGTGCCTTCGAGCAAGGCAGGATCGTGGGTAGCCATGCCAAGAAAACTCACTATCTACCTTTACGTAGTTCTCCACGGGTGGTCGCGGAAGCGAAGAGTGGATTATATCCGCAAACCCATGAGACTCGACCGTCCGCACTATGGTTGCTGGAGTCCCGCCATTGGGCGGAACGGAAGAGCCGCCTGAAGGCGGGACTCCAGCGCTTTGGCCCCCACCGAGCTTGCCTCGGTGGAGCCATGATTTTGCACTAGCCGCGGAGCCGAACCGTTCTTCGTCCCCGCCGGCCTCGTGGCGGTGGAACGCATGATTCCCCGCCAGGGAATCATTGGCTCCACCGAGGCGAGCTCGGCGAGGGCAGCGGGCCACACAGGACTAGTGCTAGTGCAAAATCGGTTCACCACCGAGACGAGTTCGGTGGGGTCAAGATCTCGGTTCTTGGGCTTGTGCCCATTGGCGAACGGAAAAAAAATCTGGCTGGGCCTCTTGCCATGATGGGGACAGTTGTATACAATACAGGGATAAGCGGCGGAGCTGCGCACGGGCGTAAATACTGGCCCGACGGGCCAGCGAGGGAGATGAGCGTCATTCCCTCGCTGGCGCGTCGGGCTGGTGTCGGCCTTGCCAGGGAGGGTGTGCTGTTTGACAATTTGGTCGTAAGGGAATATTATGTGCCGCTAAGTGGCTGGGGGATTGTGTTATTGTGATTGAAAAACAGATTATAAAATCGCGCATACACCCCCCGAAGGCGATGTCAAGTTAACATTGCGTGGCTAGCATTGGCAAGCGCTTCTTTGGGGGTGAGGTAACCCAGGCGTTTACGCGGTCTTCCGTTCAATAGGGATT
>JBPCKT010000079.1:0-15642 GCA_051004015.1 Pirellulaceae bacterium | reverse complement strand
AGGACCGCAACGGCTCCGCCAACCTCGCCGCCGTCCGCCGCCTGATCGTTAGCCTGCTCCGCCAAGAGACCACCCTCCAACGAGGCGCTAAAGCAAAACGAATGGCCTGCGCACTGGATACCGACTAACTTCTAAAAGTGTTTGCCACCGCGAAAATCGATGCGTAAGCCGTGGTGGCCAGATCCATGCGCATGGCGCCCAACGGCGAGAACGTCCAAGAAAAACTCCCACGAGCAGCGGATCACACCAGCGTGCCTTTCGAGCGGCGCACTTCGATTTTGGAGGTGTGGCGGATGCTGCACATCGAAAGCGATTCGATGGCAGCGCCAGGTGACAATGATGGCCCTTTCGGTCTTGATGAGCCACTTCCGGATGATCCCAATCCGGGAGATCTCGCGCCGGTGGATCCCGACGAGATGATCGTCGCCAAGAAGTTTGAGCCGGCGAGCATCCTCCTCAAGGCCGATCTAGCCAATTACGACGTGGACGAGGACATCGCGTTCGTCCACAATTTAGGCAAGACTGAGGTCGCGGCCCACGAGGCTACCAGCGTCCGCAATGTTTCCAATGACAAATGGTTCTGGACGATCCAAACCATCGCGGCGTACGAGCCGGTTGTCGCGCTAGATTTTGATGATGAAATGAAATGGCTTGGCGGCTACGCCTATAATGATGCGGAAGATCCCACGGGGAACGGCGCATTTATTTACCTCTTCACGGAAGTTCTGCGCGATATCAACGCCTTCCCAGGAATCCCGGATGTGTTTAAGGAGATCACGCTAACTGATCGAGAACTCTTGCAGCGAGTGTTGCTGCATGAGATTGGCCATCAAATGGGTGGTTTCTGGCATCCGCAAGAGGTTCTTCGCAGCGACCAAACTCGCACGGATGAAGGACCCATGAATCCTGACAATAATCTCTACAAGGACGAGGCGGCAAACCAATTCACTCCCAGGCAATTGGGACGAATTCAGTCGACGCCGCTGCCGGGAGTTTTTGGCGGAGAAGCAATGCACCTCCCAGGTGATCCCGATAATCCATAGCCCCTGTCCATATCAAGAAACATTTTCCATGCGCCTCGTCATTTGCGTCTGCGTGTTACTGACAGGATTGAACAATTGTTGGGCCGCCCCGGCTGCTCCGACGGTAAGCGTCAAGCTTGACACAAGTGCCGTAGTTGCTCCGGTATTCGTCGGAGACTCTTTCCCGCTGAAAATTGTCATCGAGAACAAGAGTCGCGCGGAATTGCTCGTGACGAATCTGCGGACCCGAGTCCGTCCGGGCGGGACCAACCATAACCAGCCTTATTTCGACCTCTGGTTGACGAAACCTGATGGCGAAATGTGGCTGCTTCGCAGCTATCAGGCGGCGGGGGAAGTCGAGGAAAACGATCAGCCGATTTCTGTCCCATCGAAGAATACGTACACTTTCTACGAGATGTTGTTCCTTAGTTATGGCTCGTTGGTTCTCGACGTGCCAGGCGAGTACCGCCTCGCGGTATCCATTCAAACGACCCATGGCGATTTCCGCAGTGGGGACTTTGTTTTCCGCGTGAAGGAGCGGGATGGTCTACCGGCTAAGGAGTTGACGGAATTGGTGCATAAGATTCCGGAAACGCATCGCCATCAACTAGCGCTTCACTCGGGTTGGAGTTATGTCTGGCAATTCAGCGCGCCTATTCGCCTGCGGCTTATGGAAGGAAATCTGCTGCGCGACCTTGAATTGCATGACCGGGGCGGCGAGGCTTGCGACCGTATCGTTGAGTGGACTCGAAGCGAGGAAGCTCTGAATGAGTTTCTTCGTGACCGGATCGCATTCTTTCAAAAATCATTCGATCCGATCCGAACAGAGTTGGGGCTACTCAACATTGCGAAAATGTGCGCGGCCAAGAAACGGTGGAAGCAAGCCGAATTGGTCCTCGCTGAACTCCCGCCAGACGCGAATCATTCCGTATCCGACTTGCGCAAGCGCGTTGCCAAGGAACTTGCCGGAAAATGACGCGCGCTCGTGGGCGTGATTGCTCAAAATGGTTGCGACCTGCCGGCCCCTGGGGTATCATGCAAGGTACGTTTGGGGGGAGGGCGCAATCGCGGTTTTTCCGCGTACTCAATCTCTCAGAACGGTCCCGCCCGGCTTTGTGCGGCTTTGCCCGCGTCCCACCCTATAGACCTTCCCCCGAACCTGCTTACGCAGGGAACGGGAAATGGGAAGCTTGCCATGAAACTCTTCCGCCTGCTGGCTGTCGCTGCCGCTTCGGCCATGTTCGATTCGGAATCTTGGGCCGATGACGCCAAGCCCGCTGCTCCCGCGGACGGGCCCGTCAGCTTTTTCAAGCAGGTCGCGCCGATCTTCCGCACCAAGAATTGCACCGGCTGCCATCAGCCGGCGAAGCGCGGCGGAGAGTACGTGATGACGGAGTTTGCCGGGATGCTGAAAGGGGGCGAGAGCGGCACCGTCGCCATCGTCCCAGGCCAGCCCGCGAAGAGCCATTTGATTGCCCAGATTACCCCCAAGGACGGCAAGGCGGAAATGCCTAAGGATGCGCCGCCGCTTTCAGCCGATGACATCGCGCTCATCTCCAAGTGGATTGAGCAAGGAGCCAAGGACGATACGCCGATGTCCACCCGGCCGCAGTACGATGCGGAGCATCCGCCGGTGTACGTCGCCGCTCCCGTGCTCCGCTGCATTGAGTTGAGCCCCAAGGGTGATCTGATCGCCGTTGGCGGCTATCACGAAGTGCTCCTTCACAAGCCCGACGGCAGCGGCGTTGTGGCGCGGCTGGTGGGCCAGTCGGAACGGATTGAATCCGCCTCGTTCTCGCCCGATGGAAAATCTCTGGCGGTCACCGGCGGCTCACCGGGGCGATTTGGCGAAGTGCAGATTTGGGATCTGGAAAAGAAGGAACTCAAGCTTTCACTGATGGTCGGCTACGACACCTGTTACGGAGCGGCCTGGTCCCCGAACGGCAAGTTGGTTTCCTATGGCTGCCCGGATAACACCACGCACGCCTTCGATGTGGAAACCGGCAAGCAGGTCCTCTTCAGCGGGGCCCACAACGATTGGGTGCTGGACACCGTCTTCTCCGTCAACTCCGACCACCTCATTTCCGTCAGTCGCGATATGTCGATGAAGCTGGTGGAAGTGGGGACGCAGCGGTTTGTGGACAACATCACCAGCATCACGCCCGGGGCGCTCAAAGGCGGCCTCATCTGCCTGGACCGGCATCCGACCAAGGACGAGCTGCTCTGCGGCGGCTCCGATGGGGCTCCCAAGGTTTTCAAGATGATCCGGACCCAGGTCCGCATGATCGGCGACAACGCCAACTTGATTCGTGAATACGCCGCCATGCCCGGCCGCGTCTACGGCGTCCGCTTCAGCCGCGACGGCAACAAGATCGTCGCCGGCAGCAGCAACGACGGCGTGGGACATGTCTGGGTGTATAATGCGGCCGACGGCGCGGTGCTGTGGAAATCGGAAGTCGCCGAAGGGGGAATTTACACGGTCGATTTCACCCCCGACGGCGCCACCGTCCTCGCCGCCGGCTTCGACGGCGACGTGCGGCTGCTCCAAGCGGCGGATGGGAAATTGATGAAGAAATTCACACCGGTGGAGATTCAGCCGGCAGTGGCGGTAAAGTAAGAAATTGTTGTCTTATTTTCTTGCCATCCATTTTCTTGCCCTTTCTTCTTATGGCAAGAAAATGGATGGCAAGAAGATGGAAGAGAAGACTGATGCTTGAGCTGGGATACGACGGTAGTTCAAACGCGATGGAATTGAAACGGAATTTACCATGAGACTTAATAGACCCCTCTGTGTTTTCTGCTGGCTTGTGAGCCTTCCTTTGGCCTTGGCGCTTTTGGCGCTGACGGCTCGCGGGCAAGAGCAACTGCCCGCTGGCTTGAATGTCGCCAGCATCGAGGTCCGTCCCGCGACTGTGGAGCTCAAGCATCGGTTTGATTACCGGCAACTCCTGATAACGGGAAAGCTGAGCAGCGGAGAATCCGTGGACCTGACGCGGATGGTGAAGATGTCGCACTCGGGCAAGGCAACGAGCGTCTCCGCCGATGGCCAGGTGCGGACGGCGGAGGATGGGGCCGATGAGATTACCTATACGTATGGCAGCCAGTCGGTGAAGGTGCCGGTCACCGTCAGCGGCGTGAAAGCGCCGCACCCGGTCAGCTTCGTCCGGGACGTTCAGCCGCTGATGGCCCGCATGGGCTGCAATGCGGGAACCTGCCACGGGGCCAAGGACGGGAAGGCCGGATTCAAGCTCTCGCTCCGCGGCTACGATCCGCTGTATGACCACCGGGCGCTGACGGATGACATCGGCGCTCGCCGCTTCAACCGGGCCGCGCCGGACCAGAGCCTGATGCTGCTCAAGGCCACCGGCAGCATCCCGCACGTCGGCGGCGTGCGCACCGATTATGGCCACCCCTATTACGAGCTTGTCCGCGAGTGGATTTTGCAGGGGGTCAAGCTCGACCTGACCGCTCCGCGTGTCACCAAAATCGAAGTCTCCCCGCTCAACCCCATCGTCCCATTGCCAGGAATGAAGCAGCAGATTGCCGTGATGGCCACGTTCTCCGACGGGGAAGTGCGGGATGTTACCCGCGAAGCCTTCATCGAAAGCGGCAATATCGAAGTAATTGAAGCCACCCCCAGCGGCATCCTGACCACGCTTCGCCGCGGCGAAGCCCCGGTGCTGGTCCGCTACGAAGGGGCTTACGCCGCCACCACCATCATCTGCATGGGAGACCGCACAGGCTTTGTGTGGCAGGAGCCGCCGCAGAACAACTACATCGACGGCCTGGTCTACAAGAAGCTGCAGCAGGTGAAGATCAGCGCCAGCGATCTCTGCACCGACGATGAGTTCCTTCGCCGCGTCTACATCGACCTCACCGGCCTTCCCCCGACCGTTGCCAACGTGAAGGCCTTTCTGGCCGATGCCCGCGACCAGAAAACCAAGCGCGACGCCTTGATCGATTCGCTCGTCGGCAGCAAGGAGTATGTCGAGCACTGGACCAACAAGTGGGCCGACCTCTTGCAGGTCAACCGCAAGTTCCTCGGCGAAGAAGGCTCCATCGCCCTGCGCAACTGGATCAAGGAAAGCGTTTCCACCAATAAGCCGTACGACCAGTTCGCGGCCGAAGTGCTGACCGCCAGCGGCTCCAACCTGGAGAACCCGCCGGCGGCGTATTACAAGGTCATCCGGGATCCCGAAACGCTGATGGAGAACACCACGCACCTGTTCCTCGGCGTGCGGTTCAACTGCAACAAGTGCCACGACCATCCGTTCGAGCGCTGGACGCAGGACCAGTACTACAACATGTCCGCCTTCTTTGCCCAGGTCGGCCGCAAAGGGGATCCCAATTACGCCGGCCAAAACATCGGCGGCAGCGCGGTGGAAGGTGCGGTTCCTCTGGTGGAATACGTCTTCGATACCTACACCGGCGAGGTAAAGCACCTTCGCACCGGCCAGAACGCGCCCCCCAGCTTCCCCTACCAGCAGGAGCTGTCGCCGGCTACCCCCAATCGCCGCGAGCAACTCGCCAAGTGGATCACCAGCAAGGACAACCAGTATTTCGCCAGGAGCTATGTCAACCGCCTGTGGGGCTACCTCTTCGGTCCCGGCATCATCGAGCCGATTGACGACATTCGGGCCGGCAACCCCGCCAGCAACCCCGAATTGCTCGATGCACTCAGCAAGGACTTCGTGGCCAGCGGCTTTGACGCGCAGCACATGCTCAGGACCATCTGCAAGTCGCGGGTCTATCAGCTCTCCGTGAAGACCAGCAAGTGGAACGAGGACGACACGCTCAACTATTCGCACACCATGCCCCGCCGGTTGCCGGCGGAAGTGCTGTTCGATTCGATCCATCTGGCGACCGGCTCCGTCAAGCGCCTGCCGGGCCTCCCCGCCGGGATGCGGGCGGCCGAGCTGCCGGACGCCGGCGCGTCCGATCCCTTCCTGGACGACTTCGGCAAGCCGGTCCGCGAGAGCGCCTGCGAATGCGAGCGCAGTAGCGGCATGGTGCTGGGACCGATCATGAAGCTGATCAACGGTCCGACGGTGGCCAACGCCATCGCCGATCCCGCCAGCGAGCTCAACCAGCTCGTCGCGGCCGAGAAGGACGACAACAAGCTGATTCAAGAAGTCTTCCTCCGCTTCCTGGCTCGCAATCCCACCGAGCAGGAAATCAAGCTCGGCACCGAAGCCCTCAAGGGCTCTGCTGCCGAGCATGACAAGGCGGTGGCGGCTCTGGCGGAGTATGAGAAGACCATTCCGGCAAAGCAGACTGCTTGGGAACTGTCCGCCGGCAAACCGGTGACATGGACGGCGCTGGACCCGAGCGAGATGAAGTCGCTGGTCGGCGCGACCTTCAAGAAGAATGATGACAAGTCGATTTCCGTCGGCGGCGCCAACGGCAAGGATACCTACACGATTGTCGCCGCGACGGATGCGGCTGGAATCACGGGAATCCGGATAGAAGCCCTCGCTGATCCCGCCCTTCCTGCCGGCGGGCCGGGCCGGCCCGCCAACGGCAACTTTGTGCTCAGCGAGCTCAAGGTGACGGCTGCTCCGAAGGCCGATCCAGCGAAAGTCGCCGCGGTCGAGCTGCAGAATGCCTCCGCCGACTTCAGCCAGGAGTCCTGGGCAGTCGCCGGCGCGATTGACGGCAACGAAGCCACCGGCTGGGCAGTCTCGCCTCAGTTCGGCAAGGACCACGCCGCCCTCTTTGAAACCAAGACCGACGTGAAGCACGACGGCGGCACGCTGCTGACCATCACGCTTTCCCAGCAGTTTCCCGACGGCATGCACACGCTCGGCAAGTTCCGCCTCAGCGTCGCCACCGGCAGCCGCCCGCTGACGGGTCCGAATCTGCCGGCGCCTCTGGCCGCGGCCCTGGCGATTCCCGCCGACAAGCGGGACGACGCCCAGAAGAAGGTCATCAGCGACTACTTCCGGGGCCAGGACGCCGACCTGGTCCGCCTCACGCAATCCGTGGCTCGCGAAGCCGAGCAACTGAAGAATGCCCGCGCCATCGGCGTGCAGGACCTGGCCTGGGCTCTGATCAACAACCCGGCGTTCCTGTTCAATCGGTAAGCAAGAAAAGTACTCCTCACGCTCCGCGTGAGGAGTCATCACGCGGAGCGTGATGAGTACTATCCAAAAACTTCTTTCACCACTTCCCCGCCGTCCACAATCTTGATGGGCCGGCCGATGCTGCTCATGTTTTCTTTTCTGGCGTCGATGTGGAGCGAGTGGCAGATGGTTTGGAAGAGGTCGCTGATGCCGACGGGGCGGTCCTTGACCGATTCGCCGCCGGAGTCGGTCTGGCCGATGATCTGACCCCCTTTCACGCCGCCGCCGGCCAGGGTCATGTTGAAGGCCCGCGGGTAGTGGTCGCGGCCGGCGCGGGGGTTGATCCGCGGGGTGCGGCCGAACTCCCCGGTCCAGACGACGAGCGTCTTGTCGAGCATGCCGCGTTCCGCCAGGTCGCTCAGCAGGGCCGCGTACGGCTGGTCGAGCTGGCCGCAGAGGTCCTTTGTCCGCTCGGCGTTGTCCTGGTGCGTATCCCAGTTGCCCAGGCTCACTTCGACGAACGTCACGCCAGTTTCCACCAGCCGCCGGGCCAGCAAGCAGCTCTTGCCGAAGGCCGAACTGCCGTACAGGTCGTGCATCTTCTGCGGCTCCTTGGAGATGTCAAAGCCGCTCATTTTGGGGCTGCGGACCATGCTGGCGGCTTTGGCGTAGACTTTCTGGTGGTCGGCCACTTCCGCCTTGCCGCCGCTGGCCGCGTAGTCGGCCTCCAGGTCCTTGAGCAGCCCGAGCCGGCGGAGATACCGCGGGTCGCTGGTGGTCAGGGCGGTGTTCTGCGGCAGGCGGCCAACTTCCTGGGACTGCATGGCGAACGGATCGAAATCGACCCCGAGCAAGCCGGCGGTATCGGATTGCCCCGGCCCGCGCCCGCCGATGCGAACAAAGCTCGGCAGGTCGAACTCGCGGTCGCCGATTTCATGCGCGACGATCGAGCCCAGCGTGGGATACTTCACGGTGGCGGTCGGCAGATAACCGGTGTGCATCAGGAAGCTGGCCCGCGGGTGGGCCCCTTCCTTGCTGTTCATGGAGCGGATCAGGGCGACCTTGTCCATCACCTTGGCGGTGTGGGGCAGGTTCTCGGAAATCTCTACTCCTTTGGCATTCGTTTCAATCGCTTTGGTCTCTCCGCCGTTGGCATGTCCCGGCTTGGGGGAAAACGTATCGAACTGGCTCGGGCCGCCCTGCATCCAAAGCAGGATGCACGCCATCCCCTGCTTGCGAAGCAGCGGGGCATTTTCCGCCATCACGTCCTGCCACGAAACCAGGCCTCCCGCGGCAGCGCCGGCGGTGACGACTCGCAGGAAGTCGCGGCGGCGGACAAGGCCGCGGCGGGAAATGGAGACGGCGGATTGAAGGTGGAGGGTCATGGGTGGCTTTCAGTGTTCAGTGTTCAGTGTTCAGTCTTCAACACTGAAAACTGAAAACCATTACTCACTTCCTATGCAAAAATTCCGTCGAGTTAATCAGGCTCCACTGCAAGTCTTCAAACGCTTCGTTGCGGTTGTCAACTTTTTTGACGTAGGCGAGACAGGTTTGCATTTCCTTGCTGCTCGGCTCGCGGGCCAGGACGCGGAGGTAGATTTCGGTGACCAAGGACTGGTCGTCTTTGATTTCGCTCAGCATCTTGGCCAAGGCAGTACGGCCGGCGGCCCGGATGCCGTTATTGATGTTGGGGCTGTTCATGAACAGCAGTGCCTGCGGGATGGAGCCCGCCACTTCGTCTCGCCGCTCGCTGGGGTCATAGCCGAACAAGGTATTAAAGGCTCGACGGGGTCTAAAACGATACGGCAGCGCTCCGGCGCCCATCATGCCCCGCCCCGGTGTCTGCGGCTCAATGAGCCCCAGGGCATTGTATAAATTGTCGAAAAGTTGATCCCCCCGCAGCCGCTGGGCGACGTTGCTTTGCATGGGCGGCTGGTCGGGATTGCGGCGGGGCGCGGAAGGAGCATTGTACAGGCTCGTCGCGGTAATCGTGCGGAACAGCCACTTGATGTCGTAATTGGTCTGGGCGAATTCTTTCGCCAGGTATTCCACCGTTTTGGGAGCGGTGCAATCGCGGTCGGGGCCGATGTCGTCGACCGGCTCATAAAAGCCTTCGCCGTTGAGCTCGCTCCAGAGGCGATTGACAAAGGCCTTGGCGAAGTACGGATTGTCCTGCTCGGTGATCCACTTCGCCAGCGTTCCCCGGCGGTCGGCGTCCTTCGTTCCTAGCGGCAGCTTGTCCCCTGTGGCGAAGAAGACCGGCTCCATCAGCTTTCCTTTGTCCGTGGGATTCTTCAGGTCGGACATGTAATGTTCGGCGGTCCCAACGAACCGCCGATTTGCCATGCCAGGCCGTCCGCGGCCCAGGAACATGTCTTGCGCAACGACGCTGATATCGCGGCGATCGGGGGTCAGAATGATCCGGCTCGCCGTTCGCGGGAAGAACGCGGCCAGCTCGTGGAACTGCTCTCGCTTCCAGCGGTCCGTGGGATGATCGTGGCACTGGGCGCACTGGATCTGCACTCCCAGAAAGATGCGGCTCACTTCGGAGACCACTTCCTCGGGCTGCCCTTGCTGGGCGATGATCAGGGCACAAGCTCCGTTCACTGTCCCATCGCCGGTGGCGGTGACCATCTCGGTGGCGATCTTGGCCCACGAGGCGTTCGTGTTGAAGGCCTGCTTGAGATAATCTTCGAGCTGTCCCGAAACGATCTCCGCCCGGTCCTCCGTCTTGCGATACATGATGACGTCGCGATAGTAGCGGCCCCAGTTCTCCCCAAACCGTTCATCCGCCAGCAGCTTCTCGACCGTTTTCGCCCGCTTGTCCTGGGCGGGATTGAGCACGAAAGCCGTCACCTCTTCCGGGCTGGGGATATGGCCGATGATGTCGAGATAGGCCCGGCGGAGGAATTCCTCATCGCCAATTTTCCGCAGCGGTTGAGCAGCACTCCTTGGCAGCTCAGCGAGTAGCGAGGCATCGACCTTGGCAGCGACTTCCAGGGGATTGGAAAGGTCTCCGGCAGCAGCGGCCACCCTGTGTCCAAGCATCCCGGTCAGCACAATCAGCAGGAGCAGAAGTCGGCGGAACATAACCACCTCACAGCGAGAAAGCAGCGTCAACTAATGAGCCACCAATAGCTTACGCTATTCTTTAGAACCCCAACTCGCCTGAAACCATGAACCTGTCGGCAGAAATTGGTGGATCGTCAGTAGATGCTTAAACACCGCAAAAAATTGCAGGTTTCGCGGGAACCTACCGCTGCGGGGCGACAATTTCCAGCAACTCGATGGCCGGTTCGCCGTTGCAATAGATCAGGGCGGTGCGGCCGTAGACGGTCTGTGGAGCGTCCAGGCCAAACATCCGGCAGAGGTCCGGCCCGGGTTGCACCTTCCAAAGGGCCACAAGCTGCACCTCCCGCAGCACGTTGTGGTCGATGAGCACCCGGCCCAGCGGCTTGGTCTCGCCTTCAATCTCGCGGCGGACATCTTCGTCCAGATACGCCATGTTCAGACGCGGAATGCCAAACTGCACCACCCGTCCATCGCTCTGCCGCGTCAGCAGAATCTTGCGGCTGTAAAAGCCATTGTTCCGCCTGGTCGCCAGCACCTGCACGTCCACCCTGCTGCCGTGAAATTCCTCCACGGTGACGGTCATGTGCTTGTCGTGCGCCAGCAAGTGCCGGTATGGTTGCGGAACATCAGCCGCCAAATCCATCTGCTCGAACGCGCCTAAATCCTGCGGCCGCTCATAGAACAGGCCGACCAAATCGGGGAGATGGGGCGTGGGCGAGTCGGCGGAGGAGGCGGGAGGATCGGCGGCGGGCATATCTAACCAAGTAACATGGATATGCTCTCAAGTAAAGGTTGCCAAGGGTGGACGAGCGGGACTCTCCTCTCCAGGAACCAAACCGCTGGGTAAACGGCAGCCCCAGGATTCCTTTCGCCGAGCCCACATTTCCTCGCGCGACCGAAACCCTATTTCTTGGCGGATCCGCTGTCAAACATAATCTCCCCAGCGCTGCGAGCAATTCTCTCCGGGGTTGCGGGCCTTGACGGATATGGAACTATTGTATAGTATTACCTGGGAGCGGTGCGCCTTGATCGAGCGTACGTCGGCCACCAGTTAGGTCATTGCAACGGAGCGAGGAAAGTGATAAGTCCAGTGGTGAAAAACGTGAATTAAGAAGCGACGATTTGGAGGCTTGATTCATGGACTTACGGCGTGAATCAAAACCGCAAGTCATGGCCGGCTGACGACTTGCTGTTTTTCATATTGACGTAAGTTCTATTGAAAATACACTCATGAATCATGAATAAAAACCGCTAGAATGGGGGAGATGAAGGAATGGCGAAATTCGAGTGCCGAATGGCGAAAGTGCGGAGCAGGGGACTGTTGGAGAGTCCGGCCATTCGTGAGAATGTGGCGTCGACCAGGTGTCCAACTAGATTTTGAGGCATGACATGCGAATTTTTTTTCTGACATTAGTCGCCCTCCTGACCGCTGGCGGTTTTGCGCTTGCCGAGGAACCGAAGGAGGCGGAGAAGCGTGCGCCTGTTGTGCTTCCTGGGATGCAGGCGGGGGGGAAGATTCTCCTTCCCAATCAGTGGTCGCTCCGTCCGGCGGGGAAGCAACTCAAGGTCGGGGATTTTCCCGTCAGTATTGCCCTGCATCCCACCGAGCCCTTCGCGGCGGTGCTTCATGCTGGCTATGGGGACCACGAGGTGGTCATCATCGAGCTCAAGGAGTTCAAGATCGTGTCGCGGGTGAATGTTCCCGAGACTTTCGTCGGGCTCGCCTTTAACCCGGAGGGCTCGCAGCTCTTTGCCAGCGGGGCGGAGGACGAGGTCGTGCATCAGTTCGCGTTCGCCAAGGGGTTTTTGAGCGAGCACCGAAAAATCCGCATTGCCGACCCGGCGGAGAAGTTCGTCCCAGCCGGACTGTCGTTGAGCAAGGATGGTCAGCAGCTTTATGTGGCCAATCCGTGGGGAGATACCGTCGCCCTGGTCCCGCTTAAGGAGCCGGCGAAAATCAGCCACATCAAGCTCAGCGCTGCGGACTATCCTTACACCACGCTTCCGTCCGCCGACGGCAAACGGCTCTATGTGAGCCTGTGGGGCCGCGCCAGCGTGGCGGTGATCAACCTGGAGACCAAGAAAGTCGAAGCCATCTGGGATACGAAGGCCCATCCCACGGAGCTGCTCTTGAACAAGAAACAGGATTTGCTGTTTGTCGCCTGTGCCAACAGTAACTCGGTCTGCGTCATCGAAACCGCGACCGGCAAGACGCTGGAGGTCATCACCAGCAGCCTCTATCCGCAGGCCCCAGTCGGCAGCACGCCCAACAGCATTGCTCTGTCGCCGGATGAAAAGGTTCTGCTGGTGGCCAACGCCGACAACAACAACGTGGCGGTCATCGATGTCTCGGAGCGCGGCCACAGTCGCTCGCTCGGTTTCATTCCCGCCGGCTGGTATCCGACGTCAGTCCGTTTCAGCCCGCTGGACGGCAAAATCCTGATCGCCAACGGCAAAGGGCTGATGAGCAAGGCCAACACCCGCGGCCCCAACCCCGCAGCGCCTGTGCCGCGAGCCGTCGATGAATACATCGGCGGCCTGTTCCGCGGCACCATCAGCCAGCTTGAGCCCCCGACGCCGGCGCAGATGGCCCGCTTCACCAAGGACGCCTTTGCCTGCAGCCCCCTCCGGGCGGATCAGGCCCCCGTCAGCAAGCCGCGCGAGGCGGACAATCCGATTCCTGCCAAGGTGGGCGACAAGAGCCCGATCAAGCACTGCATCTACATCATCAAGGAGAACCGGACGTACGATCAGGTGTTTGGCGACGTCCCCGAGGGGAACGGCGACAAGAGCCTCTGCATTTTTCCCGAGAAGGTGACGCCGAATCACCACGCTTTGGCGAAACAATTTGTGCTGCTCGATAACTTTTACGTCGAGAGCGAAGTCAGCGCTGATGGACACGAGTGGAGTATGGCCGCCTATGCCACCGACTTCGTCGAGAAGACCTGGCCTCTGATGTACCGTGGCAGCCGCGGAGGGAAGCTGAAGTATCCGTCGGAGGGGAACTTCACGATTGCCGCTTCCGCCGGTGGCTATATCTGGGACCGCTGCGCGAAGGCCAAGGTGAGCTACCGCAGCTATGGCGAGTTCATCGCCAATGCGGAGAAGCCGGGGGAGCCCGCCAAGGCCAAGGTGAAATCACTGGAAGGGCACTTTGACGAGAATTTCCACGGCTATGACCTGGACTATCCCGACCAGAAACGGGCCGACCGGTTCCTCGAGGAGCTCGCGCGGTTCGAGAAGGAAGGAGAGATGCCCCAGTTCATCGTCTTGCGGCTGCCGAACGACCATACCTACGGCACTTCGCCGGATAAGCCGACGCCAACGGCAATGGTAGCGGACAACGACCTGGCCCTCGGCCGGATCATCGAGGCCCTGAGCAAGAGCAAATTCTGGAAGGACACCGCCGTCTTCGTGGTGGAAGACGACGCCCAGAACGGCAGCGACCATGTAGATGCGCACCGGACGGTGGCCCTGGTCATCAGCCCCTACACCCGCCGCGGAGCCGTCGATTCCAGCATGTATTCCACATCCAGTATGCTCCGCTCGATGGAGTTGATTCTCGGCCTCGAGCCGATGACCCAGTTCGATGCTTCCGCCCTGCCGATGTACAACTCGTTCCAGGCGAAGGGGGATTTGACGCCGTATCAGCATTTGCCATCCAACGTGGACCTCGGGGCGAAGAACGCACGAACCGCCTACGGCGCGAATCTTTCGCTGACGTTCGATTTCAGCAAGGAAGACGCCGCTGACGACCTGCTGCTCAATGAGGTGGTCTGGCGGAGCGTCCGTGGCGCGAATTCCCCAATGCCCGCGCCGGTGCGGGCAGGGTTTGTATTCGGTGTGCCGGAGATGGAAGAGGAGGATGAATGATGAAACTCGACTGGCGAATGAGGAAAGTTGTGGATACTGTCCCAGTTCGTCTGTAAATGCTAGCTGCACATTGCAGCAGCCGGTGTGATTTGAATAGGGGCGGAGCAGGTTGGTTTCCTAAAATGGTGTTGGTATCAAACCCCTTTTTTAGGAGAACCAAGATGTCCACCCCACTGCATCCTAACGCGATTCGCCAAGCCGTCCAGTCGCTCGCCGAGAATGGCTTTGACGGCATGGCTCAGGCGATGGAGCTGCTGCTCAACGAGTGCATGAAAGTCGAGCGGCAGCAGGCCCTCGGCGTCGGGCCTTATCAGCGCGGCGAGGCCCGGCACGGTCAGGCCAACGGCTTCAAGCCCAAGCAGCTCAAGACGCGTGTCGGGCCGCTGAGCCTGCGGGTGCCGCAGGTCCGCGGCGCGGAGTTTTATCCTTCCGCCCTCGAACGGGGCACTCGGAGCGAGAAAGCTTTGCGGCTCGCGCTGGCCGAGATGTACGTGCAAGGCGTTTCGACCCGCAAGGTGAGCCAGATCACCGAGCAGCTTTGCGGCTGCGAGATCTCGTCCAGCGACGTTAGCCGCGCCACGGCGCTGCTCGATGAAGAGCTGACGAAGTGGCGCACGCGGCCGCTGGGCGCGGTCAAGTATCTGATCCTCGACGCCAGGTACGAGAAGGTCCGGGAAGCGGGCTCGGTCCGGGATTGTGCGGTTTTTGTGGCGATTGGCATTGATGCCGCAGGTCGCCGCAGCATCCTCGGCGTGAGCGTGTCGCTGTCCGAAGCCGAAGTGCATTGGCGTGAATTCCTAAAGAGCCTGCTCGCGCGGGGACTGCACGGCCTGGAGCTGATCGTGAGCGACGCGCATGCCGGCCTGAAGGAAGCGCGGCAAGCCTGCCTGGGGAGCGTGCCGTGGCAGCGCTGCCAGTTTCATCTGCTCCATAACGCCTTGCAGCACGTCCCCAAGGACGATCTGAAACGGGAGGTGATCGCCGATGTGCAAGGCGTGCTCGATGCGCCCGATCTGCCGGCTGCCGAGGAACGTTTGCAGCGTGTGGTCCGCAAGTATGAAAAGACGGCGCCGAAACTCGCCGCCTGGCTCGAAGCGAATGTGCCGGAGGGACTCACCGTACTGCGTCTGCCTGCGTCTCACCGGCGGCGGCTGCGAACGACAAACATGCTGGAGCGGCTGAACCGCGAGCTGAAGCGCCGCACCCGCGTGGCCACGCTCTTTCCCAACGACGCCTCGCTGCTACGATTGGCGACTGCCGTCCTGATCGAAATCAGCGAGGAATGGGAAACGGGCAAGCGATACGTTACATTTTAAGAACAACAGGAAACCAACCACCCGCCCACCAAAACACCTTTTACCCCGTCCTATTCACCGCTCCCGAGAGAGATAAGTAAGCCCATCGCGTGATCTCCGGTGTTTAACGAGTGTTCGACGCTTGTTTTCACACACAAGGAGGAGCACGCGATGGGTGAAAGACATTCTTGTCTACTGGAGCCGACTTTTCAACGGGCCATCAAGGTCGCGGCCACGGACGAACGGCTCACGTCGGATGGCGGGACGCTGCTGCTGCGGGAAGCCGATCATCAACTGGGTCTCTGCGAGTCGCTCGCC
>JBPCKT010000078.1:0-9127 GCA_051004015.1 Pirellulaceae bacterium | reverse complement strand
CTTCACGGCGGCGGCCTTCCCGCAACTTGGAGACGGTCGGCTTCCGCACAAATTCGTTTCGAGGCTTGCTCAGCATTCACTCACGTTTCGGCCTGCAACTTCGCCAAGTCGCCATAAGCGACCCTTAGTCCACCGGTCCGCGGTCCCTATAAAACGCTTCCGAGAGCCAGGCGGAAGCGACGGCCCGCTGTTTTCGGATGCGCAGGATCAGGGCGTTGCCGCGGGTTTCCACGTGGGCGCGGTGGTCGGTGACCTTGAGCTCGTCTTTCTCGGCGGAAGGAACGCGGGCGGTCAAGGTCGCGAGTTCCGCCAGGAAGCCGTCGTATTCACCCAGAAGGTTCTTGTCTTCCTCAATCATTTTCTCGACGCGGGAGAGCAACTCTTCATCGGTCTTGGCGATCTGAATGTACTGTGCGTGCAAGACCGTTTCGACGTAGTCGTGCAGCGGTGTGCCTAGATCAGCCGCGGCTTCGCGAACCTCGCCAACCCAGCTTTCGAGCTCGCCCGAGACGAGCGGGGTGAGGAGAGCTGTTTCCAGCCTGGTCATGGCTTCGTTAACGACGAGCTCGAGATCTTGAACTTGAGTCATAAGTATCTCCATAATCGGGAGTTGGGTCCTTCAGACATGTTGCCTCGGTTGATTCGTGCAATTCATGGGCCAAGGGCTGATCGCGGCACTCTGTTTGCTGTAAATACTGCCGTCGCAGGATGATCGAGCCAGCGCGCTAAGGAGCTTTTATGCCCATCTCTCACCCCGTCCCAAGCCACACTTCCGCTGATTTTGCGACTCCCGCGACGCCCCCTCCGGCACTGCCACCCAGCGACGCGCCCAAGTCGCCGGCCGAGAAGCTCCTCGCGTTGTCCGGCTCCCCTGACCAGGCGAAGCAAGCGGTCGATGCGGCGGCGCGTGAGCGAGCCGCTGGGCCAGTGACCAAAGAGGATTTTGCCCGTCGCTGGGGATTTGCATCGTTCCTGGAGATGTTTGAAGCGTCAAAACCGTCGGGCCCCGCTGGCGTCAAAGGGAAATGGCTGGTGACGGCGCTCCGCGGCGGGAAGTGGCTATTGTGGAACGATGGCCAGATGGAGTCCGCTCAAGAGTTCGAATCTCGGGATGCAGCTTTGGCGTACGTGCCGCAAGCGAATGGGGGCGCAAACGGGGGTGCCAATTCCGAAGGTGCCAAAGTGCAAGGTTAAGATCCAACCTTGCACTGCGGGAACTATGGTGGCGACGAGCTCCTTTCGTGCCACCGGTAACTACATGGGTGCCGGACTAGGTTGCGCGCGGGGCGGGTGGTGGCGGAGGCGGTGCGGGTACGCCGGAGTCGACCCCTGGGTCGGCATAGCCCCCCTTGCTGTCGTAGCCTCCCTTCCCATCGTAGTAAGCTGGAGCATAACCGCCATTGCCACAGCCGCCGCTGTGATGACAACCATGGCGCCGTTGCCGGCGATGATGGCAAGCGTCCGCTGGGTTGGCAAATGCCATAGCGCCCAGAGCAATGGCAAAACTCAGCACAATAATCCGTTTCATCGTAATCTGCCTCCTTGAGAGGGATATTTTTCGCCGGGCACGCCGCCCGGCAGCTAACCCGCGACATAAGCAACAAGGGTGCCAAACTGAGGAGTTGGAGAACTTGGCGGAGAAATGCGGCTTGTCGAGCGGGAAAAACCGGCGGAAATTGCAGGCCTTGTGAGTGCTGGAGTCCTGATCGGAATCAGTAACTACCAACGAACAGCGTGGGAAATGTGTCCTGCATGCACGCGGATTGCGTGCCCGGCGTTCAAGCCCGCGGCAAAACCTCAGGACTGCGCCTCTGTCCCCAGTTCCCGCAGCAGCTCGAACGTGAAGATGCCCGTGTCGTGCCCGTCGCTGAAGGCAATCGTGTAGGCATAATTGCCGACCGGCTTCATGCCGTTGATGCGGAGCGGCTCGAGCTCGACCTTGGAAAGCAGCGGCAGGGCGAAGGGATCGGCGGGAGGAGCGCTACGCTTTTCGCGGCAGGTCGCGCAGGGACAGGCATCCCGCAGCTCGCGTACGCGGTACGACTTGGTCACGTTGTCGCTAAACGTGATGAGCAGGCGGTTGTCGTCGCTGAGCTTGAGGGCGGTGGGGTAGGTCATAGAAACTCGAAATTCGAATTCCGAATGGTGAATTTAGGAGCTGCTTATCATTCGTCATTCGCCATTCGGATTTCGTCATTCGCCTCTGAGTTGCCGTAATTCTGTAAGTAATCGCTCCACCTCTTCCCCCGTATTGTAGTGGACGAAGCCGACGCGCAGCATGCCGTGCGGCTCGTGGCCAAGCTGCTCGCTGAGGTTCAGTGCGTAATAGTTGCCATGCCAGGCGAAAATGCCGCGGCTGCCGAGGCGTTCGGCGAGCTGGACGGAGGTGAATCGCTCGCGTGTAAGGGAGACGGTGGCGACTCTTTCACTCAAACGAGCCGGATCGGCGATGCCGAAGACCTTGACTTCAGGGATTTCCGCCAAGCCAGCCAGCAAGCGGGAGACGAGCGAGAGTTCGTAGGGAACAATGGCTTCATAAGTTTTGGCGAGAGCTTGCCGCCTGGAAAGAGACGAGTTGCTTTCGAGACTCCGGCCAATTCCAGCGAGATATTCCACTGCTGCCAGGGCTCCCGCCATTGATTCATGGCTTTGCGTCCCGGTCATCCACTTGCTGGGAAGCGAATTGCTCGCCGGACGGACCTTGTAGGCTTCGAGCGACTCCAGTAACTCCCGTTTTCCCCACAGCACGCCAATGTGCGGTCCAAAAAACTTGTAAGCCGAACAGGCAAGAAAATCGACCCCCAGCGCCTTCACATCCACCAGTCCATGCGGCGCGAAGTGTACCGCATCGGCGAAGACCAGCGCGCCCGCTTGATGAGCCCAGTCCGCAATCTTCCGCACCGGATTGACGCCTCCCGTCGCGTTCGACGCGCAGCCCACCGCCACCAGCTTCGTGCGGTTACTGAGCTTGGAACGAAAGTCATCGAGGTCAAGGGTGCAATCCTCGTGTCGGAAGCGGACGTACTGCACTTTGACGCCGGTATCGCGGGCCGCTAAGACCCAGGGAGTGACGTTGGCATCATGGTCCAGCATCGTCACCACAATCTCATCCCCCGGCTTCCAAGTCCGGGCCAGGGCACGCGAGAAGGCGAAGGTGAGCGACGTCATGTTCTGTCCAAACGCAATCTCGTCGGGGTCATCAGCACCGACAAAATCGGCCAGCCCGCGGTGAACCTCATCGAGCAGCGCATCACTCTCCCGCCCCGTGAGAAACAGCCCGCCATGATTGGCGCTGCAATGACTCAGGTAATGCGACATCGCGTCAATGACGCTCTGCGGCACTTGCGTCCCGGCTGGGCCATCGAGAAACACTGCTGGTTTGTCCCCATCGCGGCGTGCAAGCGCGGGAAACTGAGCCCGGAGGTCGGGAACAAGTTGAGCAAGCAGAGTCGACATCGTTGTACCTCTCCAAAGCTCTCACCAACAAACAACTGTTGAAAAACCCCCCTGGTAATTCAACATACCCCCCCACCCCGTTCTGCAATATGTGTTGAATAACCCCCCTGGTTTTTCAACACCCCCCGCCGGATCTTGGTTTCGCCTGAGAGCGCCACTGGGCATGCCCCAGCGGAAGCAGTTTGAAAACCAGAATCTCGGCGCACGTTCTGGTTTCCGAAACAGCAGACAACCTGTATTTTGCTCTGGTAAATCACGGCATTCCTCGTCTATACATGCTGGCCTACTGCAAGGTTACACCTGTCCACTTGTCACCGTCAAGCCCTCGCGACCAGAATTCCGGAAATTCTTTGCTCACTCGCCGCCGGTATAGCGAAAGGGACTAATTGCTTGTTACGATACAGTCGCCCACTCAGGAGGACCCGATTATGGTTCAGAAGGAAGCCGGGATCAGTCTGCTACTCCTCATCGGCCTGGCCGTCTCCGCCCGCGCGGATGACGGTGCGCGATGGTTCTGCCGCTGGGAGCCGACGGGCCTCTGTTACGAGGTGACGGTTGAGAAGACGGAGAACGGCAAGAGCTTTGTCCGCTACACCATGGACGGCACCACCGAGTGGGTGCCGCAATACCGGCTCGGCCAGTTCAATGTCGACGCCGGGGATAGCGTCGAAGTGAAGTGGTGGAAAGACAAGCTGTACTATCGTGCCACGGTGACGCGCCGCAACGGCGACAACATCACCATCCGCTGGGACGACGGCGGCTCCGTCGAGGAGACCCCGATCTCGCAGATCCGGATCAAGCTCATCCACCCCGAAGGCCGGCAAGTCGGCGAAGCGGTGCTGGGACGCTGGGAGCCGAACGGGTGGTGGTATCCGGGCAAGATTGAGGAGATTCGGGACGGCAAATATCGCGTCGTCTACGACGCCGGCGACGAGTCGTGGCTGCCTGCCGCGCAAGTGCTCCCTTATCTGCCGACCTTCGGCGATCAGGTGGAGGCGAAGTGGTCCCGTGACGGCTTGTACTACAAGGCGAGGCTCTCCCATCGCGACGGCCATAAGGTCCGCGTCACCTGGGAGGACGGGACCAGCGAGGAGTCGACCATGGACAAACTGCGCATGGACGCCGACAAGCTCGTCATACGATCTACCAAGTAGAGATGTCGTCGAACTTTTCGAACCCAGACATAAACCTGAAGCGCCAGCGAAGGAAAGCGCTGCCAGTCGGTTTGGCCCGCCGCGCAGCGGCGCAACTCTTCTAGCCAGGCGGCGTAAGCCCCCAGATGTAGAGGAATCCCTTCATGACAACCGACAAGCAGCCCGTAACCATCCAAACGCCTTCAGGCGAAGTCGCCTTCCAGCAGAGCACTAGCTCCAAAGAGGGCTTTGACGACAGCGTCACTGAAATCAGTCAAGGCGAATTTGCCAAACTGGAATGCGAAATTAATCGCGCCCCAGCTTTCATCGCCGAATTCGTTTCCAGCGAGCAATTCACCGGCGACATTCTTGAGGACTTGGACTTGGCGTTTGCTGAATGGCTCAATTCCCATAGGCGGGACAGATTTTCGACTGACGATGTGATCCAAATAGTTGGCAGTACACTCGGGTTTTACTCAATTTCGCGTCTTAGAGTTCGATGGGCGCGAGTTACGGACTCTCGTGGTACCGATATTGCGCTCATTGCGGACACCCCGCCGACTCGAAGTTACCCTTTTTCGTCAGTTCAGTATCGGATAGAGGACAACAAAACCAATTTCATCGTCGCTTTGTACCGGGCATTGGAACATAACATGAAGAGCGCGGCGCATTAGTTGTCCCCAATGGCATTGGCCGTCTTTGGGTTTCGCCTGATTTTCTGTGTTGAGAATGCGACGCGAAACATGAGTGTTTCTCGGAGGAACTGGCACTACTTCGCTCGATACAACTCTACCCCATCCTTAAACACCCGCTGTACCTGCCAATCGCGGCTCAGGACGACGATGTCGGCTCGTTTGCCGGGGGCGAGGCTGCCGATTTCGGGGTCCCAGCCGGCGATGCGGGCGGGGGTGAGGGAGGCCATTTTGATGACTTCCCAGAGGGGGCGGCTGGTGAGCTGGTGGAAGGTGCGGATCATGTGGTCCATCCCTTCGACGCTGGAGCCTAATGCTTTGCCGCCCGGCATCATGCCGACGCCGTCCCGCTTGATGATCGGCTCGCCCCCGTCGAGCGGACCGATCATGTATTCGCCGTCCGGCATGTCGAGGGCCCGGCTGCAGTCGGTGACGAGGGCCAGGCGGTCCGAGCCTTTGATCTTGTAGGCGAGCTGCAGCAGGTCCGGCGAGAGGTGCTTGCCGTCGGCGATGACCTCGGTGGTCAGCTCGTCGAAGAAGAGGGTCGCCTCCAGCACGCCCCCTTGCATCGGATACATCTGAAACTGCCGCAGCCGCGTCTTGTCGGACATGGCGCAGAACAGGTGATCCACGTGCCGCACTCCCCACTTCACCGCGGCCGCCATCTGGTCAAACGTGGCCCAGGAATGGCCGACGTTGGTGCGGACTCCTTTAGCGACGCAGGCCTCGACGAAGTCTTTCGCGCCGAGCAGTTCGGGGGCAACGGTGCAGGTGACGAGCGAATCGGCGTACTGTAGATACTGGTCGTATTCTTCCTTCACCGGGGCGCGGATGGCTCCGCCGGGATGGGCCCCGCGGGCTTCGTAGCGGAAATAAGGGCCGTAGAAGTGCGCTCCCAGCACGCGAGCGCCGGGAGCGTTTGGATTTGTGCGAAAGCGGCGCGTCGTTTCCAGCACGGTCATGATCTGGTCATGCCGGGCGACCGTGGTGGTGATCGCCATGCTGGTCGTGCCGTGGCGGGCGTGCGACGTGATGGCCTTGGTGAAGGCCTCGTCCGTGCCATCCATGAAGTCCGCGCCGTCGCCGCCATGGACGTGCAGATCGACGAAGCCGGGGGCGATGTAGCCGTCCGCGGCGTCGATGACTTGTTCGCCGTTCGTTGTCGATGAGGAGTGGCCGACTTCGCTGATGCGGCCTTTGGAGACGCGGACATGGCCGCCCGAAAGTTCGCGGTCGGGGAGGAGAAGGGTGCCGCGGAAGAGGGTCGGGGTCATGGGCTTCGTAGGATGGGACTCCAGTCCCGTCCGCGCTGTAATTTGTGAAAATTGTTGACGGACGGGACTGGAGTCCCATCCTACATATCTTACCCGTCCCGCAGGATTTCTTCCGCCGCGTTCCGCCCGCAGGCCCCCAGCACGCCGCCACCGGGATGGGAGGCCGCTCCGCAAAGGTAAAGGCCGCGGATGGGCGTGCGATGGTCGGCCCAGCCGGGGACGGGGCGGAAGGAGAAGAGCTGGTTCAGCGGCATGGCCCCCTGCATGATGTTGCCGCCGGTCAGGCCAAAGGTCCGTTCCAGGTCGAGCGGGCTGAGAATCTGCCGATGAAGGACCGCCTTGGGGACGTTGGGGGCATAACGGCCGACGAGCTCGATGCAGCGGTCGGCGAAATCTTCCTTGATGTCGTCCCAGCTTTTGCCGCCGGCCAGCTTGTAGGGGGCGTACTGCACGAAGATGTTCATGACGTGCTGCCCCGCGGGGGCCAACGTCCCGTCCACGCTGCTGGGGAGCGTGATTTCCAGCACCGGCTGCGTGCTCGGCCAGCCGTACTTGGCGTCGTCGAAGGCCTTTTCAATGTAGTCGAGCGTGGGGCAGAGATGAATGGTGCCGCGGTGGTGCGGCTGAACGACGTTTGTTGCTCCAGGGACGCAGGTGAAGTTCGGCAGCTCGGCGAGGGCGACGTTGATCTTGGCCGAAGCCGAAGCGTAGTCGATCTTGGCGACCGCGCGGCGGAACTCAGCCGGCAGCTCTTCCGGGGCGAGGAACCGCTCAAAGGTGAGATGGGCATCGACGCTGGAGGCCACAACCGGCGCTTCCAGGATACTGTCATCCTCCAGCACGACGCCGGCAGCGCGACCGGTCTTCACAAGGATCCGCTTGATCGGCGATTCGCGGCGGATATCGACGTTCAGATCCCGGCAGGCCCCTTCGAGCGCCGAAGCCAGCCCTCCCATGCCCCCCTGTACGTAGCCCCACACTCCGCGCGCCCCGCCGGCTTCTCCCATGACGTGATGGAGCAGAACATAAGCCGTACCGGGATGCGAAGGCGATGCGAATGCGCCGATGATGCCGTCAGTGGCGAGCGTGGCCCGCAGGACTTCGGCTTCAAACCAGCGCTCCAGGATGGGCCGGGCGGCAGCGGTGAGGAGCTCCAGGGCGGCGGGAAGGTCCGCCCCCAGCGACGACATCGCCTGGTAGATTTCCAGCAGCTTGCTGCCGTCGCGGAGCTTTTTGCCGATCCCAATCTGCCGCCACTCGCTCGGCAGCGGCAGCGGGTCGGGGGCGGTGCTGCTGAAGATAGGCTCCAGGGCGGCCGCGACCCGTTCGAGCAAGCGGTTGTAATCGGGGTAGGCCTCGGCGTCCCGTGGGCTGAACTTGGCGATCTCGCGACAGGTGGCCCGCTCATCGGGGCCCATCAGCAGGGAGCGGCCGTCGAGCAGGGGCGTGAAGCTGGACGGATTCCGCGGCAGGATGTTCAGGCCATAATGCTTCAGCCGCAGGTCGCGGATGATTTCGGGCCGGAAGAGGCTGATGACGTACGAGGCCGTGCTGATCTTAAAGCCCGGCCAAAGCTCTTCGGTCGTGGAGCAGCCTCCGAGCACGCTCCGCCGCTCCAGCACGCAGACGCTTTTGCCCGCCCGCGCCAGATACGCGGCCGCCACCAGCCCGTTGTGCCCGCCGCCGATAACCACGCAATCGAACGAGCGAGACCTGGGTTTGCTGGAGGGAAATTTACGGGCAGTTTCATGCATCGCGGCGGCGTCCGTGAGGAAGTCTTTCGCCGCGATTTTAGTGGTCTAGGGATACCAGGGGAAGGACGAGGAAAACCCACGCCCACGCCAAGCCGTGGGCGTGCTACCCATGGATGATTAGGGCCGGAAGCCGCTGGGGATGCCGCCACCGCCGAAACCTCCTCCACCTCGTCCGCCACCGGAGTCACCGCCGCGTCCGCCGCCAAATGGGCTACCGCCAAACCCGCCGCGCCCACCTCCAAAGTCTCCACCGCCTCGCCCGCCGCCAAAGCCGCCGCGATCACCGCCTCCACGATCGCCGCCAAAGCCCCCGCGATCGCCCCCTCGGCCTTGCATCATCTGCATCATCTGCATTTGCCCCTGGAGCGCCTGGGGATCAATCCCGCTCCCCCCGAATCCGCTTCCCTGACTGCCGCCGCTCCCGCCGCGGGCCATGCTCGAACCCGACGGATTGGTGGTGCTGGTCTTGCCGGCGGTCACGCTGGGGAACATCTTAGTGAGCGAGCGCTGGATGAGGTCGGCGTTCGCGCCATTCAAATTCACTACCGCCATGACTTCGTCCGAAGTCACCGTGGTCGTATCGAGATCCCTGACCAGTTGCTCGATCTCGTGAAACAAATAATCAGGGGCGGAAACGATGAGCTGATTGGACCGCTCATCGACGGCAATCGCGATCTTCACCTCTTCCGCCTTCGTGGGTTGGTTCTGACTTCCGCGGCGGCCGCGGCCACCCCAGACCACCATCCTCTCCCACGGATTTTTTTGGCGCTGTTTCTGGCCCCCGCTCCCCCCCCGGCAGCTGGCGTAGAGTTGCCGGA
>JBPCKT010000077.1:0-6358 GCA_051004015.1 Pirellulaceae bacterium | reverse complement strand
AAAAAACTAACGCGGGTGGCGCTGGGATCGCTGTGCCCCTCCATCCATCTTCTTTTTCTCCCCCGCGAAAGGGTCTTCCTTCGGCGGACCGAAAGGCGACATTACGATGCGGCCAGTAGCCACGGATGCGCCTTGCTAGCGATAAAAACCCATGAAAACCGACGAACTGCGCGAAAAATACCTGGCCTTTTTTGCATCGAAGGGGCATACCCGCCGCCCCAGCGACGTGCTGGTCCCCCGCTGGGATCCTTCGGTCCTGTTCACGCCGGCCGGCATGAACCCGTTCAAGGACCACTTTCTGGGGAAGGTGAAGCTGGAGTTCACCAAGGCCACCAGTTGCCAGAAATGCCTCCGGACCGGGGACATCGAAAACGTGGGGCGGACCGCCTATCACCACACGTTTTTCGAGATGCTCGGCAACTTCAGCTTCGGGGACTATTTCAAGCGGGAGGCGATCCACTGGGCCTGGGAATTTCTGACCGACAAAAAGTGGATGGGAATCAATCCGGGCCAGCTCAGCGTGACGGTGTACCTCGACGACGATGAAGCCGCCGGCATCTGGCAGAAGGACATCGGCCTGGCGACCAGCCGCATCGAGCGGATGGGAGAGGACGACAACTTCTGGCCGGCTGGGGCTCCCAGCAAAGGGCCGGACGGCGTCTGCGGCCCGTGCAGCGAAATCTATTATCACCCGGAAGGGAAAAAGTCGGTCGAAATCTGGAACCTGGTCTTCACCCAGTTCAACCGGGTCGGCGACCCGCCGAATAACCTCCGCCCGCTGCCGAGCAAGAACATCGACACCGGCATGGGCCTGGAGCGGATCGCCAGCGTGATGCAGGGGGTCGATACCAACTACCACATCGACATCCTCCGTCCACTCGTCGAAGCCGCCGGCGAAGTCTGCGGCACCAAATACGACCCCGCCAGCGACAATGGCCGCCGCCTCCGCCGCATCGCCGACCACGTGCGGGCCTGCACGTTCGCCATACACGAGAATGTGCTGCCGGGACCCAACCGCGAAAAATATGTCATCCGCCGTCTCCTTCGCCGGGCCGTGCTGGACGGCTATCAGATGGGGCTGCGCGATCCGTTCCTGTTTCAGCTTGTGCCCAAGGTTGCCGAGCTGATGAGGAGTCCGTATCCCGAGCTGGGCGACACGATCGAGCGGGTGCAAAAGGGAATCAAGGCCGAGGAGAATGCCTTCTTCGGCACCGTCGGGGCTGGCCTGGCTCGCATCACGAGCATGTTCGACGACATGAAGAGATCCGGGCGCGTCGGCGTCAGCGGCAGCGATTCGGCCGATCTCTATCAGACCTATGGCGTTCCGCCGGAAATGGTCGAGAGCATGGCAGCCGAGCTGAATTACAGCTTCGACTGGGACAGCTTCAGGACGGCGATGGAAGAGCATGGAAAGAAGTCGGGCAAGATTGCCGACGTTGTCTTTCAGACCGGGCCCATCGAGTCTCTCAAAAAGGCCCTCAAGAACACCGAGTTCCTTGGATATGAAAGGAGCGAGGCTACGGCTGAAATCCGCGGCATCGTGGCTCAGGAACATCTCCTCGATAAGCTCGCCGAAGTCGGCCATGAGAATCGGGTGCAGGTCGTCCTCGACCGTTCGCCGTTTTACGCTGAGTCCGGCGGGCAGGTTGGAGATACCGGCGTCATCATCGGCGACGGCTTTGAGTTTAAGGTGACCGACACGCAGAAAGATGCTGACCTCATCATTCATATCGGCCATCTGGTCCGGGGCACGATGAAGGCCGGAGGCAAAGTCACCGCCAAGGTCGATTCGAACCGCCGGCAGGCCATTCGCCGGGCACACTCGGCCACGCACATCATGCATTACGCCTTGCAGAAGAACCTCGGCAAGGACGCCCACCAGATGGGTTCCAAAGTGGAGGACGACTGGCTCCGGTTCGACTTCGGCAATCCGGCTCCCGTCGACGTGGAGCAACTTGCCGCCATTGAGCGGGACGTGGCCGAGCGGGTCGCTGCCGCCGAGCCGATTGGTTGGAAGTTCGTGCCGCTTTCGGAAGCCCGCGCTGCCGGCGCGATGATGCTCTTTGGCGAGAAGTATCCCGATCCCGCCCGCATGGTCAGCATGGGTTCTTTCAGCCGCGAGCTCTGCGGGGGCATTCATCTGGACTACACGTCCGAGGTCGGCCCGTTCGAGATCATCGCCGAGGAAGGGGTCGCCGCCGGCACCCGCCGCCTCGTCGCCCTGACTGGTGCCAAGGCCAAGGAATACCTCGCTAAGACAGAGTCCGCGCTCCAGGAAATCGCCAGTCACCTCGGCGTCGGCGTGCTCGACGTTCCCGCTGCCGCCAAGTCTCTGGCTCAGCAAGTCCGCGACCTCAAGAAGCAGCTTTCCTCGGGTTCGAAGGGAGGCGGTCCCGAAGCGGACTCGAAAAAAACTGCCGTGTTTATTAAAGGCGCACCCACCACCTCGCAAACCAAAGCCGCCCTCCGCGAAGTGGCCCGGGCCCTCAACGTCGGCCCCTTTGATGCCCCCGCTCGCGTCGCCGCCATGCTGGGGGAAGTCGACGAACTCAAGAAGCAGCTAGCTCAGCGTTCGCAATCCGGCGAACTCTCTGCCGCGTCGCTACTCGCCAAAGCTGAAATGGTTGGCTCGACCAAGGTCATCGTGGCCGAAGCTCCCGGTGCGAACGCCAATTTGATGCGGCAATTGATTGATCAGATTCGCAAGCAGGTGAATCCCGCCGCAATCTTCCTGGCCGCAGCGGAAGGAGAGGGGAAGGTCGTCCTCGTCGCCGGCATCACGAAGGACCTCGTGGAAAAGGGTCACAGCGCCGGCAACTGGGTCCGGGATGTGGCCCCCATCGTCGGCGGCGGCGGCGGCGGCAAGCCGGACCTGGCCCAGGCCGGCGGCAAGCAGCCCGAGAAACTGCCGGAGGCACTTGCGAAGGCGATGGAGGTGGCGAGAGCTCAGTTCGTTTAGGCGCTAGCTCTCAAAGCCTTACTCATGGCGGTGGCGGCGCGGCGAGCGTCTGCTGCAACTGCGTGATCCGCACAACGGTCTTCTCGTTCGCGTAGTCCTTCGCCACCACCAAATCGAGAACCTCTTTCGCCTTTGCCCGATTACCTTTCGTCAGATAGGCCTCCGCGGCGCTCATCAACGATTCCAGTAGCCTGGGCTCGGTGCCTCTGCCTAGAGCGTCCCACTTCTCGATGGCCTTTTTGGAGACTAGCACTCCTTCGTCAAGGTTGCCGAGTCGAACTTCGGCAAACGCCAACGTGTCCAGATAGCTGGCCAGGTCACTCATGGGAGGCGTGGGAGCTTCTGCCAGGGCGACCGCTCTTTGGGCATTGGTGCGGGCCGTCTCGAAGGCGGACCTCTGAGTCAGGGTTTTCAAATCCAGCCAGGCCAGGTCGTTGAACGCCACGGGATCACTCGGAAACTTTTCCGTGCATTGCTGGTACAACTGCCTGGCGTCGGCTTTGCGGCCCAGTTGGTTCATGAGATAGGCCCGGCCATACAACGACTCCGCGGTGAGGCCGACGGTCTCTTTGCCGTCAAACTTGGCAGCCGCCACGAACATTTCTTCGGCGACCTGCTTCAGAATGTCGGTTGCGGTCAGGGCATCGCCGGAACGCACATTTTCCCGCACCGTGCGGCCGACGCGCCCGCAGATCTGGTCGATAAACAGAGTCCGCGTCTGAATGGCGGCTGTCTGCACGTTATCCAGGTAGGTTCGAACATAGCCCATGTTCGGTCCCTGTTCCGTGGCGCGAAACAGGCTGTCCAACCGCTGCTCGGTGGTCGCTAACTGGAGCGCAAGGGCTTTGCGCCTCCCCTCGAACTGTGTGATAGCTTCGGCGTTGGCGAGGAACGGGATCTGTTTGAACGAGCCGTCGGGCTGCACCTTGTACCGGACGCTGTATCCCTCCCAGATATCGCAAAAGTCGGAAACCGTGCGCACCCCCGCCCGGCGAAAGCTTTCGATCTCACCGGGATCCAGATACAGGTACAGCACGGCCTGGTCGGTCCATTCGACAATCTGCTGCGCGGAAAACGGGGTCTTGACCACGAGGTCGCGGATGTTGGCGGCTGCCAGGTTCTGCACATTGTCGATGCCTTCATCTTGCAGCCGCGACTCGTGCAGCTCGCTGATGCCGTCGATCAGCGAGAGCGGCAAGGCGTCGGATCGCCGCTGGCGCTCGTGGACGGAAGTCCGGGATACGCGGCCAAACCAGCGAATCGCCAGATTGGGGAAATAGCCGAGCGAGAACGCCACGATTGCCGCAGCGCCGGCCCCGATCCCCTTGAACTCCGTATCTCCCGATGCCGTGGATGCCGCGATGTTCGTGATCGCCGTGAAGGCCACATAGTTGAATACCATACCCGCAATCAGCCCGACTACGCAAAACAAGTACACGTGCGGCTGCAAGTCGAGCGTGGTGTAGCGGCGGTACACCAGGTTCAAGCAATAAACGTAAGCGCCCAGAAACCCGAATTGCATCGCGCGCTGAGTGTTGGTGTCCAGCAGGTGATCGGCCTCCCGAAAGAAGAGTGCCGCACCGAGCATGGTGGCAAAGACCGCCGCGCTGCAGTGGATCACGTAGCTAAGCCAGTTCCACCGGTGGCTGAGTGTCTCCGAATTCTGAGTATTCGCCGAGGACGTGCTCGACGATGCTACCGGCGGAGGGCTCCCAAGCAAGTCGCAGTCATGTTCCAGCTGCGCGAGAATGTCGGGGACCTCCAGCAGCCGGAACGCCGTGGCGGATAGTGGGAAGAGGCTGCACAGGAGCACGGACAACAAGACCCAACCCACCCAGCCGAATTGCGAATGGGCGTGGGCTTGCTGGATGGCGTCCTTGGCGGCAGCCGTCGCGGCCAGCGCTTTGATGTCCGCCTTGGTGGCCGAGGCCTCCGCGCTGACGAGCTCCGTCTTGGCAAGATCGGCCTCCTTTTGCGAGGCGCCATTATCAGCGGCTGCCTTGGCAATTGCGGACCTTTCGGCGCGGGCTTTGTCGAGCAGGATATTGTGCGCCAGTGCTTTGCTGTCAACAGCAGTGTCCGCGGCGGCGGCGGCGTCGCTCACGAGCTTCTGGCGGGCTTCCAATTCCGCAGCGTCATTCGCCGGACTCTTACCGCCAACTTTCGGCCAAGAATTGCAAATCACAGCGGCAACGAGAATCACAATGACCAGCAGCGCGACCAGACCCGCAGCCACGTTGCGCCACACATGGGCCGGAGTTGAGTTCGTTGCGGACCGTGCGCCAGGCATGCGGATACCCATGAATCAGTTAGCCGTCCAAAATCCGTCCATACGCAGCCATGGTCCATTGTCACAGCCTCATTTATCCTGACCAAGAGTGGCCGGCCACGCAAATGGAAATCCTCGTTGCAGAGGGGATGCCGGGCTGGCGATTCCAGGCATTCCCCAGCGACTCTGCCAATCGTAGCGATTCTGCAAAGCTAGCGGTCAAAAAACAGGGGTTTTCCCGCGAGTTTTGCGTCAAGTTTCGTAGTCGTGCGCCTGCGGCCTTGGTAGAGTCAATCCTTGTGCCCGCGGATGCCAGGATGCGCCCCGGTGTCCGCCAGCGAAAACACGCCCCGTGAGAAAGTACCTCGTTCCCCGTCCCTCCCATGTCCACTCCCCATTCCACCCCGGAAGAAGTCGACCAGCTGATGCTCAATGCCCGGCTGCGAGACGAGCTGGAACCGTTCCTGGATGAATCGGTTCACATGTTCGATTCCCAGCGGATGCCGACGCAGAAGGAAAACGAGTTCCTGGAGTCCATGCTCGCCTGGGAGCGTGCCCCGGTCCTCCCCATCAGCCGCTGGTTCGAGCCGGAGCTGAAGCTGGCCCCGCCGGACAAGCTGAGCGACGCGGAGCTGCATGAGCTGCTGGAGGAAACCATTGAGCAGCTCTACTCGCAGCGGATCGTGCTCGACTTCACGGAGCATCTCTCCGACCGGCAGCTCTACTGCCTCATCTACCGGGACATTCTGCCGTCGCCGGAGAAAAAAGTGGACCTCCCCAAGAACTTCCTCCACTGGCACTGCTTCGACTACGACGACCAGCCGGACGTCTGGCTCCGCTATTACGCCAGCGACGAAGAGCGCGAAGGCTGGTCCGAGGAAATGAACCTGCCGCTACCGCCGCAAGAGCAGCCGCCGTATCCGCGGAAGATGCCGCGAAGGCCGTAAGGTGCGACCACCTACCCCTGTGAAGCTATCACGGGGCAGCTTGTTTTAGGTGAGTTGTCCATACTATTCCCTGAGGGTTGGCTTCGCTAAAGCATTTTCTCAGGAGACGGTTATGGCATCGGAGGCGTTGTTTCAGCGATTTATGGCGAGAGCCCCGGTCGCGGTGATGGTCCGCTCGACGCT
>JBPCKT010000076.1:0-94802 GCA_051004015.1 Pirellulaceae bacterium | reverse complement strand
AGAAAACGGGGAGCTGGTTGGACCGCTCAGCGACGGCAATCGCGGCCTTCACCTCTTCCGTTTTTGTGGGTGGGTTCTGATTTCCGCGGTGGCCGCGGCCGCCCAAGGCCATCATCATCTCCAGCGGATTTTGCTGGCGCTGTTGCGAGCCGCCGCTCCCCTCCAGGCGGCTGGCGTAGAGTTGCCGGATTTTCGCGGCAATGTCTTCGGCGTTCTGGTTGCGGACCTTGATGTACCGAGGAGCGGGAACCGTCTCGAGGTCTCCGTCCGGCAAGCGGTCGATGGTCTGCACGATCTCCAGCACGCGGTCGTAATCGCGGGTCGTGGCCGATACCCACAGCTCGTTGCGGCGCGGGTCGGCGACGATGCTCACGGCGCTGGTCGAGACTGTCGTGCCGCCGCTGCTGCCCCCACCGAGCAGGCTGCCCAGCGGGTTGCCGCCGCCGCCCATCATCATCCCCATCATGTCCCCCATCAGGCTGCCGCCTCCACCGCCTCCCTCATTGGCGGAAGCACCGCCGCTCAGAATCTCCTGAATCAGCGCCGCCGCCTGGTCGGCCTTGATGTATCGCAGCTTGACGATTTTCAGCCGCTTAATTGGGTCGGTTTCGATTGCCGTCAAATCGCTCAGGATGCTTTCCATTTCATCAAGTGCGTCGAGATCCTGGGAAGTAATGACAAATCCAGAGGCCGTGACGGTGATGATCACCGGCGCGCCGGGGACGGTCTTTTCTTCCGGGGCGGCTTTCAAATCGGGCCGCGTTGTCGAAATGCGGACGCACAGTTCTTCAAAGCTGATTTGGCCATCTTTGTCCGTGTCCGAATCTTCAATCGGCGTGGCCCACTTGTGAGTTTTCCATTCCTCGCTGCTGAGCGCGAGGTCTTCGTTCTTGTCGAGCTCCTTCATGAGGACTTCCGCCACGTATCGGACGACACCTTCGCCGTACTTCTCCATCAGGGCGTCCATCGCGGCATTTACGGCTGCGTCGGCGACCGGTTTAGCCGGTTCGGTTTCCGCTTTCGCGGGCACTTCTTTTTTCTCGTCGGCAGCCGGTTCCTGTGCGGGCTCTGTCTTCGTCTCTACTTTAGCAGGCTCCTTGGCCGCTTTCGGTTGAGCGGCATCTTTCGCGGGCTCGTCTTGTCCAAAGCCCACGAATTGATAGGGGCTTGAGCCGCCGCGGCGGGCCATTTTGTCAATTGCTTTTGTCGCTTCAGGCGCCGCCTTGGGTGCTTCCGTTTTGGGAGCCTCGGCCGGTTTGCCGGCGGGAGGAACCATGGGACTCACGGGAGACTTGGGTGCTGCCGGACGTCCAAACCCGCTGGATTTTGAGGGCGCAAAACCGCTGGTCGTCGGCCTGGCGGCTGGAGCGGCTTCCTTGGGAGTTACGATCACTCCCGGCTGCTCCGGAGCCTGTGAACCGGAGGGTGCGTGTCCCGGTCCAGGAATCAGTGATCTGTCCGGATTACCCCGCTGATCGGGATAGCCCCGTTCAAATCCCCGTCCTTCATATCCTCCGCCGCGCGGATCAAATCCCTGCTCGCCACCCGGAAATCCGCCGCCGGGATTATCCCCGCCGCCCGCCGCGCCTTCTGGAAAGTTGAATTCCACCTTGTTGTTGCGAGTGCCATTGAAGCTGGCCCTGGCCGCTTCCAACACCCGCATCTGTGCGGCGGTGCCCGACACGGAAATCATGCGGCGGTTGGTGCGAGCGGTTGGTCCGTACGCAACCAGATCCTCAATCTCCCCCTTGTCCTCCAGGAACTTACGAATCTGCTCAATTTGGGCCTTGCTCCCGCGAATCATGATTTGCATGGCAATGGAATCGGCTTCCACCTTAGGGGCGTTGGCGGCCGTCGCGACATCGCCGGCACCAAACAACTTGTTGATGGCCAGCATCAAGGCCTGCGGATCACCCTTCACTTTGATGACCGCGACGGTGTTCCCATCCTTTTGCAGCTCGTCGAGCACCGCCTTGACGCGCTTATGCCCATCGGGAATCGTTTGCAGGATGATGATGCCGGCCCGCGAGTCGATGGCAATCTTCTTCTCGGCGATGTCAATCAGGACGGACTCTAGAATCTGCTGCAGGACCAACGGGTCAAAGCTGCTCAGAGATCCTAGCGGATAGGTCTGCAACTGGGCCGAGCCTTTGATTCCACCCTCATTGTTGTCCGTATCGAGCAGCTTGATCACTCGCTTCAAATCTTCCACCGCATCCGGCCGGCCCGTGACAAGCAGGCGTTTGCCAAATTCATCGATGCCCAGAATCAAGCTTTGGTCTGGCCTCGCGTTGGCGCCGTCGGGGATTCCCAACGACGTGCGGGCCAGGTTGATGAATTCGGTCGGATGGAGATGCTGCAGCTTGATGATTTCTAGGTTGCTCGGAGGCGCCGCGGGTTTCTCGATGGCATCAATCATTTTCTTAATCAGACGCAAACGGCCCGCTGATTCGGTGACGAGCAACTGCTTGGCCTTCGGGAGAGTGACGACGACACTAAACGGACCCTTCATTTTGTCAACTTCCGCCGCCGCTTCTTCGGGAGTCATCTTGGTGAGCTGAAACAGGACAGTCACAATTTCCGAATCTCCCTTGCTTTCAAGCTGTTTCTCGTCAATGGGAGGAATCAGGTGCGCGGGAATTCCGTCTTCGACATTAATCACCATCAGCATCCGGCCGCGGCGGATGAGCATGTAGCCTTTGAACTGGACGACGCTGTTCACCAGGTCAATCGCCTCAGCCGCCGTGTATTCGCGAGTGTCGGCGTAGTTAAATGTTCCGGGGGGCACGAGCTCTGAATTCAGCGACAAGTCTGCTTCCTTCGCCAACCACTCCAGCACGTCCTTGTAGGGGGCATAGACGAAGTTGAACTTCAGCTTCACATCCTTCTTCGGCTCTGCAGAAGCTGGCTTGGCTGCGGGTTTGGTCGCAGTCTTGGCCGCCACCGATGGTTTTTCGGTCCCGGTCTTCGTCGCGCCGTTCTTCGTGGAAGCAGTCTCCTTCGCCGGTTTCATCGGCTCCTTTTCTTCATGTGTTTTAGCGACGGCCGCGACCGCGGGTGCTTTGCCTGCGAGGGAGTCCCATTTGGCCTGCTGATCCTTGGAGAGAACGGCTTTCAGCTTGCGCTCGTGCTCGCCCTTGGCGGTCTGGCGTTGCCGTTCGCTCCCTTTGGCGAGCGCCGCTTTGAGCTCTTTGACGAGGGTCTCTACCTGTTTTTTCTGCTGGACCGAGAGGCCGACCTCGTCGGCGATTTCAGGCTCCGCCAGGCTGACGAGCCCTGCGCGAGAGACGCGGAGCTGTACCAGCTTGGTCTGCTGTTCTGGCGAGAGCAGAGCGAGGCCGAGTTTTTCGGACTCTTTGGCGAAGGCCGCGACTTTGGCGGATTTTTCTTCGGGATCCAGTTCCTTCAGCGACAAGACCAGGTCCCCCGCGGCATCCTCGCGCTCACTGAGCAGCATCTTGATCTTGGCCGCGACTTCATCGGAAAGCTCCAGCTCCGCCACCACCTTGGCATCTTCCAGGAGCGACAGCACGCCGACGAATTCGGCATCGGCTCCGCGGGCGCTGCCACTTGGGGTCAGAATGGACCCTGCGACGAGCAGGGAACCGACCAGAAACAGCCGAAGGGATTTGCAGGACTGCATGAACAAGCTTCCTTTGTTTGCGGCGATTGCCGCGGGTATCCATGCCGCTTAGTGGCGGCAGTAAACCGTTCCCCTCATGGTACTTACTATCAGGAAGCCTGCAAAGCGAATACGCCTTCTTTCGTAGGATGGGCTCCCAGCCCGTCCCCAGCGGACGCCTTGGGACCGCCATCCTACGAGAGCGCAGAACTTCCCTAAGCCATTCAACCCGGCTACCATGAATTTGGGCCGCTTACCCGCTCGCTAAAGTACGGATTTTCTTGGCCGAGACCGCCGCATGAAGCCGCATTGCACTTTCGCCTGGCTCTCGCCGGTCATTTTCCCTGCGATTATGGCCGGCATATTGGCCGGCGCGCTGGTGTTTGCTCTCCCCGGAATCTCCGCCGCTCAATCGGCAAAATCGTTCGATCCGGCCTCCTTTGGCTTCGATTTGCCTGCCGGAATTGTGCGGCAGGGGAATGGAGCCACGGTCACGACGGCTGATGCCGAAGGCCAGCCGGTTGTGGGCCGGCTGCATGTGGCGATTGGGGACGGGGCCATTGTGATGCTGCCCGACGGGCAACTCGCGGCTCGCAAAGTGGGCGAATTCACGCCGACGGACAAGAAGTTTGAACCGGTTTCGAAGGATGTTCTCGCCAAACAACTTAAAGCTGCGTTCCACGGCTTCACGGTCAAGCAAACGCGGCATTACATCTACGTCTACAACTCCAGCGAGGAGTTCTTTCTCGGCACCAGCCGCATCCTGGAGTCGATGCTTCCCGGCGTGACGGCCTACGCGGAGGCTCAAAAAATTGAGGGCGTACATGCTCCGGAAGTGCCGCTGGTGGTCGTAATGTTCGCAACGGAGGATGAATTTCAAAGGCACAGCCGGATGCCCGCGGGGGTGGTGGCGTACTATCACACCCTCAGCAACCGGGTCTTCATGTACGAGCAGTCGCGCCTGCTGCGGGTCCGGCCGGACCTGGCTTTGTCGCAGGCGATTTCCACGGTGGCCCACGAAGGGGCCCATCAAATCCTGCACAACATCGGCGTCCAGCAGCGGCTCTCCATCTGGCCGATGTGGCTCTCCGAAGGACTGGCGGAGTTCTTCGCCCCAACAACCGTGGGCAAAGGGCTGAAGTGGAAAGGGGCCGGCCAGGTCAACGACATGCGGATGTTCGAGCTGGAGCAATACGTCAAGAGCCGAGCCTCCGAAAAGCCCGACGGCAAACTCGTCGAGCAGACCGTGGCAGCCGCCCGGCTCACCTCCACCGGCTACGCCAAGGCCTGGTCCCTGACGCACTACCTGGCCAAGAGCCGCCGCAGCGAATTCGCCGCCTATTTGCGGGCCATCAGCAAGACCGAGCCGCTGGAAGGGGCCCTCGACATCCAGCCCTCCGGCATCGTCCCCGCCAACCTGGAGCTCTTCCGCAAGACCTTTGGCGACAAGTTCGACGACCTGGAAACCAAGCTCGTCGCCCATCTCAAAAAGCAGCCCTACACCGACCCGTTCTCGGACTCGCCGCACTACGTCGCCGCCGTCCTCCTCCCCAACGGTAAGCGGGGCAAACGTGAAGTACAAACCTTCCACTCCCAATTCCTCGCCGACAAATGGCTCCGCGAAACTATCGAGAAAGTCTCCGCCGATGATCGCGGACGGGTGGAGCGAGAGATTCGCCAGTTTCCCAATCGCGCGACCGCGGAGGCGTTTGCCAACTCGTGGATGGCGGGAAGATAGCGCCAACTTGGTCCCCGACAGAGGGTGGCGGGAAATTGGTATTACCGCGACCGCACAAGGGCGAGGCCGTTTCCTTCGCTTGCACGTACGGCCTGGGTAAGCACTTCGGCGATTACGAGCCCCATCGCTTCATGAGAGAATGGGGCACGCCCAACTGGTCCAGAATTCGGGCGACAACGAAGTCCACAAGGTCGCAAATGGATGAGACGCCGTGATACCAGCCGGGCATGGCGGGGAGGATGACCGCGCCCGCTTCGGCAGCTTTGCGGAGGTTGTCGAGTTGGATCAGGGAGAGGGGAGTCTCGCGGGGGACGAGAATCAGCCGGCGACGTTCCTTCAGATGGACGTCTGCTGCCCGCTGGACCAGATTCATGCTGGCGGCGTGGGCGATGCCGCTGAGCGTGCTGCCGGAGCAGGGGCAAACGACCATTCCCCCCGTCAGAAAGGAACCGCTGGCGGGTGGAGCCATAAAATCGTCGTGGCGGTGGTAGACCAGCTTTCCTGAGTGCTTCAGCCGTTCGCTTGGCGGTGTTGTGTCTTGGAGAAGCGGATGCTGCATTGCTTGAAACAACGGCGAGGGATCGAATCGCTCTAAGTCGACTTCAACGCCCAACTCCTGCTTCAACACCGCTTTGCCTGAGGGGCTGATGAGGAGATGCACCTCTCGCCCGCTGGCTAAAAGAACATCCAGCAATCGGACGGCATAAATCGCTCCGCTAGCGCCGGTGATAGCTAGGATGAGGGGGTGCATAAAGGTGGGGTAGGCTTCCAGCCTGCCTTGATGGTTTTCGGGGCGGGTGGGAATCCTACCCCACGTTATTTTACTCCGACATACAGCGTGGCAATGCCCAGCGTCAGCGAATTGAATTTCACGCAAGAGAGTCCCGCCGCTCGCATCCGCTCGGCCAGTGCTTCGCCGCATGGGAATTGCCCGACGCTCTCGGGAAGATAGCTATAGGCTTGCGACTTGTTCCGCGCCAGCAGTTGGCCGATGCGCGGCAGCACATGGCGAAAATACCAGCCATAGATTGCCTTGAAGGGCTGCCAGGTCGGCTGTGAGAATTCGAGGATGGCCACCTTGCCGCCTCGTTTGCAGACGCGCGTCATTTCGGACAGACCGCGGTCCGTATCGGCCACGTTCCGCAGACCGAAGGCGACGGACACAATTTGAAAATGGTCGTCCTCAAAAGGGAGATTCTGAGCGTCGGCTTCCTGAAAGGTCAGCTCGTTTCCTATGCCCCGCCGCTTCTTTTTCTGCTCGCCAATGGCCAGCATCTCGGGGCAGAAGTCGGTGGCAAAAATCGGCGTCTGGCCCCGTGTATAGCGATAAAAGGCCAGGGCCAGATCCCCCGTCCCAGTGCAGATGTCGAGGATGGGGTCGCTGCCGGTCGGGCGCAGAGCGCGAACCGTTCGCCACCGCCAATAGCGGTCCACATTCAGCGAGAGCAGATGGTTCATCCGGTCGTAGCTCGGCGCGATTTCGCCGAACATCTGCCGCACCCGCTGCCCCGATTTGTCAACCGTCGCAGTGGACATCAATACGCCATTACTAGTTGAAGTACAAGGGTTTAGGAAAAACTGCCGGGGCGAAGCTGCCGATGTGGAGTCGAGAGAATTCGTCCGCGGCAGCGGGAAAAAACTCGGGTTGCCGCCATGAACTTGGATTGCTAATTACGTGTCCGGCTTCGGTGACCATCTGGTTCTACAGCCCCACCATTGCCGATTCCATTTGTAGGGAATTTGTATGTTATGCCGATTCACTTCCTACCGAAATTAACCGCAGGCGTTAGAATACATTAACTGCCTCCTGAAGTTTAGCCACCATGACCGTTGCTTCGCCTTCCCGGCCAGTCCGCCGGGACGCACCTTCTACGACCAAGCCGCATTTCCCTGCGCTGGAAGTCCCGCCTGCCGCCGAATCGCCAACAGCGGATTTGCCGGCTGCAGCGACCTCGGCCGCATCCATTGTTGCCGAAATCTCTCCGCCGGTTCTAGAAGTCCCGTCACCAGCCACAACTCCCGCTGTCGCATCACAGCCTGTGGAGAGAGTCTCTCCACGGAGCGACCTCGCCTACAGCACGGGGGATGCCGCCAGCTATAGCTTGATGGTCGGCCTGGGGGAGACCTACTTTTCCGCCTTCGCGCTCGCCATCGGCACCGGCCAGACCTTCGCCGGACTGCTCGCCACGCTGCCACAGCTCGCGGGATCGCTGTTGCAATTGGCGTCTCCTTGGGGCGTAAAAAAACTTGGTTCCCAGCGGCGCTGGATTGTCATGTTTGTCAGTCTGCAGGCCGCCAGCCTGCTGCTGTTGCCGGTGGCTTCGTTCTTCAGCGGCGGCGTAGCGGGACTTCTGGTCTTCCTCGCCGTCACGCTCTACTGGGGCAGCGGCCTGGCCACCGGACCCGTCTGGAATACCTGGATTGAAGAAATCGTTCCCCGTAACATGCGGACAAACTACTTCGCCTGCCGCGCGCGAGTGAGCCAGTTCTGCACGCTGCTCGGCTTCATCGCCGGCGGCGTCGCGCTGCAGTGGGGGAAAGCCAACGCTTGGGTGCTCTCCGCGTTCTGTGGGATCTTTCTCGTCGCCTCCGCTTGCCGCTTCGTTTCCGCCTGGTGTCTCAGCCGCCAGCGAGATTCCCGCAAGGGGAGCCTGATTGAACGGCGAGTCCGCATCGGCCACTTCTTCCAGAAGAAACACGCCAAGACCGCGGGCGAAGTTGGCGGCCGTCTGGTGCTGTATCTTCTGGCAGTGCAGATGGTCGTCCAGATTTCCGGCCCATACTTTACACCGTACATGCTAAAGGACTTGCTGGGGAACGACCCGCTGTCCTACTTCAACTTTGTGGTGCTGATTGGCATCTGCTTTTTGGGCAAGGTGCTCGCCATGCCTGCGTGGGGCCGCTATGCAATGGCCGTTGGGCCCAAGCGTCTGCTTCTGGCCGGCGGCATCGCCATCGTTCCCATCAGTGGCCTCTGGATATTCAGCGGCTACTTCAACTTCTGGCAAACGACGCTCCCCGTCAACATCTACTTCGTCCAGTTCGACTGGGTCATTACCGGCGAGCTCCTCTACTTGTTTGTCATTCAGCTTCTCTCCGGCATTGCCTGGGCCGCCTACGAGCTTGCAATGGCCCTGATGTTTTTCGAAGCCATCCCCCGCCAAAGCCGCACCAGCGTGCTCGCCATCTACAACTTCGGCAATGCCTTAGCCCTCGTTGTCGGCAGCCTGATCGGCGCTGCGATTATGACCGCCCTGCATGAATCTCACGCGGCCTATTTGACCCTCTTCGGCCTCTCCTCCATTCTGCGGCTGGCGACGCTGACCCTACTCTTGGTGCCGGCGAGGAAAGCGTCGGCGTCAACATAGGTGCAAAGAAGAGTCACCTCTGCTGAGCCTTGTACAAGTACGGATTCATTGTCGGGTCGTTGTACATCTTCAGTTGGCGGTAAGTCTTGTGCCGCTTGCGGCCGGCGAAGAGGTCGTCCAGCAGCTCCTGAGCGGAGCGGGAGAGGTCGTCGAATTGGGCCAGCGCGATGGCCAGCTTGGCCGTGACGTTCTGGCGATGCTCAGCCGTCGCGTCCGCCCGATCTCGCTGCTCTTCCAGGTGATAGATGCGGAGTGTCAGAATGGAAAGCCGGTCGATGGCGCTGCCGGCGGTTTCGGTGCTTTGCCGGGCGTCCGCTTGTGGTGTGACGCCGCGGCGGCTCAGCTCCTCCGTGATCCAATCGTCAATTCTTTCGATATAGTCGTTCCGCTTCTGGTTGTAGCCGTCGATGGCCCGCTTGACCTCGGCAATCTTCTCCGCCGTCACGTCGCGGCTGCGGGCGATGTCCTCCTCGTGCCAGAGCAGAAAGTTGAAGCTGAACTGCTGGCAGACGAGGCCGAGTAGACCGTCATAGGCATTGTCCACCGGCGCGCTATGCCACTTCACGCACATCTGGCGATGGAGCTGGGTGAGTTTGGCGATCGATTCCATGAGCGTTTCCTGGCGGAGCTTGTAGTCTGCTTGAATGCGATTTTAGGCTTTGGCCCCGCTTTTCGGAACATTGCTTTCGGCAAATCGGATTGCTGTATGCGGGGAGCGCCGGCGGCGCTTACAATAGAGGCATGAAGGTGCTCGTCATGAAATCTGGTTCTACCAAGGCGTCTAAACTCGATCCGCCCCGGCCCTCGCGCGGTTACTATTACCTGGCCATTGCCGCCGCGGTGGTCATGGCAATACTGGGCATTATGGTACTCAACAATCCCTCTGCCTGGTCCCAGCGGCCCCCCCCGAGCAACCTGACGCTGCAAACCATTCCCTTCAACGGCGAGCGGGCCTACGAGCATCTCCAGACCATCTGCGACCTCGGCCCGCGGGTCTCGGCCACGCAGCGGATGCTCGAGCAGCAGAAGTACCTGCAGGCCCATTTCGCCAAGTGCGGCGGCAAGGTCCGCCTGCAGGAATTTGAAGTCAAGCACCCCGAGAACGGTGCCACTGTCACGCTCGCCAACTTGATTGTGGAGTGGCATCCGGAAAAGGCCGAGCGGATCATGCTCTGCACGCACTACGACACCCGTCCCTATGCCGACAACGACCGCGACCCTCGCCTGCGGCGCAAGCCCGGCGTGTTCCTGGGGGCGAACGATGGCGCGAGCGGAACAGCTCTATTTTGCGAGCTGGCGGAGAACATGAAATCCTTGCCCACCAAATACGGCGTGGACTTCGTCCTCTTCGACGGCGAGGAGTTCATCTTTGATAACAATCGCGACCCGTACTTTCTTGGCTCCGAGCATTTCGCGGGGGACTATGCGATGAATCCACCGGCTCACCGCTACAAGTGGGGCGTGCTGGTGGACATGATCGGGGACAAGGAACTCCAGATTTATCGTGAAGTTCACAGCATGCAGGGCGGGGAGTCGCAGGCACTGATCGCCGACATCTGGTCCACCGCCCGGCAGCTTGGCGTGCGGGAGTTCATACCGCAAACGGTGCATGAAGTGCGAGACGACCATCTGGCCCTGCGCGAGATCGCCAAGATACCCACGATTGACATCATCGATTTTGACTATCCCCGCCCCCGCGCTGCATCCTATTGGCACACTACCAAGGACGTACCCGAAAACTGCTCGGCACTCTCTTTGGCCAAGGTGGGATACGTCCTGGAAGAGTGGCTGAAAAAGGCGAAATGACTTCGGATTTCGTGCTTCGGGTTTCGGATTTCATTTCCCCATGCTGCCGACTCTCCTCTTCTCCGCGGCCCTCGTCCTCGGCTCCCTGATCATGCTGGCCTGGCATGTCAAGTCATGGCGCGAAGCGGACCACGGCGGGCTGACAGAGCGCGACTACGACTTCCACCGTCGGCAATATCGCCGCCGCATGCAGGCCAGCGGCATGGTGGGAATCATCGGCCTGCTGATTCTCGGGCACCTGTGGGTGCGTGAGAATACAATGCTGGCCATGTACTGGACCGGCGTACTCGGACTGCTGGTCTGGACCGTACTGCTCGCGGCCAGCGACTTCGCCGCCTCGCGGCTGCATTACGGCCCGCGAGTGGCCGATCAGCAAGCCGAGCACCTGCTCCTGAAACGCGAGATTGAGAAGTTCCGCCGCGAATCCCAAGCACCCGAAACCGACCCCCCGAAAGACCATCCATGAGCCGTTCGCTCCGCATCGCTGTCTATCCGGGGGACGGAATCGGTCCCGAGGTGACCGCGCAGGCGGTACGCGTCCTCAGGGCGGTGGAAACGTGCGATGTGCAAACAGGCGGCACGACAAAGTTCGACCTCACGGAGTTCCCCTGGGGCATCCACTACTGGAAGCGGCACGGCCGCGTAGTTCCCGAAGATTTCCTGGAAGTGCTTCGCCCCTTCGACGCCATCCTGCTCGGCGCGGTCGGCTGGCCGGAGTTGTTGCCGGACTATGAAACGCTCGCTCCGCTCGTCCGCATTCGCCAGGCGTTCGATCAATATGCTTGCGTCCGTCCGGCGCGGCTCTATCAAGGACTGAAAAGCGTGCTGGCTGGAAAGGGACCGGCGGACATCGACATCGTCGTCATTCGCGAGAACTCCGAAGGGGAGTACGTCGATAATGGAGGGCGACTGAAGCGAGGCACTCCCGACGAAGTATCCGTGCAGACCGCGCTCCACACCCGCCGCGGCATCGAGCGGATCTTGCGGTACGGCTTCGCGTTAGCTCGCAAACGCCGCAAGAAACTGACGATGGCGACGAAGTCGAATGCTCAGCGGTATGCCTACGGGCTGTGGGATGAAGTGCTGGCGGAGCTGGCTCCGCAGTTCGCGGACGTAGCGTCGGAGCGGCAGCATTGCGACGCCTTGATCATGAACTTCGTCCGCTGGCCGGAACGGTTTGACGTGGTCGTGGCATCCAACCTGTTCGGCGATTTGCTCACCGACCTCGGCGGCGTCCTCGGCGGCGGCTTGGGCATGGCCCCGAGCACCAACACCAACCCGGAGCGGCTGTTCCCCAGCATGTTCGAGCCCGTCCATGGTAGCGCGCCGGACATCGCGGGGAGAGGCATCGCCAACCCCATCGCCGCCATCCTCAGCGTAGCCATGATGCTGGATCACCTCGAGCTTCCCGCCCTTGCCGAGCGCGTTCGCCAGGCCGTCGAGAAGACGCTCGCCGGCGGCGCTCAGACGCCGGACCTCGGCGGCCGTCTCACCACCGAGCAGATGGGGGATGCGGTGCTGGCGAACCTTTGACGCACCTCAGGCGACTAAGACTCTATGTTCCGCTTTCGCTTCTCGCTCCTTCACTTCCTGATTGTGATCACGCTCCTCGCGGTGGGGTTCGGAGCGCTCGCTTCCGGCTCGCGCCTGGCGGCCAGCGGAGTGTTCTCGCTGTATCTCGGCTTGATTTGCCTGGCCCTCGCCGGCGCCATCATTGTCCGCGGCGAAGCCCGCCCTTTTTGGATCGGCTTCGCGGTCTTCGGCTGGGCGTACTTCTTCCTGGCGTTTGAGTCCAGCTCGTCGTCCACGCCGCAGCGCGGTTGGAGCGCGATCTGGCTCAGCGGCATCTCTACGAACTATTATGGTTCCGAGGCCTCCAGCAGCTCGCATCTCATCACGACGGAGATTATCGACTTCCTGGAGGATCATCTCACCGGCAGCCGCCAGGTCGGCTCGAAGGTGATGGCCCAGTGGACGAGCGGCAACTTCTACGCCGGCACCATCCAGTCCTACGACGGCACGGTGTACATGGTCGCCTGGGACGACGGCAGCACCCCCACCGCCGTCGCACCCGCGGGCATCAAGGGTTATACGCCCTATGCCCGGCTCAGCGGACACTCGCTGTTCGGTTCACTCGCCGGACTGCTCGGTGGCATGGTGTCGGCTCTGCTATTCGGGGCCCAACGCGAAAGGGAACACGCTCCAAAGTCTCCCGCTTAGCGGGTCAAGTTCAAACTTCCCCACAAGCTCGGATCCTCATCGAAAGGAAACTCCGGCCCGACGGAAAATGTCTGCGGGCCCAGTTCGCGGTCGGCCAGTGCGTAGTAGAAGCCGAGCGTGGGCTGCTCCATGGGAGAGTAACCGGTGAGGGCTTCCATGCCGATGAAGGCCTGGAGCGTATAACCCCCCAGGCGCTTGTCGGCTTTGATCTTGAGGGCGCGGGTGTCAATCTCCCGCGGGCTCTCCTTGGCCCGGTTGATGGCCAGCAGGGAAATCACCGGCTCGCCCAGATTGCGGCCGGCACCGATGGGGAGCAGCGCGAAGCGGTGGCAGAAGCGGCCGGCGCGGTGGATGTTCTGCGTGTTGCGGGTGTCGATCCAGACCTGCAAGCCGTCGCTGTCCTCGATCCGCGAATCGCGGCACCACGGCGGCTGCTTCTTCCCTTCCACGCGAAGGTTGAACGCCAGGCCCTCTTCGTTCCAGGCCGCCCGCAGGTCGGCGTACGGCTTCTTCCCTTCGAGCTGGCCGAAGAACGGGAGCGAGTACTTTTCCTCCAACTCCACGCCGCCGCCGGTCCACAGCTTGTCGCGGTAGAGGCAGGGCGCGGAGTACTTGAAAAGGAAAGCCGGGGCTACGAGGGTTTCGAACATACTAATTATTCTCCGCGATATCCCGCAGGCTCACCAGCCGGAGGCGGCCGAAGGGGTTGTACATGGGGCTTCCCACCGTCCGCACCTCGCCGTCTTCCGCGAAGCACTGAAAACGGGGACCCCCCAGGTCGGCGATGATGTGGCCGTCGTCCACCGGCTTCTCCCCGCTGGCCAGGTAGCGGATCACCTCGACAATGTCAAAGCCGCCCGTCTCGACGTCGGCCCGCTTCATCACCACGTCGCGCTTTCCCAGCACGTGAAATCCCATCGTCCAAACCTCCGTCTCGCTACGGATGATGCTCACGAAGGCAAAGCTCACCGCGTCGGGGCTCCCGTCTTCCGTCATCTGCAGCCACAGCTCGCCGCCGAAAGCCAGCCCGCAGTTGTCAATGAACACCCCCGCCCCACCCGCCCGCACAAACGCCGCCCCAGCTTCCAGTATTGTTTTGGCTGCTTCCAGCGAGCCGCCGGGGCCACTGAGCAAGACATTGACCGTGTAGTTATCCGCGGTCGCCAGTTCTTCAGCCGTCGCCGGCCGGCGGAGCGACGAGCGAAAAATTCCGGCAAACTGATCATCAGCTTCCGCGAAGCCCAATTCGATTTGCGCTCCGCTGGGCAAAACAAGCGCCTCCGGCGTCAGGCGGCAACCCACCGGCATTCGCTCGATCATCTCTCTGGGATTCGCCCACTGCCCCGGAATGCGCAGGGCGACTTCCACGGGCGGTGCTGGCTCGTTCATCTTAAAGTTCTCCGACCGTAGGATGGGACTCCCGTCCCGTCCAAGAAAAAAGTGCGGACGGGATAGGAATCCCATCCTACGAATTTCCACTCGCCGCCTATGTGTTGAATTCATACCCCCCCCGATTCAACACGCCCCGCGGTATGCAAAATCAGGGTTGGTGTTGAATTGAGACCCTGCCAATTCAACACCAGGGGTACTGGCCCCCCTCCAAAGTGTGTCCGTCCGTTTCTTGTACGTGATTCTCATGCTGACAATTGTCTCAAATCTCAAATCCTCAAATCCTCAAATCTTCCCGCCTCCGATTCCCATCCGCGCGCACCTGGTCCATATACTGTACTAAAGTGTATGCATCCCGGTTGGCACTTGCAAGCCCCCACCGTCCAGATTTCCGGAAATTCTTTCCGGCCAAGAAAAGTAGGCCGCGAGTCCCGTCGCGAGCCCTGGGAGTGGATGTTGCCAGCGGACAAAATAGTGAGTGGAATCCCGCCTTCCCGCTGCTGGCTCGCGAGAGGACTCGCGGCCTACTTTGGGCAGCCTGGTCCGGCGGCTGCTCCCATGCGGAACCCTTTCCCACAGCTTGCGCTATGGGCCGGGCTCTTGCGCCGCTGCCGCGGCTGAAAACCGTTGGGAGCGGTTCTGCAGCACCAAAGGTGCGAGCTATGTCAGCCCAGGCTGGAGCGCAGCGGAGGCCTGGGTTGACGAATGATGATGCGTCAAAGCCCCAAGGGGGCGAACTAGGGACCAGCATGGATTTGGACGCGCGCGACAACCATTAGCGCGCCCCGTTGGGGCTTTGGGAAGGCTTTTTTCCGCGTACCCAGGCCTGCGCTGCGCTCCAGCCTGGGCTACCTTAGCGCCGCCACTTCGTGGCTCAGGCAGGAGATGTCGCACCCACGAATCGCAGCCGCGTTTGAGAACGTGCAGCTTGGGCGAATCGGGGTCTTCTGGGCATGGGGGATCAACCGAATTGACACGTCAGGGGGCCCTAGAGTCTTTGGCGATTTGAGGTTCTACCAATGGAACATTGGCCGCGCCAAAGACTCCCGACCCCGGTCGCATCTCGCCCAGCTAGCCGGCTACCGGATTCCGTCGGAGGTCCGCAAATTCTTCATCTGTAATTTCGCGGTCTGCGTATGCCTCGTCATCTTTGACTAAGAACTGTTGCGCAACTATCTCCAAGCTGTGCTTAGGGCCGACGAGACGACAGTTCGGAAGGTATACCTTTCGAATAAATGGTCGGATTTCCCAATCCTTCTTTATGTATATCTCCCCAGGGATGCTCGTGATAAACCAAGGCTCAGGCCCAAATGCACTAAACTGCGTGCGGATAATCTCGCGAAGTGATCGAACGGCTTGGAGAGCGAGTTCACGGTCGTTATGGTCAACCTCGGGACGAAAGTGGATTGCGCGGTTCCGCATTTCCTTGAGACGACGGAACTCTGCTGCGACATTTGGAAGTAAGACTTCCCACGACTCAAGAGTATCGATCGGAAGATCCCAGTTGTCGAAGGACTCCTTTCGATAGACGTGCTTATATTCCGGCGTGGCCACGTAATCGTCCCTAAGGACAAGGACGAGGTAGTTGAGAATGCGTTCGCCAAGAGAACAAACAGCAGTCAAGGCCGGATAGTATGCTCCCATGACAAATGCTGTACGTAGCTGTTCAAAAAATGGGTTATGAAACGCCAGGATCGAAAATGGCTTGTCCCCCAGTTCAATAAAGTTCTGCAATTTGGCATCCTTTGCTTGTACGCCATACGCATATACAAGGCCTCCTTCGACAGAATGTTTGGCCTGCTGGTGCTGTTCCTTTATGCCCTCCTCCCACTCTTCTTGAATCGCCAGCGTGAGGGTGTGGATACGAGCGTCGAAGTCAAAGGATAGGACACGATATCGTTTCATCGCTTACCACTCGTTGTAACTACTATTTCCCATTCAAACTCGCCAAGTGCTCCTTCAGCAGCCCCACCAAATCCCCTCGGTGCAGGTGTTCGCTGTTGATGAAGTGGAGCCGCATCACGTCGCGGTCGGTGCGGGTGTCGTCGAATTCCTGGTGGCTGCCGTAGTCGAGGAGGCGGCCGAGGGCGAATTTGCCTTTGGGGCCGGTGAGGTTCAGGATCAGGGAGCCGGGCTTTTTGGTTTGCACGGTGGCCCAGGGGTCGCGCTGCTCGGGGACGATCAGGTGGACGAGCTGCTGGTTGTTCCAGAGGAACTGGCCGGCGGGGGCGACGTCCTTGAGCATCTCGAACAGCTCTTCCCAGACTTCGGCGTCCCACTGCCGCGTTTTGCCGGGGGGGAAACCCTTGCCAAGGAAGTGCCATTTCTGGCCGAGGACTTTCCAGGGGGCGAAGTCCTCGGGACGTTCCTGGGCCTTGTCGGTGAAGCGGAAGAAGCCTTCCACCGCTTCGTCGAGGAACGACCAGAACTCCGGCGTGTCGATTTCGTCGAAGGTGTGGACGCGGATTTCCACTTCTTGCCACGGGCCTTTCGCCGACTTGACCTTCACTCGCGGCTCATTGCCGTAGAGGGGGAGGTCCGCCAGCTCGTTGAGCGTTTTGAGCTTGATCCGCTCCAGCAGGCTCTCGCGCTTGAACGTGCCGCGGTAGACGCGGAACTTGAGCTTGAGGAGCCAGGTCTCGCCGGTGATGGCGTGGAAGAACCAGCCGTCCGACTTTTTGAGGGCGGAGATTTCCACGACGGTCCGCTCCCCCCAGTTGGTCTCGCTGAATTCCCCCAGCTCATGGATGCGGTCGTTGATGCTCTCCAAGATCTTCCCATCCCAGCGGCAGGCGGAGCCGTCCCGCCCCACGCGGTCCTTGGTGTGCCAGCGGCGGCCGTCCCGCTCCCACGGCATCTTGGCCCCGATGCCGACCTCGGTGATGTCCAGGTCACCTTCCTTTTTGTCTTCCAGCTCGGCGGGGTTGTAGGGCTTTCGCTCCACGAGCGGTCCGGCGGCGAGGATGGGGGCGAGGGCTTCGCCGGTGTGGGAACGCAAAAGTTCAAGGTTCAAAGTTCCAGGTTCAAAGTTGGAAGAAGGAGCCGATGCCTTGCCTTTTGCATTTAACTTTGAACCTTGAACCTTGAACTTTGAACTCAGTCCTCCCTCGCTTGCGCTTCGGGTTAGCGCGGCAGCTTTCGCGTGGGCGACGACATCTTCCGGCGTTCCCGCCACGACAACCCGCCCGCCTCCTTCCCCCGCTTCGGGGCCGAGGTCGATGACCCAGTCGCAGCTTTTGATGATGTCGAGGTTGTGCTCGATGACGACGACCGTGTTGCCGAGGTCGACGAGCCGCTGCAAGACTTCCAGCAGCTTGGCGAGGTCGTCGAAGTGCAGGCCGGTCGTCGGCTCGTCGAGGAGATAGAGCGTGCGGCCCGTGTCGGGGCGGGATAGCTCGGCTGCGAGTTTGACGCGCTGGGCCTCGCCGCCGGAAAGCGTCGGCGCGCTCTGGCCGAGGGTCAGGTAGTCGAGGCCGACGTCGCAGAGTGTTTGCAGGGTCTTGCGGATTTTGGGGATGTTCTCAAAAAGCTTGACCGCTTCGCCGCAGGTCATGTCGAGGACGTCGCTGATGCTCTGGCCGTGGAAGGTGACGGCGAGCGTCTCCGGGTTGTAGCGCTTGCCGCGGCAGGTTTCGCACTGCACCCAGACATCGGGCAGGAAGTGCATCTCGATCCGCCGCTGGCCGTTTCCCTCGCAAGCTTCGCACCGCCCGCCAGCGACGTTAAAGCTGAACCGCCGACCGCTGTAGCCGCGGAGCTTGGCCTCCGGCAACTGGGCGAACAGCGTGCGAACGAGCTCGAAGAGGCCAGTATACGTGGCCGGATTGCTCGTCGGTGAGTTCCCCAGCGGCTGCTGATCGACGCGGATGACCTTGTTGATATGCTCTAGGCCGCGGATTTCGTCGTGGGCCCCGGGAATGAGACTGGCGCGGTGCAGCTTGCGAGCGATGGCGGCGTACAGCACGTCCTCCACCAGCGTGCTCTTTCCACTGCCGCTGGGGCCGGTGATGGCGGTGAGCGTGCCGAGGGGGATTTGAACGCTGATGTTGCGGAGGTTGTTGTGGCGAGCGCCGAGGACGGAGAGGAGCGGGGGCTGGGGGCTGGGGGCTGGGGGCTGGGGAAGAGAGGACTTTGAGTTCTTCTTGCCGGTGCGTTTCTTGCCGTCGCCTTCTTCTGCCCTAGTCCCTAGCCCCCAGCCCCTAGCCCCCGGCCTTCTCTTCGCCGGCACCGGTATGGCCTTCCTGCCGCTCAAATACGGCCCCGTCACAGAGCCATTCTGCTTGCCGAGCTTCGCCGGCTCGGCGTCGGCGACGATTTGGCCGCCGAATTTTCCGGCTCCGGGGCCGAAGTCGAGGACGTGGTCGCAGTTTTCGATGACTTCCCGGTCGTGCTCGACGACCAGCAGGGTGTTCCCCAGGTCGCGGAGCTTGTGCAGAGCCTTGAGCAGCTTGGTGTTGTCCCGCGGGTGCAGACCGATGGTCGGCTCATCGAGGACATACAGCACGCCGCAGAGGCCGCTGCCGAGTTGGCTGGCGAGGCGAATCCGCTGGGCTTCGCCGTTGGAGAGGGAGGCCGCGGGGCGAGAGAGCGACAGATACTCGAGTCCTACGTCGTTGAGAAACTGCGTCCGGCCGGTGATTTCCCGCAGCAGCTCCCCGGCGATTTTCTTTTCCCTCTTATCGAGGTCCCAGGCTTCAATCTGTTGTTGCAGCGGCCCCAGCGGCAGCTTGCAGAGATCCGCGACACTCAGCTCGCGGAACTTCACGGACGAAGCATCATCTCGCAGGCGCGAGCCGCCGCAAGTGGAGCATTCCACTTCGTCCACCAGGTGCTCCAGCCTCATACGGAACAGAGGCGACAAACGAGACGCTTCTTCCAGCGCCGGATAGAGTCCCTTGAACTGGAATCTGAACAGCGGCTTGGGGTTCTTGGCCTTGCTACCCGGCGCGACGACGGGAAACCACTGCTCGCCGCTGCCGTGCAGAATGGTCCGCCGCTGCCGATGTGTAAGCTGCTCGAAGGGAACGTCGGAGGGAATGCCCGTGCCAGCGCAGAGCGCGAAGAGCATCGCCTGCGACATGCCGTTATCGAGGCTCGGCCAGAGACCGACCGCTCCCTGAGCGAGTGTCAGTTTGGGATCGCGGAGCAGAGCCGCAGGATTTGCCCCGGTCTGTACGCCGAGCCCTTCGCATGTCTTGCACCAGCCGAGCGGGCTGTTGAAGGAGAAGCTGTGGGGGGTGAGGGGCTCGAAGCTTCGGCTGCACTGGCGGCAGACCATGTGCTGGCTGTGGATGACCGTTTCCCAGCGATGCTCCGGCACCTCTTCCTTGGCGTGGGCGAGATGCATCACACCCTTGCCCAGGGACAGCGCATTCTCCACGCTCTGCGCGATGCGGGAGCGAGCCGCTGACTGGACGATTGCCCGGTCGATGACCACTTCCACCTTGTGCTTGCGGCGGCGGTCGATGACCGGCGGCGATTCGAGCGAATGCGTGACGCCATCAATCCGCACGCGGCTGTAGCCGGTGGAGCGGAGCTCGTCCCACAGCGGGGCGTATTCCTGGCCGACTTCGATTTCCACGGGAGCCATGATGTACAGCCGCGTGCCGGCCGGCTCGCTCATGACGGCGTCCACGATCTGATCGGCCGTTTGCGTGCCGACTGGAATGTCGCACTGCGGGCAATGAGGCTGGCCGAGGCGGGCCATGAGGATGCGAAGGTAATCGTAGATCTCCGTGACGGTGCCGACGGTGCTGCGCGGCGTGTGGCCAAGGTTCTTCTGCTCGATGGCGATGGCGGGCGACAAGCCGTCGATATGATCCACCAGCGGCTTTTGCATCTGGGCGACGAACTGGCGGGCGTAGGCGGAGAGGCTTTCGACATAGCGCCGCTGCCCCTCGGCATAAATCGTGTCCATCGCCAGCGAGCTCTTGCCGCTGCCGCTGGGGCCGCAGAAAACGGTCATCTTGTCCCGCTCGACCTTGGCATCTACCCCCTTCAGATTGTGCTGCCGGGCACCTTTGACGCTGATATGCGTGGCCAGATAGCCGGTGGTGATGGGCTCGTCCTTTCCCTTACCGGTTTTTGCCGCCTTTCCATTCTTCTTGCCGGTCGTCGGATGTGTCGCTGCATAGGCCGCATCCCGCAGATGTTGCACGTACGAGCCGTCGAGGACCTTGGCGAGGGAACGGCCCGTGTAGGACCGCGGATCCTTGGCCACTTCCTCCGGCGTGCCGACGACGATGATCTCGCCCCCTGCTTCGCCCCCTTCGGGACCAAGGTCGATGATCCAGTCCGCGGTCTTCACCACGTCCAGGTTGTGCTCCACAACGAGGACCGTGTTCCCCGCCGAGACGAAGTTTTGCAGCACCTTGAGCAGCAGGTGAATATCGGCGAAGTGCAAGCCCGTTGTCGGTTCGTCGAGCAGGTAAAGTGTTTTGCCGGTGCTCTTCTTCACCAGCTCCTTGGCGAGCTTGATTCGCTGGGCCTCTCCGCCCGAAAGCGTGGGAGACGGCTGGCCGAGCTTGAGGTAATCGAGGCCGACGTCGTGCAGCGTCTGCAATTTGTGGCGGATGTTGGGGACGTTCTCGAACAGGACCAGCGCCTGCTGCACGTCCATCTCCAGCACCTCGGAGATGGACTTCTCCTTGAACTTGACTTGCAGCGTCTCGCGGCTGAAGCGCTTCCCTTCGCAGACCGGGCAGGTGACCCACACGTCCGCCAGGAAGTCCATCTCCAGGCGCGTGGCTCCGTTCCCCTCGCAGGCCTCGCACCGCCCTCCTTCGACATTGAAGCTGAAGCGGCCGGCCTTGTAGCCACGGCGTTTGGACTCGGACATCTGGGCGAAGAGGTCGCGGATGTCGTCGAAAACTTTGATATACGTGCCGGGATTGCTCCGCGGCGTGCGGCCGATGGGGGTTTGATCGATGGCAATCAGTTTGTCGAGATGTTCCAGCCCCTCAATCGCCTGGTGAGCCCCCGGAATCCCTTCCCCTTTGTTGAGGTCGCGGCGAAGGGCTTCGACCAGAATATCGTTGATCAGCGAGCTTTTGCCGCTGCCGGAGACGCCGGTGACGCAGACAAAGGCCCCCAGCGGAACCTCGGCGTCAATGTTCTTCAGGTTGTTGTGGGTCGCGCCCAGAATCCGCAGCCGCTTATCGCCAATAGTTCGCCGCTCTTTGGGGATGGCGATCTGCTTCTGACCGGATAGGTACTGGCCGGTGACGCTCCGCTCATTCTTGATGATCGTGCCGGGCGGACCCTGAGCGACAAGCTCGCCGCCGCGAACGCCGGGACCGGGGCCGAAATCGATGATGTGATCCGCCGCCCACATCGTATCTTCGTCATGCTCGACGACGATGACCGTGTTCCCCATGTCCCGCAGGCGGCGAAGCGTGGAGAGGAGCCGGTCGTTGTCGCGGGGATGCAAACCGATGGAGGGCTCGTCCAGGATATAGAGGACTCCGACCAGGCCGCTGCCGATTTGTCCTGCCAGGCGGATCCGCTGCGATTCGCCGCCGGAGAGCGTGGGGGCGGTGCGGTCGAGCGTGAGATATTCCAGGCCGACATCGATGAGAAAGCCGAGGCGCGAGCGGATTTCCTTGAGGACCTCCGTGGCGATGAGCGTGCGGGTCTCGTCGAGTTGCAGCTCTTTGAAAAATTCGGCGGCATCGCTGATGGAGAGCTTGCAAACGTCGGGAAGCGTCCGCTCCGGCTTGTCACGGAAGTTCGGGATAGTGCTCGTAATGCGCACCGAGCGGGCCTGGGGAAGCAGGCGCTGGCCGTGGCAGGCGGGGCAGCGGACGTGGCTCATGTACTGTTCTAGCTGCCGCTGCTGGGGGGCGCTTTTGCTGGCGCGGTATTTTCCGTCGTACTCGGGGATCAGCCCTTCAAAGCGTCCGCCGTACATCATCGGCGAGTTGCCGGCCCGCCAAGTGTAGGTGATGTGCTCGCTGCCCGAGCCGTAGAGCCAGATTTTTTGCAAGTCGGCCGGAAGCTTGTTCCAGGGAGTGTCGAGGAGCGTCCCTTTCTCCAGGCCGAGCTTCCGCTCCATGCTGTCGGCGACCCCTTGCAGGATATGCCGCCGCCAGCGGCCTAGCTCATGCCACGGCCCGACCAACTCAATCGCCCCCTCTTTGAACGTGAGCCGCGGGTTGGGGATGAGGAGCGTGGGGTCGAAGGAGTACATCTCTCCCAAACCGGCGCACTGCGGACACATCCCCTGCGGGCTATTGAAGCTGAAGAGCTGCGGACTGGGAGGCTCGAAGGAGAGGCCGCAGTGGGTGCAGGCATACGAAGCGGAGAACAGGACATCCCCTTCGCGGGCAGCCTGTCGTTTACGGCGGGAGGAACCCTTGGCTACTTCTTTCTCCTCACTCTCCGTCTCTCCGTCTCTCTGTCTCTCCGTCTCTCCGTCTTCTTCCCCGAGAATAGTATCAGGGGGCTGACGCCCCCCGCTCGCCTGTTTCATATCGGCCGCCTCTTCGGCAATAATCAAATTCCCCTGTCCCATCCGCAGCGCCAGCTCCACCGCTTCCGCCAGCCGCGGGCGGAGGTCGCTTTTCATCACCAGGCGGTCGATGACGACTTCGATGTCGTGCCGCATCTGGCGGTCGAGCGTGATGTCCTCGTTGAGCTGATGGATCGTGCCATCCACGCGAGCCCGGACGAAACCCTGCTTGAGCAGGTCCTCGAAGAGGTCCTTGTATTCCCCCTTCTGCTGCCGGATGAGCGGGGCCAGGACGTGGAACTTGGTCCCCGGCGGCAGTTGCAGGATGCGGTGCAGGATTTCGTCCCGCGATTGGGCCGTGATGGGGCGGTCACACTGGGGGCAGTGCCCCTGGCCGACTCGCGCGAACAGCACGCGCAGATAGTCGTAGATTTCCGTGACCGTGCCGACGGTCGAACGGGGGTTGTTGCCCGCCGCTTTTTGCGAAATCGAAATCGAAGGCGAGAGGCCGCCGATGTAATCGACGTCCGGCTTGGGCATTTGCCCCAGAAACTGGCGGGCGTAGCTGGACAGGCTTTCGACGTACCGCCGCTGCCCCTCGGCATAGAGGGTGTCGAAGGCGAGCGAGCTCTTGCCGCTGCCGGAAACGCCGGTCAGGCAGATGAGCTGATTGCGCGGCAATACGAGCGAGACATCCCGCAAATTATGCTCGCGGGCGCCTTGTACAACGATATCGGAAGCGGGCATTGGGCTCGGTGGGTCTTTGGGCCTGTCATCCTTGGGGCGAACCAATCATTTTAGGGCGGATTGAGGGAATCGGACAGGGCTGGAAACGGACTGGACCGCCCTGCACAATAAGCTGGAGTGATTTACCGCAGAGATCGCAGAGAGCGCGGAGAAAAGAAAGCAAAAGACTGATTCGGCTCTGCCTAACTCTGCGCAACTCTGCGCTCTCCGCGGTTACAAAACTTCGAGGGTTTCATGAAATACGTCGCATACCTTTTGCTTCTGGCTGGCCTGCCTCTGATTTCAACTGCCGCCGAGCCCGCGATTGCAACTTTCAGTTTCGATGTCACGCCTCCAATCGGAGCACCGCTGTGCGATGGCCTGGTGCCGCCGGCCGATGCCGTCGATGATCCACTGTTCGCCCGTGGCGTCGTGCTGTTTGGCGATGGGCAGCCGATTGTGCTCTGTGCGGTCGACTGGGTGGGAATTGGCAATACGGGGCACGACATCTGGCGGGCCGCTTTGGCGAAGGCAACGGGGACGACGCCGGACCGCGTGGCCGTTCATTGCCTGCACCAGCATGATGCGCCGGGATACGACGAGGCGGCGGAGGAAATGCTGTCGCAGGTGGGACTTTCGGGCAAACAGTACGATGTGAGATTCGCTCGCGAAACCGTCAAGCGGGTGGCCGAAGCGGTCACAGCAGCGGTCAAAAACAAGCAGCCGATCACGCATTACGGCATCGGCAAGGCGGAAGTGAAAGAAATAGCCTCGAACCGCCGCGTGATGGGGCCGGACGGCAAGGTGAAATACGTCCGCTACAGCTCGTGCAAAGACGAGAAAATCCGGGCCGAGCCGGAGGGAACCGTGGACCCGATGTGCCGCGTCGTCGCTTTCTTTAATGGTGACCAGCCGGTAGCTTCGCTCAGCTACTACGCCACGCATCCGCAGAGCTACTACGGCCAGGGGAACATCAGCTCCGATTTTCCCGGCCTGGCCCGCGGCCTGCGCGATAAGGAGCAGCCCGATGTGTTCCACGCCCACTTCAACGGAGCCGGCGGCAACGTGACGGCCGGCAAATACAACGACGGCTCACCGCCGCTGCGGATGATTCTGGCCCAGCGGCTGGCGAAGGGAATGCAGGAAGCCTGGGAGAACGCCGCCGCCCACAAGCAGCCGCTATCGGCCAAGGACGTCGGCTGGGCGGAAGTCGGCGTGGTCCTGCCGGCGCGGGACATCCTGGATGAGAAGAAGATGCTTGCCACGCTGGCGGATAAAGGTGCCACGGAGCGGGAACGCATTCGGGCCGCCCGGGACCTCACGTTCAAGCGCCGCTGCGACAGCGGCCACAAGACCAGCCTCGGCTGCCTGAAGCTCGGCGCCACCCGCGTCCTGCACCTGCCCGGCGAAATCTTCATCGAGTACCAGCTCGCCGCCCAGAAGATGTACACGCTCGGCGAAGTCTGCACCGCTGGCTACGGCGACTACGGCGGCGGCTACATCGGCACCAAAATCTCCTACGGCGAAGGAGGCTACGAAACCACCTTCGTCAGCCGCACCGCGCCGGAAGTGGAGGCCGTGCTGCTGCAAGGGATGAAAGAGGTGCTGGGGAAATAGGCGAAAGAAAAAAGTGGCTCCACCCGGGCGCAAGCGAAGGGAAGTCCAAAATCATGCTGCAACGAATCAAATATTTCGCTTGATCCGTGCGTGATTGATGCCCTGGGAAACGACAATAGGGTAGAGCCGAGGAGTTCGCACCGATTTGCCAGCCGATCAGGAGCTGATTCGCCGAGTCCGCGAGGGGGACTCCGGCGCTGTGGCGGAGTTGTACGAGCGGTATGCGCCGGTCGTCTGGCGATACGTATTTGCCCGGATGCGGCGGGACACCCATGCCGGCCAGGACGTGCTCAGCGAGACGTTTCTGGCGGCGATCAGGGCCCTCAATAACGGGACCACAACGGATAACGTCGCGGGCTGGCTGACTGGCATCGCTCGCCACAAGATGGCGGACTGGCATCGGCGGCGAGAGAAATCGGCCACGACCGACGCAGAGCAGGCGACCCAGGAAACTTCCTCGGCCAGCGGAGTCGTGGCGGATGTGCTCGATGCGCTGCCGAATGAAGAACGGGTCATCCTGGAATGGAAGTACTTGGACCTATGCACCGTCCGCGAGATCGCCGAACGGCTGGGGCGAACTGACAAGGCGGTCGAAGGGCTGTTGTATCGTGCCCGCAACGCATTTCGGACAGCCTACGAGACCGCGCTCGAATGAGGACCGTCGCACTTTGCGAGCCAGGAGAATGATTTCATGCAGCCCGATGATGAAGCCGACGAACTGCAGGCCCTGCTGCGCGAGGAATATGGTGCGCCGCCGCTGGACGAGCAGTTTTCAACGGATTTGATCGCGCGCTTGCGGGCCGAGGCGGCGACGTCAACGCCGACATTCGTGCCGGCGAAGCCTCGGCGGTCTCCGCTGGCAATCTGTCTGGCGATCGCCACGGTCGCCGCGCTCGTGCTCGTTGTCATTTGGATTTCGCAGTCCGGAACTCCAGCGACGAATTACGAAGTGGCTCGTCGCGACGAAGGGAAGTCAGACCGCTCACAGCACCTGGACTTGAGTGACTCATCCCCGCAGAGTGAATCCGCACGTGTCGATCACCTGAGCGTGAGTCCCCGCAGCTTGAGCTTGAGCCCTGAAAGCGAGGTCATGCCCTTAAGCGAGAGCTTGAGCGACCGAATCGCGAGCGAGAGCAAGCATTCCCACGAATCTCTGGCGACCCAAAAAAAGGAAAGCCTCGCGGCGGCGGAGAGAAAACCCAGAGAACTCTCTCCCATGGCAAAACTCTCGGTCCTCTCCCGTGACACTGCAGAATGGCCGAACATCGCGGCTGCGGTGGCGCTCTCCGACATGTTATACGTCGTCGATAGCGGCCACTTGTACGAAGTCAGCCCCCAGGACGGCTCGCGCCGCAACGTGGGAGAGGCTGACTGGCGGAACACCGCGGCCATGGGCTCGGCCGGCGGACGTCTCTACGTCGTCTGTGACAATCAGCTTTACGAAGTGAATCCGGAGACCGGAGTACGCCGCAACGTGGGCAAGCCGGAGTGGGCCACGACGAAAGCGATGTTGACGGCCGGCGACAAGCTCTACATCGCCAGCAATGGCCTCCTGCACCGGGTCAATCCCAGCGACGGCAGCCACGAAGTGCTGCACAGCAAGAAGGAAAGTCGGAATCAACCTAGTCAACCCAAACCATAGCCGGAGGGAGTTGCCATGTCGCGTCTCAGATTACTGATGAAACTGCCGAAACGTTTCACGTTCGTTTTCGCAGCCGCAATTGCTGTTTGCACGGCCGGGTCCGTGTATGCGATTTCGTTTGGTGGTCCAGGCGGAAAGTGGCCAAAAACATGGCCCAAGGAATTGGAACCGCTGCGCAAACAAGCCTGGACCTGGGAGCATGGGTTTGGGGGCACATCCTACGATATCCCTTTCGCTAGCCGTGAGGAATTCGAGTCGGCCTGGCCCCATATTATGAAGCTCAAAAGCAAAGAAGCGAGCATTACCCTCTTGCGTGGTGCTCACATCCGTGCCGGAGCGGGAAAGAGCGCCGGTGTCCGCGTCGTGCCTCCTCGTGACATCTCTCCTGTGGAGGCCGAAAAGCTACCGGCAAACATCGTCACCAGCTTTCTGCTCGTCGTGGATGGGGAGATCGTCGATTTGAACCGCATTGCCCTGCCGGCAGATACGCCGATTATCGATGAGCGGTTTAAGGACGAGAAGAACAAGTAGTTCCAGGTGCCTGCGGCATCAAACTCAATGACTAGGGAGGAATCAAGATGAACCGAAGAACCATTCTCCTGGCCATAGTCGCCTTCTTTGCGGTAGGTTCCGCGCATGCGCTTTATGAATTTTATGATCACGGAGCCTGGCCCCAAAGCTGGCCCAAGGAACTCGAGCCGCTGCGAAAGCAAGCGCGGACTCTGGTGGGCCCGGAAATCCTCAACCGGCATTACCAAATCCCGTTCACCAAACGGGAGGAATTTGAGGCCGCCTGGCCGCATTTTCTGAAGGTCAAGAGCAAGGGAGCCCCCATCATCCTGGTGCGCGGTCCCAAGACGGACTTCTTCGCGATCAATCCCGCCGGTGTTCTCATCCACTCTCCACCCGAGGGCGCAGAGAAAAAAGAGGGGCATTCCGAGGCTCCGATCTCAGGACAATCCGACCCCAGAACGACGTGGATGAACACAACCTTCTTCGAGCTGGTGGTGGATGGGAAGATCGTGGATCTCAACCGCATTTCTCTGCCGGCGGACACCCCGATTATCGATGAGCGGTTCAAGGCCGAGGATCACAAATCGCCAGAACGGAAAACAAAATAGTGCCGCGGCTGTCTGAGCATTCAATCTCATTCTCTTCTCTGTGCAAAGTTCACCATGAATCGAACAATCGCTCTCCTGGCCGCAATCGCCTGCTTGGCGGTGAGTACCGCCGTGGATGCGGAATACTCCGTCTGGGACAAAGGAATGTGGCCCGAAAGCTGGCCCAAGGAGCTCGAGCCGCTGCGAAAGCAGGCTCGCACCTACGAGGGTCCGAGAGTCCTTTACCGGATCTACCTGATCCCGTTCACCAAACGGGAGGAGTTTGAGGCTGCCTGGCCGCAACTCCTGAAAGTCAAAACCAAGGGAGTGCCGATCATCCTGGTGCGCGGTCCCAAGACCGACTTTTTCGACCTCAAACCCGCGGGTGTTGTCATCCACACTCCTCCTGGGGACGAAGCGCAAGGCGCTGGTAACGAGGTCTCGATCACGGACGCTAAGAAGGCGCATGGAGAGTGGAGGACGAAGGCCACTTATATTGAGCTGGTTGTGGATGGAGAGATCGTCGATCTGAACCGCATTGCTCTTCCAGCAGATACCCTGATTATTGACGAGCGGTTCAAGGACGAGGACAAGAAAGAGAAATAGTTCTGCCGCGGACGGCTGCGCGTGCGTTGTTCGTCCAAAACCTGGGGACCAAAACTCATTTTCGATTGAGGAATCACAATGAACAGGAGAATGGCTGTCCTGGCCGCAATGAGCTTCTTTGCGGCGAGTTCGGTGTATGCGGACTATGGAGTGACGGATCGAGGGACGTGGCCCCAAAGCTGGCCCAAGGAATTGGAGCCCTTGCGGAAGCAAGCGAGCACTTTAGAGGGGCCGCTAGTCCTCTACCGGCACTATCTAATCCCTTTCACCAAACGGGAGGAATTCGAGGCTGCCTGGCCGCATCTCCTGAAGGTTAAAAGCAAGGGAGCCCCCATCATCCTGGTGCGTGCCCCGAAGACGGATTTCTTCGCCCTCAAGCCCGCCGGAGTTCTCATCCACACTCCTCCTGTTGGCACCGATCAGGGGGCCGATGACGAGGTCCAAATCGCGGACGCGAAGAAGGTGCATGGACCATGGAGAACGGACGCCACCTATCTCGAGCTGGTTGTGGATGGAGAGATCGTCGATCTGAACCGCATTCGGCTGCCGGCCGATACCTTGATTATTGACGAGCGGTTCAAGGACGAGAAAAAGAAATAGCCGCCAGATTAGAACAGGCGATTCGCGTTGGAGAATTGGTCGACCCACAATCACAAGGAGAGCCTGATGCCAGGCAAGATCATGAAGACGCTGCTAAAACCCTCGGCTGTGACGTTGCTGGTCGTGGTCTTCCCTAGCCTGTGCTGCGCCCTGGAGTCGATCGAATATGTCACCAAAGAGCGGGCAACAGCACTGGGCCTGGAAATTCGGTCGCATGCCGCCGGCCCCGACGCCGTCCTGGTGGAGCTTGAGTTCGAGACCAAGGGGGAGCTCAAGGAGTACAGTCGCGTGGCGTTGGAAATGCACGATGGGGAGAGACTGCTTTTGTCCTCGACCCTGCGGGAGGAAAAGTCGCCACCAGGGCGGGTCGTCGTCAGCTTTGCGGCGGAACGCACGATGCAGGACAAGTTCACCCTGAAGGTGGTGACGCAGCACAGCCCCCGAACGAGGACCGGCCACGTGCTCCGCATCAAGGAATTCGTTGATCTGGAGAAAGTACGTTGACGTGCCGCGTAACGACAAGCCACACAAACAGGAGACCTGCCATGCCCGTACGAAAGTTTTGCTTACCGTCGCTGGTGCTGGCCGCCATCGTCTTGGCTGGCAATCTTGCCTGGGCCCTGGGCCTGGAGCTGGGCGAAACGAAAGAGCAGCTCAAGCTCAAATACGACGTAGCGGTAGTGGACCACGGCACCGGCCGGGTCACGGTCACTCTGACCATGGCGGACGAAGGGAGGCTCGCGCCGCTTGACCGGGGAGTGGGATTAGTCATCCCCAGCAAAGATAGGTCTGGCTATGTTGACCTGTCGCTATCATTAGAAAGAAGGAAAGATGACGGAAAACAGGTGATGTCGGTTCATCTGACCAGAGAGTTGGCGGAGCGCGCCAAGATTCACCTCAGTACCGACACTCTCGACGGCAAGCAGCAGCCGCTCACGTGGTACTATCACTCGATCCCGATTGCCAAATACCTCAAGGAGGCAGGGGAGAAAAAGAAATAGCCGGCAGATATGGCGGAATCCGGTCAGAGAAACGCATCCGAGCGGACTACTAACTCCCGATTTCGCACCAGGCGGTTGTGTCGACGCGAGTCATTCGGTCGGTTCACGTGTTCCAAGCCGTCACGACCATGGCGTCGTTCTCGCGCGTCAAAGGGCGGCGATCGAAGTCGCCGTAGATTTCCCAGCGCGCGAAGCCGGCGATACGGAGCAGCAGCTCCATTTCCTGCTTGTAAAAGAACCGGGAATTGTCTTCGGAGCGATGAACGGTCTGCACGCTTCCATCGGCGGCCAGCAGTTCGATTTCGTTCCGCGAATAAAACACCTGGGCGACGCGGTCGATGCTGCGCGTGTCGTACATCCGCATCGGCAGTCCGGTTTGCGGATGCGGAATCTCTCCCTCCAGCACGCGCGTGTTCTGAGGGGTGCTCACAAACTCCAGGGCCGGAAAGAATGTGTCAAACGTCAGATTGCCGCCGGGCAACAAATGCTCGCGGCAGAGCTGCAGGCAGCGGATTTGTGCCTCTTGGGTCATATTGTGAATGAAAGCGTTGAACGGAATCATGATCAGCCCAAACCGGCGCGGCAGGGAAAAGTCGCTCATGTCCGCCCGATGGAGCCGTGGCGACAGGCCCAAAGCCGCCCCCTTCGCCCGCAGCGTCCTCAGCATCGGCTCGAACAGGTCCAGCCCCTCCATATCGACTCCGGCTTGCAGGCAGGGCAACATGATCCGGCCCGTGCCGCAGGCGACGTCCAGCACCGGGCCATGCGCCTGGCGGGCCAGAGCGACGTAGAAATCAAGCCCGTACGGGAGGTCTTTGCCCACCAGATCGTACACGTCGCCATCATCAAAGATGGACGGCAGGCCGCTGGCGGGTTGTTCGTCCACAAGGGTTCCCTGTTGTTGGTTGCCTTTCGGCAATCGCCGTCGCCTTCCACGTCTGAAAACGCCAAGCGAAAGAAATGAGATCAAGGCGCCGGGAAGGTGGCCTAAAGCTACCAGTTACGGGGTCCAAAGGCAACAAACGGTTCCTGACACGTCTCCGGAATTCAGCCTTGGCTGCCTGAAGCTCGGCGCTTCAGGCGGATGTTGCGTGAGCCCAATGAACTCGCGAAGGATAGCCGCCGGACTTTTGGGCTCCACCCTTACTTCTGAAATTGTCTCGGCCGCTTGGAGAACCGCTTGCTGCCGTAGGCGAGGCGCTCTTCCGAGGAACGGGCGATGGGCTGGACGTGCGGCTTGGTGGAGCCGCTGGGACGCCGGCTGCCGAAGTTGGTATGGCCCCCCTGCTGCGCGTGACGCGGCTGTTGGTAGCGCGGAGGAGCGGGGCGATTGTCTTCCTGGTCGGAGACGGCGAACTCCCCCGTGGTTTTCGCGGTGGGGATGCGCTGGCGGGTGAGGCGCTCGATCTCGCGGAGCATGCTCAGCTCCTCGCGGTCGCAGAACGTGACGGCGATTCCTTCCGCCCCCGCGCGGGCCGTGCGGCCGATGCGGTGGACGTAGGATTCCGGCGTCATCGGCAGGTCGAAATTGATGACGTGCGAGACGTTGTCAATATCCAGGCCGCGGGCGGCGATGTCGGTGGCGACCAGGATCGGCAGCCGCTCGGATTTGAATTCGGCGAGTGCCCGCTGGCGCTGGGCCTGGCTCTTGTTGCCGTGGATGGCTTCGGCCCGCACGCCGCGCTGCCCCAGGGTTTTGACGAGCTTGTCGGCACCGTGCTTGGTCTTCATGAAGACCAGGGTCCGCGTGGCCCCTTGCTCCTTGAGGACGTGCATGAGCAGGTCCGGCTTTTTCCGCTTTTCGATGAAGTACACGGACTGCTGCACCAGCTCCACGGTCGTGCCTTGCGGGACGACGGAGATCTTGACGGGATTGGTCAGCCATTGCTCGGCGAGATTCTGAATCTCCCGCGGCATGGTGGCGGAGAAGAGGAGCGTCTGCCGCTCGCGGGGGACCTTGGCGACGATCCGTTTGAGATCGTGGATGAAGCCCATGTCGAACATCTGGTCGGCTTCGTCGAGGATCAGGATTTCAACGTGCCGGAGGTCGACGTAGCCCTGGTTCATCAGGTCCAGCAGGCGGCCGGGTGTGGCGACAACGATATCGGCGCCGTAGTGCAGGGCCTTGACTTGCGGGTTCTGGCCGACGCCGCCATAGATAACGGTTTGGCGAAGGTTGGTGAAGCGGCCGTACACGCGGAAGCTTTCGGCAATCTGCGAGGCCAGCTCCCGCGTGGGCGCGAGGACGAGGCAGCGGATGCGGCGACCGCGTGGCGGCACGCTGGCCTGGCTGAGGCGCTGCAGCGTGGGGAGGGCGAAAGCCGCCGTCTTGCCCGTTCCGGTCTGGGCACAGCCGAGCAGGTCGCAGCCGGCGAGAATGGGCGGGATGGCTTCCTTCTGGATGGGCGTGGCGATTTCGTACCCTTCGTGGCGGACGGCATCGAGCAACTTCGCGGACAATTCCAATTCAGCAAAACTCATGAAAACACTTGGTTCCAATACGGTGCGGCAGCGCGGTGGACGGAGCAATGCTGCGTCCCACGAAACGTGCCAGGGATAGGGAATGGGCGCTCTCGAACCTGGAGGGCAAAATGCCGGTAGCCTGGTGTGGAGCGTAGCCCGCTGACAAAAAATACTGTGCCAAGGGGCAAGAGAATCGAGAAGCAGCCCAAAGAGATGCCGGAATTATCCGGCCGCTATCAGACAAAGCAACTGACCACAGCAGGAGGGCGGAATAGCTTTCAGAAGCCGCCGCCGAGCACAAACTGGTCTCGCACCTTTTTCTTAACTTCTTCAAGAATAGCACATTGGGGGCGGGGGTCAAGGGCACGTTCTGGCGAATGGACCCGTTGGCAGCCCAATTCCTGGGAACGACCGGAGGCATTTTTTCGCGAAACACCCTTAGCGCGCACGCGCTGGCGCGTTAGATTTTCCCATTGAGTCCTCATGCCAGTGACGGCCCATTTTGCTGAGTTTTCCGCCCATGCCCATCGTCAAATTCGTCAAAGAGAAGAAGGAAATCGAGGTCCCCGACGGCGCGAACCTGCGGGCGGAGGCCGTCAAGGCGGGGATCAATCTCAATCAGGGACTCAATGGCATTGGCGCGTCAATCAATAAGTACGCGAACTGCACGACCATGATTATTGGAATGATACCTGGGCTGCAATGCGGCACTTGCCGCGTGCTGATCACCAAGGGAATGGAAAACACCAACAAGATGACGCTCAGCGAGCGGCTGAAGTTCAAGGCGGTTCTCACGCCGGACCCCGTTCCCGCTCTCGCCTTTGTCGGCCATGAAGACACCATGCGGCTGGCCTGCAAGACCACGGTGCATGGCGACATCGAGGTGGAAACAGGCCCTGAGGTCAACCTCTTCGGCGAGAATTTTTTCAGCTAAGGGACTGAGGATAATTTCTACGGCTGCTCTCGCTGCTGCGGAAATGCCAGCGAGGAATCAATCTCGGCGAGGACAGCCCGGACGCGGATGCGGACTTCAGCGGGCAAGTCCGTCTTTTGCAGCCGCAAGAGATGGGCGTAGGTGCCGCGGCCCATCGCCTGGAGCTTCTTCTGCGCCGCTTCGCGAGCCGTGAAGTCCTCCGCATCGAGCTCTTTGACGAGGGCGGTGACTCTATCACCCAGCGCTGGAATTGGATGGGTCTGTACAACGAGGCCCACGCGGACGAGGCTGCCAGGACGGGGCGAGAGCGTCATCGGCAGTCGCCTTTCGTATTCCTCCTGCGGCAACCGGAAACAGACATGCAACGCGGTTTCTTGAAACAGCTCTTTCTTCCAAAGGTCGGCTAGCGCCTGCGCCTCGTCCTCGAAGAGGCCCGCCATCACAAGCTGGCTCGTCAGCTTCCTGGCCGTCTGACTCGCGAACTCCGCGCCACTGCCGGCTTCAAACTCCGTCGGCGCAAATTCCGCCCCGGACTGGAGCTCGCCGATGCGGGCGATGCGGACTTTCCTTTCGTCACGGTGGTCGATGACCGTGACGTCGAAGACGGAGTGCTTCACCTGGCTCGTGACGGTCACTTTGCCTTCGGCTGAGTCGATCTTCAGCCATTTTCCTTGTGGAAAGATGCCGTCGTAGTAGACGAATTTCTCGCGGTCGATGTCAAGCTGGTTCTGGCTGTACTTAGCAAAGACTTCGTCGCATTCCACTTTGCGGAGGAGCTCCATCCAGTGCCCTTTCTCTACCTGGGGGGGCGATGGACCTTTCGGCAACTTGCCGCGCGGGGGCTGCTTGATGCCAAGCTGCCAAAGCAGCGAGGAATGGAGTGCGACCCGCTGCTCCCCCTCGCGGGCCGGGCTGATGGTGCCGGGCCACCAAACGCCGGGCATGCCACCGGGGAAGTCGACTTTCATCTGCACTTCCAGCGGACGGGCGGCGTGGAAGAAAACAATCGGCCGGCGGCGGATTTCGACCGCGCCGTAATGCTGCGGAATGTTGCGGCCGTTGATCTGGCCGTAGACGAACCCCGGCAGGTCGTTCCATTCCCGCAGCAGATCGGCATTGGCCATCTCCGCGTCGGTATACACGCGGAATACGCCCCATTCGTGAACCGCGAGGTCCTTTTCCACCGGTTCCTCGGCGAGCGCAATTGCCCCCAGAAGAACGAGCAAGATCGCCGACGGAATGCCGTGAATTGCGTTCATCTATGCGACCCTGTAATTGACCGCCAGCTTCACCTTCTCCGCCGGCCCTACCTAGTCCACAATCTTCAGCTTGATCTCGTCCGAATTCCCCCGCAGCTCCGGCGCGTACATCGCCGAAGCCTTCGCCGGCAGGGCGGCGAATTTGCCGGGGATTTCGGCCCGCATTTTGTACGAAACGGAGTGCTTGCCGCGGGCCAAGGCGCGGACGAAGAAGCTGACGCGATTATCCCGCAGCTCCATGTACGCTCCCAGGCTGTTGCTGTTGTAGCCGCTGCGGAGATCGACCGGCTCAAAACCGGCGGCTTTCATGTCCTCGAAGAGGATGTACTCGTAATCGTTCTTGCTGTCGATTTCGAGCTCGATTTCGACCTGGTCGCCGCTCTTGAGCGTGTCTCCTTCCTTGAGCTCCTTGCGCACGAACTTTTCCACTTTCTGATCCAGGGCCTGGCCGCGGACACCTTCCACCTTGATCTTCTTGTCCACTGGAATGAGCTGGTAGTACTTCCGGTTGACCTTCACCTCCAGGCCGGCCTTGGTGATGTGGTCCTCCAGCGTGAAGTTGGTGACGTAGGCGTTGAAGTAGACATTTCCCTTTCCCTTGCGGCGGATTTCCACTTCGTGGCCGCCGTCCTTGAGATCGGCTCCCGCCACCACGAACTTGTTGTCATACGTGAAGAGGTTGTCCTTGGTGATTTCCACTTCCTTCTTCTTTTCGCCGTCCAGCCAAAGCTCGACCGTCATCTGCGGCTCTTGTTCGCCGCTGGCGCGGATGAACTCGGCGAAGGCTTCCACGCAGACGGCCGTGTCGCGGGTGCTGGACCAGTAGGTGGCGTGCTTGCGGTTGTTGAGCAGGTACTTCACCAGCCGCGGCGCCCGCTCTCCCTTGCCGTCTGTTTTGGCCAGCAGCTTGAGGTAGTAAGCGTTGGCTTCCACCTCGCTGCCGTACCAATACCACCAGTAGTTGTTCTCCGGCAGCTTGAGGTAGGCGGTTTCATTCTCTTCATCCTCGACGACGAACTGCTTGATGTTCTCCAGGATCATCGCCAGCTTTTCCTTGTCGCCGATCTTTTCCAGTGCCAGGCCGAACATCGCCTTGGCATAGACTGCCAGGTGAACCCGGTCGCGGTAGAGAAAGTCCTTCATCTCGTCGTTGTTGCTGTCGGCGTCCACGAGGATCATATAGACGAAGGCATCCAGCTCGTCGGCGAACTGCTTTTTGCGGATGTTGGGCTCCTTCTTCTCCCAGTTCTTGATGTACTGGATCTGCTCGGCCTGATACCGCTTGAGCCATTCGATGCCCCGTTCCAACATGCCTGGAACGAGGGCCACATCATTGGCTTTCGCAACCTGCAAGCCATGCACCACGACAGCCGTGGTGTGGGGCCAGCTTTGCTCCCCCGCGCCGCTGAACCACCCCCAGCCGCCGTCGCTGATCTGCTGCTCGGTGAGGGCCTTCACCCCTTCCTTGACCATGCGGGCAAGCTCCTCTTCGTCGAAGACGGGGTTACGGTCGAACCGTTTCCAGCCTTTGGCGCGTTCCTTGTCGTCGCCGATTTCCTGGGCGTTGAGGTTGGTCCGCTTGTCGCGGATGGCGGCCAGATTGAGCTTCATGTCGATCAGCGTCCGCTGGGTGATCACGCTCGGCAGGAAGCGGTTGAGTGTCTGATCGGTCGAGTTGTAGGGATACTCGGCCAAATACGGCAGCGCATCCACCATGGCCATCGCCAGCGACGGGCTGTAGCGGACCTCCAGCAGGCTCTGCTCGACGCGGCGCTCCTTGGGAACATTGAAGCTGACGCGGGACGAGTCTTTGTCCGGCTTGACGGTGCCGGCGTAGGAATCGGTCTTGAGCATGCCATGAATGAAACACGGCAGCTTCATTTCCATCGCGTCGGACTCTTCGTCGGTCAGTCCCTTCATGCGAACGACTGCCTCGCCTTCATCTAGCACGGTGCAGAGCCAATCGACGCGCATCTCGCCGCCGGCTGGGATTTTGACCTTTTTGGTAAGCGGAGCAGCCGACTTCAGCTTGTTGCCGGGAATTTCCAGCGAAACGCTGACATCCTTGGCGGTCTTGAGATAGTTGTGGACGTTCGCCGACAGGACCACTTCGTCCTTCTGCACAAAGAAGCGAGGAGCCTGCAGGCGGACAATCAAGTTCTTTCGCGTCACCACATCGGCTTCGCCACTGCCGACTTTGGTGCCATGCCCCATCCCCCAGACCCGGATTTTCCAGGAAGTGAGGTTTTCCGGCATGTCCAGCTCAATTTCGGCATTGCCGGTCTTGTCGGTCGTGAGCGACGCAACCCATTTGGCCGTGTCCGCGAATTTGCTGCGGACGGTTGCTTCGACGAGCGGACCCGTGCCGCCTGGATCGCCAGGCTTGTTGGCGCGGTCCTGCCCTTGCTGCTCGCGTTCGACGCGGAGACCCTGCTTGTCCTCCGCAAAGTAAGCATTCGAGTCGCGCATCGCGGCGGATTTCGCCATGGCGGCACCCCCAGCCATCGGTGCACCAGGCGCCGCCAGGCCGTTGGCAAACATGGCCCGCCCGCGCATTCCACCGCCGCCAAAGCCGGCGGGGCCGCCCGGGGCGCTGGTCGCAGCCTCCGCGGCTCCCTCCGCTAGCACGTCCAGTTCTTCCGCCACGGAGTGGCCGAAGACGCCGAGGAAACCCATGCCCGGCTTATTGGGCAAGGTCATATTTTGTCCGGCGAGCATCGACAGGCTGTCATACTGCTGCGGGTTATGGTGCCGCCGCCACTTCCAGAAAAAGTCCTTGATATCCGGCACGTTCGAGCCGCCGGAAATGTATTCCACCGACTTGTCGTACATCGTCAACACGGTGGAGCCGACGAAGTTCTCGCCGTTGAAATCGGTCAGATGGACCTTCACTTTGGCCTTCTCACCCGGCTTGTATTCCTTCGCGGAAGGGAGCACCTCGACATTCAGCACCCGCTTTTCGGGCGGCACAATCAGCTCCTTGGTTTCGGTGTAGACCTTGCCGCCGCTGACGGTCACGGCCTCGACGAAGAAGTTCGGCATGTCCTTCTTGATGACGGCGATCTCTTCGATCACGCTCTTCCCCTTCAGCCGCAGGAGCTTGGGGGCGAGATAAACGCCGTTGGTCGGCCTGATGAAGAGCAGGACGGTGCTGTTCGCCCGGTCCGTGTTGAGCTGCAAGCTGACCTTTTCGCCGGGGTTGTAGGCCTGCTTGTCGGGAATGAGCTCGACGTTGTTGAAGCGGAAATCGGCCCCGTCAAAGCCCTGGCCGACGATGGTAAAGAGATAGCCCCCTTCGATGACATGCTTCTTGCTGTCAGTGAGCTTGTAGGAAAGGCGATACTGTCCCTTTTGCGTGGCCTTGATCTGCTGCTTGGCCATTCCCTCTTCGCCGGTATTCAAGTCCCACCGCTGCACCGGCGTTTCCACCGGCTGCCGGTTCTTGTCGTAGGTGATCTTGAGGAGCGTGAGCGAGCCCTTGCCGGGGACCGGCTTATCATCGAGCGTTTGAGCCTTGAAATTGGCCTGGATCACATCGCCGACGCGGTAGTAGCCCCGGTCCACCCAGGAGAAAATCTTGAACGGCTTGCGGGCGACGAGCACCTTGCCGGTGCCGACGATGGTGCGGCGACTGTCATCTCGCACTTCCGCGGTCACGGTGTATTCGTGGTCGGTATTGCCGTGCAGTTCCTTGGCGACAGCCGTATCGATCTCCACGCTGATGGTGCCATCCTCGCCAATCTCGCGCTCCACCTCGGCCACCACTTCCGGCGGCTGCTGATGACCTCGCCAAATCCACGGCGGCAATGGACGCATGCAGCCGGCCCATTCGTGGAAGCCCTTGTACCACGGGTAATCGTAGGCATACCACCAATAACCGGGGCCGTAGCACCAGTCCCACGGCATGTGGGGATACCACTCCTGCGAGTGGTCGGTCCGCAGCACCTTGTACTTCACTTTGGCCTTGGTCACCGGCGAGCCGAAGTAGTACTTGGCGTTGATCTTGGCCGTGATTTTCTCGCCGAGCATCACCGGCTCTTTCGGGGCGTCAATCGTCACCTCATATTCCGGCTTCTTATACTCCTCCACTCGGAACGTGTTGCCGCCGGTGGCATAACCATTCTGCCGCGGCGGGTCCATGATGTTGATGTAGTACTGGCCGAGCGTGGCATCGGCCGGCAGGTCGTACTCACCGACAATCCCGCCGTATTCGTCGGCTTCGATGGTCTTGTCGAGAACCTTCTCTCCCTTGGGGCTATGGACTTCAATGACGAACGTCTTCTTGGCAAAGTCCGAGGCATCCGGCTGGTCGTATTGAGCCTTGCGGACCCAGAATTTGAAGTTCACTTTTTGGCCCGGCCGATAGACCGGGCGGTCCGTCATCGCGAAGGCCTTGATTTGGTTGTATTCCTGGTCGTGGATGCGGCCGGTCCAGACGTTGAGGAAGCCCTGAAAGGCGAAGCGGCCGTTCTTGGTCGTCGAGGTGACGAGCCACTGATAGCCTTCTTCCTTCAGGTCTTTCGGGTCCGGTGTCACCATGCCGTCCGCATTGGTGTTTTCGGCGAAATTCGTAGTGACCACCTGGTAGCGATTGCCCCCCAGGTGCCGCTGTTGCCAGCCGAAGAATTCCAGGTTGGCGTCGGCGATGGGGGAGCCGGTGACCGCGTCGGCGATGTAATACAGAGTCTTTCCGTCGAGCTGCTTGCGGACGATGGCGGTGTCCGCGACCCACAGGATGATCTTGCTGACGTTGCCATTGGCCATCGTGGCCGTCACCAGGTAGGCCCCCGGCTTTTGCAACGGTGTGGTGACGGTGATCCGCTTGTCGAAGTGGTTTTCGCGCGGCTCGAGGTCCAACTCCCAAGCCGCGGTCGCTTCGCCCAGATATTTCGTATCCGCTTCATGCACCAATCGATAGCCGATGTTGGCGATGTTGATTTTGTTCCAGTCGATGCGGTTGCCCGGATCGGACTTGAGGTAGGCCTTGATGTCCGCCAGCAGCTCGGGGACCTTGATTTTCCTGGCGTCGAACTTTACCTGCTTGCCGTTGCGGTAGCGGAATTCGACCGTGGCTCCTTGGCCGGCGGGCTGCGTGGCGACCCCTTCGAACGTGCCCCAGTTGCTGACGATTTGCTCGAGCCGCTCGTTCTTCCAGTTGTTTTGGCCGGGACCGAAGCTCTTGATGTTCTGCTGCCAGTATTTGGCGGCAGCGGGATATTGGCGGCGGTTCTCAAAGACCTGGGAGAGCTGCGTGAGGGCGTTTTCTCCCCACATGCCCTTTCCATCCGCCGCCACCTGCTGATAGATCTTGATGAAGTTGAACTCGTCGGGGAGCTTGAAGCGCTTGATGCCCGAGGCCAGCTTGGCGATGGTTTCGTCTTCCTTCAGCGTGTGCAGGTCGTAAGTGCCGCTTTCGTTTTTCTTGGTATCGTCGTCGCTCACTCCTCCGCCGAAGCCGCGGCCCCAGCGCCCCTGAGCCATGGTCTGTACGCCAAAGAGCTGTTCCATGAACTGGGCGAAGTGCATCCGCACCTGGTCCTTGATGGGGGGGTGATTTTCCGCGGCCTGCTCAAGCAGCCACCGCCAGCGCTGGCCGTCCGTCTCCGCCACTTCCCACTTTTTGGGCGTGGTGTGATAGACCGGTTTCCCTTCGGCATCCACTGGCGCGCCGTTGTACTCGCGGTAGCCGTAGTACGCCTCGTCATAATCCGGCAGCTCGGCCAGGTTCGTCAAATACTGCAAGCGCCAGGCCTCGTGGACGCCGCGATGGTTGAGCAGCGTTTCCGCGAAATTGAGATAGAACTGGGCCACCTCGGCCTTGTTGTCATCTTTGGCAACCAGCGGCAGTGCCTGATTGAGCAGTTGCATTCCCCGGGTCCGGTCCCGCTCGACGGAGTTGGCGAATTTGCCCCCACCCCGGTGCGGCCCGCGCTCAAACTTTCCCGCGATGATGAACCCCTGATGCTGCAAATGGACATATTGCTGAGCGGCCGCCGCGAGCAGTCGCCAGTTCCCCTTGTGGGCGGTAATCGTCCCTTCAACCAGCTCGTCGATTTCGTTGATTCGCCCCAGATTGTGTAGGCACTGCACCGCCTGGTTGAGGTCATTGGCCACCTGCGGAGGCTCATCCTTGGGGTCCAGGCAGAGCTTCTTGAAACCTTCATAGGCGTCCTTGAAGTTGCCGTCGGTCATGGCCTTCTGGCTCTTGGCCCGCAGCTCCGGCCCGCCCGGTCCCTGGGAAAAAGCCCCGCTAACGAGGAGGAGGGCAAGAAACAGGACACCACTCATCCCGATCAGAATGTTTCGCTTCATGGCAGGTCTGCCTTAGGCAAGAATCCGAGAATGCACGTGTGAAACGGCCTGGCCGCCCAGCGATCCCAAGAAAGAGGAATCCCCCCTGGCGGCTACGCTTCCCTTAAGACGGCTCATCCGCCAGAAGCGTTTTCCTGAGTATCCACGATTTGGAGATTTTGTCCAACCACTGGTGGCCGTGGATGATGCCTCGAGAGTGCTCTCGTTACCGCACCGTCAAGAAATCATTGTGGTTCATCAGCACATGCACCAGGTTTTCCCGCGCCCGCTGCCGAGGGTCCGCGGAAGGTGGAACGGTAGCCGCGGGGCCGGCGGTGAAGGGAGACAAGGAGCCAGCGGCAAGACGCTGGGCTTGCTCGGTGAGGAAGGCGACGCAAGTGGTTTGCTCGTCGCTGCTGGGCGGCCGGTTGAGAGTCCTGGAGAAGGCGTCTTCCACGAACTTCGCATCCGCCTGATCGGCCGGCGGATTGGCGGCAGCGAGGGCCTCGCTCAGCTTCTTGGCCAGCAGCCGCGATTGGGCGAGCGTGAGGGAGCTGTTTGCCATCGCCAAGGCTTGCTGGGGGGCGATGCTCTCGCTGCGGCGATAGCATTCGACGACGTTGGCGCTGTCGAAGAGGGAGAGGAACTGCATCTTCTTCTCCTTCGTGCTGCGGAAGTAGATGCTGCGGCGATTGGAAGTGAGACCGGTGTTGTTGTCGATGTCCGGCCCACCCATCGCCACGTCCAGCGACCCCGCCACATACAGCGTGGCATCCCGCACAATCTCCGCTTCCATCCGCCGGGGATTCTGCCGCCAGTAGTATTTGTTCTCGGAGTCGATTGTGGAATTCGCCGAAGTATCAGGGGGCTGACGCCCCCCGCTCGCCGTGGAGGAGAGCCGATACGTCCGGCTCGTCACAATCAGCCGGTGAATGTGCTTCTGGCTCCAGCCGCTCTCTATCAGCTCCACGGCCAGCCAGTCGAGCAGCGGCTGGTTGGTCGGCTGCTTGCCATTGAGGCCGAAATCAAAAACGCTCGGGACGAGCGGCGTGCCGAAGTGCCGCAACCAAATGTGGTTGATGGCAACGCGGGCGGTCAGCGGATTTTCCTTGGAGGAAATGAACTTCGCCAAGGCCAGCCGCCGGCCGGTGCTGGTGGTGGGATAGACAGGCGTAAGTTTGGAGTACGCTTCATTCGGCTGAGCGATCGCGGCCTGGGCGGAATCGCGGGCCTTGATGGCATTTTGAACGGCCGTATCGGCATCGGTCGCGGCTTTGGCCGTCGCCATCTCGTTGGGCTTGACCGCTCGCTTGGCCTTGGCAGCGGCGATCTCCGCTTGCAACCACGCTTTCTCGGCATTCAGCAACGCCAGCTCTCGCTCGGTCTTTCCTGCAGCCAGGGCCAGTTCCTTGGCGTTTGCAGTGGGCGGATTCGCATAAGCAGCTTTATCCGCAGCAATGCGAGCTTCGATCGAAACGACCGACGAACTCGCTGCCGCCAACGTCTTCTCAGCAATCGCGGCACTCTTCTCGCCATCAGCGACGGCTGCGGCCAAAGCGTCCGCCTGATTCGCGGGCGAGGCCACTCCGCCGGGCATCGTCAGAACCAACCCCGTTGGAAGTGGGCTTACTTCCGCCCGCAGAAATTCCGCCGTCGCATCGTACGTCCAAAAGATGATTCGCCCTTCGCTGGCCCGCTGAGCCGGGACTTTGCACGCCAGAACCATACGACCATTGACCGAAACATTTGCCACTCCCTCCTTCACCGCCAGCGTCAATTCATATTCCTTGCCGACTTCCTCTACCGTTTCCTTGGGCATCGTGACGGGATAGCTGTCGACGCCGCCTTTCTTCTGCCACCAATGCGGACCTGGACCAGCCGCACTCAGATAGACGGCTTGCAAATCCTTGTCGCCAACGGCGTCAAAGGCGATGCCCACCGACTTGTATGTGTCACCCCCTGTGAGCTTGTACTTGAGCTTCGCGACGAAATCGCGGGGATGCGACTGGACCGAGGTGATGCCGCACATCACGTCTTGCGGATCACTCTGAATAAGCCGCCCGTCCTTATATTCCCACTTTCCCGGGCCGAGCTTCCAGACGTCATCCTTTTGCTTGCCGAAATCGTCCGCAATCAGCGGCTCGGAAGGTTTCGCCGGCTCGGTCTTAGAAGGCTCTTTGTCTGGCTCAGCGGCCGCCTTCGCCGCAAACTCCGCCTGCTGCTGTTTTGCTGTCGCCAGCGCCTGCTGCGCGGTCATCACGGCCGCCTTGGCCTTTTCAATTTCTGTTTTCGCCGCCGCCAGTGTTTCCGCCTGCACGCTGGCCTGCAAGCCCGGATACCAAACGGTTGACGGCAAATTCACCGGCTGCACGTCGAAGCTCACTTGCTGAAACACTTTCGGCGCGGCCGGAGCCAGCGGTTTATCTTTCACTGGGTCTTTATCGTTACCGCGGACGAAAAGAAATGTCTGAGTTTCCGCCTTGGCATCAAAGACCCGGGCTAAGCCGTCCTTCGCGGTATCACTCTGCCCCGGCACCCGGTCCAGCCGGATGTCGTGCGGCTCGAAGACGGCCCGCAGCTTGTAGTACTCCTCCTGGCTAATGGGATCGTACATGTGGTCATGGCAGCGGGCGCAGTTGAACGTGACCCCCATGAACGCCTTGCCGGTATGTTCCACCGTGTTGTCGAGCCATGTGTTTCGGTTGAACTTGTACCAGTTGCGGACCAAGTAGCCGGTGGCGCGAATGGTGGCCGGGGCCTCCGGGGCCAACTCGTCCCCCGCCAGCATTTCCTCAATCATCCGGTCATACGGTCGGTCGGCGTTTAGCGACTCCACAATCCAATCCCGCCACCGCCAGATGTGCGGCTGGCTCTCGCGGATTTCCGCTCCATAGCCGTCCCAGTCGCTGTACCGCCAAACGTCCATCCAGTGCCGCCCCCAGCGTTCTCCGTGGTGCGGGCTGTTGAGCAAACTATGGACGACCTTCTCATAAGCATCGGGCGAATTGTCGTTCAGGAAGTCCTGCATCTGCTGCGGCGTCGGTGGCAGGCCGATGAGGTCCAGATAAACCCGCCGCAGCAGCACCTGCTGGCTGGCTTCATCGACGGGCTTCAATTTCAACTCTTCATGTTTCGCAGCGACGAAGGCATCGACGGGATTGCGGACGAATGCGCTGTTCGCCGGCATCGGCACGGCCGGGCGGACCGGCTTCTTGAACGACCAATGGTCGACCTTCGCTTCGGCCCCCTCCGGCGGCGGCGTGGCTCCCTGGTCAATCCACGCCTTAAGCGTCTCGATTTGCTTCGCCGTCAGTGGGTCTCCCTCGGGCGGCATCTTCAAATCACCCTGCCGCAGCACAGCCGCAATCAGTCGGCTTTCCCCACTTTTTCCCGGCACAACCCCCGCCCCGCCGTCTCCACCTTTGACCAGCGCCGGCACGCTATCCAGTCGGAAATTGCTCTCCTGTTCTAGCGAGCTATGGCAGCGGTAACAGCGGGTCGCCAGAATCGGCTTCACATCGCGGAGATATTCGACCTTATCCTCGGCAATCGTTGCCAGTGGCAAAAGGTGAAGAGCCAAAACGGTTGGCGCGAACATCCATTTCATCAGGAAATCCTTCGGGCAGGCGGGAGGAGGAATCGAAGGTCAGGCGAGCCGTCAACTCCCTTTGATAGTAGCCCCCAGGGGAATGGCAAGCAAGGGAAACGGCTGCCAGGCGAGCCGACTGGTTTCCTGGTGCACGAAGCCGGGTTAGTGTAAGAGTTTGAGCATCATTCAATTCCTTGGATCTGGGTTCGACCGATGAAGAGCTGGAATTTCATCCTCCACCTCGCGATCATTCTGCAGTGGCTGCCTTCGACGACGCTGCGCACATCCTCCGCCGAAGAGCCGCTACGCAACTACATCGACGCCCAAATCGAAACCGCCTGGCAACGTGAGAAGCTCACTCCCGCTCCGCTCACGACCGACGCCGAGTTCCTTCGCCGCATTTACCTGGATCTGGTCGGCTCGATTCCGACCCACGAACAGGCGGCGAAGTTTCTGGATGAATCCTCCGCCGACAAGCGGACGCGGCTGATTGAGGAGCTTCTGGCGGACCCGCGGTTCGCACGGCATCAGGCGGAGGTCTGGGACCTGGTGCTGTTTGGCCGCCATCCGCCAGGCTATGAAACCGACCGGAGGGACGGAATCATCCGCTGGCTGGAGAAGCAGTTTCAGGAGAACAAACCCTACGACCAGTGGGTGCGGACGCTGCTGAAGGCCGAAGGTAACAGCGTCGACGACGGCCCGCCGATGTATTTCAACCAGTACCGAAATCAGCCGGAGGATGCGAGCGAGGCGATTAGCCAGACCTTCCTCGGAGTGCAACTGCAGTGTGCCCGCTGCCACGACCATCCGTTCGAAGCCTGGACGCAGCTTGATTTTTACGGCATGGCGGCCTTCCTCTCGCGGCTGCAAATCGTCTCGGCGGGAAAGCAGGAAAGTCTGACCAAATACATGGTCGCGGAGAAAAGCACGGGGGATATTCTCTTCACCGGCCCTGCCAAGGAGCAAACCGCCGGCAAAAAGGGAGAGCCGGTGAAGCCCAAGTTCCTGCTCGGTGACCCGCTCACCGAGCCCGCCGTCCCCGCGGACTTCAAAGAGCGAAAATACGAGGACAACAAAGTGCCCGAGAAGCCCCTCTTCTCTCGCAAGGATCAGCTCGCGGACTGGATCACCAGCGGCGAGAACCGCTTCTTCGCCAGGGCCATCGCCAACCGCCTCTGGGCACAGTACATGGGGCGGGGGTTAGTCCATCCGGTCGATAACATGAGCGAGTCTAACAAGCCGACACACCCGGAGCTGCTCGACCGGCTGGCAGCGGAGCTCAAGGCCCATCAGTTCGATCTGAAGTGGTACGTCCGCGAGCTTGTCAGCAGCCGCACGTATCAGCTCTCTTCGCGCGGCGTCGCCGACGAGCCACTGCCAATCTGGCATGAGTACGGCCGCGTCCGCCCACTTGCCGCCGAGGAATTGATGGTTGCCTGGCGCACAGCAACCTGGTATGACGCGGTGGAGGCGGAGCGAAAGGACAAAAACTCGGACAAGGAGCGGAGTAAGAACCGCTTCCATCCGATCCACAAGGAATACATGATGCAGTTCTTCGGCACCCCCAGCAGCGGGACCGGAGACTTTCAAGGCGGGCTGCACGAACATCTGTTTCTCAACAACGGACCGCTTTCGCAACTCGTCGAGCGGCAGAAGGGGAGCCTGGCCGAATGGGTGGCGATTTCCCCGGAACCCGTTGAAAAGCGAATCGAACGGCTGTACCTCTCCACGCTGACCCGAAGGCCGACGCCGGATGAAGTCGAGAAGATCAAGTCCTTCGCCGGCGAGGGAGATGGCAAGAATGTCCGCTGGCAGGATGTCGTTTGGGCGCTGGTGACGTGCAGTGAGTTTCGGTTTAACCACTAATCTGATTGCAGATTGAGGATTGCAGATTGCAGAATGGAAGGCAGTCCATCATTCTGCAATCTGCAATCATCATTCTGCAATTTCCTCATGGCCTCCCGCCCTCCCGTCACTACCGCCGACTACATGGTTGTGGCTCTCAGCCCGACCTTGATCTTCTTTCTCGTCGGCAGCCTCTGTTACTACCTCGTCGAGGTCTTTTATCAAGGGCAGTATGAGTATCGTTTGCTGTTTGTGATGGGAATGTTCGTGATGGGGATTGTGGCCCTTTCCCGCCTGGCGATGGAAGAGGGTTGGGCCTATGCATTTCTTTACGCGGCAGGGCTGGCGCTCGTGGTGGGAATTGCCTTGGCCACGTTCATTCAGATTCGCGGCCCGCTCGCGCCGTTTGGCCTCTTCATCAATCTGGGGCTGATGGCCCTGATTTGGTGGAGCGCCTACAAGCTGGTCTGGGACTGCACGCTCATGGACGAGGAACAGGATTCCTCCGGCGAAGGGCTGCTGCAATCCATCGGCCTGGACCGGATGAACGGAGAGACATCCGCCCCCGCGGTGAAAAATGCTGCCCGTCTGTCCGATCCACTGGAGGCGATATCCACGGAGGATGCGGCCACGCAAGGTGGGCGTGGAGGCGAAGCCCCGCCCGAAACCGACAGCACGCCGGAGGCCCGCGTCTTCGATTGGTTCCAAAAGCTAATGGAGCCGGACCGGCGGCCGCACGCGCCGGGAAAGTGGGTGATTTACTTCTCGCTCGCCGCGCTACCGCTCTTCGGCCTGGGGCAGTGGTTCATCCCGGTGGAAAACCTTGGCTCGCGCCGTTTCGCCTTCTGGATGATGGCCATCTACGTCGCCAGCGGTCTGTTGCTCCTGCTCAACACCAGCTTTCTCGGCCTCCGCCGATATTTGCGACAGCGCCGTCTGGAAATGCCGGTGGACATGGCGGCGACCTGGCTGACAGTAGGAACTGCGATGGTGGCGGCGTTGCTGCTGCTCGTTTACATCCTTCCCAGCCCCAGCCCGGAATACTCGCTCAGCCAGCTCGACGTGTTCAAGTCCAGGAATTACGACGCCAGCAATTACAGCCCTGGTGGACCGGAGGGCTCTCAAAAAGGGGAATCTCAGCAGAAAACGGACGGCGAGAACGCGGAGAAGCAGGGAGGAGAGAAGTCCTCGGACAAAGGTGGCGGTGACCAGAGCGGCGATAAGTCAGGACAGAAAAATGGGGGACAGAATAATAAGGCAGATGAACAGGGGGACTCCAAGGGCGGCGACAAGGGGGGCGGCAAACAGCAGGGGAAGAGCGGAGAGAAGAGCGGAGAGAAGAGCAAGAGTGAGCAGGGTGACAAGGGGAAAGCGGAGAAGGGAGACAAGAGCGACCAGGGGAAGAGTGAGTCGGAAAACAAGCAATCGCAAAGCAAGCAGCCAAGTGGCGGAAAAAGTGGCCAGAGTGGTTCCCCCTCCAAGTCGCAAGGAGGCAAATCCGAGAAGCAGAATCAGGACTCGCAGAACCAGGAAACCAACAGCCAGGGGAAGCCGCCGCCAAGCAGGCCCCCATCGAACTTTCAACCGAATAAACTTGTCCCGCGGATTCCTTCGTCATTAGGCACGATTTTGAAGTGGCTGTTTTACCTGTCGATTGCCATTGCCGCGGTGGTCTTCGCGTACATCTATCGTAAGGAGCTTCTAGCCGCCTGGAACAAGCTCCTGGCGGAACTCCGCGCACTATGGGAGAGATGGTTCGGGACGAAATCGACGGCGGCGATTTCGGAACAGGCACTCCTGGCAGCGCCACCGCGCACCTTCTCGTCGTACATAGACCCATTTTCAAACGGCATGGCCGCCCGCGTCCCGCTCCCGGAGCTCGTTCGCTATTCCTTCGAGGCTCTCGAAGCCTGGGGCCGCGACCACACCTCTCCCCGCGCCACCGGCCAGACCCCGCACGAGTTCGCCCAGCAGCTCGGCGACTTCGATAACTCCGTCTCCCGCGAAGTCAAGCAGCTCGCGGATTTGTATTGCCAGATTGCGTATGCGAGGTCGCTGCCGGCTGGAGGTATGGAGCTGGTGCGCGGGTTCTGGCAGAGGATGGGAGCGACGAGACGAGCGGCGCGACAGATTGAGACGAACAATTCTCTGGTCGGAACTCATCCGTCGTGAATGAAAGCCCAAAACTGCATCCGTATCGGTCATCGGCCTCGCTTCCTACGGAGCCCAAACCTCTGCGAATCGGTCTTTCGAAAAAGCAGTTCTTTTGGCTGCTGACCGTCATTGCTTCAGTCGCACACTTTCTGCTCTCCGCGATACTGTTTATCGTGCTCCTTGCTGTTGCAAGCGAACGGTTCGATAACGGATCTGATCCGGCTGCGTGGGAACAGTCTGCTAAAGTTGTCTTGGGAATTCTTTCGTTTCCGGCCGTAATGATGATGTGGCTCCCCCGTGTTCCCGGCCCGGTCCAATGGGTTCTCATTCTCGCGAATAGCTTTTTGTGGGGACTGGGCCTTTCCCTACTCGTTAGCGCGTGCAGGCGTGTCTTGGTGCGAACCTCGTCTAAGTAATGGAGGGCGGCTTCATTGTCTACAACGCCAGCGATTTTCGTTGACCCTCCCCTCTTCCCTGCGCAAAATGAGACTTGCCGCTTTGGGCAGCTAGCTAGTGGCAATTTGCTCGCCCCTAGGGTATGTTTTGTGTTACAGGCACTGCCGCTGACCCGCGGCTGTGCTCCCACCTCAATTAGCCCACCTTGGCCGAGCCTGATATGTGTCTCCCGCCGCGTCTGCTGCGCATTTCCATTTTGATGGTGCCGGTCCTGCTCGTCGGCCTGGCAACGTCCGCTGTTGCTCAGCCGGGTCTCGCCACCGCGGTCCCTGGCGCGGCCGCTCCAGGAAAGACGACGGATATTACGTTCACGGGGAGCAACCTCGACCAGCCGCTGAAGGTTTGGAGCACGTTCCCGGCGACGATCGAGCCGGTGCCGGGGGATCCGAATGCCAAGGGGAAGACTTCGCTGGTCTGCAAAGTCACGCTTCCGCCGGACGCGGCTTGCGGAATCGGAGCGCTCATCGTCACGACCAGTGCCGGTCAAAGCGACCCGCTGTTCCTGATGATTGACGATCTGCCGAGCGTCGCGGACAACGGCAACAACCACACGGTGGAGACCGCCCAGGAAATCCCGCCGCAGGCGGCCGTGGACGGCACTAGCGATGGCCCGGTCTTCGACTTCTACAAGTTCGCCGCCAAAGCCGGCCAGCGATTGTCGCTGGAAGTCGTGGCCACGCGACTCGGCTCGGACTTTGACCCGGTGCTGAGGATTCTCGGACCAGCCGGCCAGGAAATCGCCTTAATCGACGATGACTTGTCCCTCGGCGCCGATTGCCGTATCAGCCAGACCTTTCCCGCCGACGGAGTCTACACCATCGAGCTTCGCGACAATCGCTACAAAGCGGGCGGCAAGTATCGCCTAAGGGTCGGTGATTTTCCGCTTGTCTCCACGCCGTTCCCGCTGGGAGTTCAGGCCGGCGGCGCGGGCCAGATCACCGCAGCCGGACCCTTCGTGAACGGCATTCCCGCTTCGATTGTCCCCGGCCCCTTCGCCGCGCTCGGCAATCGCACGTTCTTCAGCGCCAAGCTCCCCGGCGGCCAGTCCAGCGGCTTTGCGCCCTTGGCGGTGACCGACCTGGCCGAAATGATCGAAACCGCCCCGGCGGATAATCCCGCCGCGTTCACGCCCGTCGCTGTTCCCTGTGCGTTTAGCGGCAAGCTCGAAGCACCGAAGGATTTTGACCTGTTCCAGTTCCCCGCCATCAAGGGGACGCGGCTCACCTTCCGGGCTCAGACTCGCAGCCTGCATTCACCCGCCATCCTCACGATGAAGCTGCTGAATGCCGCCGGCGGCCAACTGGCGGAAACGGCGGTCAGCGAAGGGGAAGAAGAAACCCTCTCCTTCGTCGCCACCGAAACCGGCTTCCTCACGCTCAAGGTGGAAGACCTCCTGGGCCGCGGCGGGCCGGAATGTACTTACCGCGTCGAATGCCGCACCGGCAACTCCTTCGCTTTGAACCTCAAGAACGAGCCGGCGACCCGCACCAAGATCTCGCTCCCCAAGAACGGCGGCGGCTTTACGTTCGACGTGCAAGTCGCCCGCAACGGCTATGACGGACCCATCACGCTCGGCATCCAGTCCGCCCACCCCGGCTGGCAGGTCTTTAACAACGTCATTCCCGAGAAGGGAGCGGAAGTGAAGATGTACGTCGTCGCCCCGCGCGATCTGGCCGAGGCCGAATTCCTTCCCGTTCGCATCGTCGGCACTGCCAACGTCGACGGCCGCGAGCTGACGGCGTCGGCCAACAGCACGCTGAAGCTCCGCACCGCCAAGCCGCAGATGCCATTGCCCCCCACCTGGTTGGACGGAATGGTTGCCGTCTCGGCACTCCCCGATTCGCCGATGTTTTACAACGTCACGCCAGACAAGACCGAAGTCAATTTTGCCCGGCAAATCGGCCAGACGCAGATGGTCCTCACCTTTGACCGGACGGACGCCAACTTCAAGGACGTGCCGCTGACCGTCATGCCGCTGGGCCTTCCCGCTGGCATCACCGCTGAAATCAAACGCAACGGCAACGGGCCGAAGGAGACATACGACATCATCCTCAAGGGTCCCAAGGACATGGCCGAAGGGCGGCATGTGTTCCGCTACCTGGCCTACGCGGAAATGGCCGGCAACGGCCGGGCGATTGTCTCGGGCGAACTTGGCATCAACGTCATCACCCCGTTGGCCGCGGTCGTCGTCCCCGCCGGTCCGATTACCGCTGGTCAGAAGCAGAAAGTCAAAGTCACTCTCACTCGCCGTGGCGACGACAAGCAGCCGGTGGATGTGAAGTTCAAGAAACTCCCTGCCGGCGTGACCGGGCCGGAGAAGACCACTTTCGCGCCCGACCAGAACGAAATGGAAATTGAGCTCTCCGCCGCGGCCGACGCTGCCAAGGGGAACTTCACTGAATTGGCGGTCACCGCAACCACCAAGTACGCCGGGCAAGACGTGACCGTGGATAGCCCGAACGTGGCGATTGAAACGAAGTAACTTCACCTCGTTCCCAAGCTCCGCTTGGGAACGCAAGACCGGAAGCTCCGCTTCCCGAACTGCGGGACGCGAAGCAGAGCTTCGAAGACGTGTGTTCCCAAGCAGAGCTTGGGAACGAGTTTAATAAAAGGGACTCTGGCATGACGCGAACACTCACGATAACGCTCGCCGCTCTTCTTACCTGCGGAATGGCGCTCGCTGGCGGAAGCCTGATCGCCGAAGAACCCCTCGAGCCCATCAACGTCGGCACGCCCACGAAGATCGAAGTCTTCCCCCCGGCGATCAAGCTCCAGGGACCGCGCCGCCAGATGCAATTGGTGGTGACGGGCTTCTATGCCGATGGCCAGGTGCAGGATTTGACCCGCGCCGCCCAGTTCGCGTCCAGCGATGCCGCGATTGTGTCGGTGGACGCCACCGTCGCTCGCCCCCACAAGGACGGCAATGCCGAGATCACGGTCACCATCGGCGGGCAAACCGCCAAATCCACCGTGGAAGTGAGCGCCCAGACCGTACCGCAAGCCGTTTCCTTTGAGTACGACATGCTGGCCGCCCTTTCCAAGCAAGGCTGCAACGCCGGCGCCTGCCACGGCTCGCCCAGCGGCAAGGGGGGCTTTCGCCTTTCGCTGCGGGCCTTCGATTCGACCGTGGACAAGCTCACGCTCATTCGCGAGGACCTCGGCCGCCGCACGAACGTGATTTCTCCCGACGAAAGCCTGCTCCTTGCCAAGCCACTCATGAAAGTGCCCCACGGCGGCGGAATGAAGCTTAAGAAGGGAGACGCGGCCTTCACTGCGATGCACGACTGGATTGCCCAGGGTTGCAAGCCCGACGCCGACGGCTCGCCGAAGTGCATGAAAATCGAGGTCTACCCGCCGACCGGCCGGCTGCTGAAGCGGCCCGCCCATACGCAGCAAGTCTGCGTACTGGCCCACTTTTCTGACGGCACCATCCGTGACGTCACCGAGCTCGCCTGCTACAGCAGCTCGGATACGGAAATCGCCGATGTCAACGTCGGCGGCCTCGTCGTCGGGCACAACCGGGGCGAAGCCGCCATCGTCGTCCGCTACATGGAGTTCATCGAGTCCTGCTTCCTGACCTTCGTCAAGGACATTCCCAACTACGTCTGGACCAATCCGCCGTCGAACAACTACATCGACGACCTCGTCTACGCCAAGCTCAAGCAGCTTCAGTATCTCCCCTCGGGGACGTGCAGCGACGAAGAATTCCTCCGCCGCGTCCACGCCGACGTCATCGGCATTCTCCCCACGGTTGAGGAGACGCAGAAATTCCTGGCCGACGCTGCTCCGGACAAGCGGGCCAAGCTCATCAACTCGCTGCTCGAGCGCCCCGAGTATGCCCGCTTTTGGGCCCTCAAGTGGGGCGACCTCCTCAAGATGACCAGCACGCAAATCGGCGGCGAAGGAGTTTATAAGTACCACCGCTGGCTGCAGCATTCTTTCGAGACCAACATGCCCTACGACCAGTTCGCCCGCGAATTGCTCGGCTCACAGGGGAGCACGCTGGAGAATGCCGCCGCCAACTTCTACCGCACGGCGACCGACACCAACGACGCCGTGGAAAGCATCTCGCAGGTCTTCCTCGGCTCGCGGCTGCAATGCGCCAAGTGCCACAACCATCCGTTCGAGCGCTGGACGCAGGACAACTACTACGGAATGGCGGCCTTCTTCACCCGCGTGCAACGGAAGAAATCGCTCCGGCCCGACGAGTTCTTCATCTACTCCGCCAAGGCCGGGGAAGTGACCCAGCCCCGCACCGGCAAGCAGATGAAGCCTTGGCTGCCGCTCAAGGGGGAAGTGGACCCGCCCGCCGATGCCGACCGCCGCAACACTTTCACCGGCTGGCTGACGCAGAAGGAGAACCCGTTCTTCGGCAAGATCGAAGCCAACCGCATTTGGAGCCAGCTCTTCGGCCGCGGCATCGTCGAGCCCAACGACGACTTCCGCGAATCGAACCCGCCGGCCAACGCCGCTCTGCTCGACGCTCTTTCCAAGGACTTCGCCGAGCACAACTTCGATCGCAAGCATACGCTGCGGACCATCCTCAACAGCCGCACTTATCAGGCCGACTTCCGCCCCAACGACTTCAACAAGGACGACGTCAAGTACTGCTCCCACTACCAGCCGCGGCTGATGAGCGCGGAGCAGTTGCTGGACGCCATCTGCTCTGTCACAGCGCTGCCGGAGCAGTTCGCCGGCCTCCCCGCGGGGACGAAAGCGACGCAGATTCCCGCCCCGGACTTGGTCAAGCACGAGTTTCTGAAGATCTTCGGCCAGCCGGAGCGGCAGACGGTCTGCCAGTGCGAGCGGACGACCGACTCGAACCTCGGCATGGCCATCCAGTTCTTCAACGGCCCACTGATTTACAACAAGCTCCGCGACCAAAACAACCGCTTCCGCAAGCTCCTGGCCGCCGGCAAGCCCGACAACGAAATCATCACCGATCTCTACCTCTCCGCCGTCTGCCGCAAGCCGACGGAGAAAGAGCTCCAAGCCAGCCTCAGCCACATCGCCGCCAAGGGAGACAAGATCATCGCCCTGGAGGACATCTGCTGGGCGATCCTCAATACCAACGAATTCCTGTTCCAACACTAACTAACAACATTCTTCCTTCTTATCTTCTTGCCAAACATCTTCTTGCCAAAACCAAGAAGCAATTGGCAAGAAGATGGTTGGCAAGAAGATGTTTTTGATCGACCTTTTTTGAAGAATAGTAAGATGCGAGCTTTCAGCACTTTGGCATTTTGCGTTGCTGTCGTTTTGACGTCTGAAGCTTCCGCCCAGGTCAGCTTCAAAAAGGACGTCGCTCCCGTCCTGCTCAACAACTGCCTGGCCTGCCACGGGCCGAAGAAGGCGGAAGGGGCCTACCGCATCGACACCTACGAGCGGGCTATCGCGCCGGGTGAATCCGCCACTGCGGCGTTCCTCGCCAAAATGGTGGACGGCAGCGAAGGCTTCCGCCGCATCACTTCGGGGGACGTGAAAGAGCGGATGCCCCTCGACGGCGATCCGCTGCCGGCTGAGACCATCGCCCTCATCAAAAAATGGATCGAGGAAGGAGCCCCGTTCGACGGCCCGGACCCGAAGGCTCCCATCGCCAGCTACATCCCGCCCCCCACGCATCCCGCCGCGCCGATGGCCTATGCCGCCACCATGCCGATCACCGCGGTTACGTTCAGCAACGACGGCACGCAGCTCTTCGTCGGCGGCTATCACGAAGTGACGGTCTGGAACCCAGCGGACGGCGCGCTGATCCGCCGCATCGCCAACGTCGGCCAGCGGACCTTCGCCCTGGCCCTCAGTCCCGACGGCACCCTCCTCGCCGTCGGCTGCGGCACGCCCGGCCGGCTGGGCGAAGTGCGGATTTTTACAGCCGCGACCGGCGAACTGCAGAAAGTCCTCGGCACCACTAGCGACGTCGTCTTCGATTGCGCCTTCAGCCCGCAGGGGGACAAAATCGCCATCGCCGCCGCCGACGGCTCGATTCGCGTGTTCCAAGTGGCCGACGGCAAGGACCTCCTCAACATCACCAGCCACAGCGACTGGGTCTTCGCCATCGCCTGGAACGCCGACGCCAGCAAGCTCGCCTCCGCCAGCCGCGACAAGACGGCCAAGGTCTTCGACGCCAAGACCGGCGAACTCCTCATCACTTACTCCGGCCACCAGCAGGCGGTCCGCGGCGTGCTGTTCCATCCCGACGGGGCCGAAGTCTATTCCTCCGGCAGCGACAACAAGATCCACCGCTGGAAAATCGCCGACGCCGCTAAGACCAGCGAGCTCGCCTTCGGCGGCGAGGTCTACAAGCTCACTCCCGCCGGCGAATTCTTCCTCACCTCCTCCGCCGAGCAAAAAGTCCGCCAGTTCAAGGCCAAGGAACAAGCCGCCGTCCGCGAATACCCCGGGGCCAAGGACTGGGTCCTATCCGCGGCCTTCAATTTGCCCACCAAGCGGATCGCCGGCGGCACGTTTGACGGCGAGGTGAAGGTCTGGAATGCCGATGATGGAAAAGACGTCGTTACGATCCTAGCCGCGCCGGGATTGAAGAAATAGTCGAATTCAGGAAGCGGAGGGGATTGGCCGCGAAAAACACGAAAAGTCACAAAGAGGGGAGGATATTACACTTCCCCTTTCTCTCTGCTTTTTGTGTTTCTTTGCGTTTTTCGCGGCCATCCCCCTCGTCGTGATTTTTGCAAAGGAGTACCGCCATGCTCAGTATCTTCGGCCAAGGAACAAGGCTCTGTGACGGCATCACGCGCCGGGAGATGCTCAGGGTCGGCGGCCTCGCTATCGGCGGCCTCACGCTGGCGGACGTGCTGCGAGGCCAAGCTGCTGCCGGTTCCGAAAAGAGCAAGCGCAACAAGTCGGTCATCATGGTCTGGCTCCGGGGCGGGCCGAGCCATATCGACAGCTACGACATGAAGCCGGACGCCCCGCCGGAGATTCGCGGCGAGTTCCGGCCCACGGCGACCAATGTCCCCGGCATCCAGATTTGCGATCTGATGCCGCGGCAAGCCCAGATGATGGACCGGCTGGCCATCATCCGCGGCATCAAGAGCAACGACCTGGGGGACCACACCCCGCACTACATCATCACCGGCTCCCCCGACCGGGGCAAACGTCCGGCCTTCGGCTCGGTGGTCAGCTATCTGCGGCCCCAGCTCGACGGCATGCCGCCATATGTCAGCCTGATGTACGACCCGCCGAAGCTCTACGACAACGAAGGGCCCGTCTACGTCGGCCATGCCCACCGCCCGTTCGTCCCCCGGCATGAAGGGATCGAGAATCTCAGCCTCGTTCGCGGCATCGATGCCGGCCGGCTGGGGGGCCGCCGCGATTTGCTGAGCCAGCTCGATACGATCCGCCGCGAAGTCGATTCCCGCTCCTTCGCCGGCATCGACGAGCACACGGCCCGCTCCTTCCGCATGATCGCCTCGCCGAAAGTCCGTGAGGCGTTCGACCTGAAGAAGGAGGGGGACGCCCAGCGGTTACGCTACGGCAAATACTCCGAGAACTTGCTGATGGCCCGCCGCCTGGTGGAAGCGGGCATCTCCGTCGTCACGCTCAAGCTGGGCGACTACGACACCCACGAGAAAAACTTCATCGACCTGCGGGACCAACTCCCCCAGCTCGACCAGGGGATCGCCGCCCTCGTCGAGGACCTCTATGACCGCGGCCTGGAAAACGACGTCGCCGTCGTTGTCTGGGGCGAATTCGGCCGCGCCCCCAAAATCAGCCGCGGCGACGGCCGCGACCACTGGCCCGAAGCCGGCGCGGCCCTCCTGGCCGGCGGCGGCTTCCAGACCGGCCAGACCATCGGCGAAACGGAAAAGGACGGCGGCCGCAGCAAGGTGAAGCCCTACACCCCGGCCAACGTCCTGGCCACCCTCTACCGCCACCTCGGCATCGACCCCGCTACCACCATCCCCGACTTCAGCAAGCGGCCGATGCACCTGCTGGACGACCGCGAAGTAGTTCGCGAACTCGCTTAGCCGCCGCGTCCACGGCGGCGCATTTCCGGTCCGAGGGCCATTTAGGGCGACCTGCGGTTCCGGGATTTCCTCATTCCCCAGCATGCTCTGACACCCGTAGGCGACAAAGATAGCCCGGTCGAGGTCGTCGTGGATTTGCCGGCGGACGCTGACGAGCCCCTGCTCGAGAATCAACTTCTCCTTGTTCGAAAGCTCCTCCCAGGGCGTGGAGTGTCACAGACGTAAGCAGCGTCGCCATTAAGCTCCCGGCGTTGTGAATGGGCCTTCGACTCTCAAACAAAGGCTGACTAGGAGGCGCTGCCGTTCAAGAGTATCGCTGTCTTTGTAGTTCTCAGCGTTGAGCTGCGGCAATTCCGCATGGCCGGGATCGTTCACTTTTGGGCGTGGTTCAACGACAATTCCATGCTGCCGTAGGTCGCCTGCGCGGAGTACGGCAACGTAATAGGATTTGCCAGGCCGTCCTTGTCCCGCTTCCTCGATTGCCTTGTACTTGGCGCGTGAAACAGACAGTCCACTAACATCCCGTGTCTTACTCGGAGCAAATGCCTGGTCGTTTAATTCTTGCTGTACGGGGTCAAAGAGTTGCGGTTGTGCAGATGCAGGAACGCGACGATACAGAAACTCGTCATCGGCAATGGGATCGAGTCCATTGGACACGCCGGGGCCTCATCGAAATTCGCTGTCGCGTCTAAACCGGGCTTCGCTCGACTAGATGAGTTCCCTCAAATCGCATGTACTCGATTGTCCCATCTTCCCAGACGTGGACCACTTCAGACACGTTGCCTTCCCGGCGTTCAAAAACAATACCGCCGTTTGGATCGGGCGCGACACGATCGGGCGCGGGAAGGCCCTTGTCCCTGTAGTTCTCCGCCCAATCCATTGAGAGGCGGATAATTGTTCCACTGGGAGGGTCAATCCCATCGTCGTCGAGTTGACTCGGGTCGCGCAACCATCCCATTAACATCTCATCAATGACGTGCTGCCAGGCCTTACGGGCCGCACCATCGTGCAAGTCACCAAGAGTTACGGGTGTGACCGCATCGATTCCTGTAGGACTTTCCCGAAATCGCGTCGAAGTGATGTACGACCGAGGTTTAGTCGCCGGCATTTCTTAGTCCCCAGTGTTTGTTGGCGTCTCGACTCATAAGACTCGCAAACGCCCGGACGATCGTATCACGGCCTAGATCCAATCCGTCAACTATCGGTTGGATACCATCATCCTTTGACTCTAACGGGCCGCGAGCCGTTAGAGTGAGCTGGATGATCTCTCGTTCATGCTGTTCTGGAACTGTCCGACGGGCATGTTGCCATTCAATGTGAAGGCGTCCGCGCTGTCCTGGTATGACGAAATGCCATTCTCCCTTGAAGTCTTCACCTTGAACGACCCCGTCGATGGTCGGAACACCCTGAAGCGGAACAAAAAAAGTCCAATCGGCAACGGAATTCCAGGCAGTTCCTTTCGGAACGTGGTTGATGTAGGTGACTTCCCACTGGTTAGGCTGAAAACGACCGACGGCAGCTTGCAAAGTGAAACTCCTGAACCGCTCAAGAGCCTCGACAAATCCTGCTCGGACAGCCTCATAACGGGGATAGTCTCTTCCTACCTCACCTAGCCAATTGAAATGCAGACGGCCATTTTGGATCTGAATCATGCGGTCGCCAGACCGGTTCTTAATTTGCGTTCGCCCTGGCGGCATCGGTGACAATTGAAATTGGAGACCTCTGGCCCATCTTTCTGCTTCGTTAAAGCGTTCGAACTGCGGCGGTAGATAGGGCGCATCAGCAACGGCAGGCCATTCCGCCGGATCGAGAGTCTGCCAAAACGCTCCCAAATGCGCATTCGTGAATTCGGGGAGGCGATCAAACTGAACGCCTAGAACCGTCTCAACGACGGGCGGATTGGCATAATCGGGCAATGGTGGGTTGGCAGTGGTCAGAGACATGCGGGGCTCGCCCTTTTCTCCATACTATCGGGGTGGGCCTGCCGCCAGCAATTAGCCAGGAGCAGTTCGGAAGATACCCTATTCGTATCTTACGTGCAATTGAGGCATTCGGTGCGATAATCACGCCACGGTACGCGAATTTGCCCGATCATTAGCTTGGCCAGCTCCGCCAGGCGCTGGGCCAGCTCGCGGGTGACCTTGGCACTCCGGCGGCTGGATCGAGCGACAGGGCGTCGGTCCAGACTGCGGCCAGGCGCGCGAGGATTCCCTTGGCCCCCGAATTCCGCCCCTTTGCCAAGGCGGGCGAGAAACTCTCCAAGCTGCACTTGGGTTATGAAAAGCTGAAGCCTTGGGACCTCGATTTCAGCGAAACGCCCGGCATTCCGCTCTCCTACCGGGTGGAGACAAGATGCGCCTCTCCAGGGACAAGCTCCGCCTCACCGTGAATCCCTCACTGACCCTCTCCGGTATCCCTGCGGAAACTTTCGAATACCGCCTCGGCAACCGCTCGGCCCTGGAATGGGTCATCGACCAGTATCAGGTCTCCACCGACAAACGGAGCGGCATCGTTTCCGATCCCAACCGCGAAGACGACGAGCAATACATCGTCCGCCTCGTCGGCCAGGTCATCCGCGTCAGCCTGGAGACAGTCCAAATCGTGAAGGACTTGCCCGCGGAATTCGAGCCGCCAGGCGGAGCGTAGTCGCAGGCCAGAAGCAGGTTACGGCGCGAGTTTGGCAGATTCGCCAGGGTGAGAACGGCACCAAACCGCAATCTGGTCAAGAAAAAACAAAATCTTTTTGTTCAGTGAACAAAATGTCGTATTCGCGCATCCTAAGATCAAGGCCGGTAGCGCGCCCGGTGAACAGGCAGGCTGCGGGCCGGCGCTCTCTGGCAATTTGGTAGTACGCAGGTAGAAGTTCTCCGGTGCTGAGGAACTGGGCAGCGGTCTGCTCAGGGATTGGGCAGAGGTTCGGAAGGGGTCGGGCTCTGGCACCGCTGTCGCGGCCCAAAAAGTGAATACGAGTTTCGCGCTGTGAATAGGAATTTCGGCGAAAGTGAATAACGGAACATATGTATCTATAAGGAGTTCCGTAAAAAGCGAATCGTCGCAAATGCCGCAAAAACTGCACGGAAAAAGTGAATAATTTGGGCCGCAGGCGAGGGGGGAACGTCCGGGAATCAGGCTCGGCAGGGGGCGGGAGAGGGATTTGAAATCTGAAATTTGTGATTTTAGACGACGGAGCCAAGCCGCTGCGTGGACGCGGGGGGCTGAGCGAGAGGTCGCGGAGCGGCGAAGGCGGGCGTTCCCACGCGGAGCGTGGGAACGAGGGATTTGTCGCCTCTCGCTCCGCGAGAGTCGCGTGCTTTCGCGGAGCGAAAGGCGACCGAGGAGGGTTAGTCCAGGCGGGCGCTGCTGATGAGCTTGATGAACTCCGCGTTGGTCTTGAAGCGGCTGAGCTGCTTGATCAGCTGCTCCATGGCATCGACGGGGTGCATGGAGGAGAGGGTGCGGCGGAGCATGGTGACGGCGTGGAGCGTGTCGGGGTCCACCAGCAGCTCTTCCCGCCGGGTGCCGGATTGGGATACGTCGAGGGCCGGCCAGACGCGGCGCTCGGCCAGCTTTTTGTCGAGGACCAATTCCATGTTGCCCGTTCCCTTGAACTCCTGGAAGATCGCGTCGTCCATGCGGCTGTTGGTCTCGATCAGCGCGGTGCCGCAGATGGTGAGCGAGCCCCCTTCCTCGAAGGCGCGGGCCGTGGCGAAGAGCTTCTTGGGAATGTCCATCGCCTTGACGGAGAGGCCGCCGGTCTGGATCGCGTCGCCGCGTCCGCCGACGTACTTGTTGAAGGCGCGGGCGAGGCGGGTGATGGAGTCCAGGAGCAGGAACACGTCCTGGCCCATTTCCGCCAGGCGGCGGCAGCGCTCGATGACGAGCTGGGAGAGGCGGACATGACTTTCGATGTCGTTATCCAGAGTGCTGGCGCAGACTTCCCCTTGGACGTTCCGCTTCATGTCGGTGACTTCTTCCGGCCGCTCGTCAATGAGCAGGATGAACTGCTTGACTTCGGGGAAGTTGATGGTCATCGCCTGGCTGATGTGCTGCAGCAGGATGGTCTTGCCGGTGCGGGGCGGGGCCACGATGAGGGCCCGCTGTCCGCGGCCGAGGGGAGTGAGCAGGTCCATCACCCGCGTGGTGAGCGGGGTGGCCCCCGTTTCCAGGCGGAACCACTGGTTGGGATTGATGGGGGTTTTGGCGTCAAAGGTTTTGACATTGAGATAGTCGTCGGGGACCATGCCGTCCACGTCGGTGATGTCCCGCAGGCGGGGCCCTTGCTGCCGGCGGCCGGGCTGCACGGTGCCGCGGATCATCACCCCCTGGCGGAGGCCATAACGCTCGATCATGGTGCCGGGGACGAACGGATCGCTCCGCTCCCGCGTGTAGCCGGTGTCCGGGCTGCGGAGAAAGCCGTAGCCATTGGGGTGCATTTCGAGGAGGCCGTAGCCGGGAATGGTCTCGGGCTCGGTGTGATAGCCGCCGGGCATGGCCCCTTCGGCCACGGTGCCGTCGGGATTGAGCTGCGGCTGCCCCTCGGCACCTTCCGGCGGGAGCTCGCCAAAGCCGCGGGGCTCGCCCCCTTCGGTTGCGGGGTAAGGAGCGCCGGGACCCCTGTCCGGGCCGCGGTCGCGATAGCCGCCCCCTCCGTCGGGACGACGGCGGCCACCGCCGCCACCGCGACGAGGACGGCCATTGCCCCCCCCGCCACCGCCATAGCCGTTGCCGCCGCCACCTTGATAGTAGCCGCCACCGCCGCCACCACCACCGTATCCGCCTTGCGAACGACCACCACCCGAAGGACGACGACCAAACTTCTTTTTTGCCATACCTCACCCGAAAGATAACCGCGCTTGCCGCCAAGGGCCTTGGCTAAAGATGGCTCGCGCCGGAAACGTAATTTGACGGCTCCATGGACCGATTGCCTGGCGAATGGCCGCGGACAGCCCAGCGGCGAAGAGTCATTGCCAAAGCGGGATCATGGCTGATGTACTAAAGACCGGCTGTAGTAAGGACCGGTTGTTCAAAAAGACCGGGGCGGGAAGCAGGCCAAACGGCCGCGAAGCCCCAACACCCCATCCAGCGAACTGCCATGCGACGACAACCTGCTGCTTTGCGACAGCGCCGCGCCTCGTGGCAAGCTTTGTTCCGGCAAATGCCTGTGCGTTACTCCGCCTCCTGCTCTCAACGAATCCCGGCTTTCGCTTGCGAGGGAAAAATCTGCTCCCCAGCTATATCCTTTGAAAGCAAGGTGCCGCACCCGCTGGCTAGCGAATGCACGGCAAGATACAGAGAAGCGTCTGTTCCTGTGGGGAGCGGAACTTATCCCACTCACCCAGGTCGCCCCGCCTTAACATGCACGGGAGAGGAACGCTTACATCGACAGAAGTCAAACTACCGTGAATCTTATCGACGGCAACCCTTTTGTCAAGCTGGCAATTCGCTTTGGGGCTGGAAATTAGGAAAAAACCGGCAAAATCGGCCACTCGCGGGGAAATGTGGCCTTGCAGGGGATCATTTTTCGCTCGCCAGTTGCCGGTCGAAAGGCGATTTTCTCTCATTTGACCCCTACAACCGCTACTTTCGCTGCAATCGCTTACCTCCGCCTTCCGATACGAAAGATGGATCGTATGCCGAAATGATTTCCGGCTGCCGGATATGCCAGGAGGGATTTATGGGGCTTCGAGCGAATTGGATTTGGGTGGCCTTGGTTTTCGTCGCGGGACCAGCCTTTGCCCAGGAGCAAATAACCTGGCAAACCGATATCGCCAAGGCCGTGAAGCAGGCCAAGGCGGAGAAGAAGCTGGTCCTGGTCCACTTTTACGGCGACGCCTGCGCCCCGTGCAAGACGGTCGAGCAGAAAGTTTTTCCTCAGCCGCTGGTGGTGCAGGCGGTGATGAAGAATTACGTGCCGGTGAAGATCAATGCGGAGAAGGAACAAAAAATTGCGGCCCGCTATGGCATCCAGGGCGTACCCACGGATGTTTTTCTCTCCGACGCGGGGCAGGAATTCCATCGCGATTTGACGAGCCAGTCGCCGGCGGACTATGTGACCCTGCTGGATCAGATGGCGATTCAGACCCTCGTGGGAGGCGCTCGCCAGGCGTCCGTGCGTGACCGCGAGACCCCCTACGCCTTGCAGCAGTATCAAACCGGCGCTGAACAGCAGCCGCAAGTCCAACAGCAAAACGTGCAGAACCAATACGTCGCTCGGAATGGTGGCGGCGACAATCGCTACGCCCAGCGCGGCGCTGTGGCCGAACAGGCTCAGTCGCAAATTCCGGGAATGCAGCAGCCGGAGGAGCAGACGGTCTATGGCGGCAGCGGAGGTGCTGCCTCCACCGCCCAGCCCCAGATTGGTCCCTACGGCTCGCAACAGCAGCAGCCTCCGGCCCAGCCTGTCGCCGTGCCGGGTTATGCTCCGCAAGGCGGCAACTCCGCGCGGCCCTCTTCGCCGTCGATGCAGCGGGCCAATTTCCAGGATCCTGGGGACATCACCGCCCGGCAGCCGATTCGCAATCACTTCATTCCGGTAAAGGACGCCCCGCCGATCGGTCTGGAGGGGTACTGCCCAGTGACGCTGCGGGAAGGCGGCAAATGGAGGAAGGGTGACAGGCAGTACGGCGCTGTCCATCGCGGAAGGACCTACCTTTTCGTCTCCGCCGCCGAGCAGCAAAGATTTCTGGCGGACCCGGATGCTTACAGCCCCATCCTTTCCGGTGCCGACCCGGTCATCTTTGCCGAGCGCGGCCAACTCGTGGATGGGAGCCGTAACTTTGGCGTCTCTCTCCCGAACGGCGGTCGCAGCGAGATGTATTTCTTCGCCACGCCTGAATCCCGCGACCTGTTTGAGAAAAACCCCAGGCAGTACGCCATCCACGCCCATCAGGCAATGCTGAAGAGCGAGACGGATCGCAAGTACCGCTAAGAGCGGGCTCGACGAGAATCAGAACGTGCGACAGAGCAGGCCGCCATCCGCCACGATCACATTGCCGGTGATAAACGCGCCTGCGTCGGTCGCGAGCAGCAAAGCCGGGCCGACCATGTCGATGGGCTGGCCCCAGCGCTTCACAGCCGTTCGCTCCGCGAAGGACCTTTTCTGCTCGTCCGTGAGAATGTTCATCGGCAAGTCGGTGGCAACCGGTCCGGGGGCAAGGCAATTCACGGTCACGCCGTGCGGCCCCAGTTCCAGCGCGTGCGCCCGCGCCATTCCAATCAGGGCCGCTTTCGTCGCTGAATACAGCCCGCGAGCGGGATTCGAAGCCATCGCCATGATGCTGGAAGTGTGAATGATCCGCCCCCACTTCCGCTCAATCATCCCCGGCACGAGCAGGTGCGACAGCAAATAACAACTCGAAAGGTTGAGTTCCAGAATCTCGTCCCAGGCTTCTTCTGTGGTATCCACCAGGGTCTGCGGCTTATTGCTGCCTGCATTGTTGACCAGCACGTCGACGCGACCGAGCTTTGCCAGCACATCCTTCGCCAGCTTCTTCACTTGGTCGCGCTGGGTCATGTCGGCAACGAAGTACTCCACCTTCACGCTCATTCCATCGGCAATCTCCGCCTTCGCTTTTTTCAGTTCGTCTGCATGGCGGGCGCTAATGGCAATGTTGGCCCCCGCCTCCGCGAACGCTCTGGCCATCGCCTTGCCGATGCCTTTGCTGCCCCCGGTAACGAGAGCGGTGCGGCCGGAGAGGGAGAAGAGTTTATTGAGCATGGTTCTTCCTGAAACTAGTCGATGGGCAGTGTAAGTTACTTGGCCGGATCATACCGGTCATGCTGATAGTCCCAGGCAATCTCCTGGTCTTCCACCCGCACGGACCACATCGCTTTGTGAATGATGCGGCGGAGGGCGGAGAGAGCGTTGCACCAGTGGACGACGCCCTGAGAAAATGCCTCCTCCGTATTGTCTGGCAGCGGGGTGGAGCCTTCGAAGACCACGTCGCCGGCTGAGGAGTCGCTGCTGGCAGCAATGCCAAAGGGCTTCCAGTTGAGGCCCTCTCCCGTTTCGGCAAACCGCTTGACCCGGGAATCGACGCAGTAGCGGGCCAGTACCTTGTCGATTTCAACTTGCTCGTTGTCGGAAAGCGCCGTGGGCCGGCGCGCGGAGTAGTAAATGGAGAAGCTCATCGGCTGCACTCCTGGGCACGAACAATCCCCCCCCAGCCCCGCTGCTATTATAACGCCGCGATCACCAGGTCTCCCACCTCTTTCGTCCCAAATCCCATTTTTCCAGCCGCCTGGCTTTTCATCTTGGTCCCGGTCACCTGCTGCACGGCTTTCATGATGCGGGCGCCGGCGGCGGGCTGGCCGGTGTGCTCCAGCAGCATGGCCATGGCCCCGATGGCGGCGATGGGGTTGATGACATTCAGGCCGGTGTACTTGGGGGCGCTCCCTCCCATCGGCTCGAACATGCTCACGCCCCCTTTGTCCGGGTTGATGTTGCCGCCGGCGGCGACGCCGAGGCCCCCCTGAATCATGGCCCCCAGGTCCGTGATGATGTCGCCGAACATGTTGGTGGTGACAATCACGTCGTAATACTCCGGGGTCTTCACCATCCACATGCAGCAGGCATCGACGTGGTTATAGTCGGCCTGCACGTCGGAATATTCCTTGGCAACCTCGCGGAAAGTGCGGTCCCACAGGTCGTGCCCAAAGGTCAACACGTTCGTCTTGGCGACGAGCGTCAGCTTCTTTCCCTTGGGGTTGTCCCGCTTGCGGGTGAACTCAAACGCCCAGCGGATGCACCGCTCGCAACCCTTTCGCGTATAAACAGCCGTCTGCGTCGCCACTTCATCCGCCGTGTGCTTCTTCAGAAACCCGCCGATTCCGGCATACATGTCCTCGGTGTTCTCGCGGACGACGACGAAATCGATCTCCTTGGGACCCTTGCCAACCAGCGGGCACTCCACACCGGGAAAGAGCTTCACGGGCCGCAGGTTGATGTACTGGTCAAGCTGAAACCGCAACTCCAGCAGCAGCCCCTTCTCCAGGATCCCCGGTTTCACATCCGGATGACCGACGGCTCCGAGATAGATGGCATCGAACTTCTGGAGCTCCTGTGCCCCCCCAAGCGGAAGCGTTTCGCCTGTCTTCAGGTATCGTTCGCCACCCCAGTCGAACGGCGTGGTCTCATACGTGAATTTCTCGAGCTTGGCCACGGCCGCCAGCACCTTCAAAGCTTCGGCGGTGACTTCAGGCCCCGTGCCATCGCCGCCAATCACTGCAATTTTCAGGCTTTTGGACATTGTGCTTCGTTCGATTCAAGGGATGGGAAAGGGACTGATCTTATTCGGTGAAGGAGAATGGGGGAATGGGCGGAACCGTGGACGACGTTTCGGGCTGGAGAATGTTCCTTCAAATGGTGTATAATTAGACTATGAGCATTAAGGAAATCGAAACCGAAATCACCCGATTGCCTCCGACGGAGGTTTCGCAGCTTCTCGAATGGTTGTCGGAACATCACGCTCGGCTGTGGGACGAACAAATTGAGCGAGACCTGGAGGCAGGACGGCTGAATAACGTGATGGGAGAAGTTGAGAAGGAAATCGCAGCAGGCCTGGCGCGGCCGCTATGAACCACTTTACGTTGCCGCGATTCTGGCAGCATTATCAGAACCTGCCGCCCGAAATTCGAGGTTTGGCAGACAAGAATTATCAACTCCTCAAGACGGACCCGCACCATCCGTCGCTCCGCCTCAAGAAGGTCGGCAAAACCAAGCAGCTCTGGTCGGTGCGGGTGGGCGCTCACTATCGAGCTCTGGGAATGGACGGCTCGAATGGCATCGTCTGGTTCTGGATCGGAACTCATGCCGAATATGACCAGATGATTTCTTGAAGCCATTCTATTCCGGCAGATACAGCAGCCGTCCGCAACTCTTACAGAAGACAGGTTTGTCGCGGCGGATCAGATCGTGGACTTGGGGCGAGAGAATGGTGAAGCAGCCCCCGCAGCTTTCGCCATCGACCGGGGCCATGCAGTCGGCTCCCATAGCGCGGGCGAGACGGAGATAGTCGTCCTTGAATAGTTCCGGAACCTCCGCTTCGGCAACCGAGAGCTCGGCCTGAACGCGGGCCAGCTCGGATTCGAGTCCCTGCTGCTGCTCGTCTACTCGCTTGCGGAGCTTATTGAATTCTTCCTTGGTCTTCGCCAGGTTCTCATCAGCCACCTTGATGGCGGCATGGAGTTGATCGATCCGCTCCATCGCTTCCAGGATCTCGTCGGCCAGAACGCTGTTGGCCTGCTTGTCCGCCGCAATCTGGTCCTTGAGGAGCTGGTATTCCTTGTTGTTGTTGGCGGCGTTGAGCTTCCCCTGCAGGTCGTGCAGCCGGGCTTCGCGCTGTTTGAGTTGGAGGTGCTTCTCATCGGACGCCATCTTCGCCTGGCGGTGCGCGTCCTTCGCTGCCGCGAGTTCCCCTTCGGACTTCTTCACGGCGACATCCGCCACCTTCGCCTGCCGCGGCCCGCGCTGCAGGCGGTCCTGCAAGTCGGAAAGCTGGCGGTGGATGCGGTGCAGAGTGCGAAGCGAGTCGGTGAGTGCGGCCATATCCAATAGTGTAACAAAAAAAGCCGCCGGCCCGGAAGCCAGCGGCTTGAGATTTGTTGTTGCCGCTCTTTCGTTCCGCTACGCCGCTTCGGCCGGCAGATGCCGCAGGAAGCCTTCCAGGTGCTGCGAGCGGATGGGGTGCTGCAGCTTGCGGACGGCTTTGGCTTCGATCTGCCGCACGCGCTCGCGGGTGACCTTGAAGATGCGGCCGACCTCCTCCAGCGTGTAGGTGTAGCCGTCGCACAGGCCGTAGCGGAGGCGAATAATCTCCCGCTCCCGCCAGGTGAGCGTCTTGAGCAGGCTGTCGATCTTCTGCCGCAGAATGACATTGTTGGCACAATGAACTGGGTTGTCGCTGGAGCTGTCCTCCAGGAATTCGCCAAAGCTGCAGTCCTCGCTCTCTCCCACCGGTCGGTCGAGACTGACCGGGTGCCGGCCAATGTCCAGCACGCGGCGGACCTCTTCCAGCGGCAGGTCGATCTGCGTGGCGATCTCCTCCGTTGTCGGCTCCCTTCCCAAATCCTGCAAGAGCCTCTTTTGGATGTTGCGCAGCTTGGAAAGCACGTCGATCATGTGGACCGGGATGCGGATGGTCCGGGCCTGGTCGGCGATGGCCCGCGTGATCGCCTGGCGAATCCACCAGGTGGCGTACGTGCTGAACTTGAAGCCGCGGCGATACTCGTATTTGTCCACCGCCCGCATCAGGCCGGTGTTCCCTTCCTGAATGAGGTCCAGGAACGTCAGCCCGCGGTTGCGATACTTTTTGGCGATGGAGACGACGAGGCGTAGATTGCCGCTGGAGAGGTTCCGCTTGGCAATCTCATATTCGCTGGACTGGCTGCGGGCGCTCCGGCAGCGCTGGCGGAGGCTGCGCGGGCTCTCCAGGGTCATCATCATCAGGTCATGCAGCTCATGGCGGAGACGGCTCCGCTCGCGGCGGCAGTCGTCGTTGCCGCGAATCACTTCCAGGCGTGAGACGATGAAGTCCATCCGCCGCGACAGGTCCTCGAGCTGCTTCATCAGCGGATGCACGCGGCGCGTGCGAAGCGAAAGCTCTTCCACCAGTTGCAGGCATTTACGCCGACGGCGGAGGAAGGTCTTGCGGGCCGCCAGCTTCTCCTCGCGGGAAGCGGATTTCCTGATCAGCTTCGCAAAGTCCCGCCGGTTGGAATCCAGCAGGTGCTCGATGGTCCGCAGGTTGTGCGGCATTCGGGCCATGATCTGCTCTTTCGTGAGCTGCTCCGTGAGCGAGACCTTGATGGTCCGGTCGAACGGCAACTCTCCTTTGTAGACCTGCGTCAGCAAGGCCACCGTGGCCCGCATAGCGTAATCGCAAGAGAGGAGCGTACGGCGGAACCGCTTGCGGGTGACTTCGATCTTCTTGGCCAGCGAGATTTCCTCGGCTCGCGACAGCAGCGGGATCTCCGCCATTTGGGAAAGGTACAGTCGGATCGGGTCGCTGTTAAGCTTCTTGGCGATGTCCTCAAACTTGAGGAGCACCGGCCCGTCGTCCTCTTTGGGGAGCGGCTTGGGCGCGATGTGGCCGGGAGCCTTGTCGAACAGCTCAATCCCCTTCTCCTCGAGGGCAACCAGCAGGTTGTCGAGCTTCTCAGGATTGACGTCTTCGTCGGGAAGATAGTCGTTGACGTCGTCGTAGGTCAAAAAGCCTTGGGTGCGTCCCTTGGCGACGAGCGTCTGCAATTCGGATGCGGGAAATGTCACGGGTCGTTCCTCCTTGAACTAGCGTTTGGGTCTAACGGGTCATTTCATCAGCTAGGATTCTACCCCTCCGTGGGCGCGATGATTCCCTGCTGGCGGCGCTGGGCCGCTATCATGCTCTTCAAAACGTCAACTTCCTCCTCGGGGTTAAAGTGATTCTGCTCCAGCTTCGCTTCGGTATCCCGTAGCTGTCGCTGGACGTGATGTTGCTGGAACTTGCTGATGACGCTGCGCATGCGGGAAGCAGGATCCAAATTCACTTTGACCTGCTTTTTGGTGGCGACGTCATCAAGCTGCACCAGAAGATTCTTGAGGCTCGGCTCTTCGACCTGAGCCAGGACGACTTGAAAATCGAGAGACTCGCCGGCTTCTTCAAGCTGGCGATAGGCGCGGAACAGGAGCTTGGCTGCCTCGGCGGCCAGGTCGTCTTCGGCGATTTCGGACAGCGCGGTCGGGGCCAGTTCCGGATGCAAGACAAACAGCTCGAGCAGCTCGCACTCGCGGGGCGAAAGCTCGACCAACTTATACGTCCTCTCCGTCGCATGCATCCCATCCGCCGCCACAGGTCTGCCAGGCGACTTCGCCGCTACGTTCTTTCGCAACTGCATGAACCGCTCCCGCACGTCCGCAATCTCCAATCGGAATTCGCGAGCCAGACGCGAGAGCAACTGATTGGCGCGGAGCGCCGAAGCATCGAGCGTTCCCGGCGGCAGACCGCGAGAAAGCGTGGCGAGAATCTCTTCCAGTGCCTGGTTTGCTTTGTGGGATTCGCGGACCAAATCGATGCCACGGGTGGCGACGCGGATTTTGTGCTCCAGGGCGTCGACTGCGCCGTCCATAAGCTCGCGGAACGCTTCTCCGCCCCGTTCGACCAGGAATTCGGCGGGGTCGAACTCGTCGGGAAGCGTGAGAATCCGCAGGTCCATATTGGCGGCGACGAAGAGCTCCAGGATGTCGTTGGTCCTGTTCTGGCCCGCGGCATCTCCGTCGAGCACCAAGTTGACGCGATCCGCGAATCGCCGGATGAGCGGCAAATGGCGTTCGGTGAGGGCCGTCCCGAGCACGGCGACGACGTCATCCACGCCGTACTGATGGCACATGATGACGTCGGTGTAGCCTTCGACGACCGTAATCGACCGGGACTTCGTAATCGCATTCCGGACGATATCGAGAGCGTACAACTGCTCGCTCTTGGAGAAGAGCTTCGTCTCCCGCGTGTTGATGTACTTGCCACCCTTGCCGTCGGCCAATTGCGGCAGCACTCGTCCACCGAAGGCAATCGTGCGGCCTTGCGTGTCCCGAATGGGGAACATGACGCGGCCCTTGAAGAAGTCAAAAAACCGGCCGTCCTTGTTTCCCACCAGTCCGCACGCCTCCAGCACGGCCGGCGAGTAGGGCGTCGTGCGTGCTCGGTCGATGAGCCACGTCCACTGATCCGCGGCAAAGCCAATTTTGAACTTCTCCACGCTTGCCGGCGTGATGGCCCGCTCTTCGATGTAGTTTCGAGCGACTTCAGCCGCTTCGCTGCGAAGCAAGTATTCGTGAAACTGCTTGGCGGCCCAGTCACAGCACTGGTAGAGCGTGTTCTTGTCGTCGGGGCTGCCGGGCTCAATCTTCTTTTTGTGGCCTTCGTCGAGGTTGATGCCGGCCCGCTCGGCCAGCATCTTGAGGGCCTGGACAAAGTCGCACCCTTCCCGCTGCATCACGAAGCTAAAAATGTCGCCGCCGATATCGCAGACCCAGCACTTCCAGGTTTGCCGCTCGGGGTTGACGTTCAGGCTGGGCTTGCTGTCGGCGTGCCAGGGGCAGAGGCCGGCGTAGTTCCGCCCCGCGCGGCGCAGCGGGATGCTGCTGCCGACGAGATCGACGATGTCGACCTTCTGGCGGATCTGCTCTTTGGCGTCGCCGAAATTCACGGTCAACTCCTGCGTGGCAAGTGGGCCCGCGGGAAAGGCGCGGCCACAGCCGGAGTATTTTAGCTGCTAGCGGGATTTAATGTGGGGTAGGCTTCCAGCCTGCCCAACTCCGTTTAAGAAAATCCCTACTAGCGGCATCCTTGCCACCGACCCGGCGGCCTGATTTTCTGGGGAAATTCAGGCTCCCAATGTCGATAGTGTGCCGTACATAGCACAGTGCTCTCCAACGCACGAGCCAGATTGTAAGCAGGAAGCCTCGCGGGTCAACACGAGTTTTTCCGCGAAAAGAGGGCGGAGTATACTTCACGTAGCCACACGCGGCCTCGCGTGTAGGCTGCTGCTTCGATACCAAGCCGACACGCGAGGCCGCGTATCGCTACGACCATGCCTCACATCCTCATGTGTCCGCCGGATTTCTACGGGATTGAGTACGAAATCAATCCCTGGATGAGCCGCAGCCGGCAGGCGGACCGGGAACTTGCGGCCAGGCAGTGGCAAGCGCTGGTGGAGATTCTGAAGGGACTGGGCGTGAAGGTGTCGCTGCTCATGCCGCAGCCGGGATTGCCGGACCTCGTCTTCACGGCAAATGCGGCGATGATTTACAAACAGCGGGCGATTCTGTCGCACTTTCGCCATGAACAGCGGCAGGGGGAAGAGCCGATTTGTGCGGCGTGGTTGGAAGCGAACGGATTTCAAGTCGAGCGGCTGCCGGCGGGGCGGTTTTTTGAAGGGGCGGGGGATGCGTTGTATTGCGGCGACACGCTGATTGCCGGCTATCGCATCCGCAGCGACATCCATGCCCAGCAACTCGTCGGCCAACTCACGGATTCGCGCGTCATTCCGCTGGAGTTGGTGGACGGGCATTATTATCACCTCGATACTTGCTTTTGCCCGCTCGCACCCGGCAAGGCTATCTATTTTCCCGGTGCGTTCGACGATTACGGCCGCACCGTGCTGAAGGAATTCGTCCCGGAACTCATCCCTGTCGCGGCCGAAGAAGCCCATTCCTTCGCTTGCAACGCCGTCGTCGTCGGCAGCACTGTCGTTACCAACAGCGGCTGTCCGAATCTCCATCGCGATCTTGCCACCCGCGGCTTCACCCCCATCGAGACACCGCTTTCGGAATTCGTCAAAGCTGGCGGCAGTGCCAAGTGCCTTACGCTGCGGCTGGATGGCGAGGAAGCGGCGGGGTGGAAAGCCGTGTAAAGTTGGGGCGAGAATTACTCCTCATAATCCGGCCGCTCCAAACCAAGAGCCAGCGCCCGAGTATCGGCCAAATCCCAGGACGTGTACTTGTTTCCGTTACGGGCATCGAAGCGGGCGGCAAGTTTGGCGGCTTCAGCAGAAAACCATGCCGCCAGGTCCGCAGGAGCATAGCGGTCCTCATCGTTCTGAATCGTCAGCGCCTTTGGAATGCGGACCTTCCGCGGCTTGGGGCGCTCCTGGCTGAGCTTCTCGAAGAATGTTCCCACCCGCGAATAGAAGGCCATCCGCTCGGACGGATTATTGCTCTGGCTGGCCCACGGAAGATGCCGCTCAATTAGCCGTAGTCCGCGAGGAATATCCAGCGCGCGAATGAGGTAGCAGAGATGCCAGCCGACGGTAGAGAGAAAATCAGGATTGCCCGCTACCTGCGGGTAGCCTGTTTCAAACGCCTCTCCGGCTTTCTCCACTCGACCCCGCGACAGTTCCGCGATGATGATGTCGGCATACGTCCGCTGGGGAACGGTGTGGCAGGCGATTTTGCCGCTCATGATCGGACGGGCCGTCTTGATCGCCAGCGCATATTCGCCGCGGCCCACGCACCGACTGACCTCGGCATCCACCTCGCAGGCGTGGCAATCCACCATGCCATCGCGGCGGGCCTTCCGCCACTTGGCCTCAAACTCCTTGCCCGCCTCGAGAAAACCCAGGTCGTTGGCGTTGTCCATCCGCAGCTTATAGAGAGATCGCAGCCCATAGCCATTTCGCCTCAGGCGGCGCTCGAAGTCGTCTTCCATGGCGTGAATCTTCGCCAGCGGGATGGCGGGATAGTCCGTAACGCCGGCCAGGATCCATTTGTACTTCCAGAGCAAGTCGTCCTCCGGAAAGCGATCCGGCTCTTTGTCGCTCCGGGCCAGGCACCAGGAAAACGCGACGAGAGCCCGGTCCTCCATCCCGCTGAAGGTGGCCGCTTCAATCAGTTGCTGCCGCACATCGTAAGCCTCACTCAGGTCCTGCAGCGAATCCGCCAGTTGCACTGCCTGCTCCAGGATGGCAACCTTCGCGGGGGAAGCTTCCAGCCCCCACGCCTCGCCTTGCAGTTCGTCGAGTTGTTCGCGGCTCATGACTTCTTCTCCGGCTTCTTCTCGGTTGACCCCCTTTTCATGCGCACCGATGCGAAACGGGATTGTCCTTTCTTATCTTTAGAAGCAGGCTGTGGCGGCTGTGGTTCTTCGTAATCGGGATACGCCAGGCCAAGGACATCCGCCCGAGTACGTGCCAGTTGCCATGAAAAATAATTGTTACCATTGCGGACATCGAACAGGGCCGCAATCTTTTCCGATTCTTCGCGAAACCAGGCCGCCAGAGCAGCCGGAGTGTAGTGACCTTCGTCATTGTGAATCGGCAGAACTCGCGGAATCCGTACCTTCCGGGACTGAGGACGGTCGATGGCCAGCCGCTCAAAGAAATTGGCGATTCGGGAGAAGAAACACGCCCGTGCATCTGAATTATTGAGGCTGGCAACGCAAGGCAAATGTCGCTCAATTAGATTCAGTCCGCGGCGAATGTCGCAGATGCGGACCAGATAATTGAGAAGCCTGCTGATGATTAGGGGACAATTCCGATCGCCGCCGACAAGCCGGTAGCCGCGACAAAACATTTCCTCGGCCTTGCCCTTCTTTCGTAGAGCCCAATACGCTTCTATGAGACTTCCGTAAGTGTCATGGGGAACCCGATCACACGCCACGTTGCCAGAGAGAATCGGGCGGGCAGCGTCGATGACTTTTGGGTAATTTCTTTCATCTAAGTACACATTCACCCATCGATCTTGCTTGCAGGCGCGGCAGTCGGATATTTTGTCGTCCTTCGCCTGCCGCCATAGCTTGTTGAACTTGTCCCTTTCGGCGAGACATCCCATGTCTTTAGCATTGTTGATGCGAAGATCGTAATACGATTTCAGGCCGTATCCTCCTCGCCGCAAGCGGTTCTCCAAGTCGTCTTGCAGAGCGCGGATTTTCTCGAGCGGAATGTTGGGAAAGTCCGTGATGGTGTTTAGAATCCAGTAGTTGTATTCCCACAAAAGCCCATGTTCGGGAAATCGCTCGGGATCCTTGTCGCTCTGAGCGAGGCACCAGGCGAAAGCGACTTGCGCCCGGCCGCGTTGGTCGCTTAAAGTTGCCGCGGCAACTAACTCCTCCCGGAGCCGGTATCCTTCGTCCAGGTTTCCGAGCGAGTCCGCCATTCGGACGGCTTTTTCCAAGATAGCAACTTTGATCGGAGAATCGTCCAAGTCGCGTGCTTCGCTCCACAGGGCATCTAGTTGCTTGCGGCTCATGGCTTCTTCTCCGGCTTCCTCTTCTCCGTCGCCGCGAGGCCCAATTCAATCAGCCCGAGCAGGCCGTCGCTCAAGGCGGACATTTCCTGGGCCTTGAGGGGATAGTGCCCGAGCAGTAGAGCCTGGACGTAGAGCATCTCCACTGCCCGGCGGATGAGGGGCTTGTTCTTGATCTGGACGAGCCGCTGGATGAGCGGGTTGCTGTAGTTGAGACAGAGCTGCGCGAAGGCTCCCGCGGCGGGTTCGGCGGCAACGCCGTCGAGGATGCCGGACCAGAGGTCGTCGGCGACTTCTTTCGATTGCTCGACGCTGCGGAGGAACGTGGCCGCGTCGTTGGCGGTGTACAGCGTCGGCAGCTCCGCCGGCTCGAATTTCCGCAGGTCGGCTCCGCAGCGGTACGGCTGTAGCACGACGTCGGCCAGGCGGAGGAAGTCAAAGACTTCCTCTCGCTCCTCCAGCGTCAGCTCGTCGAAGTTGCGGGCCAGGTCGTTCACGTCCACCCGCTTCACGTGGCAGCGGGCGAAGGCGTCCGGGAGTTTTTCCAGCAGGTCGGTGTCGTAGGTGTAGGCCGCGTTGATGATGCAGACCTTCTGGGCCGCCGCCACACCGGCGATTTGCCGGAACTGGTCGCGCGACGGCACATAGCGGATGGTGTTTTTCTCGCGTTGCCGATATTCGCCGAGCGTCATCTGACCCAGCGTGGTCTCAAACGGCAGCCAGTCGATGAACAACTTGTAAAACTCGTCGTCCTCCACCGCCAGGGCCTTAATCGGCAGGTAGTGGCAGCCGATGATGAGGTTCAGCCGGTCCTTGTTTTCTTTCGAAAGCTGAATCAGATGAGCCTTGAGGCAGGAGCCGAGCTCTTCCCGCGTGGCGACCAGGCGGCTGTCCTCGTAAAACGACTCGCGGGCGGCGTTCGGCCGGAGCTGCGTGGAATTCACGACGCACTTCACAAAAAAGGCCCACTCCGGCAGCAGGTTATCAGCCGATTCCGAAAGGAGCATGTTTTTGAGATAGACGCGGTGACCGTGCCGAGCCGTGATCGTGGCCGCGTGCGGCAATACAAACGCAACCCCTTGAACGCCGCCGGCGGGGGAGCGAAGCTCGATGGCGTCGAGGAAATCGATATCGAACATTTCCTTGCCATACTCCAGCAGCCGGTCCCGCCGCATGTCGCCGGAGAATTCGCCGTCATCCCACGGCGGCCTCTGGTTGATTTTCCATTTTTCCTTGCCGGCAGCGACGGTTATCGGCATCGGCAGCAGCGATCCGTAGTGGGTGGCTGTGTCGCGGACGTATTCCGGCGTGAAGAATTCCTCGGAGCCTTCCTTGGCACGCAAATAGACCTGCGTCCCCGGAGCCGCATCGACATCAATCGTGCGGATGCGGTACGTCCCGTCGGAGCGGCCCCGCCATTCAATCGTCGGGCTGCCGGGTTTGGCGGAACGAGTCACGACCACGATTTCTTCCGAGACGACAAACCCGGAAAGCAAGCCGATACCGAACTGGCCGATAAAGTCATCCCGGTTCAGGGCTTCTCGCTTACTGGACTGGCCGATAGTCGCCAGGAACTCATGGACTTCCGCTTCGGTCAGACCGATGCCGTCATCCTGCACCATCAACGTCGGCGGAGACTTCTTTCCGGCAGGCAATACTTCGAGCAGCACGGTGCCCACATGCCCCGGCTCCAGCTTCCGCCGGGCCACGATGGCATCGACCCCGTTCTGCAGCAGCTCCCGCAGATAGACCTGCGGTCCGCTATAGAGATGGTCGGAGAGGAGGTCGATCACTCCCCGCAGGTTGACTTGAAACTTATGGTCGGTGGACATGGGGATTACTTGTTACTTTGGCCCAGACAAAAAACTCAAACCGAATGCGACAACCCGTTTGATGATAAGATAGCCGAAGAGGTGACAGGATAATGGGGGACAGAATAATAACACAGGAGGAGTGATAAGCACAAAGTCTCGAAGGTACAAAGTGGAGAGGCAGAGAAACCCTGGCCTCGCTTTCTTCGTGACTTCGAGCCTTCGTGGTTCAACTCCGGCATTGATCTTTGCGAGGCAGTAATGTCGCGATTTCATTTTCTCGTTTTCTCGCTCTGCGTCTTTCTCGTCGGCTGCGGTGGTTCCTTTGCCGCGAAACAGTCGCTGATCCAGCAAATGACGTCGGCCACCAAGGAACTCGCGGACCTTCTGGAGACTGTCCAGGACAAGTCAACGGCTCAGGCGGCGGCACCGATGTTTCGGACCCTGGTCGAGCGAGCCGAAAAACTAGGCCAGCGGATCGAAGATCTCGACGCCCAGCCGGAGGATATGGGGACCGACCCAGAGTTTGCCGAAGTCGTCGGCCTTTGGATCGCCGAGCAGTCGCGGCTGATGCAGGAGCAGCTTCGTGTTAGCAAGATTCCCGGCGCGACGGAAGCCCTTGGGGAACCCTGGCAACGGCTCACCGGCGGAGTGTTTGACCCTGGCGGCATCTTGGCGCCGGGAGGGACGATGGATTTGGGAAAGGGCGCAAAGCCGTGAACACTGGGTGTGCCTAGCTTGCTTCTCAATCTATACAAATGTATGATTTGTATAGTTTCCCGGCAACCCGTTTACAATGCTCCCATGTCCCCGGCCTCTTCTTCCACCGCCTCCCCTCAGCCGCTTACGCAGCAGGCTCTGCCGCCGCAAAAGTCGCCAGCTGAGATGCTCACAACGCCGGCTCAGTGCGTGAAGGGGGTCGGCCCGCAGCGGCAGGAGGCGTTTGCCCGGCTGGATTTGCATTACGTCGCGGACATCCTGTTCCACTTCCCGCGGGCCTATCAGGACATGAGCGAGCTGCGGGAGGTGGACCAGCTTGAAGAAGGGATCCTGGCGAGCGTAGTCGGCGTGATTGACGAGGTGGACCTGCGGAACACCGGCCCCGGCAAATCCATCCTCGGCATGTTGCTCCGCCAGGGGACAAAATACCTGCGGGCTATTTGGTACAACCAGCCCTGGATGTTGCAGAAGCTGGTCCGCGGACGCCGCGTGATGCTCTGTGGCGAGACGAAGCTCCAGGGCATCCGCTGGGAAATGGCCCACCCCCAGGTCGAATTCCTGGCGGACGACGAAGACGCCCCCAGCGGACGCATCCTGCCGGTCTACTCGCTGACGGAAAGCATCAACCAGACGCAGATGCGGCGAGTCGTGCAAGGCGTGGTCGAAACCTACACGCAGTTCGTGGACGAAGTCTTCCCCGACGATTTCCTCGACACCCACAACCTCTGGCCCATCAAAGCCGCCCTGCCGCAAATCCACTTCCCCACCGATCCCTCCGCCCGGGACCAGGCCCGCCGCCGTTTTATCTACCAGGAGCTGCTCGTCCTGCAGCTCGCCCTCGCCATCCGCAAATGGCGGATGCAGCATCTCCGCCACGCCCCGGTGATGCCGACGAGCGCCAAGATCGACGCCCGCATCACGCGGCTCTTTCCGTTTGAGCTCACCAAGTCGCAACGAAAGGCCATTGACGAAATCGCCGCCGACATGGGGCGCGAGCATCCGATGAACCGCCTGTTGCAAGGGGACGTTGGCAGCGGAAAAACCGTCGTCGCCATGTACGCCATGCTCCTCGCGGTGGCTCATGGCCAGCAGGCGGCCCTGATGGCTCCGACGGAAGTCCTGGCCAGGCAGCATGTGCAAACGCTCTCCAAAGCGCTCGCGGCCAGCAAGGTCCGCATCGGCACCCTTACGGGTTCCCAAACACAAAGCGAGCGGAAGGAAATCCTCGCCCAAATCGCCGCCGGCGAGATCGACATCGTCGTCGGCACCCACGCGGTCACGCATGCCGTCGCCAAGAGCGGCGTCGAGTTCAAGAAGCTCGGCCTGGTCATCATCGACGAGCAGCACAAGTTCGGCGTGCGGCAGCGGGCGGCGCTCAAAAAGGCGGGGATCGACCCGCATTACCTGGTCATGACCGCCACCCCCATCCCCCGCACCATGACGATGACCCTCTTCGGCGACCTCGACGTCTCCACGCTCGACGAGCCGCCGCCGGGCCGCCAGAAAATCAACACCTACTGGGCCAACGAAGGGCAGCGGGAGCGGTGGTGGAAGTTCTACCGCAAAAAGCTGGACGAAGGGCGGCAGGGTTACGTCATCGCCCCGCTCGTCGAGGAGGCCGAAGGGCTCGACGCCGCCAACGTGCAGCAAACCTTCGACATCCTCTCCCGCGGCGAGCTCGCCAACTACCGGCTCGGCATGATCCACGGGCGGATGACCCCGGCGGAGAAGGAAGCGGTGATGGAAGCCTTCCGCAGCGGCCGCACGCAGGTCCTGGTCGCCACCAGCGTCATCGAGGTCGGCGTGGACATCCCCAATGCCACCCTCATGACCATCGAAGGGGGCGAGCGCTTCGGCCTCGCCCAACTCCACCAGCTCCGCGGACGCATCAGCCGCGGCAGCCACCCCGGCTTCGCGTGCGTGTTCGCCATCCCGCAGACCGACGACGGAGCGAAACGGCTGGACGCGTTCACCAAAACAACCGACGGCTTCAGCCTGGCCGAAATCGACTTCGAGCTCCGCGGCCCCGGCGACCTCTTCGGCACCCGCCAGCACGGCCTCCCCCCCTTGCGCATCGCCGACATGCTCCGCGACGCCCCCATCGTGGAAGAAGCCCGCCAAGACGCCATCGCCCTCGTCCAGTCCGACCCCGACCTGCAAAACCCCGCCTACGAACGTCTCAAACGGCAAGTGCTGAAGCGGTATGGTGAGGCGCTGGAGCTGGGGGATGTGGGGTAAAGTAGGCGCACTAACGGTCCCAGCGACTGCCTTCCAGCCGGCCTCCGGATTTTTGCTAATTAACACGCAAATTCATGTTTATCCGTGGCTATCGCCAACTGCCTTTTGAAATTCTTTCCATCTCTGCGTTACCGCCTGTTTGTCGGGCCGCTTGCTTTCGCACCTCGGCTTACGGAGCACCCGCCCGTTGTACTTTTCGTATGACGAACCAAGCAGACAGGGGGCAAGGTCGATTTTCCACGAGTCAGGCTCGATCCCAAGAAGGTTCAGGTCGAATAACGTGTGAATATCTCCGCGTAGCAACAGGCCATTCGACACGTAATCAGTCTTCGGCCCGTTGTACGGTTTGATATGGGCCGCTTCGAGAGCCCATTGCGCATTGCATCCTGTGACAGCACAGCGACCACCATAGGCTTCGAGTAACTCGGCGCGAAATTGCTCCCTTCCATAGCGCTGGACGATGGCCGCCAAGATCCTCCGTCGGGCCTCCCGGTCATCCGTTGGATCGAAGTGACCTTGCCGCTCAACACTTCCCCATTCCCGATCCAGTATTCGAGCTATTCCGTGATCATGCTTCCTGGGAATCTCGTGCGATCGCTTCTTCACGAGAGCAATCACTTGCAGGGGTTTCAAATATGAATTTGAGCCGGGATAAACAGCCTTGTCTGTACCAGATACTCCCTTTCCCTTGTGTTGACGGCCGGTCCTCCTACCTGTGCCGAAATCAACCGTCCAATCGAGATCGTAGCCTAGTCCCTTAGTACCGCCGTTATAGTATTTTGTGCAATAGTCTTCGAGTGACTGAGTCCAGCCACCAGCACATGGCTTAATTCTCGGATACTCTGCCTTGAAAACCTCCTGCCAGGTTTTCTCATCGATGGGCAAAATGACTCCTCCGTCAGGATGCTTCTTAGCAAACTTGTGGTCGCGAAGGAAATGAAGTACCGCATTCGCAAACTGTTCGCCGATTCGGAGTCCGGTATACTGTCCCGAACCTCTTCTCCCGCGGCCGATTGGCTTCATGGCTGTATCTCCAGGTGAGTCATCATTGGTGCCATTCTAGTTCACGCGTTGCGGCGGGGTGGCTCTGGCTGACAAGACGACCAGGTGACTTAGCTATCCGGGAAAAGCAGTCGCCTTCCGGCAGCAATGGGAGAGCGGGGCGGGCGCGCGTCCCTTTCTTTCCCCCGCCGAAACCCCACCCGCGGTTTCCTAACCCAGCGCAGGTCTGCGAGGTCTGGCGAGCGCTCTGTTTCCTGAGCCCCGAAGGGGCGGCGCTAGGTCAGCCCAGGGCGCAGCCCTGGGTAGCCAATCCAGGAGCGCTCGAAGCCCTGAAAGGGCGCGCTAATTCGGCGGGGACGCGCCCCATCCTTAGCGCGCCCTTTCAGGGCTTCCATCCCCCGCGTCCACCCACCCAGGGCTGCGGCGGCTGCGCCACCTTCGCCCTGGGCTACCTTAGCGCCGCCCCGTTGGGGCTGAGAACTAACGCGGGTGAGCCGCCTGCCGAGGGTGCCACTGGCAGTCGAGACGAGTGAGGACCTGGTTATCCTGAATCACCACCCCATCGTCTCGACAGCCAGTGCTGCGCCGGGGGGGACGAACCACGCTGGAAGACCCTAAACGCCGCGACTTTCGCCGATTCTGCACTGGCTATCAAGCGATGGCAATGATTTGAGAAATAGCTGAGCCTCGCGTCGCTTGATTGCCAGTGGCACCCTCCCCGCGCCCGCCACGAGCCGAGCAAAGCTGCTTATGCACCATTAGTGGTGTTGACAATGGTGCCTATCTGGTGTAAAAATGGTGTCTTGCTGGCACCACGAAGTCCGATAAAGGGCATTGCCCGCCGGTCCGCTTAATGTTGAAGGAGAAATAACGATGAGTAACGCTCGAATGAATGTTCAATTTAGTGAGCGTCAAAAGAAGTCGCTCGAGGAGATGGCAGGCGAACTTGGAACGTCCCAAGCCGGCGTTCTTAAGACCGCCTTGTCGCTTCTTAAAGTAGCACTTCGTGAACGCGAACAGCATAATCAACTTGCGGTGGTCAAGGATGGCCGAGTCGTAAAGGAGATTGTTGGAATCCTTGATGAATAGAGCACAAAATGCCAGCCCCAGAACAACCGGAAGGTGGGATTCCCAACCCACCCCAAATCGACATTACGCAAGACGAGGATTGGAAGGACCCACCCCGTGTTTCATTCGACCAACAAGCGTCGTATGAAATCGCCAGGTGGGTTCTGATTATTTTCTCCGGCGTCTATGTCCTTTGTTTCCTCATGGGATTCATCATGCTTGGCTTCAAGGACGCTAAGCACGACAGTGCCATCGAGCTGATCAAATTCATGATCGGTTCGATTCTACCTCTCGTTACGTTGGCCGTCGGTTACTATTTGGGTGATAAAGGGCGTCCTGCTGAGTAACCTCCAGGCAATCTCGCAAATCGTCAAAACTCTTAGCCCGCTTCAGCGGTCCTTTCTTCGTCAGGCCCGTGCTCTAGTAGCACGGGTAACGCGGGCGCGCCACCCGATTTTCCCCTGCCGAAACCCCACCCGCGGTTTCCTAACACAGCCCAGGTCCGCGAGGCCTGGCGAGCGATCTGTTTCCTGAGCCCCGAAGGGGCGGCGCTAGGTCAGCCCAGGGCGCAGCCCTGGGTAGGGAATCAAGGAGCGCTCGAAGCCCTGAAAGGACGCGCTAATTCGGTGGGGACGCGAACCATCCGTAGCGCGCCCTTTCAGGGCTTCTGTGCTTTGCGTGCTCCGTGACCCAGGGCTTCGCCCGGCGAAGCGCCGGGCTGCACCCTGGGCTACCTTAGCGCCGCCCCGTTGGGGCTCCGATCCGGCTTGCACGGGCAACGGACGTAGTTGTGTTACGGCGGCAGACCCCACCGGGCTCGTCCCAGTGGTGAACTGATTTTGCACTAGCAAAATCGTCTGCAACCTCCTGCCCCCCCCTGGGCTTGCCCCGGTGGAGCAAATGATCCACCGGCTGGAGTCATGCGTCCCACCGGCACGTGGCCGGTGGGGACGAATACAATCGGGCTCCGCGGCTAGTGCAAAATCCTGGCTCCACCGGGACGAGCCCGGTGGGGGCTGGAAAAAAAACACCCCTCTCGTTGGATGCACCGGCACGCCCAAACTATTTCCGGAATTCTTGTGGGAGGGGCTTGACGGTGCCAACTGTACTACTGTACCATTATGGAAAGTCCGAAAGTGTGCGGTCTGTATTGTTCAGGAGAAGTGCCATGACACTGCGGAAAGAACGCAGGAATAATCAGCCTTCAGCTCCCCCAGCGGGATGCCGTCGGGCCGTCGCTTCGCGCGGGGGGGTGTTGGTAAACCAGGGGGGTTTACCAACAGAGTTTTCTGGACGGGTCGGGGGGGTCTGTTGTTTTACCCGGGGGGTTTGCCAACACATTCGTCTTCGGTGCCTGGCGTTCCTCCTCGCAATTGTCATCGCGGGGAGCTGTCTGCAGCCGGCACGTGCGGTCGATGCCATCGGCTCCGATGGTAAGGCCGGCTGCCGCGAGAATCCCAAAAAGGTCGATCGGCTGTCGATCAAGTCAGCGGGAGTCTACGAGAACTTGATGGTCGATGGGAATTGGGGGGAGAGCACGCTGGTCAAGATTGTGGCGGACGACGTGACGCTGCGGAACTGTGAGATTCATAGTGGGCGGCACAATGCGGTTCTGGTAGTGGGGAAGAACGTGGTGATCGAGTCGTGCAAAATCCATCACGTGCTGGCGGGGACTTTCAAGGACCAGAAGGACGCGCACGGCATCACCGGCCAGCCGATGAAGCTCGTCATCCGGAACTGCGAGATCAGCATGGTTTCGGGGGATTGCATTCAGTTTGATCCGGGCCGAGGTCCGTGGGACGAAGTGATGGTTGAGAATTGCACGTTCAAAACGGGGCCGCTGGAGAAAGATGCCGCCGGTTTCAAAAAAGAGCAGCGGCCGGGGGAGAATGCCATCGACACCAAGCAAAAGGCCGCGAACCCCCGCAGCCGGATGACGATCCGCAACTGCCTGTTTGAAGGTTGGAAGCAACCGGGGCAGGTGAGCAACCTGGCGGCGCTGAACTTGAAGAACCACGTGCAGGTGAACGTCGAGAACTGCCTGTTCCGGGACAACGAAATCTGCCTGCGGCTGCGGGGAGGAGAAGGGGACTATGGCGGGGCGTTGGTCACGGCCCTGCGATGCGCGGTTTACGATTCGGCGGTCGCCGTGCGCATCGAGGACAAAATCCGCGACCTGAAAATTCGCAGCCTGGGAATTGGAGGCGGCATCGGCAACAAAGTCGTTTACGCAGGCGGAGGCGCGGGGCCGGGCTTTGAAAACAGCGGGGAATTTGAGCCGCCGAAATTCGACGAAGTGAAGAAGGGAGGAGTTTTCACGCCAGGCAAGCGATAGAGTCAGGCTGGAGCGATCGCAAATGATGCTCGGTCAGCCGTCAGGGGCCGAACCGGCCCATCCGTATTCCACAAATAACCCGCAACTGTTCGGCTCCGCCAAGAACGGGGACTGGGCGGGCTTGGTCCTTTTCCGCGTCCAATTGCATCCGCCAGCCGGATGGACGATAGTTGCCGTTTAAGTGCGATTGGTGTTTCCAAGTTTGCCACCTGACATGGTTCCCGACCTTTTTGAAAGCCAACTCCCGTGTCTTCCTCCTTCCCTCCCTCGCCCGACAAACCGAACCCGTTCGCCTACAACCCGCCGTCAGGGAATTTCGGTCCCGGCGGTCAGCCAGGCGGCCAACAATTCGGCGGCCAGCAATTTGGCGGAGGGGGATTTGGATTGCCTCCGTATCAGCCGAAGAGCTTGACGCTGCCGGCGCTTTTTAGCCTGGTGCTGAGCATCGGGTCACCCGTGTTCTTGTGCCTCTGTTTACCCATTGGGATGGCGGTGACATCCCTGGTTGGGATTGTGCTCGGGCATGTCGCGCTGGTGCGCATTGGCCGGTCGCAGGGGACGCTTTCGGGCGGAGGCCTGGCGATTGGCGGGCTGGTGATCGGCTACCCCATGTTCCTGCTGGGGGCGGCGTTCTTCGCGCTGAGCTTCATTCCCCACGAGCCGGTCGAGCATAAACCCTTCGACGCGAACGCCCCCTCCGAGCGGCTGAAGGCGGCCGAGCGAAAGATCAACACCGACAACGAAGGGATCGCCCACGGCAACTCGCCGGCGGCCAAGGCCCTGGCCGAGAAGTATGCCAAGACGATGAAGGAGCTGCGGGAGGCGTTTTTCACGAAGGGGAAGGGAGGCCCGTCGCTCAGCGGCGGCAACTTCGTCACCTACTGCGAGCTGCACGACGGCCGCTGCGCTTTCGTTACGCATGTGCCGGAGTACCGGAAATTCGAAGGGGACGCCAAGGAATCGCTGGCCGAAATCGCCTGGGAGGCGGCTCAGATGACGGTGGCCGATTCTCTTGCCGAAGGGGACGACCTGGGAGTGGGCCTCAAGGGGGTGGTGCTGTACGGCAAAGTGATGGTCGGCCGGGTGACCATTGCCGGCGACGAAAAACGCGGCCTGGAGCACGAGAGCAAAAGCGATGAGGCCCGGCTCGAGCCGTTCTTCGAAATCGACCCCGAGGAAGTTCCGAAGGATCCGCCCATCAAGCTCGATGAGCCGGGGAAGGCCGCGGAGCCGGAGAAGCCAGCCGAGCCGACGGCAGATTCGGAAGCGAAGCCGTAAGCGGCCGCGGAATGCGGACGGCCTGGGAAGGCCATCCGACGAAAAATGCGCTCATCTACAGAACCGTCCCGGCCTGGGGGTCAATGCCCACGCCGTGGCAGAGGCGGGCGAGGCGGGCGAGGACGAGGAGGAGGGTGGCGGGGTCGAGGATTTCGTCTTCCTCGTTGTCCAGGAAGCTGTCGCCGATTTCCTCGAAGTGGTAGATGTCGAAGCGGGCATTGGCCACCAGGGCTCGCTGCACCTTGGCTTGCTCCTCGGGCGTGAACTTCTGCCCTTTCCATTCCTTCTTGAGCTCGGCAATTTGCTCCTTCACCTCTTCGCCGGTGACAAAGCTGATGTCCATTCCGGCGGCGTCGGCGTGGGAAAGGACCGTCAGGGATTCTAAAAGCCCCGCCTCGTCTCCCTGCACCTCCTGAATTTCCAATTTGCCCAGCTCGCTCAGGCTCTTCTGCACAGCAGCGGCGGAAGGACGGTGCTGACTGTCGAAGAGCACGAAGTAGGTCTCGCGCCACTGGTACCGGCTGTCGGCGAAGAGGGACATAGAGGCGAGCCGCGAAGTGAGGGGGCCGGGCTAAAGAAAGACTATCCTATTCGGGCTCCCACGGCTCTTCCATACCGCCTTCCGGTGCGTGGCCGTTGTACCACGATTCGATGGCCGCCAGCACGCCGTCCCGCTCCGCCCGCGAGGCCCAGACGGATTCTTCCTGCTCCAGCCGGACTTCGTAGTCTCCCTCGCAGTTGCAATCCTCATTGCCGCAGAAATGAGGCGTATCCGCCACCCAGAGGATGCGATAGAGCGGAACGTGCTTGTCATCAACCAGGACAAACAGTGAGGAAGGGGTGGACACCGCCAAACTCCCAGAAGGATAGGTAGATAGGCTGGGAAAAACTCGGGAAACGAGGATCGCTCCATTCTACGCAGGAGGCGGGGAATCTGGCAGGGGCAAGAGTATTTACTTCAGGCAGAACACCGTGAGCGACCGCGGCCCGTGGGCGCCAATCACCAGCGACTGCTCGATGTCGGCTGTTTTGGAAGGGCCGGATATGAATGTACCGAAGGCACGTTCCCCGACCGGGCCGCCGAAGTTCGCACCGTTGCTTCCGTCCAGCTTCTCGTACGCCTGGTGCATGTTGTGGACAATCCGGTCGGCCTTGATGACCAGGGCCAGATGCTGGGTGATGAAGTAGATGACCCGGTGACGAAGCCCGTGGTCAGTGACCCAGATGGCCCCGTTCTCGGCGACACCGAAATGGCCGGGCAGAATGGCGAAGTCCACGCTCTCCAGATCGTGCGGGTCTTCCACGGCCGCCAAGTCGATGGTGGAAGTGCCCGCGCCGGGGATGAGCGACACTTTCTGCCTGGCGGTTTGCCAGGCGGGAATTTCCGCCAGCCGGACATTGAGCTCGCTGAGGTCCGCCACGGGCGCGAAAGTGCCGCCGACGGACTGGAGGACGGATGCGAACTGAGCTGCTGGGTCAGGATAAGTAATCCAGTTCTCTTGGAGCGACGGCAGCTCTGCCGGCGGGGCTTGCTGGCTGCGGATGGCGGCGAGGATGGAGGCTTTGCTCATGGAGAGATTGTAATTGCACGGGGGTGGCGGCGCAACTCGCTGGACAGGTCGACGGCTCACGTTCGGGCAGCTATTTTGGTGCATATGACGTATCAAGAGCTGCTCATTCTGCTGCCGTGCCATAGCCTGGAGGATTTTCCGACCTATCACGAGGGGGACGATGCGCACGGGCTGCTTTCGGCGTGGTCCGCGATGTGGCAGCCGGAGCTACTCGCAAATTCCGGCCAGGCACCGACCTGGAAGCGGATTGAGGATGTCCCGACCGAGGTCAAGGACCGGCTGATTGTCGTGCCCAGCATGTGCGCCAGCCGGCTGCCGACGGGATTTGCCCAGCGGGTGAAGGACGAGGGGGGCTGCCTGGTCAAGAAGACTACCAGCCGGGCGGAAGTTGTAGCCGCGGCGCTGCAGCCTATCGGCGGGCCGAAGGTGGATGCCGAACTGGCGGCGGATTTTCTGGCGTTGGGGTATGCCTACCTGCAGATTCAATTGCTGACGCGGCAGATGAGGTATAGCAGTAACCTGGACGAGGTTTATTTCAAAGGGCAAGCGGTTGGAGCAGCAGTTGCGGCCGTTGAGGGGAATCTGCCGCTGGCGAAAGAGAAGCTCTCGGCATGCTTCAACGTCCTGGCGGAGGAGAGGGACCATTATTATCCCGTCGATGCCTTTATCTTGGACCTGAACCTGACCGCTGCGACGACGCTTGGCTTCACACTCCGCAACGAGCTCAGCCGCGACAGCGCTACGAACCTGCTTTTGTCCGCGGAGACTCTCGGCGAGATGCAAGCCAAAGAGCCGCAGACGCTTGAAGCCTTGAAGCAATCCATCGGCGCCGGCAAGGTTGGCATCATTGGCGGCGAAGAGACCGAAGAGCGACTGCCGCTGATGTCGCAGGATTCCATTGTGGCGAATCTGCGGCAGGGGCTCGCCCGATATGAAGAGTTGCTCGGTAAGCGGCCCGAGGTCTTCGCACGCTGGCGGTTCGGGCTCACGCCGGTGCTGCCGGGGATTTTGAAGAATTTGGGCTTTCGCGGAGTGCTGCACGCCAGCTTTGAGGAGGGAACGATTCCCGCGGGGACGCAGTTCAAGGTCCGCTGGGAAGGGCTCGACGGAACCGCGATTGACTCCATCACCCGCACCCCGCTCGACGCCTCCAAGCCGCAGACGTTTCTGGCCTATGCGTCGAAGATGGGAGAGTCGATGGACAGCGATCACGTGGCCACGCTTTGCCTGGCTCACTGGCCGGGGCAAGAGAGCGAGTGGCTGGGGGACTTGCGGCGGATTGCCAAATACTGCTCGGCGATGGGGAAGTTCGTGACGGTCGATGAGTACTTCGCCCAGACCGACCTGCCCGGCCACCTCGACCGCTACGAAGCCGACCGCTACAAATCGCCGTATCTCAAGCAGGCCGTCATCCGCAAAAGTGATGACCCCATTTCGACCTCCGTCCGCTATTGGCAACGGCAGGCGAAATTGCGGGCGGCGGAGAGTCTGGAAACGCTGGCGACGCTGGTCACCGGCAAATTGCCCGTGGGATGGCCTTCCCAGGCAGTCCCAGAGAAAAACATGGACGGCCTGGGAAGGCCGTCCTACGAAGAAGCCGCGACCGATGAAGGGTTGCAATCCCGCTTGGACGCTGCTGCGGCCAACTGGGCCGGCTGCCTGGCTGGCGGAAAGAGCGGCGGCAATACGGGGCTGCTGGTGCTCAATCCTAACGGCTATGTGCGGCGGATGGCGCTCGAGACCACTGAGTTGGCCGTGCCGCCGCTCGCGGAAAAACCGATCTACGCGGCGGACTCTTCCTCCGGCTCCACGCAAGTGGTCGTCGATGTACCGCCACTGGGATATGTCTTCATTCCGAGCGACGGTCGGGGCAAACGAGATTCCAAGCCGCTGCTGCTCGCGGAGGATAACACGCTTCGCAACGAATTCTTCGAGGCGGTCATCAATCCCACGACCGGCACGCTTGCCGCGATGCACGACTACAAGGCTCGCGGCAACCGAATGAGCCAGCAGCTCGCGCTCCGCATGCCGGGGCCGAAGCAAAAGCCGGGAGATACCTACCGCGATCCCGACGAGACCGCCCGCTACAGCGTGATGGCCGCCGATAGCGTTGAAATCACCGCGGCCACGACGGCGCTCGGAGAAATCACGACGCGCGGGCGACTGGTGGACATGGAGGGGCAGAAGCTGGCCGGCTTTGTGCAGAAATACCGCGTCTGGCGTGGCAGCCGCGTGCTCACGGTGGACATCGAGCTCGACCCCGTGGAAGAGCCCAAGGCCGACCCGTGGAACTCGTACGTCTGCTGCCGGTTTGCCTGGGGGGACGAGACCAGCGAGCTGTTCCGCACGGTGAATGAGACCCGCCAGCCCGCCAGCGGGCAACGGTTCGAGGCGCCGCATTACATCGAAGTGGTGGGCCCCAAGAACAGCACGACCATCCTTACCGGCGGCTTGCCGTTCCACCGCCGGCACGAGCATCGGATGCTGGATTCGCTGCTCAGCACTCGCGGCGAGCGGCAGCGGAGCTTCCGCGTTGGCATTGGCGTCGACCTGACCCACCCGATGCTTGATGCCATCAGTCTGCTCACGCCGCTCGTCGTGGTTCCCGGCGCACAAGCCCCAGCTTCCGCTTCGAGTTGGCTCTTTCATCTGGACTCTCGCAACGTCGTGGCCACGCACTGGCAGCCGCTCGTGGAGGACGGAAAGGTCGCCGGCTTTCGCGTGCGACTTCTGGAAACGGCAGGACGGCCGGCTGCCCTGACGCTCAGCGCCTTCAAGCCGATCGGCCCGGCGGAGCGGGTCGATTTCCTCGGCCAGCGGCTGGACCAATGCCAGGTGCTGGATGGCAAGATGAAGCTCGACCTGGCGGCGCACGAGTTCGTGGAAGTCGTGGGGCGGTGGCCATGATTGTCGCCATCGATGGACCCGCCGGAGCGGGCAAGAGCAGCGTCTCGCGGAGCCTCGCGCAGCGTCTGGGGTTTCAGTTCCTGGATACCGGCGCGATGTACCGCGCCGTAGCACTGGCGGCGCTGGAGCGCGGACTGGGGGACGGCGAGGAAGCCGCAATTGCTCAGATGACCGAGACGCTGGACCTCGATTTCTCCGGCGACCGCGTTTTGATGGACGGTCGCGATGTGACGGCCGAGATCCGTACAAGCCGGGTATCCGCCGCTGTCTACCTGGCAGCCGACAATCCAGAAGTGCGGAAGAAGATGGTGGACATGCAGAGGAAAATCGCCGGGGCAAGAGACACCGTCACCGAAGGGCGGGACCAGGGTACGGTCGCCTTCCCAAACGCCCAGTGCAAAATCTTCCTTACCGCCACGCCGCAGGAACGGGCTCGCCGCCGCCATGCCGAACTTGCGGCACGAGGAGAGGAAATCAGTCTCGAGGAAGTGCTTCTCCAGAATGCCGCCCGCGACCTCCGCGACAGTACCCGCTCCGTCGGCAGACTCATCAAAGCCGACGAGGCCGTGGAAGTCTACACCGACGGGATGACCACGGAGCAGGTCATTGACCGGCTGGAGGAGATTGTGCGCAAGAGTCATTGACAACTCGTTCCCAAGCTCTGCTTGGGAACGCAAGTACGGAAGCTCCGCTTCCCGAATCCGACACGCGAAGCAGAGCTTCGAAAACGTGGTGTCCCAAGCAGAGCTTGGGACACAGTCGAAGTCGCAAAAAAAGTAAACCATGCCCCGCTCCGCCGCCCAGCCCTTCGTCTATGCCTTGCTGCGAATCTTCGCGCGGCTAATTGCCGTGACGTTCTATCGACTGCGGTGTGAAGGGCGAGAGCATTGGCCGGCGACCGGCGGAGGTCTGGTCTGCTCGAATCATCAGAGCTTTTTCGACCCGCCGCTCATCGGCATGACCTGCCCGCGGCAAATGAGCTATCTGACTCGCGACACGCTATTCAAGGTGCCGGTGCTCAGCCAGGTGATGACCTTTCTGGGCACTATTCCCATCGACCGCGAAGGTAGCGGCCTCTCGGGGCTCAAGGAAACCCTGAAGCGGCTGAGAGCCGGCGAGCTGGTGCTCATCTTCCCCGAAGGGACGCGGACGTACGACGGCGAGCTTCTCCCTCTCAAGCCAGGCTTTTGCGCCGTCGCCCGCCGCAGCCGCGTCCCGCTGATTCCGGTGGGCATGGACGGCGCGTACCAGGCCTGGCCGCGCACCGCCCTCCTGCCGCAGGTCGGCAGGCTGGCAGTGGTCATCGGCCGGCCGATTTCGCCGGCCGAGGTGGAGAGCATGAGCGATGTAGCCCTCGTCGCCGAGCTCGACAGTCGCATGAGGGCCTGTCACCTGGAAGCGCGGCGGATGCGCGAAGGCTGCTACGTCGATCCGCTGTTGCTGGTCGGACTGAAGTAAGATGGGGAAGGAGAAGGGGCCACGGATGAAACACGGAATTGCACGGATGAAGGCGGAGGCGATAGCGTCTATAATCTTGCTGGCTCCGTGCGGTTCTGTTTTCGAGGTTATTGAGAAGGAAGTTGGCCCATGATGTTTTGCCGATACACCTTTGCTCTTCTGCTCGCTTTCGTGTTCGTTGCTCCTGCTGCGATGGCCGAAGAATACTGGAACCAGTACCGCGGGCCGCGTGGGGATGGGACCTCGAGCGCCAAGGGACTGCCGACGACTTGGAGTGAGACCGAGCACGTGAAATGGAAGACTCCCTTCTCCTCGAAGGAGTGGAAGGCCTGGTCCTCCCCAGTGGTTTGGAAGGATCAGATTTGGTTCACGAACGCTCCCCCTTTCAAAGCCGGCGCAGCTCCGAAGTCTTCCAGCGGCGAGCCAGCCACCGTGGATGAACCGACAAAGCTCTATGCCGTTTGCCTGGATTTGGAAAGCGGCAAGATCGTCCACAATCTCCTGATCTTCGATATTCCTCGCCCCCAGTATTGCATCGAGCGCAACAGCTATGCCTCGTCCACTCCGTGCATCGAAGAGGGACGAGTCTATGTCCACTTTGGGGCGCACGGCACTGCCTGCCTCGATACGACAACCGGCAAGCCAATCTGGTCGCGGCAGGATCTGAAGTGCGACCACTTTCGCGGGGCCGCGTCCTCCCCCATTCTCTGGCAGGACCTCCTTATCCTGACGTTCGACGGTTTTGACTATCAATATCTGACGGCCTTGAACAAAGAGACGGGCGAAACCGTCTGGCGGACTGACCGCAAGTTTGATTACGGCACCGACAACGGCGACGTGATGAAGGCGTACTCAACGCCGAGCGTCGTCGATACGGGCAAACGCCAGGAGCTGATCAGCCCCAGCGCCGGAGCGACTGCCGCCTACAACCCGCGAACCGGCAAAGAGCTGTGGCGTGTGAAGAGCGGCGGCATGAATTCCTCCTGCCGCCCGGCAGTAGGAAATGGCATGGCCTTCGTCGGCACCGCGGACAGCGGAATGGGCTTCTTCGCCGTCAAGCTCGGCGGCAGCGGCGACGTCACGAGCTCGAACGTCGTGTGGAGTCAAACCAAGGGAGCACCGCGGTATTCGTCCCCGCTCTTCGTCAACGGCCTGCTCTACACCGGCAATGAAAAGGGGATTGTCTACTGCCTGGATGCCGAAACCGGCGAGCTCGTCTGGGACGAAAAAAAGCTCGGCGGCCTCTTCATGCCCTCCCCCATCCACGCCGACGGCAAGCTCTACTTCTTCTCCGAAGAAGGCAAATGCCACGTCCTCGCCCCCGGCCGCCAATTCAAGCTCCTCGCCACCAACACCCTCGCAGGCGAAATCATGGCCAGCCCCGCCGTAGCCGGGAAGAGTTTGATCGTGAGGACGAAGGAGGGGGTTTACAGGATTGAGGAGTAGCCCTCCCGAGCAGGGGCAGTAGGCGTCAGGCAGTAATCAGGAGGAAGGGAGTAAGGAGTCAAGAAATTAAGTCGGAAAAAAGTGCGCAAGATTCGGCGGTGGGGCGCGAACAAAGGCGGTAACAAGTACCTAAAGGTTTCGTGCATGGCGACGCCGAAGGAATGAAGCGGTATGCTGCCGAAAGGAGGTGCGCCAGGGGCCGAACTGAATTCATCGTGCCAAATGAACTTGCAGGCTTGGGCCGATTTCGCGGAGCGGCAACTGGTTGCCGCCATGATCGTCGGCCATGTGGCGCTGACCATTTTTTTTCAGATTCCGGCGATTCGTCCCGAATTCCCGCTCGTCGAGATCATCGCCGACACACTGCCGTTCACGCAGTCGGTGCTGCTCATCGGCTGGGGGATTTTGGGGCCGGGGCGGGTGTCGCTGCGTCTGTTTGCGATTTTGGGATTGGCGGCAGTCTATGGCGCGTGGACGCTTCGCTCGGGAGTGGCCGAGGCGGAGCACCTCGTGGCCGTCTTCGCCGCCATTGATCTGGGAACCCTGGCCGTTTGTTTGGGGCTCGTGGCATGGCGACAATGTATTTGCTACTGCGATCCGCCGCCGCAAGGAGCGCGGCTGCAGTATTCGCTGCGCTGGCTGATGGTGATGATCACGCTGTATGCCGTGCTGCTCGTGGCGGGAAACCGGCTGCGGCAGTTTGTCGCCCCGCTGGAAAGCGTGCCAACGCGGGTCGGCTGGAGCCTGCTGGGCCTCGCCTTTGCGGCCGTGACGCTGCTGAGTGTGTGGGCGGTGCTCAAAGCGGAGAACCTGTGGATCAGCGGCGTGATTGCCCTGGTGGCGGCTCCGCTCTGCGGCATCCTGCTGACATTGCTGGTCAGTCGGGACAAAGAGGTGTTGCCCTTCGCCGGCTGGATGGAGGCCCATGCCGCCATCCTCGGCTTGTCGCTGGTTCCGCTCCGCATGAGCGGCTATCGCCTGGCCGCGGCGAGCCAAGATTCTCCCGCGGCGAGCGAATAACGGTTTACGGCACAAAACATGCTTCCAATCTGCATTTGGTTCTGGGATCGCCTTTCGCTATGATTGAACCGGGGGCAGAAGAGGGAATTGCCATGAATAGAACAGTACCTGCAAAAGTCACTCGGAAAGAACAGGCCGGGCGACGCCTGGTGCGGGCGATCCTGGGAACCGCTTTGATTGCTGGGGTCGTTGGCGTGGTACCGGTCGTCGGTTGGTACCGGCCCTTGCAAGGAACGTTGCTGCCGATTGGTCCCGTGATTCGTTTCCTGGCGTGGGTAGACCCCGCTTTCTCCACCGCACCGGAAGTTCGCGAAATGCAACGGGCGGCGCGGAACCGCGCTGACATTCGAATGCTGCGTCAACCCAATGCAAGGCAGGACAAACAGCCGCAGCCGCAGGTGGGCCAATTGACGATCAAGCACTCCACACTCGTGGCTTGCAAGACCTAATCGTCAGCGGTTGCCAGACGGCCAAGTCAATGGGGCCAGCCTTCAAGAGTGGTCAGGCTTCTTTTTCGCTGATCATGATGCCTGACCCTCGTTTCAGGTGTCAGTTTCAGGCGCAATGCCGCCTGAGGGTTCCACCGCAAGATTCTGGAGAAATGCCTGTGTACAATGCAGTTCCGTCCGCAGTTGTCCCTTTATGGGCGCGCTTATGCAGGAAGATCGCAGCGAAACCGGGCGGCAGTTGGAGCGGGTAGCCGCCGGGGATCAGGCTGCGCTGGCCGGCGTTTTTCAGCAGTATCGGCCCCGGTTGCGAAAAATGGTCCAGCTTCGGCTTGACCGCCGGCTACAAGGCCGGATCGATCCCTCCGACGTGCTTCAGGAAGCCTTTTTGGACATTTCCCGCCGGGCTGCCGACTATGCCCTGAGTCCGGAAATGCCCTTCTTCCTTTGGCTGCGGATGATGACCGGCCAGAAGCTGCTCGAATTCCACCGCCGCCATTTGGGAACCCAGCAGCGGGACGCCGACCGCGAAATCTCCCTCTGCCAGAGCTATCCCGAGGTCAATTCGCACCTCCTCGCTTCGCAGCTCTTGGGCCGCTTCTCCACCGCCAGCCAGGCCGCCATGCGTGCCGAACAACAGACCCGGCTGGAAGAAATCCTCAATGGCCTGGAGCCGATTGACCGCGAAATCCTCACCCTGCGGCATTTCGAAGAGCTTTCCAATTCCGAAGTGGCCCAGGTGCTGGAACTGAGCAAGTCCGCCGCCAGCAACCGCTATATCCGGGCCTTGGCCCGACTGAAGAATCAACTGACCGATTCCCCCGGCTTCTTTGCCTAAAGGGGGTCGGGGGGGGGGTTTTGGGGGCGGAAGGCTCGCCAACCCACCGCAGGGCGAGATAGGCGCCACCACACCACACCCCAAC
>JBPCKT010000075.1:0-26635 GCA_051004015.1 Pirellulaceae bacterium | reverse complement strand
GACTCGGACGGCTTCGTCACCTCCACCACCCCTCCAGTTGCTACCGGCTGGAACGACCCCTGCCGGACAGGACTTGCACCTGCAAAACATCAAACACCTTTTCAAGGCGTACCCAAATTGTCAAAGACCCTGCCGGATTCCCGCCGGCCCGTTATGCCACAATTGTACACAATACTAACTGTCCGGCAAGTCCCCGAACGGGGGGGGAGTAGGCCGTCTTTCCAAGACGGTCAGGAACACGCGCCGCCGCTGGTGACGGCCCTTTCGCGAAAATGCTTTCCACACGGGGCTCCAGTTGGCTCCCGGCGCGGCAGTGTAGGCCGTCCTTCCAAGACGGTCGGGAGCAAACGTCGCAACTGCTTACGACTGTTTCGCGAAATTGCTTTTCACGAAGCGCGAAGGTTACACATGGCACGTCTTGGAAAGACGGCCTACTCTCCCACCTTCGGCCCCGCCATCTGGGCCGCGTCCTGCTCCTCCTTGAGCTTCTCCTCCGCCGCCGCCAGCCGCTTCTTTAATTCCTCATTCCCCGGCTCTTTCTACAGCGCCCAACGGAGATGAATCGACGCCAGCGAACCAGCGCGTTTTGAATTCCACATCGTTTCGCTACTTCGCCTTCTCCTCGGAGTACTTCGCCCGCTCGGCTTGCCACTTCGCCACTTCGTCGGGCTTCTTGGTGGCGGTGTACAGCTCGATGAGCCGGTCGAGCGATTCCGCCAAGCGAACGCGCGCCGGCGGCGGGATGGTCCCTTCCCTCTGCTTCATCCCGTCATAGCCCTTGAGCAAGAGCGGCTCGGCGTCGGTGTATTTCTCCTGGCCCAAGAGCGCGGCTCCGAGCATGGACTGGGTGCTGAAAGTAGTCCAGATGTCGGGCTCGACTTTCTCACGAATCGCCAGACATTCCGACAAGTGGTCCTGCGCACGTGCGTACTCACCAGCTTTCAGAAGACTGAGGCTGACAATTGCCAGGTAGTTGGCAAATCGCAGCGGCTCGTCGCTATGGAGCTTCCTGCGGCCCTTTACAAATTCGTCAAACAAGGGAAGGGCGTCCGCAACTCGACCTTGGTCAACATACACGCCAGCAAGGTTGCCCATCGTATTGAGAGTCTCCGAATCCTCCGGCCCAAGTTTGGCCATCCGCCGCTCAAGCGTCTCCTCAAACAGCAGCAACGCCTTTTCCAACTCGTGGGCGGCGTCGTATGCCGCGGCAAGATTATGCATTGCTTGGAGCGTCGATGGATGATCGATACTCAGCTCGGCCTTGGTGGCGTTTAGTGATTCTTCATACAGCGGAATTGCCTTATCGAGCTGGCCGGCACGTTTGTAGCAGAGGGCCAGATTGTGCCTGTTTGCCAAGGTGTCTGGATGGTTAAGGCGGAGGACGGCCCTGCGCACCTCAAGCGTTTGCTCATAAAGTGGGATTGCTTTATCGAGTTGATTAATCGCCTGATAAACTCCGGCTAAGCCTTCCTTGGTCGAAAGTGTTTGGGGATGATTCCCCTCGAGGCTGGCCTCGCAAAGTTCCATTGATTCGGTGTATAGCGATAGCGCCGTGTCGAATTGCTTCAACCTTGCATAGGTGTCCGCGAGATTGTTCATGCTGGTGATCGTGTCGGGGTGGTCGGGGCCGAGATGCGCGGTGAGAGTCTCCCTTGCTTTGAGGCACAGCGTGATCCCTTTATTCGGGTAGCCCAACTCGTTTTGCGACTTCGCTAAGATGACTTGCAGGCGGGCCACCGCGGTCGGGTCGCCGTCCGCTTCCGCTTCGAGCTCCTTGAACGCACGGTCGAGCCACGCGCTTAACATTCCGGTGAGCGGCATGCCGTCCTTCTCCGCTTGCCGCGGGTTCAGGTATTTTGAGACGGACCCGAGAATCTCTATCGTGCGACGTTCCCGTGTGACGGCCGACAGAGCTTTCACTTTCTGCGTCTCCGCATCGAGCTTGGCGAGTCGCTCACCTGCTGCACGTTGGGCTTCCGCCTGCCGGGCTTTTTCTCTTTCGCCGGTTTCCTTCACTGCGACATTGCGAAAATGATTGACCACTCCCAGCGCCAGCAGCGAACCTGCGGCGAGAAGAACTAAAGCGGCGGCAGCGGCCATGAAGGCGGTCCGATGCCGCCGGCTGAGGCGGGAAAGTCGTTCGGCGATCGAGTCCCGGCGGGCGGTGACCGGTTCATCGGCGAGGAAGCGTTCGAGATCCTGGGCGAGGGCGCGGCAGGTGGGGTAGCGATTGGGGGATAGCGGCGCGAGGGCCTTAAGGCAGATGGCTTCGAGGGATGGGGGAATGCCCCGGCGGAGAGTGCGGGGAGCGGGATAGTCGCCGATTTGCGCTTTGTGAAGAACATCGTCCTTCGTCGCCGCCGTATAGGGGGGCTGGCCGGTGAGGATCTGGTAGAGGATCGCCCCGAGGCTGAAAACGTCGCTGGCGGGGCCGAGGAGGTCGAGGCGGCCTTGGGCTTGCTCGGGGCTCATGAAGGCGGGGGTGCCCAGGGCGGAGCCGAGGAGGGTAGGTTCGCTGCCACTGGTGGAAGGATGGAGTGCGGCTTCGGGGAGAGAAGAGAGGCCGAGCGTGGTGTCGGTAGGCTGTTGCTCAAGCACCGGCGTCGGTGATTTGCCAAGCGGCTTGGCGAGGCCCCAGTCCACGACGAGCGTTTCGCCGAATTTGCCGAGCATGATGTTGCCGGGCTTGAGGTCGCGATGCAGGACGCCGCGGCTGTGGGCGTAGTCCATGGCTTCGCAGACGTCGATGAGGCGCTGGAGGAGTTTGCGGAGCTCGAGGTTTTCCTCGGTGGGGGAGTATTTTGACGACGCGGAGTTACCGGGGGGCTTACGCCCCCCGCTCGCCTTTTCCCCAGCCCCTAGCCCCGAGCCCCCAGCCCCCTCATGGAACTTCTCGATGGCTTCTTTGAGACTTTTGCCGCGGATGAAGCGCATGGCGTAGAACGGGCGGCCGTCGGGATAGGCCCCCAGGCCGTAGACCGGGACGATACCCGGATGTTCCAAGCCGCCGGTGATTTCCGCCTCGCGGGTGAAGCGCCCGCGGCTGTCGGGGTCGTCGGCTCGCTCGGGCTTGATTTCCTTGAGGGCCACTTCGCGGCCGAGTTCGCTGTCGAGAGCGACAGAGACTCGGCCCAAGCCTCCTTCCGCATGAGGCCGCAGGATGCGGAACCGCATCCCCTGCGAGCTGGCAGCACCGACAGAAATGGTGGCAAAGGGGTCGGCATCCTTTGCGGACTTGGCCGGGATGTTTGCAATGGAGACATCAATCTCCTGGTCCTTGAGCCGAGCAAGCTCGTTACGCAGGTGCTCGAATGAGCTAATGGACGCCAGGCTCTGCTGCGGATCGTCCCCATGCTGGCGGATATGCGCCTCCACCAGCGGCTCCAGGAGCTGCCGGTTCGCGGGCTTCATGGCGCCTGCTTGCACGAGGTGCTCGGCCAGCGCAATGTCCTTGGCCAGCACCCAGGCCTGCATCCCCGCCACGAGCTGCTCGCGGGTGATGAAATCCATCTGCAGCGCGAGGATGCCAAACAACAAATTGCGGTCGCTGGAAGCAGGCATGGGAAGGAACCCCAGGCAGTATCAGACGGGGACCAAAGAGACGTGCCACGGATTATGGCACCGGGGTGCTGGTGAGAATAGCAAGCACGCAAAGAATTGCGCTGCTGGCAAGGGATCAGGCGAGCGGCCAGCGTGAGCTGGCCGGTGACGTGGCACCGGCGAAGGCAGCCCGCCCCGCGGCGTGCGGACATACCCGCCAGCTTACGCTGGCCGCTCGCCAAGAGGGGGGAAAGCGTTACTTCGTTGCCGGTTCCTCGGTGAGGTTGCCCACGTCTCCCTTGCGGAACTTTTCAAAGTACTGCTTGGAGTGCTCGCGCTGTTCGCGGGGAAGGGCGGTTTCGTCCTGGGCGTCGGGGTCTTTGCCAAGGTTGCTGATAATCTCCTGGCGGACCTCGATGCTGGTCTTGCCTTTGACGTTCTTGCCGCCGGCGTCGCCGATCTTCACCGACCTGCCGTCCTTGCGGGCCTGGTCGGCCACGCGGGAGTCATAGAAGTTGGTCTTGTTCTCTTCTTCATCGCGCTCTCCTTGGCCGCGGCCCTTGCCGGTTTTGCCTTTACCGGGCTTGTCCCCTTCCTTGCCGTCCTTCCCGTCTTCCCCGTCTCCATCGCCGTCCTGCTGTCCCTTTTTGCCGTCCTCGCCGTCACCCTGCATGGCATCTTTCGCGTCGGCGAGCTGGTCGAGCATCTCGTCCAGGTTTTCGACTTCCTTCAGTTCCTTTTCCAGATCCTTTAGGTCCTTGGCGAGCTGGTCCATCTTCTGGGCGGCTTTCTGGTTACCTTCCGCGCCACCTTCCTTCATGCACTTGGCGCACTCGCCGAGCTTCTGGGCCATCTGTTCCATCTTCTGCTGGGCCTGGGCTTCTTTTTGCTTCATTTCGTCGAGCTTCTGCTGGGCCTTTTCCGCCCCTTCCTGGTCGCCGGCAGCCATCTTCTGCTTGACCTCTTCTTCCAGCTCCTTCTTCACCTGGTCCCGCTGCGCCTTCTTCTGCTCGATCTGCTCCTTGATTTTTTCCAGTTGCTTGGCGAGGGCCTTCTTGTCTTCTTCCTTCAGCTCCCCCTTCTTGGCCGCTTCCACCAGCTTCTTCAGCTCTTCCTGGGCCTTGCCGAGATCCCCTTCCTTGAGGGCTTCCGCAAACTTGTCAGCCGGGCCTTTTTCGATTTCCTTGAGCTTGCCGAGCTCCTTTTTCAGATCCTCAGCCCCGCCGAATTCTTTCTTCTTCTTTTCGATTTCCTTGGCGAGGTCGTTCAGCTTGATTAACGAGTCTTTGCGCTCGACATTCTCTTTGTTCGCCAGCTCGCCGAGCTTTTTGGCCAGCTCCTGCTTGAACTCGCCGTCCTTCAGGTTGGCGTCGTCCCCCTTTTTCTCCGTCTGGTCTTTCATGATCTGCTGCTGCATCAGGACGAGCTTCTTCTTCATCGCGTTCTGCTGGGCCTGCGTGACTTCCGTGGAAGCCTCCGTCTTCTTCATGACGGCATTGGGCAGAATGGCGAGCAGCGCCACGATCGCGGCCGGCAATAGTGGCAGGGCGTTGCGCCAACTGGGCGAAAGACGGAATTTATCCTTGACGTCAATTCGCTCCACGCGGCGGGCTGTGTCGGTGACGAGGGCCTTGCCGATTTCGGTATCGCGCTCTTCCGGGCCGAGAGCCAGCGTGCTGGAGACGCGCTCCTTGAGGCCGAACCGCCGGTCGATTTCAATGGCCGCTTCGAGCGCGCTACGGCGGACGCAGAAGGTCCAAATCATGGCCGTCAGAACGCCGGCACCCATCGAGCCGCCGACCCAGCTCCACATCCAGGTCTGGCTATCGACGGCGAGGACCCAGATTTTGGGAATGGCCACGCCGACCACGGCCACCAGCAGCGTGACGAAGAGGGACCAGGTGGCAATGGCAATGAATTGCTCCAGCACCAAACGCCGCCGAGCCCGCCGCACTTGCAGTTGCAAAACGTCCATGGCCGTTGTCCTTCTGTTGTCAGGTGCCGATTTCTTAGCGTCGCTCCCACTAACCCGCAGCGCCAGCGAGGGAGGGAAGAGTGACTCCCTCGCTGGCGCATCGGGTTAGTGCATGATTAGCCGTCCTAAACGAGACTCCCTCATAGAGTCTTTCGTTTCAAGAGTCGCCCCATTATAGCGCATTTTCCGAAGAAAAGCGGTAGCGGCTGCGAATTGTTGGAGTTACGGCTCGTAGTAACCCGCTTCAGCGGGTTAAGCTTAACCGGCTGAAGCCGGTTACTACAAACATGACACTTCCCACCCCTGCCGAACATCCGGCCGCCGACGTGGTGATCTACGACGGCCATTGCCGCTTCTGCACGAATCAGGTGCAAAAACTGGCCCGCTGGGACCGAAAAGGGCGGCTCGCGTTCCTGTCCTTGCATGACCCTGAGGTTGCAAAGCGTTATCCGCGGCTATCTTACGACGAGCTGATGAAGCAGATGTACGTCGTCACTTCCAGCGGCACCTACTACGCCGGAGCCGCCGCTTTCCGCTACTTCACCCGCCGCCTACCGCGCCTGTACGCTCTCGCCCCGCTGCTGCACATTCCGTTTTCGCTTCCCGCGTGGCAGTGGCTCTACCGCCAAATCGCCATCCGCCGCTACAAAATCGCGGGGAAAACGGGGGAAGCGTGCGATGGAGATGCCTGCCAGATTCATTTGCGTTAATGCGTATCGCTGAGCCGCCGTTGAGCGTTTTCGCCTCAACTCCAAGGACAGCAGCCAGAAAATCGTATGGTCGGCCCGAGCATTTGCCGCCCAGACCGCAGTTGACAGTTAGGTTTCGCTATCGTAAGATCACGATATATTAAGATTCAAATGTTTGAATCTATGAACGAAAGGCCGAACTCTATGCCTCACCGTGTTCTGGTGACTAAGGAACTTGCGGAGTTTTTGGGCGTTCTTTCGCATCCGCACCGCATCCGCATTATCGAGGAACTGCGGAATGCAGAGCGGGACGTGAACTCCCTGCAAGAAGCCCTGGGTATCAGCCACTCTGGAGTGTCACAACACCTGATGCTGCTTCGTGCGCACCGGCTTGTTTCCGAACGGCGGGACGGACGACGAGTCTTCTACCAGCTACGCCAACCTAAAATTGCCGCTTGGCTGATGGAAGCGACCCGGTTCCTTGAAAAAGAAACCGTTGCGGCAATGGAGCTTCGGGAAGCCATTGATAAGACCCGCCGAGGTTGGGCGACACACTGAGTTTCCTTTGGCTTGGTCAATATTCCCAAACAACCACACCGCAAGGAGTGCAACCCATGCTCGTCCTGAGTCGCAAAGTGGGCGAAACGATCATCATTGGCGATGCCATCCAACTGACGGTCGTTGCCATTCACAACAATAGGGTACGACTTGGGGTGACTGCTCCCCTTGACATTTCAGTTCTCCGAGAGGAACTGAGAAACGCACAACCATCCGACCGGCCTTTCCTTGAGGATAACATCGAACCATGCAAAAACTGATTGAAGGCATCCATCAATTTCAAGGCCAGAGTTTTCGGCCATTGCAGGGACTGTTTGAGCAATTGGCGAAGGGGCAACACCCCGAAACCCTATTCATCACCTGTTCCGACTCGCGCATCGACCCGACGTTGCTGACGAAGGCCCAGCCCGGCGACCTTTTCATCCTTCGCAATGCCGGGAACCTTGTCCCACCGCATGGTGCAGGCAACGGGGGTGAAGCAGCGACCATCGAGTTCGCCGTGGCCGCACTCGGCGTCAAGGACATCATTATCTGCGGCCATTCCCACTGCGGGGCGATGCAGGGCTTGCTGAATCCTGAACAGGTCGCTTCACTGCCTGCCGTCTCGTCGTGGTTATCGCACGCCGAGACGACCCGCCGCATCATGCGGGAGAACTACGGCCACCTTGAGGGGAATCGTTTGCTAATTGCCACGGTCGAAGAAAACGTCTTGGTGCAGTTGGAGAACCTGCGGACGCTTCCGGCAGTTGGCTCCCGACTGGTGCGCGGCGACCTGCACTTGCACGGCTGGGTCTACAAAATCGAAACCGGGGAAGTGTTCGCCTACGAGCTAGAGTCAGGGCAGTTCGTCCCACTGGCGAAGCACCGCCCCGCGACGACCAACACCACAGCGAGCAGGGTTAACCGCAATATCTGAGGCGGCCATTATCGAAAGGTCAGCAATGGCGAACGACAAGATGATGCCGGGAAAGGTCAATACCTTCAAGCAAGACTTCCTAGCCTCCATCGTCGTCTTTCTTGTGGCGTTGCCGCTCTGCATGGGCATCGCCATCGCATCCGGCGTTCCCCCGGAGAAGGCGGCGGCGGTCGGGATCATCACCGGCATCGTGGGCGGCCTAGTGGTGGGCTTTCTGGCTGGCTGTCCGTTGCAGGTGAGCGGGCCGGCCGCCGGCCTGGCAGTCATCGTGGGCCAGTTGATCCAGGAGCATGGGTTCGAGAAGCTTGGCCTGATCGTGATGATCGCCGGAGCGATTCAACTGCTCGCCGGCCTAATCCATGTGGGGCAGTGGTTTCGAGCCGTCTCGCCAGCGGTGATTCAAGGGATGTTGGCGGGCATCGGCATCCTGATCTTTGCCGGGCAGCTGCATGTGATGGTCGATGACAAACCGCCGGGCACTGGCAAGGAGTTTGGCGCAATCATGAATCTGGCGACGCTGCGGCAGGCGGTCTGGAAAGGACTGTCGGAGGCCGATCATCGCCCGGCAGCGATCATCGGCGTGCTCACGATCGCTGCGATCATTCTTTGGACCGCCTTGAGCCCCAAGAAACTGAAGTTCATTCCCGCGCCGCTGTTTGGAGTGTTCGTGGGGACGGCTGCCGCCGCGATTTTTCGAGCAGACGCAAACTACATCACGATCCCAGACAACTTGACCGAGGCCATGCAGTTGCCTACTTTCGGTGACGTGAACAGACTGCTTGCCGGCCCCAGCTTGATCGAGGCCATCGGTCCGATCTTTCTGGCCGGGTTGGCGCTGGCGTTCGTGGCCAGCGCCGAGTCGCTGCTCACCGCCACGGCCGTGGACTCGATGCAACAGCACGCTTCGCGGACGAAGTACGACCGCGAACTAATGGCCCAGGGAACCGGCAATCTGCTGTGCGGATTCGTGGGAGCATTGCCCATTACCGGCGTCATCGTGCGCAGCTCCGCTAACGTCTTGGCCGGCAGCCGAACGCGAACCTCGACGATCCTGCACGGCGTCTGGCTGCTCGTCTTCGCCGTGCTGTTGCCGCAAGTGCTGCGGTTGATCCCCATTTCCAGTCTCGCGGCTGTGTTGGTGTTCACCGGCTACAAGCTGATGAATCCAGCGGCCGTGCGCAAGCTGCTCGAGTTTGGCAAAGGGGAAGTCGCCATCTATGCGGCGACCTTGGGTACGGTCGTCGTGGTCGATCTGCTGACCGGCATCGTGGTTGGCATCGGGCTGGCGATGGGTAAGCTGCTGTTCAGGTTCTCCCACTTGGACGTGCGGCTGGAAGACGATCCCGAGCGCAACCGGACTGTGTTGCACTTGGAAGGCGCTGCCACTTTCATGGCATTGCCGAAATTGGCCTCGGAGCTGGAAAAAGTCCGCCCAACCACGGAACTGCATGTGTTCTTCGAGAACCTGTACTACATTGACCACGCCTGTTTGGATTTGCTTGCGAATTGGGAAAAGCAGCACCAGCCGACGGGAGGCGACTTGGTGATCGACTGGAATGAACTCAACACACGCTTCCATCGCCGCAACTCGAACGGCAAGGGGAGCAATTCGACGCAGCACGACAGTGCGGCCCAGGTCACCGATTGGCCCCACGACCCGGCGCAGAGGTCGTAACCACTGGCCCAGCTGCTTCAGCCATAACGGCATGGCAAACCGGCCAACGCGAGGGTTCGGAGAGCCAGCGAAGCGAAAAACAATTCAAGCCAGCAATCGAGTCCTGACCACGGGCCAAATTGGAGTTCCTGCCGCCGTTGAGCGTTTCCCCCCTAACTTCTATACTGACGAATCTCTGATCCTCAGAACGTAACCCCAAGTCCAGATTTGCATTCCGACTCTTCCCCGAGTCCCGAACCCCCCAGCCCCGAACCCCGCTTCATGCCCGGCTACTCCCTCACCCATCTCAAGCAACTGGAAGCCGAGAGCATCCATATCATCCGCGAGGTGGTGGCGGAGTTCGAGAACCCGGTCATGCTCTACAGCATCGGCAAGGACTCGGCCTGCATGGTTCACCTGGCCCTCAAGGCCTTCCACCCCGCCAAGCCCCCGTTCCCGCTGATGCACGTCGATACGACCTGGAAATTCAAGGAGATGTATGAGCTGCGGGATAAATACGTCGCCAAGGAACTCGGTCTGAAGCTCATCGTTCACGTCAACGAAGAAGGGGTGAAACAGGGAATCAACCCCATCACCCACGGCAGCAAGGTGCATACGGACGTGATGAAAACCGAAGGGCTCAAGCAGGCGCTCAACAAATACCAGTTCGACGCCGCCTTCGGCGGTGCCCGCCGGGACGAGGAAAAATCGCGGGCCAAGGAACGGGTATTCTCGTTCCGCGACGAGTTCCACCGCTGGGACCCAAAAAACCAACGGCCGGAGCTTTGGAACCTGTACAACACCAAGGTCCGCAAAGGAGAAAGCATCCGCGTCTTCCCGATCTCGAACTGGACCGAGCTCGACGTCTGGCAATACATCCATTTGGAAAACATTCCCATCGTGCCGCTCTACTTCGCCAAGCAGCGGCCCATCGTCTGGCGCGACGGCACCATGATCATGGTCGACGACGACCGGCTGCCGATGAAGCCGGGCGAGAAGCCCGAAATGCGGATGGTCCGCTTCCGCACCCTCGGCTGCTACCCGCTCTCCGGCGCAGTGGACTCGACGGCGACGACGCTACCGGAAATCATCCAGGAAATGCTGCTGACAACGTTCTCCGAGCGCCAAGGCCGACTGATCGACAGCGATGAGGCAGGGTCGATGGAGAAGAAGAAAAGAGAAGGATATTTTTGACCGCTAATGGTCGATGCCATTCGACTTTAGGAAGAATTGTGGCTCGCGCTTTCGCCGAATTTGTCGAGTACTCTGGAGTCAGATGTCGGCACGATACGCGACTGTACTTGGGAGAACAATCCAGGCCCACCAGGAGAAAAGGCAGGTGCATCGGCATATTCTATCTGCAAAACCCTGGTGCAGCTGAACCACTTGGACAATCCGTTTCACAGAGCTCGAGCCGAACAATGTGGCGGTGGAACGCGGTGTGCAAGGATCGATTAATGAAGAAGCTCTTTTCAATTCTCGATAGCTCACTCGTCCTTATCGACAAAGCACTTGCCAACAAGCTTCGCGAAGACGCTTACGTACAATTGCTGAATCTTGCCTATGTCTGCGATCATGAGAGTGCTGCTGACGCGTTCAAAGAATGGATGAATATTCTTCGACAAAAAATTGCCCGTGATGATTCTCCTGGCAACCGCGAGCACATTCGCTTCGTCGCCTTCTGCTGGGGGAAATGGGGCCAAAGAATCGTCGAAAGTTCTCATGGCGAGGGAGTTTCAAGACTCTTAGAGTCGCTTGACATTAAAGGCGTCCCGTTATTGTTCCCCACTCAAGAGTCAAAATCTGGCAAGCCTATCCCGTGTGGCAAGTCCGCTACGACGATCAAGGAGCAGATTGGTAGTAACGCTTGTGCTTACCCTTCTAGGGTGACGTATTCTCCAGAATTCTCTAAGACACTTGCGAGACTCTTGAAGCGGTAACTTGAATCGAAATTCCTCATGTCCCATAAATCAGAGTTAATTGCCACCGACATCAACGCCTACCTTGCCCAGCACGAGCGCAAGGAGTTGCTCCGCTTCATCACTTGCGGCAGCGTCGATGACGGCAAGAGCACGCTCATCGGCCGGCTTCTGTACGAATCAAAGATGGTCTTTCAGGACCATCTGGCGGCTGCCGAGAAGATTTCCGAGAAGCACGGCACCACCGGCGGCGGCATCGATTTCGCCATGCTCGTCGAAGGCTTGCAGGACGAAATCACGCAGGGCATTACGATCGACGTGGCCTACCGCTATTTCTCCACCGAGAAACGCAAATTCATCATCGCCGACACGCCGGGGCACGAGCAGTACACCCGCAATATGGCCACCGGGGCCTCCTCCGTGGACCTGGCCATCGTGCTGATCGACGCCCGGCAAGGAGTGCTGACGCAAACCCGCCGGCACAGCTTTATCGTCTCGCTGCTGGGAATCAAGCACGTCATCGTCGCGGTCAACAAGATGGACCTGGTCAGCTTCAGCCAGGAAGTGTTTGAGAAGATCAAGCGGGACTACACCGATTTCGCGGCCCGCCTGGAGCTGCCGGACGTGCATTTTCTGCCCATCTCGGCCCTGCTCGGCGACAACCTCGTCACGGCCAGCCCCAACACGCCGTGGTACGAAGGCTCGCCGTTGATGCATCTGCTGGAAAACGTCTACATCGGCTCGGATCGGAACCTGGAGGACTTTCGCTTTCCCGTGCAGTATGTCTTGCGGCCCAATCTCGATTTCCGCGGCTTTTGCGGCACCATCGCATCGGGCATCGTCCGCAAGGGGGACGAGATCATGGCTCTGCCGTCTCGGAAGAAGAGCCGCGTGAAGAGCATCGTGACGTATGAAGGGGAACTGGCGGAGGCTTATGCTCCGCAGGCCATCACGCTGACGCTCGAGGACGAAATCGACATCAGCCGCGGGGACATGATTGTGCGCCCGGGAAACGTGCCACGGGTGGAGCAGAAGTTCGACGCGATGATCGTCTGGATGAATGAAGAGCCGATGGTGCCGGGGAAGTCGTACTGGTTCAAGCAGACGACCAAGGTCGCGCCGGGGGCCATCAGCACCATGCGGTATCAGGTGGACGTGAACACGCTCCACCGCAAGGACGCCCCGACGCTCGGCCTGAATGAAATCGGCCGGTGCAGCGTCACGCTCACGCAGCCGATTGCCTTCGACGCTTATCGCCGCAACCGGGGGACCGGCGCGTTCATCATCATCGACCGCCTGACCAACGCCACCCTCGGCGCGGGAATGATCCTGGACCGGGCCGCCGAAGGCCGCCGCGACCACTGGGACGATGCCGCCGCTGCCGGGCTGCACGGGGAGAAGAGCAACGTTTCCACGGAGGAGCGGACTGCTCGCTTTGGCCAGAAGCCCGCCACCGTTCTTCTTACCGGCCTCACCGGCGCGGGAAAAACGACGACCGCTTATGCGCTGGAGCGGCGGCTATTTGATAGAGGACGGGCGGCTGTCGTGCTGGATGGGCAGAATCTCCGCCGTACCATCAACAAAGACCTCGGCTTCACCACCGAGGACCGGAGCGAAAATCTCCGTCGCTCGGCGGAAGTGGCTCGGCTGTTCAACGACGCCGGCGTCCTCTGCCTGGCCGCGTTTGTTGCCCCGGAGGAAGCCATCCGCCAGAAAGCCGCGGAAGTCGTCGGCCGCGAGCGGTTCCTCGTCGTGCATTTGACGGCGCCCATCGAGGTCTGCCGTCAGCGCGACGTGGACGGCCACTACCCCCAGGCCGACCGGGGCGAGCTCACGCTCTTCCCTGGCGTCAGTGCTCCCTACGAAGCCCCCGTCCAGCCAGACCTCGTCCTCGCTACCGACAAGCTGGCGGTGGAAGAATGTGTGGAACGGATTCTCAGCCTGCTGGAAGAGCGCGGGATTTTGGGTTAAACCGGTCGTAGGATGGGATTCCAATCCCGTCCGATATAGTCACCGTCATGTGAAAGCGGACGGGACTGGAGTCCCATCCTACCTATTCGCCTATTCTCCAACGACGTACGGGTTGATCACTTCCACGCTGGTCGGCAGTTCCGCGGAAGTGGAGGTATTCTCGGCGGCCGCTCCCGGCTTCACAAAGGGATTCGCCACCATCAAAGGCCGGGGACGTTCCTGATGCATCGAGGCCCAGCCGCCGCGAGACGGCGGAGTGTACCAGCTCGGATAGGCGAAGGGGCTTGGGCCCATCGGACGGCGGATGATCTCGTGGCTGTAATAGACGGGAGGATGCAGGGCGAAATACGGGGGGCGATAGTTCGAGCCCTGGTAGATGCCTTGTCCGTAATTCGGTTGCCCCCAACCTCCATAGCCCATGCCCCCATAGGGATACTGCGCCTGGGCGGCGGCTGGAAAGAAAATCGCGGCGAAAGCTGCCGCCAAAAGCCATTTGATGTTGCCAGTCATGATGTGTCCTCGCGGAGTTGGCGGCCTGGGTCAATGTGCCGCTCTCCATTTCACCCTAATCAGGTCGAATGAAAACTCAAGATGCCCTTTTCCGATCCTGGCCGTTTTTTCAGGCATCTAGTACGGTTTTGCGGGCGCGGCTACTGTAAGGGGCCGTGAAATCGCCCAAAAAAAGCCGGAAATCCACGCTTGGCCTGTTCATCACCGGCACCGATACAGGGGTTGGCAAGACCTGCGTCGCTGCCGCGATTGCCCGTGGCCTATTGAAAATCGGCATGAGAGTCGGCGTCTATAAACCGGCTGCCAGCGGCTGTAAGCGAGCGGGAAAACACCTTGTCTCGGAGGATGCCGTCCTGCTTTGGGAAGCTGCCGGTCGCCCTGGCTCCTTGAGCCGCGTTTGCCCCCAACTCTTCGCCGCGCCGCTCGCTCCGCATCTCGCAGCGGAAGCGGAAGGAAAGCAGCTCAATGAAAATCTGTTGCGGAAGGGAATTGGATACTGGTTGGAAGAAAGCGACATCGTGATCGTGGAGGGTGCGGGGGGCTTGCTTTCGCCGCTGGGCAAGAAGAAGTACGTCGCCGACCTCGCCCGCGTCTTCGGCTTTCCTCTTGTCGTGGTCGCACCCAATCGTATTGGCACAATCAACCAGGCGCTGCAAACCCTGCTCGCCGCCCAAGCCCATGACTTGGAAGTTGCCGGCATCGTCCTTTCCGATCTGCGGCCTCTTGATGCGTTCGACCCCAGCGTCCAGAGTAATCCCGCCGAGTTGGCCAGCCGCTCATCCGCTCCCATGCTCGCCCGGCTGCCGTACAATGGGCTGGAATTAGACACGACAGTGGATTGGCCGGCACTCGCTCGGCCTTGCAAACGACGGTCGTAATAGCCGGAAATCATTTCATCGCTTGGTGCTAGAATTCCCATGCAAGACTACGAAAAGCTCGGCGTCTTCTACCTCGGCCGCGAGTACGACCTCTCCGCGGGAAAGTCGAAAGAAGACCTGATCCTCTACGACTCGAAAGACCTGACGACGCACGCCCTTTGCGTCGGCATGACCGGCAGCGGCAAGACGGGGCTCTGCCTGGCGCTGCTGGAAGAGGCGGCCATCGACGGCATCCCGGCCATCATCATCGATCCCAAAGGGGACCTGGGAAATCTGCTGCTCACCTTCCCAGAGCTTCGGCCGGAGGACTTTGCCCCGTACATCGACCCGGCGGAGGCAACGCGCGCCGGCTGCACCCCCCAGGAACATGCACAGAAGGTCGCAGCAGAATGGAAGCAGGGTCTGGCGGACTGGGGTCAACAGCCCGAGCGCATTGCCCGCCTCCGAGCCGCGGCTGACGTAGCCATTTACACCCCCGGCAGCAGCGCCGGTCTGCCGCTAACGGTGCTCCGCTCCTTCTCCGCGCCGCCGCAGTCCACGCGCGACAATCCCGAGTCCTTCCGTGAAACCATTTCCGCCGCGTCCGCCAGCCTGCTCGGCCTCCTCGGCATCGAAGCCGACCCCCTCCGCAGCCGCGAACAGATTCTGCTCTCCAGCATCCTGGAAAAAACGTGGAGCGAGGGAAAGGACCTCGATTTGCCGGGGCTCATCCGCGCCATTCAATCGCCCGGCTTTGACAAAGTCGGCGTGATGGACCTGGAGAGCTTCTTTCCGGCCAAGGAGCGGTTCGAGCTCTCGATGCAGCTCAACAACCTGCTCGCCTCCCCCGGCTTCTCTGCCTGGCTGGAAGGGGAATCACTCGACATCCAGCGGCTGCTTTACACGCCCGAAGGAAAGCCACGGCTGTCGGTTCTGTCCATCGCCCACCTCTCGGACGCGGAGCGGATGTTCTTTGTGACGATTCTGCTCAGCGAGACTATCGCCTGGATGCGAAACCAATCGGGCACCTCCAGCCTGCGGGCCATCCTCTACATGGACGAAGTTTTTGGCTACTTCCCCCCGAGCAGGAACCCCCCCAGCAAAACGCCCATGCTCACGCTGCTCAAGCAAGCGCGAGCCTTCGGACTGGGCGTGGTCCTGGCGACGCAAAACCCCGTCGACCTCGATTACAAGGGGCTCGCCAACTGCGGAACCTGGCTCCTGGGCCGATTGCAAACCGAACGGGACAAGCTGCGAGTCCTCGACGGATTGGAAGGGGCCAGCACACAGGCGGGCTCCGCGTTTGACCGAGGCAGAATGGAGCAGATTCTGTCGGCTCTGGGAAAGCGTGTCTTTCTGATGCACAACGTCCACGAGGACCAGCCGGTCGTCATGCAGAGCCGCTGGGCCATGTCCTATCTCCGCGGACCCCTGACGCGCGAGCAAATTGCCACTCTGATGAAGGACCGCAAGGCCGCGTCCGCATCCCCAGGCGACGCCACAACACCGGGAGGCACGCCCACGGCTCTGCGTGGGCGTGGCGATTCCGGCGCAGCTTCCCAAGACCGACCAGTCCTCCCCCCCGAAGTCTCCGAACGATTCCTGCCGCTGCGCGCGGCGATACCCGCCGGCGGCAAACTCGTCTATCGGCCCGCACTACTGGGAACGGCGAAAGTTCACTTCGCTCAAGCCGCGAGCGGCGTGGATGTGTGGAAATCTCTCTCGCTCGTCGTGCCCGTGGATGCCGAGGTTCCGCCCGACGTATGGACGACGGGCGAAGCATCGGAAGATGACCCGCCGGAGCTGGAAACCGCGCCGGCAACGCCCGCCCAGTTTGCCGCGCTCCCCGCGGAACTGTCGCGCCCCAAGAAATACGCGGCCCTCGCCACCGCGCTCAAGGACCACCTTTACCGCAGCCAGAAACAACAGTTGTGGAAGTGCGCCGCGCTGAAGCAGGTCTCCAAAGCGGGCGAGAGCGAAGCCGATTTTCGAGTCCGCCTGTCCCAATCGGGCCGCGAGAAGCGGGATGCGCAGCTCGAGAAGCTGCGGCAGAAGTTCAACCCCAAAATGGCCGCCCTGTCGGAACAAATTCGCAAGGCCCAGGCCCGCGTTGCCAAGGAGAAATCGCAGTCCACCCAGCAGATGCTCGGCACGGCCCTCTCGTTTGGCTCCACGGTGCTCGGCGCACTCATGGGGCGCAGACTCACCAGCGTTACGAACGTGACCCGCGCCACCAGCACCATGAAGAATGCCGGCCGCATCTTCCGCGAGCAGCAAGATGTCTCGCAGGCGGGCGACACCGAGGAAGCCTACCGCGAACGCTTCGCGGCCCTCGACGCCGAGTTCCGGGCCGAGGCCGAGAAAATCCAAGCTGGCTTGGACGCCGATCAGCTTCAGCTCGAAGAAATCGCCATCCAGCCGAAAAAAGCCGATATCACGGTCAGCCAGGTAGTGTTGCTGTGGGAGCCGTGGGTGATGGCATCCGATGGCACCATGCAACGAGGAAACTGAGATGAAATACTTCACTCCCGCCCTCTACCAGCGGTTCAATTCCAATAACCTCGATATTGCGGACGCCGCCGATACGGCCTGGGACAATGCTCAGGAAAAATACCAGCAGCGGCTGGCGGCAATTCGCAAGCGACTCCCAGCGGCGCTTACCGAATTGGCGGAACAGGTTTGCCTGCACGATGCGGAAGTGCTGAATCTGCTCAGCGGTGATAAAGAAGCCTTTTTGTGGGTCCGCAAACGAAACCTGCTGTACGTTTTGCGATATCAAAATCTGCGAGGGGTTCAGGTCAGCAGTCCGCTTCACGCCCGTTGTTTTTCGGCCAATCTCGTTCGCTGGCTCTATGACGAAGTGGATGTATCAGGACGGTTGTTCGTCCATCGCATTTTGCTTAGCAGCGGGTCGACGATGCTTCTCACCTTCGGCGACTTTCAAATGTCCCAACTGGAAGTCCATCCCGTGGGGACCCAGGAACGCTTGCAGTCACTTGCCCAAGATTCATCGCGCGGCTCCAAAAGAACAAACGGCACCGCCGCTTACCCGACCGCCATTGATGAAGCTCTATTTCATCAAGCGGGTCTGGTCAGCGTGAATGCGATGGTGCCGGCGATGCCGCCAAAGAAAGCCGCCACGGCCAGAAGCGGGCGCAAGTTGCGTCCCAAGAAACCTCGATCGGCTCGGATGTAAGAAACCTATCGACTGGTGGGGCGAGTGGAACGCGCGCCGGCGCGAGCGGGCGTGGCACAGGGTTGAATTTCTTTCAAGTCATGTTCTTCAACCCGTTGTGCGCGGTATAGATCCCACCGGACTTGTAGATTCATCCAGAAATCAGCGGACATCCCAAAGAATCTGCCGAGGCGTAGAGCGGTGCTCGGAGTGATTCCTCGGTGCCCGTTAGTGAGTTCGTTGATGCGTTGATAGGGGACGTGAATCGAGTCCGCCAAACCCCGTTGCGTTAGCTTCATCGGGATCAAGAACTCTTCCAAGAGCATTTCGCCCGGATGAGTCGGCGGTCGGTGAGTGGGAACACGTATCATTTATCGAAGCCTCCAGACCAACTAGTGATAATCCACGATTTCAACTTGATCGGGTCCAGCATCCGCCCACTGGAAACAGATCCGATATTGGTCATTGATGCGAATGCTGTGCTGACCTTTACGATCTCCGACCAACGCTTCCAGTCGGTTCCCCGGCGGAATTCGCAATTCATTGAGCCTGGTCACGGAATCGAGTTGATCAAGTTTCCGACGGACGACTTTCCAAAGGTGCTTAGGACAACTCTTCTTCGCGGCTTTGGTGAGCTCACCGTTGAAAATGTCGTCCGTGCCTACGTCCTTGAACGCCACGATCATGCAATCTAAGATAGCATGGTAGGCGTGCTATCACCAGCCAGCTTTTCGTTGAAGATTCGGCGAGTCGCTTACCCCACCCCCGCCAGCTTCGCCGCCCGATGCACCCGCCGGATGGCGATCATGTAGGCGGCGGTGCGAAGACTGATGTGGTGCAGGTTGGCTTCCTGCCAGACCCGTTCAAAGGCTCGCGACAGGACCGACCCCAGCTCCTGCCGCACGCGGTCTAGGGGCCATTTGTAGTACTGCAGGTTCTGCACCCACTCGAAGTAACTGACCGTCACGCCGCCGGCATTGGCCAGGATATCAGGCAGGATTTTCGTCCCCCGCTCCGCCAGGATGTCGTCTGCTTCGGGGTCGATGGGGCCGTTGGCCGCCTCGATGATGATGGGGGCCTTGATGCGGGCGGCGTTCTTCTTGGTGATGACGCCCCCCAGAGCCGCGGGGATGAGCAGGTTGACGTCGAGCTCCAGGAGTTGGTCGTTGCTGATCCGCTCGGCATCCTGAAAACCGGCGAGGAGTCCCTGGTTATCGAGAGAGTGGCGGAGCATCTTGGGAATGTCGAGCCCTTCTTTCCGGTAATAGCCGCCGCTCTGATCGCCGACGGCGACGATCTTGTACTCACTCTCATGCAGGAATTTGGCTGCGTGCGAGCCCACGTTGCCAAAACCCTGCAAAGAGACCGTCGTCTCCTTGGGCTTCTTGCCGAGATTGCCGAGCAGCTTGTAGGCCAGGATGCCGACGCCCCGGCCGGTCGCTTCCTCGCGCCCTTCCGCCCCATAGTGCTCCACCGGCTTGCCGGTGACGCAGGCGGGGTTGAAGCCGTGGTATTTTTCGTATTGGTTGCGAATCCAGGCCATCTCGCGAGCGGAGGTGCCGACGTCGGGGGCGGGAATGTCCTTGTCGGGGCCGATGATGTCGTGAATCTGGTCGACGAATTTTCGCGTGATGTGCTCCAGCTCCTTCACACTCAGCTTGCGAGGGTCGATGGCGATTCCCCCCTTTGCCCCGCCATAAGGAATGTCCACCACCGCCGTCTTCCAGGTCATCAGCGTCGCCAGGGCCCGAACCTCGTCCAGGTCCACCTCGTGGTGATATCGCAGCCCCCCCTTCATCGGCCCCCGCGAGGCGTCGTGCTGCACCCGAAAACCCACAAACGTCTCAATCTTCCCGCTATCCATCTCCACGGGAATCTGCACCTGCACCTCCCGCTTGGGGGTCAGCAGCAGCTTCCGCATGCTCTCATCCAGCTCCAGCCGGTCCGCGGCACGTTCGAAATAGAGCCGGGTCGCTTCATAGGGTTTCATGCAGGCTCCCAGGTGGTCTTTGTACGATGAATTAGTCTCTGTTGGAATTCTACCACCTGAAAACGGCGAGGAAGGCAGGGAATTTGCGGCGGAGCCGCGGGCGCAATAAAAAAGCCGCCGCAAGTCAGGGGGGAGAGACTTGCGGCGGCCTTCGGCGGGCAGAGCGAATGCTCTGCCTTGGAACGATCTCACTGGGCCAACTACGGCGAATCCGTATTCAGGCCCAGCTTGGCTTCTTCTTCCTTCTGGATGATGATGCGGGGCGTCACCATCATCATCAGGCTCTGTGCATCACGCCCGATACCGACGTTGCGGAACAGGCGGCTGATGTAAGGAACCTTGGAGAGCATCGGCACGCCACGCTCGTTGCGGCCTTCGCGGAGCCGCTTGATGCCCCCCAGCAGCACGGTGCCGCCGTCCGGCACGCTGACCGTGGTGATGACCGAGGTGAAGGCGAACGTCGGTAGCTGGACCGTTGTGCCTTCCACCGTCCGGCTGCCGCCATTGGTAACAGTCTTCTTGGCATCGGTCGGATCCTGCACGGTGGTGCCCGTGTTGGTGGTGACCTTGCCGTTGAAGGTGAAGGTTTCCACGTCGCCAATCTTGCTGAAGAACGGCACCAGCGTCAGGCGGCAGAACCGCCGGTCCGCCGAGATGACCGCCTGCACCGACAGCGAGGTCCCTTCGTTGAGCACGACGATGACCGGCTGGTGAGCCGCGGCAAAGTCGCCGACGACGGGGATAACGCTGATCACGAACGGACGCTGCGAGGTATCGGAGACAAAGGCCGTCTGACCATTGAACAGCGTCACCTTGGGGGCTTGCAGCACGTTCGTGCGGTCGTCCCCTTGAGCCGCTTCCAGCAGGAAGAACGCCTCGATGTCGCTGAGGATGGCAAACCCGAAAGTCGCCGCCGTATTCGGATCAAAGTTGCCGAACTGGGGTCGCGTCGAGCCGAACGATCCTTGCTTGAACTCCAGGTCCAAGGTCGGGGTCGGCGTGCCGTTGGGGGTGAGGCCGAAGGCCACGCTCGGACCGCCGTCATCCCGCACCCCACGAGCGGGAATCAGGATATCGGCGAGGGCGTTGAGTCCGGTGTTGTCATCAATCTGGAAATCGAAGTCGATGCCGATCCGTTCGAAGAACCGGTCGCTGAGCGTGATGAATCGGACCTCGATGGTCACTTGCTCGTCCTGAATCTCCCGGAGCTGTGCCAGCAGGCGGTCGATTTTGTCGTGAACCTCCTGCGTCTGGCTGATGACCAGGCTCAGGTTGGTGGCGAACTCGGCAATCGAGCCAGGGCCGCCGACGTCTTCCCAGGTATCGGGATCGATGGTGGTGACGATCAGATCGATCAGGGAGTCGAAGTCGGCCATTACGCCGCCGCCCATTCCGCCCGGACCGCCAATCGGCACGTTGCTGCGCCCGCCGGCATTCGGTTGCGTGACACCGGCTTGCTGAGCCAGGACCAGCGGATTCACCGCCTGGGGTGTCTGGTTCTGATCATTCGTGGCCACGCCTAGCGGCACATTTTGGCCACTGCCCGCCACCATGCTTCCGGCCGCGATTCCGCCCGGACCATAACCCAGAGAGTTGAGGCTCTCGCGGAGCGCGCCCGGCAGGCCCATGTTGTAGCTGGGGACGAAGTTCGGAATCGGAATGACCAGGTCCGCCACGTAGTAGACCTGGGCATAGGTGTTGGCATCCTTCGAGTTCTTGCTCACCACGTCCAGAACTTCGTTCCGCACGACGTATCCCAGTTGCATCGGCTCCAGAATGAGCGTGAGCGCACTCTTGAGCGAGACGGGCTGCGTCAGGTTGAGCGAAACGGGGGTGTCGCTGGTGATCCCTTCCGAATGGAGGGCATTCTGATTGAGGTGGATGTTCACGCCCGTCATTTTGCTGAGCGTGTCCATCACCTGCGACAGAGTCTGCCCGTCGAATTTCAATTCCACTTGCTTGCTGAGAGCCTTCTGGATTTCCATTTCCTGGGGAGTGAGCTTCCGCAAATCGCCCAGCATGCGGCTGCGCATCTTGGAAGTCTGCTCCCACTTGGTGATGTCTCCGTACTTGTAGGGCTCGCGATCGTCAAACGGCACGTGCGAATCTTCCAACGCGTCCATCGCGCCGATATATGCAGCCTCCTTGCGGGACTTGAGGTCCTCGTTGAACGCAATCTGCTTGGCGAATTTGGATTTCTCGACCAGCAGCGTGGTCACGGGGTTTTGCGGGGCGATTTCGTTCGCCTGCTTGGCGATGATTTCCGCTTCCGCATAGCGCCGCTCGTCGATCAGCTTGTTGAACTGCTCGACGAGCTGCCCCAGCTTGTTCTGCATCTCCACGGTCGCTTCCCGGTCGCGGGCAACCTCGCCACGGACCTGGTCGTTATTTTCCTTGTTTTCCAGCGTGGCCTTGTTGGCCTCGATCCAGTTGGCCAGCTCATTGATGCTGCGATCGACCAGCGTCAGCAATTGCTTGCGGGCCGCCGGCTCGACCTCGGAACCGGTGATCTTCTCGCGGACCTTCTTCAGATTCGTGAGTGCTCCCTTGGGATCGGTGATCGCCAGCTTTTCCGCGGCCTTCTGCTCGGTGGCGACTTCCCGCACCAGCTTCTGCCGCAGGACTTCCTGCTGGGAATTGACCTGCTCCAGGGGGGACGGCACGCCGCCGGCCGCCGCCGGCCGCGCAACCGGGCCGCTCAGGTCCTGCAGCTTGCCCTTGAGCAACTGCCGGGTTTCCGGGTCGAGCTGCGCCTGATATTTCCAAGCCTGGTTAAACTTGGCCAGGGCCGTCGCGCGGTCGCGGCCTTCGAGGGCCTTGATTCCTTCCTGATAGAGGACCACGCCGGGGCTCGCCGGTCCGACGGGAGTCAAACGCGAGGAACCCTCGCCTTGCGAGTACGCCGCCGGGGCATTGCGAGAATTGTCGTTGGCCGGATTGTAGGCGCCCTGGGCGACCGGATAGCCCTCCGGCGCGTCATCGGTGACAGTGCCGGAAGCTCGCTGGACGTTATAGTTGCCATTGCGGCGGGCGGTATTGGCCGCGGGAACATCGGCAGCAGGAATGCGCGCAGTAGCACCATAGATGCTCTCTTCCGCCGGCCTGGTCAACGGATTCGTATCCGCCGCCAATTGATAGGGGTTCACGACTTCTTCGCCGCCGGCCGGCAGACGGGCCGCTGCGTAGGCGGGAATCTGGTCTCCTGGGCCTGGCGTCGCATCCGGAGGACGCTGGCCGAAACCCGGTGTCGGGTCGTTAATGGCCGGCCGCAACTGGCTGATTTCAATGCCCGCGGCGGACAATTCCGCTCCGAGCTTCTGGGGCGAATAGTCATTGGGGCCAAAGGTGGCCTGATGCGCGATCGCCCGCTGATAGAAGGCCTTCGCGCCGGGCACGTCGCCGCGAGCGAGCGCCTTGCGGCCTTGGTCTGCAAAGCTCAAGGCTTTCGCCTTGGACTCGTCCGTGATCCGATCCAGGGCCCCTTCCGGGTTCTGCCCGCTAAACGGACCGGCGGGCACCCGCGGCTGAGCTTCGTTCTTGCCCGCGGTGGTTGGATAGCGCGAGCTGGGGCGCTGCGGACTCTCGGCCTTGCCCCTTTCGCTCGCCAAGAGCTTGCGAAGTTTCTCCGGCGTGTCCGACCAGCGGTCGGTGAGGGCGCTGTATTTCACCCCCAGCTTGTCGGCCTGGGCGATCAACTCGCCGGCCTGATCGAATTTGCCTTCCTTCATGGCCAGGCGGGCGCGCTTGAGCAGATCATCTGCCTCGCGCCGAGATTCACTTTTGCCGCCAAACTGCCCGACGGAGGCGTTGGTGACGGCCATGCTGCCGGCCAACGGCGCGGCAGCCAGGGATAAGCTCGTCGGGAGCGTCAGCCCCAGCGCTACGCACCCTGTCAGCAAATGCACGCTCGCTTTCAAAGCGATTCTCCTGTAACAGAATTGGTCTTGGCAGTGTTCCACAAGCCGCGATGGTTCGAACGAACCCTCAATCGCGGCCGGCGTTCCCATCCGCAGGGGCCCGCCAGCTTCGTGAGAAGCAGCCGCGCTCTAGCGGAGGAGTCTAGTTCCGAAATCGGCACAACCCTGGACAAGACGGGGGTAGATGAGAGGCGGGTAAATACCCGCGAAGAGACTCTGGCGTCAAGAGCAGTTTGCCGCCGGGCGCGGAAAATTCCAGAAATTCTTCCGCCCAACTAGCCCACGCCTGCCGCGGCGACGTTCTTTTCAAAAGTCGCGCGGAGCCGAACTAGCGGTTATCGAAATCGAGCGGCCGGGACTTTAGCGAAAGTCGGAAGGGCGTGCAAGATTGATTGAAAAAAGGTGCCCAGTCCGGCTAAGAAGCCACTCATGGTCGCGACAATGCCTGTGGCTCGGCAAATTCAAGGGTAACGGGGAGGTCGAGTTCCCGGAGCTCACCGCGATAGTTCAGATAAGCCTTCGAGCCGAGACCGCTAAACTTCCCTCTCTCTTTGTTACGGCGATAAGCAGTAGCCCGTAATTGGATTTTCTGATTCGAATGCAAGGTTGCCTGCCCCATGGGCGGAGGCACAAGTTGAAAACAGAATTCATCATTGCAGAGGCGGTCCTCGAATCCGACAAGAGTAATCGGTTCGCTGCCGGTATTGGACAGTGTCAGGAAGAGGTGCTGCTCATCAGAATCGCTCTGGTCAGGCGCGGCCGGAGAAAGTTCAATCGACAGCGGAATCCGCGAGCGATACCAGTCCGCCGCGAGCAGGATTCCTCCAGCAAACATTGCCAACAGGCCAGCAGCACCGATTGCGCGGCCCGTGATCGCTAACACACTTGGCAGCCGCGTCCCCTTGCGCATGGAAAGTACTTCAGGTCTCGCTGGTGCGCAAACTGCTCGTAACGCCTGTTGCGATGCCATTTGTCTCTCTCCTAGTTCTGGACCAACAACAATGTCGATGCCCCATTATGGCGCAACGTCGTTGCCATTACGAGTTGCCAGCGCAACCAGCACGTTCTCGGCGTCGTACGCCATCCAGCGGACGGAACCATCGCACAGGACGAATTGTCCCCCGTTTGGATGCATGCTCCAAAAATGAAAAACGTCGCACCGATTGTCGACGCTGCCGCGGCGATAACGGTACGGACCAAATGCGCAGCTCGCGTTGACGCTCCAGCCCAGGTTCACCTCGCGCACCCCCAAGACCATGTCCGGCGATCCTTGCCCGAACTGCCCGAATCCACAATACCACCAGCCATATTCAAACTCCGAGCTGGGCGGGCGTTCCCCGGCGAACAGCGTATTGCTCAGGCCGTCTTTCACGTCAGCAAAAATCAACTGCGAACCGGCAAATAGGACGCCGTCGTTGGTACCACTATGCCGACCGACCACACCGATATAATCCGTGAGCGCCACGGCCGGGTAATCCAGACTGCGATGCGCTCGGAAAAGGCGCCCATCACTCGGACACGAAAGCACCGTCAGGGGCGTGGCGAAGCCGATGTGCTCGGGAGTTCCAAAGGGGTTGCGGTTCGTTTGATAGGCCCCCGCTGTTTGATTCCAGAGCGGGCCTTGCTCCAATTGCGGCAGCAGCTCGACAATCCAGGTGCTCGCGGGATAGTCCACGTCGGTCGTGGATCGCAGCCCAACGGGAAATCGCTTGTGCATCGATTCAAATCCGTGCAGGGCGGTCCCAAGTTGCCGCAGATTGTTGGCGCACGTCATCCGCCGGGAGGCTTCACGGGCAAACTGCACGGCGGGTAGCATGAGGGCCACGAGGATGCCGATGATCCCGATCACCACGAGCAGCTCGATCAGAGTAAACCCAGCACGCTGCAAGTTGGTTTTCCTGGCCATTTTTGGTTCTTGTCCTTCCGGAGTTCCGGGAATCATCGCTTACGCCAAAATCGCCGCAGCACCACCGAGACGACGACCAGTCCAATGCCCGCGAACAAGAGATACAGTCCGACGGGCATTCCCCCCTTGGCGACAAACTCAGCCGGTTCCGGGATCCCGTAGTGGGGCAGATAAAACCGCGATGTATCACTCAGATCGAGTTTTCGGTAGTTGCGAAACAGCGTCCGGCCTTTAGCCGAGGTCTTGCCTTGATAGGAAACCTCGATTCGGAGTGCCGATAATTGCGGTTTTGTTCCTGCGCCGGGTAAATATTCGGCGAGATACGTTTCCACCATCTGGCCGTCCGTTGCGACAAGTCTCTGCATTTGGCCAATTTTCGGGTCCAGAAAGGCCTCGAAACGCCAGGGACTCACCTTGGAAAACCAGCGCCGATCGCACTCGAATACAACTCGTGTCAACTGTTTTCCCTCCACTGTCGTCAACTCGAACGTCTCGAAGCGAACTTCGGGGTCACGAACGAGCGCGTGAAAGGATCGCTCGAGCTGCGGAACTCCGATCGAGAAAAGGAAGTCCCGCATTAACAACTCATCGGGTTGGGAATGAGCGCGTATCGATGCAAGAGTGTTCGGTGGCTTCGCTGCTTTGACGTGCGCAATGTAGCGGGGATTCATCAGGGAAAGTACTCGGGCGGGAGACTCGTCCTGGACCGGTGATTCGTTGCGCCATTCGTCTTCAGCGACTACAAAAGGAGTCGAGGCGGACTTCACCATCCGGGCAAGGACATGTCTCTTTCCAACAAAAAACATATTAAATTGACAGTCCCCTCCCGGTTCGATTACGTTAATGCGTTCATAGTATTCTTCATAGTAAATATTGGTAAGTAGAATGTCTGGATCCGTCCCTGCCTCGATGAGAAACTCTTGAAACTTCATTCGTAACCGTTCACAGGATTTTACCATTTTGCGCGGAGCGGTGGCGGGATGGTTAGTGAGAAGGCGGAAGCAGGGGGCGGAGTCGGCTTAAGAAGTGCCGAAGAGGAGCGAGGGGGCTGGCTGGTC
>JBPCKT010000074.1:0-18218 GCA_051004015.1 Pirellulaceae bacterium | reverse complement strand
TCCAAACAACCGAGCCCCTCTCGAAACCCGCCTCTCCTTACTTCCTCCCCCCCCTCTCCCACCCCCCCCCCCCCCCCCCCCCCCCCCCCCCGCCTTTACTGTCCCTGCTGCTGGGCGTGGGCGATCAGGGCGGCAACGTAGAGCGAGACCTGGCCGGGAGACGCGCCGGTGCGCATCGCCACGTCCTGGCAGACGCGCTCCAGGGGCTCCTGGGCATTCAGCCGGCCGAAAATCTCCTGCACGTGCGGCTGGAGGCGCTGCATGACGTCGTCGGTGAGCTGCGGCGGTGCCGCGCCGAGTGCGGGCGGCTCCATGGCCAGGCAGCCGAGATAGCGGACCGTGTTGTTGACGATGAAAAACGGCGTGACGACCAGCGAGATAATCCCCCACCAGCCGAGCGTCATGTTGATGCCGGTCATCGTCCAGAAGGTGGAATGGATGCAATTCTTGCAGAGGTTTCCCTCCACGGAACTCCCCAGCCGCATGACGAGCATGCCGATGTTCTGGTACATGGCCACATACTTCGTGGGAGCTTCAATGCCGCATTTCTGGCAGTACATGGTGAGTAGTCGCCTCGGAAAGATGCTGAGCGTATTCACTCTCGAAAATGAGCAGCCGCTATCCTAACGACGGGACGAAGGCAATTTCAATTGGCCTATCGTGAAAGGGGTCGGGAGCAGTTTTCGCGGCGACCTCTTGTAATAATTCAACCGCCTGCGCGAAAACCCCTCCCGGCGCCTTGCCATAAACTATTTCCGGGATTCTGGCCCCTGCCTCTTGACAGTGCCAGCTGAACTATTGTACTATTAGCAAATGTCGGAAGAATGTACGTCGCTGTTTGTTACGAGAACTGCCATGACACTCGCGGAAAAAACAAGGAACATATCGCCAATTCACGCCGATGGGAGCGACCCTCGGATGGGGGAGGGAAACCGTAGGGGGGTTGAAAAACCCGGGGGGTTTTTCAGTTTGGGTGGGGCCCCCATACCCGGCCTCGCTGCTGAAAAACCAGGGGGGTTTTTCAGCGGGCCCCTATTCGGGGAGGGGAAGGGGTCGGGAGGAGTTCCCGCGGACAGCGCGGGTAGTATCAGGGGGCTGACGCCCCCCGCTCGCCTACCCCAGCCGCAGTTGGGCTTCCACCCGCCGCAGCGCTTCCTCCACCGTGCATTGGCCGTGCGGCAGCGGAAGGGTTTTGCCGCTGGCGAGCCACTGGCCGACTTTGTCTTCGGCGGAGAGGACCGTGCTGTGGCTCTTGCGGCCGAAGTAGCGGCTGATTTCGGAGGAGGCGCTGCGAGTGTATTTGCGGGCGAGCCACATGGCGAGCATGCGGGGGTGGCTGATGTTGGGGGATTTGCCGCCGGATTGCATCTGCTCGGTTTCCAGGCCGAACAGGCTGCAGACCGCGCCGGCGATTTCCGGCAGGCGAACCGCTCGCCGGGTGGCCTGCATCAGGTCGGCCAGCGTGTGCTGCACGAATTCGAGGTTGATGGTCGCTTCGTAGGCGAAGGCGGCAGCGGCCAGGCGGTGCATCGCGCCGGCGAGCTGGCGGGCGTCGCCGGGGAGCTGCGCGGCGAGATAGGCCAGGACTTCTTCGGACGCGGCGAGCGATTTCTGGGCGGCCAGGCCGCGGAGGATTTCCAGCCGGGTGGCGTAGTCGGCGGCCTGCATTCCGCAGACGAGGCCGCCCGTGAGGCGGGTGATGATTTCGGGGCCGAGCGGGCGGAGCTCCGACGGGGGCCGATCCGCGGCGAAGATGAGCTGCCGTCCCTCCCGCAGGAGCGTATCAATGGTGTAGAGGACTTCGACAAGCGTGGACTGCTTCCCCGCGAAGAACTGCACGTCGTCAATCAGCAGCAGCTCCACCTCGCGGTACTTGCGGCGGAAGCTGGGGAGGCCGGAGCCCCCCTTGATGGCTTCCACAAAGTGCGTGGTGAACTGCTCCGCGGTGAGATAGATGACTCGCTTCACGTGGCTGGATTGCTTGGCCTGGCACCAGATCCCCTCCAGCAGATGCGATTTTCCGCAGCCGGGGGGACCGTAGAACAGCACGGGGGAAACCTGGCCAAGTTGCGGCAGCACGGAGAGGGCGGCGGCATGAGCGACGCGGTTGCCGTCGCCGACGATGAAGGAATGCAGATTGGCGAAGGGGCGGCGGTAAGGTTTGAAGGACGGTTCGGGCTCGGGAACTGCCGGAGGAACAAGCGGCAGAGTGACGGGCTCTCCAGAAACAACCGAAGGGAGACCTTCGGTCGGGCACTGCGGCGGGGTCGGAGACCCGCGCCGAACGTCTGCGCTCGCTTCCAACTTGTCAAACAGCGGCAGCGGCTTGTTGACGGCGAGGACGAGCTCCGGCTCATAGCCCAGCACTTCCCCGGCAGCGGCCAGGATTTCCTTGCGTCCGCGACGGAGCCGCTCGAGCTTGAAGCCGCCCTCGAGAAGGATGTGGAGCCTCTGGTCTTCGAGGCGAACCTCCGCCCCGTTGCCGAGCCACATCTCGAGTCGTTCTTTACCGACCCTGCCTGCAATCCTGGAAAGGATCGCCGACACGATCTCCTTATCGTCCTTGGTCACGCCCTACGCATCCTATGCGCGCACTCCTAGCGGTGAAACCCAAAGGGGGAATTCTTTTCCCCGAGTGCAGAAGCACCCGGAAGCACCGCCGGCAAATAGCGCGATCTAAAGTGGAAAGCGGAGAGGAAGTTCCTCGCCACTCAAGACCCGATCGTTCCCAACGGTGGCGAGTATAACCATGCTAGCGTCGTCCACAAGACGCCAGACGAAGGTCTGGCAAAGATTTTTTGAGCGGTGCAAGAAGGGCGTCGAATCGAGAAAAAAATTCCTCGCGGGAGGCGTGCAGTGGGAGTGTGCAAAAGTTGTCGCTCTGATTCTGGTCGCTGGCAACAGGTTGGCGGCAAAGTGTTTGCCAGCCGTCAGTTGCGGCGGAATATTTGGCTGACGGAAGCACGCCCAAGCAAAGCTGTGGGCGTGGCACCCATTGGATTCCGCGAATTTCTAAGCCAGTTGTTTCACCCAGATTGCCCGCTTTTCCCAGGCCCAAAAACCGGCGGCGGAGTACATCGCAATGGCCGGCTCATTCGCGGCGTCCACCGCCAGCACCAGCCGCTCGCATTGGTCCTCTGCGGCGAGCCACTGCGCTTGTCTCGTGAGCTTGCGGCCGAGTCCCCGCTGTCGGAAAGGAGGTTTGATGCCGACGTAAATCAGCTCCATCGTTTGATGCCCGGCGTGCCTGGCCAACAGCAAGCAGCCGGCGGATTGGCGGAAAGTATCTTGGCTGATGCTTTCCAGAATGAGCCACCTTTCCGGCCGGAATTCGCCGACGTGCTGATAGCCGGCGACGACGTCGAGCGTGTTACGCAGGCCATTGAGAGACGGGCAGTCCTGCGTGCCGACGTAGGTCTCGTCCAGGAGCGCCGCCAGTTCCGCCGCCTTTGCCGGCTGAAATGGACGGAGGAGGAAATTGTCAAAGTTTGGCGCAATATGGGGAAATTGCTGCCGTTCGCACGTCATGTAGAGCAAGTCCGCGGGATGGTGATAGTCGGCGGCGATGAGTTGAGCAGTTGCCTGTTCCTGGTCCTTGGAAAGCAGCGTCTGGCAAAGATGTACACCCCCCGCCACGAGCTGCCGTTCGGCTTCGGCCACAAGCTGCTTCGCGATGTCGACGTCAGACTCTCTGTCCGCCAATTGCGCTGGCCAGAGCGTGGCAGCTTTGCCGGGAAGTTGCTGGGCAAGCAGCGCACCGGCAAGATTTCCGCCGCGCCAGGCCGAGAGGAGCAAAAAGCCGCCGCTATCCGCGAGTGTGAGCAGCCGCAGCGACTGGAGCTGGGCCGCCCGCTCGGCCTCCGGCCAGCAATGCATGGCCAGCGCCAGCTCGCGCGAGCCGGGAGTTAACGGCTCTCGCTGGATTCGCAGTGACGAGGGGGAACTCATGCCGCCAGAATACCGGGAATTCCCCCAGGGGCGAAGCGCGAAAGTCCGTGGAGCGGTATAATGGCCTGATGCGGCAAGTTCGTTCGCCGCTGAGTTCTTTTCCGTAGGAGACTGCCATGCGCCGCTGCTTGCCCTTTGCCGTGTTCGTCCTGATGGCCGCCGCCGCGTGGCCGGCTCAGGCTCAGTTGCTCAAAAAGCTGGAGGAGAAACTCAAGGCCGCCGTGGCGGGAGCCGCGCCTGCCGAGGAAGCCCCCACACCAGCGGCCGCGCCTAAGCCGGCGGTTGCGCCGGACGATGGCGAATTGCCGCCCCCCGCGCCGGATGGTGAGCGGCCGCAAGCGGGATATCTAGGTGTGGAGGGTGCAAATGACCCCGCCGGCGGCGTGCGTGTCGAGGGCTTCCGACCGGCAGGAAAGGCCAAAGCCGCGGGGCTCAAAGTAGGGGATCGGATCACCGCGGTGAATGGGAAGCAGGTTGACGACCAGGACGAGTTCGGATCGCTGCTGGAGAAGACGCTGCCGGGAGACACGGTGACTCTCCGAGTGATTCGCGGCGGCAAAGAGCAGGAATTCAAGGTCACGCTGGTCGATCCGCCGGCGGTTCCCGCCGAGCCCACCGAAGTGCCGGGCATTGCCTTCGCTCCCGATGCCGGTGGGCCGCTGGTTGCTCCCCGCGCGGCGCCCATCGCCGGACGCGCGTCGCTCGGCATTACGGTCATCACGCTGACGGACGAGCTGCGGGAGAGGCTGGGAGTGCCGGTGCGCCGCGGAGCGGTGATTACGATGGTGCGTCCGGGTTCGCCCGCGGACCGGGCCGGCGTGCCGGTGGATGCCGTCGTGGTGGCGATGGACGGGCAGATGGTGGCGAATTCCGAAGAGTTGGTGGAGCTCATTCGGGGCGCGAAGCCAGGAACGGAGACGGAGCTGAGTTACTATGTCGGAGACAAGCTGGCCCGCAAATCGGTGAAGCTCGCGCCGGCCACGGTCATCAGTACGTTGCCGCCGGGTTATGGGAGCGAGCGGCCACTGAATCTTGGTCCGCCGGGCGCGTCGCGCCCGCTGTTGAGCCGAGTGGAAAAGGTTGTCGAAGGGCTGACGAAACCGGCCGCCGCTGCCGGCCCGAATTCGGAGGATATCGTGGCGCTTCAGCAGAGCTACAGCAATCTACAAGCGCAGATGAAGCTGCTGGTGGACCGGATCGACGAGCTGGAGGCCCGCCTCAAGTTGCTGGAAGATGCCGCTGCATCCAAACCGGCGGAAGCGGTCGCCCCCAAGCCCAAGCCCAGCGTTCCTCGCGCCGGAGCGCCGAAACTGGAAGCGCCCAAGTTAGAGGCCCCGGACAAGCCTTAGTCGAGTTTTCATTTCCGCATGAACAAAGCCTTTGTCCGCGAGCCCGATACCACGGAGACTTTCTGCCCCAAGTGCGGGGCGGCGGGAGTGCCCGTGCCGTGGATCACCGTGGAGCACCATCTGGCGGAAGAGACGCGGCGGAAACTGGCGGCATCGTCCTGCTTTTGCATGACGCCGAGCTGCGAGGTTGCGTACTTTGACGTGATGGAGTCCTTCGTGCTCACGACGGACTTGGTTCAGCCCGTTTATCCCAAAGACCCGGCCGCGCCGCTGTGTCCCTGCTTCGGGCTGACGCGGCATGATGTGGAAGACGACGTAGATGCTCCCACTCCGGTCCGCATCCGGGAGCTGCTGGCCAAATCGAAGTCTCCCGCCGCCCACTGCGAAACGGCGTCTCCCACCGGCCGCAACTGTATGCCGGAGGTGCAGAAGTACTATTTCAAGGTGAAGGGTGCCGGAGATTAAGCTGCGGGTCGTAGGCGGGGGCGGAAAATTCCTGCATGATGTCGCAAAGCCGCTGGCGGGTATCTTCGGACAGGTCATGGCAGTCGAGCTTCACGAATTGCCAGGACCAGGAGACGTCGAAGGAACCGCTATCGGTTTTGGCGGAAAGCACACCGGCCTTTTCGATTGCGCCGGGAAACTCCCCCTTCAGCCTGTCGATAATTTCCTTCACTGGCAGGTCGATCAGGCCTTCGACGTCGTTGCCGTACTGCAACTCCTGGGCGACATGAGCGTGCGGCGGCGAAAAGCCGGCGGGCTGGTTCCAGAAGTAAAGCGTGTAGGGCACGGATTGATCTCGCCGGAGGTGAAGGGAGCGGCTTATATTGGCAAGGCGTTTGTAGTAACCCGCTTCAGCGGGCTGGGAATTTCATTTTATCGCGGAAGAAGAGTCCTGTGACCGAGCCCATCATTTCCGTCTCCGGCCTGCGTGGCATTGTGGGGGAGAGCCTGACCCCCGATGTGGCCGCGCGGTATGTCACCGCCTTTGCCGCCACCTTGCCTCCGGGGCCCATCATCGTCAGCCGTGACGGCCGGGCGAACGGACCGATGCTGGCGGGAGCGGTGGTCAGCGCCCTGCGGGTTGCCAGCCGCGACGTACTGGATGCCGACATTGCGGCAACGCCAACGCTGGGAGTGCTCGTTCGCGTCCATCGGGCCGCGGGAGGCGTGCAGATTTCCGCCAGCCATAATCCGCCGGAGTACAACGGCATCAAGCTCTTCAGCGGCGAAGGGCGAGTCATTTCCGCGGAGCCGGGGCGCCAAGTATTGATTGCTTACCGGGCTGGTCTCCGCTCCACGGGACAGAGCTCGTGGGTGAGGAACGACCGCTTCGGCAAAGTGGAGCGGCTGGCGGATACGACCAGCGATCATCTGAAGGCGCTGTTGGCGACGGTCAGCACCGAAGAAATACGCGGCAAGAAGCTGCGCGTGCTGCTCGACTCCAATCGAGGTGCGGGAAGTCTATTGGGCGCGAAGCTGCTGGAAGCACTCGGCTGCGACGTGGTGCTGGTTGGGGGCGAGGCGGACGGCCAGTTTGAGCATCCCCCCGAGCCGACCGCGGAGAACTTGCAGACCGTGACGAGGAAGGTCATTTCCGCCCGGGCCGACATCGGCTTCTGCCAGGACCCCGATGCCGACCGGCTGGCCATCATCGATGAGACCGGCCGCTACATCGGCGAGGAATACACCCTGGCGACTTGCGTCGATCACGTCCTGCAGCAACGCAAGGGTCCTGTCGTGACCAACTGCGCCACCAGCCGCATGACGCAGGATCTGGCGGAGAAATATGGCGTCCCCTTCTTTCGCAGCGCCGTCGGGGAAGCAAACGTCGTGGACGAAATGCTCTCTCGCGATGCCGTCTTTGGCGGGGAAGGAAACGGCGGGCCGATCGACCCGCGCGTCGGCCTGGTGCGGGATAGCTTTGTCGGCATGGCCCTGGTGCTTGATGCGATGACGTCTCGCGGCAAGAAAATCAGCGAGCTCACCGCCGAATTGCCACGCTACGAAATCCGCAAGACGACGGCGAAGCTGGCGCCGGAGCAACTTCCCGCCGCCCTGGCCGCCTTGCAACAGCGATTTTCCGAAGCGCGTGCCGACCGCTTGGACGGTTTGCGGCTGGACTGGCCGGACCGCTGGCTGATTGTGCGGGGGAGCAACACGGAGCCGATTGTGCGGGCCATCGCCGAAGCGCCTACTGCCGCCGCTGCGGAGGAGCTCTGCCGGGCCGCGGCGGAGATCATCGCAAGTGTCTAGAGGGGTGCCACCCGAGTGTGCCGGTTGTAGCAGTCGTGCCGGAGAGGCCCGCACGTCAAGATAACCTTTGCCGCCGCTAGCTCGCGGGTCGATAGTCCTTGCTGCTACCAGGGAAGATTGGCATCTCCAGGAAGGAGAGTTTCAGCCGGGCCTGCTCCGGCTACCTCGCTTACTGGGGAAATTCAATGCCCGCCAAGACCACTGTTCGCGTTGTGACCCGCGCCTCCGACGGCACCGTCCGCATCAAGGACTATCCGGACACGGAGCCGCTGCTCAAGATGCACACGCAAATCGGCATCGACGATTGCAGCACCGACCTGGCGCTGCGAGGCTATCCGCTCTTCAAAGGACTGATTGGCCCGATGCCCGAGGGGAAGCAGGTGGTCCGCTACGAATCTCCCGATGTGTTTGAGGTGCTGACCAAGGAATGGACCAGCGCTAAATCGACCCGCAAAGCTCGGCGGAGAATGCACCCGCCGGAGGGGATTCAGGAAGTGGATCAAATCAGCTCTCCTTCGTAGCATCCGGGTAGCTGGCATTCTCTTCGCGCGTGCGTTCCAATACCCAGGTTGAACCATTCATCCTGGGAGTAATCGCATGAACGCGCGCGACGCCATCAAACTGGGCATTGATACCGGCGAGTTCGTTTCGCTGGGCTATCTGGAAGATCTTTCCGACGCGGAGTTTCTCCGCCGGCCGCATCCCGGCTGCAATCACATCAACTGGCAGGTGGGCCACCTGATTGCCTCGGAGCACGAGATGATCGAGAAAGTTGCGCCGGGTTCGATGCCGCCGCTGCCGGCGGGCTTTGCGGAGAAATATGCCAAAGAAACGGCGACGAGCGACGACGCCGCGAAGTTCTCCAAGAAGAGCGAGCTCATCGCCACCTACAAAGCCCAGCGAGCCGGCACGCTGGCTGCTTTGGCGAAAGAGGCGGACGCCAACTTCGATAAGCCGACGGGGGTGAATTACGCGGCCACGGTCGGGGCCATGTACTCGCTGCAAGGGAGCCACTGGCTGATGCACGCCGGGCAATGGGCAGTCGTGCGGCGGCAATTGGGGCGACCGCCATTGTTCTAGGCGGTATGTCTTACACCGGGTTGTTAGCAATCCCGATGACGATCACCATCAGCGTCGCCAGCAAGGAAACGCCGACGGCAGCCACGCCCAGGACGAGCCCCAGCACGGATAGGCCGTCGCGGTGCTTGAACAGCGAGACGAGCGAAACGATCACGGTGATGACGCACAGCGGCACCAGGCCAAAGGCCGTCGCCGCCGGCCAAAACTCGGAATCCCAAGGGACCTCGATGATTCCGACAAAGGCCATGATGGCGATGATCAGGCTGATGCAAAGCGCCAAGGAACTTAGCAGGCACGAGAGACGGGAAAACCACGGGCGAGGAGGCTGCATGGGAACTCACTTCGGATGCGTGGCGCGGTAAATGCCAAATGCCAGCGCGCCGATCCCGGCAGCCAGGGCCAGGTATTGCATGCTGTAACTGAGCGAACCGGCGACCTGTTCGCTGGTGAGCGCGAGCATGGTGTGGTGACTCTTGGCGGCCGCGGCGTAGTCCGTGGGGCCGCTGCACCCGTAAAACTTGGTGGAAAGCCCGCCGACGAGCGCCACGCATACCAGCGAGATTCGAAACAGCCGGCCCCACATTGGTCCGCCGCGCTCGCCAAACAGGCTGGAGAGGAGCGGCGTGGCGGACAGCCCTGCGACGTAGTAGCAGACAATTCCCACCACGAGCGCCAGCGTCAGTCCAGCCGCGAAGTACAGGAGAATCGGCGGCATCGATCACTCGCTACGAGGGGTGCGGGCGCGGGCGGCGTGCAGGATGGTATAGGTCGCCAGGAGCGGCAGAAACAGGGCAAAGACCGCATAGAGCAGCATCTCCAGGATGCCCTGCACGCTGTCCGCCAGGCTGAAGGTAAGCGCGACCGCGTCCACGAGCAGCGCCACATCCGGCCGATACCGCACCGCGGCCGAAAGGGACGCGAGCAGCAGCACCAGCAGAATCAAATGCTGCCAGAAGAGCTCAATCTTCGGGTCCGCGAAGATCGAGGCCAGAAAGTGCCTCAGCGCCGGCAGCAGCATGAAGAAGATGAGCAGCGGCGCGGCCACGCCGAGGAGCAGCGAGAAGCAATAGACGGAGATGGGGACGGGGAGGAACTCGAACATGGCTGTCCCCGGCCCTCAGGTCTGTTGGCTGGCCCGCCAGGCTTCCAGTTCGGCAAGAAGGCGTTCTTGCTCACGCAGGCAGGCTTCTTTAGTGTTGCGTTGCCCGGTCGGCTGAGATTCCGTCCACACCAAAAGCTCCTGAAACATTGCCCATTTCTGCCGCGGGCTAATGTGGCGGTTGCGTTTGGCTTCTTCCGCGGCAACTAATCGGGAGAAATCGTCATTCATCGGAGGACTCGACAATGTTCCGCAGATATCGAATTCGATCCTGTTTTTGCAATCCTGGATTCAAGGCCAATTGACATTCTAGCATGTCGTGGTCGGAGATTCCGAGAAATGGGGTGCCAGCCGGCGTCGTACCCCGCACGGCCCGGCGATGGCAATCTTGCCAGGACGCAAGGCCGGGTACTGAACGAAAGACATCCAAGGGGGCGAGCGGCGAAAACAAGCAGAACATTCCCTGCCTCGTGAGCCAGCCCGAAGGCAGCGAAGCTACCGGTCCCCAGTCGTTGTCAGTCCGCCCCCACTGGGCATCAAGTTCGGCTGCCGCCTGTTCGCAGCGACGCCGGTTCTCATCGCTATCCTCGATCCAGACGTCGATGTCCCCGGTAGTAATCGGCTGATGTCGGAGCATGAAATTCACGCCGCCAATTAGCAGGTAGGCGACTTGTCGCTCGTTCAGCTTGCTCAATACCGCATCGATATTCATAGCGATCCAAAAGGAAGGCGGGCCTTTCCGTGAACTACCCGCCGCCTGTTCGACATGTCGAAATCTACTTCTTCTCCACCACCCAAATATTCCGGAAGGCGACCGGATTGCCGTGGTCCTGCAGGAACAGGCCGTTGGCTTGCGGGCCTTCGGGATCTTTGCCGGGCGTTCCCTTGGAAAGCTCCTGGTCGTCGTGGATGACGATGCCGTTGTGCTTGATGGTGCAGCGGGCGTTCTTCACTTTCTTTTCGCCGTCATATTTCGCGGCGGTGAACTCGATGTCGTAGGTCTGCCACGCGAGGGGTGGCAGGCAGGCGTTGACGATCGGCTTGTTGATCGAATAGATGCCGCCGCACTCGTTGTCCGCCCCGTCCAGGCCGAAGGAGTCGAGGACCTGCAGCTCATAGCGGCCCTGCATGTAGACGCCACTGTTGCCGCGGGACTGACCGCGGGAGAGGGGCATGAAGGGGGTGCGGAACTCGATGTGCAGGGTGTGGTCCTGGAATTTGGCTTTGCTGTTGGGGTTGCTGGAGGCCAACAGGTTGTCCTCGATGATTTTGCCGTTGTCGAAGTTGTCCGGCGTGGTGCCGTCGAACAGAACCTTCGCGCCTTCCGGCGGCTTGACACCGAGGGTGGGGCTTTTGCGCTCGACCTTCTTGAGCTCGCCAACAGTTGTACCTTCCTTATCCTTCACAGTGATAGCGCCATCCTTGACAACGCCGGTCCAATCCTCCCCCGTGAGCGTGACCGCGCCGTCCTTCAGCTCTCCCTTGCCGGGTTTGGTTTCGTCTCCGCGCTTCCATCCGTCGCCGGGAAGGCCTCCCTTGAAGCCGACTACGTCAAACTTACCTTCGCCGAGGGCGATGACTTGTGCGCCCCACTTATGGTCGCCATCTCCGCCGGCGTATTCCCCTTGAAAAGCAAAGTCCGGGCCGGCTTTGGCGGCATCGGTGAAAGCGGGATTCTTGTCAGCCGCAATGGCCGCGACAGAGAGGCAGAGGAGGCTCGCCAAGGCGAGCGAGAGGGAATGCAGACGCATGAGGATTCTCCTGGACGGGATGAGGTTGGATTTCAAAAGGCGAAGAGATAATACCAGCGGGCATTGTCGCGGTGGGAAGGGCGGGAATCAAGCTGGCGATACAATGGTTCAAGGCAAGAAGGGGGTGAACCACGAAGACACCAAGGCACGAAGAAATGCCAAGAATGTGTTGGTTTTCTTGGTGTCTTTGTGTCTTCGTGGTTACCTTTCCTCGAGTCGCGCAAGGTAATCGTCGAGGCGCGCGAAAATGGCGGCGTAGTCTTCAAAAATCCGCCCCTGAACGCAAATCCAATCCAGCCAGTTGAGGCCGCCGAGAATCACGTTCGCCTCATCGAGTGCTTGCGCCAGCTTCCATTCATCCGCGTAAAGTGGACGGGTCGAGTTGTAAACGAGACGGGTGAATTCCCAAGTGTCCCGGTCATTTCCCACCAGACTGCCGAGGAGGCGAGAGAGATCGCAGGCGGCGGAATCGACCCGCATCGCCCCGAAATCGACGATGCCAGTGACTTCGTCGCCGACAAAGAGAACGTGGTCGTGCCAGAGGTCGCGGATGACGGGGAAGAGCGGGACCCGAGTACTTTGTAGCGATTCCAAGGACGACGCGACCACCGGAGCCCTCTGGAGAAAATACGCCAACAAACGCCGGCCGCGTGTCTGAAGTTCACTGTCCCCATGCCGGTCGACGGCACCCGTCAGTTGGTCGGCTCCGCCATTTAAGAGGCGATGCAATTGCTCGCGGCGGGAAAGCAGAGTCGGGCAGACCTGATGGATCGGCGGAGAGAAGGCTTGCGTCTCACGATGAATTCCCGCCAGCACGTGCATCACACTCGTCAGCCGAGGACGCGACGGATTTTCGCGGAAGTCGGCTTTGCCTGGCATCCAGGGCGCAAGTTCCCAGAGATTTCCGCCATGCGAAAGAAATGTCCTGTCATCGCGGGTAAAGTACGGAGCGGGAATGAAGTTCAGGCCGCTCTGACCAAGCGTTCGCAGCACGCCATGAATGAACGCCAGCCGCTCTTCGGACGGATGTTCCTTCGGCCAGCGCCGCATGCAGAGGTCGCCCGCTTCCCGTTCCAGCCGCCAGAGCATTGACCCGCTGAAGCCGCCGGCATTGGCGAGGGAGTGAACGCGGCGAATCGGCCCCAGTCCTGGATAATGTTCCAGGACTGGGGCGATGGAGATTTCGGCAGCCATTCTGCCATTCTAATCAATCCGGTAGACCTGACCGCGGAGCTTGACGATCAGCTCGTCCCCTTCTTGCTGGCGGGCGAGGAGGGCGTTCTCGCTGGAACTGTTGGCCTTGACCAGGGCGAAGTATTCGTCGGTGAACCGCTTCACGCGCTTGATCTTGGCGTCATCCTTGTCGGGATCGACTTCCTGGGCGTTGGCGGCGTAGAGCGTGCGGCCCCGCTTGTAGAGCGTCTCGTTGCCGACGTTCTGCACCGCGTCTCCGGCGGCGACTTCCTTATCGCTGTCAATGTCGCGGAATCTCGCGCCACTATAACCCCCCAGTCGGCCATCCACGCCTGCCTTGGGAGCCGAAGCCCCCGGCAGTCCTGGAAGGCCTCCCTCGCCCTTGCCTCCTCCGCCAAAGCCCGCTGCGCCGCCGGACTGGGCTTGCTTGGCCGATTGCAAGTCGAACTTAGCGCCGCGCTGGGCAACGCCCTCTTTCCCTTCGGCTGCGGAGAGCCGGTCTAGGTTGCGCCGCGTCGCTTCCACGTTCGCGCCAAAGCTGGACGAGGCCAGTTGTGACGGCCTGGCGTTCTCATCCGCCAGGAACGAAGTATAGGGCGTGAGGATGCCGTGCTTCGTTGAGAGCGTGACCAGCTCCTTCACCAGCTCGTCATTTTTTCCCTTGAGGTCCATTTCGTCGATGATCTCGCCAATCCGCCGCATCGCCCAGAGCTTCTCGACGAAGGCGAAGGACTGGTCATTGCTCTTTTCGATCAGCGAAGCAGGGAAGTCGAACTTCTTCTCCTCGTTGCCAATTTTTCCCGTGATCGTCACTTTCGCTCCGCCGGCCTTCTTATAGCGGCCGACGATGACCATCTGGTCTCCGGCGAAAATGTCGTAGACTTCCTTTGGGTACATCCGGTTGATGGAGGGAGCGCCGCTGTCGGTCATTGCGTCCACGTCCACCTTCACGCTCACGTGCGTCATCACCGGGCTGCTGATCTTGCTGGAGAGACGGCCGACCGAGGATTCGATGTTCTCATCGGGCCGCACGTAGTCGCTCTGGCCGTAGTTTTCCCGGGCGACCCGGTCCAACAGGCGGCTGTTGACGTCATAGCCGACGCCGAAGGTGATGATGCGACTGCGGATCTTGTTGTTCTGCTTGGCGTTCTGGGCAATTTTGGCCTCGTTCGTTTCGCCCGCAGTCGGCAGGCCATCGGTGAGGAACAGGACGTAGTTGGGCCGCGTGTCGTCCTTAATCATCGCCAGCGCCGTCGTCATCGCCCCGTCGATATTCGTGCTGCCGCCAGCGTAGATGCCGTCGACGAACGCGAGGGCCGCCTTGCGTGACTCATCATCGTATTTCTGCAGCTCGGGTTTGAACGACTCGACAGCGCTGTCGTAGGCGACGATGTTGAAAGTGTCTCCTTGCCGCAGATTGTTGAGGACAACCTTGAGGGCATCTTTGGCCTGCTCAATCTTCTTGCCGCTCATGCTTCCCGAACGGTCCACGACGATGATCAGCGTCTTGGCGCTGCGTTCATTGTTCATCGCCTTCACCTCGGGGCTGGCGAGGAGCAGGAAGAAGCCGTCGTCATTTCCTTCCGGGCGATAGCTGATGACGCTGGCCCCCAAGGAGCCGTCGTTGGTGTCGTAGAGCAAGCGGAAATCGCTCGTCGGAATCTGGTTGGTCACCTCATACTTCACAATTGCGTGCTTGCCGTCCGGCCGCTGCACGTTGATGGCGTGCGACGGGCTGTAGACGCTCTTCATGTCGGCCGAGCTTTCAATCGAGGCATCGATGGAAATCTTCTCGACCGGCGTCGAGCTGTACTTGGCGGTCGATAGCGGTATCACTAGGTCCGTGAGCTGACCGCTCTTTCGCAAGAGCTGGCTGAACTTGAGCGTCACTTTTCTCTCCGCGCCCGCAGGAACGGGAAAGACGCTGGTTTGGAACATGCCGTAACCGACCCATTCCAGCAGGGCGGGATCCTGGTTGCGGCGGACATAGCCTTCGTAGATCGTGCGGGCTTCCTTCGCCGGCAGCAGCTTGGCGTCATATTCCTTGCCGTCGACCATGAAGGTCATCCGGTCAATCGCTCCGTCATACGGCAGCGGAAAGACGAAGCTGACCTCCATCTGGGCGCTGCCGGTGTTCACGAAGGACTGCGAAACCTGCACCTGGGCCACCTGGTCCTTGATCTTGGCCTGGTAGGCCAGCTCCTTGATCTTGTAGGAGACCGGCGGCGGCGTGGGCCGCGGAATGGGCCGCGGCAGCGGAACCGGATGCGGCCAGTGATGGATGATGAGCACCCCCTGGCCCAATGCCGGTGTGCCTGCCACCGCTAAAAGGAGAATTGCCAGAAACGACCCGATGCTTGCCATAGCCCGTTTCATAACCCACCTCGCGAAGTTTGTACGAACCCCTAGATGCCGTTTGCCGCGGCTGCCGAAAGTAAGACGGCCTTACCCCGGCTTGTGTTTCCCCCTAAGAGTAAGTTTCCGCTTCCAGGCGGCTCTTGCCAAGCGCTGGAAGTGGGTTGTTACGGCGGGGTTACAGAAAATGGAGGTGCGTCTTTGCCTATCTTGCCAGGTTCTGCGGGGAGCCGGGCGTCGGGAGGTGTGTTAGAATAATGCCGGACGCCCCCCGAGGAGACCCATCCGATGACCATTACCATTGACGCCACCTACGAAGGGGGAGTTCTAGTACCGGCCCAGCCGCTGCCGCTGCATGAGCATGAAAGGGTACGGGTGACGGTCGAGCCGCAAGACGAACGGAGGACTGATATCCCAACCGGTTCGACGGCTGGCGAGCCAAGACAGCCTTCGCTGGCGGAGCGAATCGTGGCGCGGGCTCACGCGCTGCCGCCGGAAGTGCTCGACTCGTTGCCCGTCGATGGCGCCTCGCAGCATGATCATTACATCTACGGCACGCCGAAACGCCCGGAGTAACCAGGGATGGCCGGCGTTTACTTCGCGGACAGCTTTTATTGGATTGCTCTGGCGAATCCGCGAGATACTTTTCACGCCCGAGTTGTGACGTGGGAGCGCCGGAGTCTTAGCGCCCGCTTCATTACGACGGAGGAGATTCTTGGCGAAGTGCTGACATGGTTCGCGGCGAGCGGTTCGGCAGCGCGCGCCGCCGCCGCCGAGTTGGTTCGCGACACTCTCTCCGACGCTTCGATCCGGGTGCTGCCCCAGAACAGTGTGGATTTCCATGCCGCGCTGGCGTTCTACGAATCCCGGCTGGACAAGAAGTATAGCCTGACCGACTGCCGCTCGATGATCGCCCTGCGGGCACTGGGCATTTCGGAAGTGTTGACGAACGACCATCATTTCACCCAAGAAGGATTCACGATTTTGTTTCCGTAGTCGGCCAGAAGTCAAGAAATCTGGCAAGTTCGTCGATACCCTAACCCCGGCCCTCTCCCCAAGGGAGAGGGAAAGCGATGCTCCACGACCAGAGTCACGCCATCTTCTCCCGCGCCCAGCAACTGATGCCCGGCGGCGTGAATAGCCCTGCCCGAGCATTCGGCGGCGTCGGGGGGGAGCCGGTGGTTTTTGAGCGAGCGGCAGGAGCTTACCTGTTCGATGTCGATGGGAACCGCTACATCGACTACGTCGGAGCCTGGGGGCCGATGATCCTGGGGCATCAGCACCCGGCGGTCGTCGAGGCGGTGAAAAAGGCGGCTGACAACGGGTTCAGTTTTGGAGCGCCGACCCGGGCGGAAAATGAACTGGCGGAGCTGATTTCGGCCTGCGTGCCGAGCATCGAGATGGTCCGCCTGGTCAGCAGCGGCACGGAGGCGACGATGAGCGCAATCCGCCTCGCCCGCGGCTTTACCGGGCGGGATGTCATCATCAAGTTCGCCGGCAACTACCACGGCCATGTCGATAGCCTGCTGGTCGCCGCGGGCAGCAGCGCGGCCACGCTGGGCGTCCCCAATTCGCCGGGAGTCACTGCGGGGACGACTAAGGACACGCTCATTTTGCAGTACAACGACGTGGCTGGTCTGGAAGAAGCCTTTTCCAAGCACGGTTCACGCATCGCCGGTGTAATTTTTGAGCCGGTGGTGGGAAATATGGGAGTCGTAATTCCCTCGCCGGAATTCTTGCGTAGTCTGCGGAATCAAACCTCGCAGCACGGGGCACTCCTCATCTGTGACGAAGTGATGACCGGCTTTCGGGTCGCCCTCGGCGGCGCTCAGGAGCTTCTCAACATCCAGCCGGACATCACGACGCTGGGAAAGATCGTCGGCGGCGGCCTGCCCATCGGCGCGTACGGCGGCCGGCGGGACATCATGCAGCACGTGCTTCCCGCGGGCAAAGTTTTTCAAGCTGGCACCAATAGCGGCAACCCCATCGCCACCGCTGCCGGCATTGCCACACTACAGGAACTGCGGAAGAACCCGCCGTATGAAAAGCTGGAGCGGCTCGGCGCTCGCCTGGCAAATGGCTTGCTCGATGCCGCGAAGTCCGCTGGCGTGCCGCACAGCCTCAGCCGCGTCGGCAGCATGTTGACCTTGTTCTTCAACGAGCAGGCCCCGCGCGACTGGCCCTCGGCCGCTAGGTGCGACACCGCCCGCTTCGCCAAATACTTCTGGGGCCTGCTGGAAAGCGGCGTCTACATGCCGTGCAGCCAGTATGAAGCCCTCTTCGTCTCCGCCGCCCATACCGATGCGGACATCGACGCCACTATGGAGGCGGCACAAGAGGCGCTTCGACCGCGGTAATCTTCAAACCGGCAATGGCGACCAGCAGCAGCACCAGAAAGAAAATCCGCGCCGGGCTGACCGGTTCCCTGAGCAGCCATATTCCCAGAATCGCCGCGCCGGCCGCACCGATGCCGGTCCACACAGCATAGGCAGTGCCGATGGGGAGCGTCTTCGCCGACCAGGCCAGCAAATACATGCTCGCGGCAATCGCCAGAATGGTCAGCACGCTGGGGATCGGCTTGCGAAAGCCATCCGTGTATTTCAACCCAATGGCCCAGCCGGATTCAAGCAGCCCCGCCACGATGAGAATGAACCACGCCATGCAGACGCTCCCTAATCAGGGCGTCGTCTTGTCTTAACCGGGTACGGCGCATCTCGTCCGGGGCCAAAGAGCCACGGGATTATTCTACGGCGAAATCTGCACTCGCCCAGGCACCGAAGCCTTCATGACGCGCACTCTGACCTGCGGCTGGGGGGCGTAAACTGGGTAACTCAGGCGGGGTCTTCCCTCAGGGAGTCTGCCTGAGTTCTGGAAAAAATCTGGAACATTCTGACTGCACCTTCTTGACGGTGACCAGGATACATATGTATCATAGTGTAATACGCGGCGGAGCTGCGCGCGAGGCCAGTGAGGGTGCGCTCTTTGACAATCGGGTTGTAATGGAAGAATATCTTCCGTAGAGATACGGCGTTATTCTGGCGTAGTACCTGGTAAATGGGTTATAAAATCGCGCATACACCCCCCGAAGGCGATGTCAAGTTAACATTGCGTGGCTAGCATTGGCAAGCGCTTCTTTGGGGGTGAGGTAACCCAGGCGTTTACGCGGTCTTCCGTTCAATAGGGATT
>JBPCKT010000073.1:0-123055 GCA_051004015.1 Pirellulaceae bacterium | reverse complement strand
CAGCGCGAAGCTAGCTGCAAACATTCGGCGTAACATGACATCTTTCCTTTTTGGTCTGCGATACAATGGTTGGACATCGTTCCCAGCGCGCAGACCGAGCGCCGGGGCGGTGCCGGGCCGGTGAGGGGCTTTCTTGACGGTCAGGGCCTCACCGGCCGCTTTGTTTCTTGGGTCCAGCGTTCTCGCCGGACTTGTCGATTTCAGTTCAAAACTACGCGGGCCTGCCTGATCTACTTGTCTGCTGGTGGATTCACACCTAACAACTCTGCCGCCTCGGCCCGGAGGCGGCGGAGTTCGTCGTTGTGAACGTCGTTCTTTGCCATCCACTCGACGGCCTTCTCGTACCACTGGCGAGCGCCGACCTTGTCCCCCGCCTGCCATCGGACCAGAGCCAGCAGAAACCAGTCGAGTCCCTCGCCCCACGGGCGGAGGCCCGTCGCCTTGTCCAGCGCGGCCTGTGCCTCGCCCCAGTTGCCAGCGCGGTAGTGGGCAGCGGCCAGCGCGGTCAAGTTGCTCGGATCGCTCGGTGTTCGTTCAAGCGCCTTTGCGGCGAGTGCGACGGCGCGCGTCGGGTCACGCAACTCGACCTTCGGACAGTTGGCCAGGAACCAGGCTAACTGCCGCAGATACGCCGGGACGGTCGGGTGCTCGGCCACCAGGCTGTCCCAAATCGGAATCGCTTTCCGCCAGACTTCGACTGCGGCCTCACGGCGGTTCGTTTGGTAGAGGAAGCCGCCCAGCCAATCGTAACCCGCGGCCAGGTGCCATCGTCGAAGGCGGTCCCCCCCTGAGTATTCCGCAACAGCTTGTTCCCAGAAATGGCAAACATCGCGGAACGCGACTTCAGCCTCTTCCGTTCGGCCGGTTGTCAGGAGCACTTCTCCCAGACCACGGGTCGCGGCAGCCCTGGTCATGGTGTACTTGAACCCCGGCCACTGTTTGTCCACCCACATCAGGGCCTGCCGGTACGCCGCCTCCGCCTCGGCCAATCGGCCCGTTCGTTGAAGCACGCGGCCCAGGGCGGTATATCCCCAGGCCAATTGAGCGCAGTGATAGGACTCGACGGGCAGCTCACGGTCCCAATACTGCCAACGTCCAGGATGTTTCTGCAGGTCGGCGGCGATGCGCAGCATTTCACGATATGCCTGTTCCGCTTCCGCAGGCCGCGCCGTTCTCTCGAAAATCACGCCGAGGTAAAAGTGGCTTTCCGCCAACGTCGTGCGACATTCGGACCACTCAGAATCGGTGGCCAGCGGCGCCAAGCGGCTTAACCCCACCCGAAAAGCCTCTTCGGCCGGCTTAAACTCACCGCGCCCCAGATAGCCTTCGCCAAGCCACCAATAAGCAATTGCGGTGCCAAATCCGCCAGACTCGATGTCCGGGTTACACTCAATGAGTCTGCCGTAGATATTCTGGCGACGCCGCGATGTAAAGAGTTCTTCCGGCAACAAAAATGAGTTGGTCGCCCAATCATCATACTCTCGAAAGTGCCAAGGCCCGCCGACTTCATCGATTGCCACCAGGCCCAGGTTTAACGCGTCATCCGTGCGCCGCAATTGCTCCCTGACGCGCTGTTCACTGCGCCGCGATTGTTCCAGAGCGGCCGCCTTTTCATTGCGCTCATGAGCGATAAGCACATTGCTGACCGCCAGCCCAACTAGCGCCAACAAGACAACCATGATGGCGGCCGAAGCGACAGCCACAGCTCCCCTGTTCCGCCTCACGAACTTGCGGAAACGGTACCCCATTGACGGCGGGCACGCTTGCACCGGTTCATCGTGCAAGTAGTGCTGCAGATCCGCAGCAAATGCACTTGCTGTCTCATACCGCCGATTGCGGTCCTTTTCCAACGTCTTCATCACAATCCAGTCCAGTTCGCCGCGCATCAGCTTCGACAACTTGGCCGGCTCCATGTGCCGCTGGGCCGAGATTGAAGCGAGCGCCTCGCCCGATTCGCTCAGCCGGGTGCTCGGCTTGGGGGGCTCCTCCTCCTTGATGAGGCGGAGGATCTCGGCATAGGCAGCCTCCTTCATCCGCTTGCTGCTCAGGGGCGTGCTGCCCGTCAACAGTTCGTAGAGCAGCACGCCCAGCGAGTAAATGTCGCTGCGGGTGTCGATACCTAGAGCGCTCATCTCGGCCTGTTCCGGGCTCATGTATTCCAGCGTGCCGACCATCGTGCCGTACTGCGTGAACAAAGTCCGTTCCGTCAGCTTTTGCTCGGTCGCCTTGGCGACGCCGAAGTCGATCACCTTGGGGACCGGCTTGCCGTCGTAGAGCGTGACCATCACATTCGACGGCTTGATGTCGCGATGGATGATGCCCTTCTGGTGGGCATGCTGGATCGCCTGGCAGACCGGCACGAACAACTCCAGCCGCTGGCGCGGCGTCAGGTGGTTGTCGTCGCAGTACTTGGTGATGGGGACGCCGTGGACGAGCTCCATGACGAAATAGGGTCTCCCGGGGCTGACGCCACCGGGCTCGCCTCCGGTGGTGCCGGCGTCGAGGACGCGGGCGATGTTGACATGGTCCATCATGGCCAGCGCCTGCCGCTCTGCCTCGAAGCGGGCGATGATCTGGCGGCTGTCCATGCCCGGCTTGATCAGCTTCAGAGCCACCTTCCGCTGAACGGGCTCGGTCTGCTCCGCCATGTAGACCACGCCCATGCCCCCTTCGCCGATTTGCTGCAGGAGCTTGTAGGGGCCGATCTGGGTGCCGGGTTTCTCGAGCAGTGGCTCGTCGATGGTCGGACTGGCGATCGCCACAATGGCGGACGGGGGTGATTCTAGAAAACTTGCGCTTTCGTCGTGCGCTTGCAAGAGCGCCTCGATTCGCCCGGCGGTGGCCAGGTCCGCACCGCAAATCTGGGTCAGGTAGGCCTGGCGAGCCTCGGGCGAGCCGATTTTGCGAGCGACTTCAAAGATCGCCTGGTCGTCAAGTGTCTTCACAGCCATTTCCAGACTCCCGGCACGCGATGGGCGGCCTCCAGGAGTCAGTGCGGAATCTGGCTCCGAATTCCCCGAAGAAAAACGGAAAGTTTTCAAATATCCGGCGATTGCCCGCCTGGGCTCAGTCGCCCATGTGGACTCGCAACCACGACCTCGCGTAAGCCCAGTCGGCATCCGCCGTGGACTCGGAAATTCGCAGGGCGTCGGCCGCCTGGCGGATCGTGAGGCCGGCAAAATAGCGGAGCTTCACCAATTCGGCCTTGCGTGAGTCATGGACCGCCAGGCGGCCCAGTGCTTCATCCAAGGCGATCAGGTCGATGCTGCGGCTGGGGGCCTCGATCTGGTCGTCGTCCAATCCCACCCGCTCGCGCTGCCCGCCCCGTTTGGCGCTTTGCTTCCGCTTCGCGCTATCCACCAGGATCCGCCGCATGGCCTCGGCAGCAGCTCCAAAGAAGTGCCCGCGGCTGTTCCAGTGCCGGGCTTTTTCCGTGTCGACCAGCTTCAGGTAGGCGTCATGCACCAGCGCCGTGGCCTGGAGCGTTTGTCCCGGCCTTTCTTGGGCCAGCTTCACAGCCGCCAGTTTCCGCAGCTCGTCATACACCAGCGGCAGCAGTTGTTCCGCTGCCGCCGGATCGCCGGATTCAATCTGCGACAGGATGTGAGTCACGTCGGACATGGCGGGACGCGCCGGTGAGTGGGCAACGGATGACGGGCAACCTGTCACGAGTGACATGGTAGTTCAAATCTGATCCACGGTTGCGGCTCTGGCGTCCAAATAATCCTGGAGTGGCCCGAAGTAGTTGCCGATCGACTTGACCATCGGCCCGGTGATGCGAATGACGGGGAACAGGCCGGAGTTTTCCTGCAACCATAAGCCGCCGCGGAGGCGGGCCGTGCTGGACAAGATCCCTTTCTCCTGGCTGATCTCCAGACGGCCTTCCCCCCGCCAGACCAAGAGTGGCTCGTCGTCGACTAGGGCGAAAAGGGTGAGGCGGTGGCCAACGCCAAGCAGCCACAGGTCACTGCCGCGATAGCCAGTGCCGCTGGTTTCCGCCGGCCATTCCAGCGTGATACCGGTGTATAGGAAGCGGGCTTGCTCGCCCGGCTCGAGCAGATCGAGGATGGCGCGGGCCGCGGCGAGCGGGGCCTTTCGCGTGGGAGATTCCGGCGAGACGCGTTCCGCCAGGTGCGCCGCGTACTCCCTTTCCAGGAGGCGCTGCACGACTTTTGGATCATGCCGCAGATATTCCGCCACGTCGGTGATCAGCTCATCGAGCCTGGCGTCGCGCGGGGAGATGCGCACCTGGAGCGCGGCGAGGTCGGCCAGATACTTGGAAACCAGGTCGCTCTCGGGGTCGAGATCGGGATGCTCAAAGAAGTAGGGTGGGTTCGCTTCCAGCTTCGAGAGCAGAGCCGTTCGGTCGTCCGTGGGCAGCTCGTTCAGAATCTTGGAGGCTGCCAGAAAGCCTGCGACTTCGTGGGGCTCGCGCTCCTTCGAGCTGATGAGGAAGCCGGCCAGGGAGCGGACGGCGTCCTCTTGCTGGTCCCGCACGCTGTGAGCCGTCGGCTGGACCGCGACGAGCAGCTTGACCCCCAGCCGTGTCTCGACGCCGCTCTTCCATTTCTGCACGCGGTCGGTGGTCTTCCCGTGGATGTAGGTATGCAGGAACTTCTCGAGGCGCGTGGCAATGGCCCGGCACTCCGCGGCCGAAAGGCAGGCCAGAGCTTGAAAGTTTTGCGGCCGGGCACTGATGTGCTCGGCGATGCAGCGGTAGAGAAAGATGCGGTCATACTCGCTGCGAAGCTGCAAGGCGCCGAACTCCTTGAGGGCGTGCGAAAGGCTGTCCCGCGACAGAGGGAATTGGTGGAGCATTTCGGTCAGCTCGGCGGCGTAGATCCAATTGGCGTCGCGGTGGCGGAAATCGCCGCCATAAACGCTGGCGACTTCGTAGCCGATGACCCGCACGACGTCGCTAAGCAAGGCCAGGGCCTGACGGTTGATCACCCGCGTGGCGACGGCCTGGGCCCCGCGCGAGCTGAGCGTCCCCAGGAACCACCAGGCCCCCATGGTCAGCGGATTGGCTCCCAGCGCGAAGCGCCCGAGATAGTACGCCGCATTCACGTACGGCCAGTAAGGCTCCGTGGACTTGTACATCCGGTAAGCGTTCACGGCGCTCCGCACGTAGCTGTAGAGGCTGTTGAAGCTGTAGTCCTTCACGTTCAGCGGCAAGTCGTCGATCAGCACCAGGAAGTGCAGGCACGCCCGGCTGGCGGCGCGAACCACCAGCGACATGCTCGAATCCACGAGCGGCTGCTCCACACCGGGTTGATAGATGCGAGCAACCTTGCCGACGAGCGCGTAAGCATCGTCACGTAGCACGGCGGGGCTGAATTCTCCCTCCACGACGTACTTGTTCGAGGTGATGTTGTCGTAGAGGATTTTTGTCTCGTCCTTGAGCAGTTCCATCATCTGCCGATCTTTGCGGGTCAGCTCAAAAATCTGCTCGTCGGACAATCCAGGAAAAAGCGGCGCGAGACCCGCCGGATGCGCGGCGGTGGGGGGCGACGGCAGCACATCCGTCTTGTTGAGGTCGATCGGCTGCGGGAACTCCATCCACTCGTGATAGGCCACCAGGCGGCTGGCGAGCTCCTCTTCACGCTTGTCGAGCTTCCGCCCCTGCTCGTCAAACTGCCGCTGAATCTCCGTCTGGAGCTGGGCGAATGTATTCCGCTCGTCTTGGAGCTCGTGCCGGAGCTTTTCCAGTTCGAGCTCCGTCGAATTCAGCTCCCGGCGAAAGAGGAGGGCCCCGGCCAGGGCAACTAGTCCCCCGATATAAATCAGTGCTTGCCACCAGCCTAGCGACTCGTAATGGGCCGCCGCCGCCGTCCACACCGCCAGCACGCCGGCCGCAACGAGGGAAATCGGAAGCCAGTGCCAGCGATGGTGCATGGGGAGAGCGACGGCAAGGCGACTCAGGGAAGGAACGGGTTGACGATTTCCAGGGTATCGACTTTCTGGTAAGCGGAGAAGTCTTCCGAGTAGAGCCGCTGAACGCCGGATTCCAGACAGACGGCAATTAGCATGGAGTCCCAGAAGGAGAGACTGAAGCGTGTCCTTAGCTGCTCCGCTCGTGCGAATGCGGAAAACTTGGGTAGAACTGGGGTCCACATCGTCCGTAATGACCGCAATTCAGCCCAGGGGTCGTAAGTGACGACTCCTTGTACGGCGAGGCGTTGACTCACGGCGACAAATTCACATGCCACCTGCCACACCAGGACTCCTTGAGGCATCGTTTGCACAAGGAGTCGAGCACTGGCATGTTTCTTGGGATCGCGTAGATCAAAGCCGTAGATGATGATGTTTGTGTCAACGGCGTTCATGCATCTCCTCTCGGCTCAGCTTTGGTGCATCAGGCGGAATAGGATTTTCTTCCATCATCCGAAAGAGGCGCTGCAAAACCTGTTGTCGCTCGATTGGATCAGTGACGAGCGGTGGAACGACGTTGTCAGGCAGGATCCGCAGTTTGACTCTCGTTCCTTCAGGCAAATCGATCTTCTGGTCTGGAAGAAATACTCCGTTTCGATAAGTCGCGGTGAAAATCAAGTTCATGGCGTTCGTCCAACATGGTTTTCCTTAGCGCCTTTCATGAAGCTCGTCTCGCGTGTATCGTCCCGCAACTCCATGCAAAGGGTGTCGATCCCACCGCTCAAAAATCTGCCGCCACATCTTCTCTCGTTCAGCGGGATCGGTAATCACCGGCGAATCGTCTTTCGCATCAGCAATCTCAATTTCCACAGCAGCTTCTTCCGGCAGGGCGAGCGGCTGCAAAGGAAAGAGCGCGCCGTTACGATAGATAGCCGTAAGTCGCTGGGACATGCTTTCTCTCCACAGAAAAACCAAGGACTCTCCTAAGTATAGCATGACCGGTCCCGCCGCCGTGGGTTCGTCAACTACCGCTTCAACAACGAAAAATGTCCAAGACGCAGAATCAATACGACCGCGCCCTCCTCTCCCTCGCCGGAGGCGTCTCTTCTTCCACGCGGCTCAATAAGGCCATCAACCGGCCGATGCTGATCGACCGGGCGGAAGGCTGCCGCGTGTGGGACTTGGATGGGAAGGAATACATCGATCTGTGTTGCAGCCACGGGGCCACGCTGTTGGGGCATGGGGACGCGCGAGTCCGCGCCGCGGTGGAACGGGCACTCTCCCGCGGTGCGCCCTGCTCCTATGAAAACGAAACGCACGCCGAACTGGCGGCTTTGCTGTGCGAGACGGTGCCGTGCCTGGAGCGGCTGCGTTTTACCGGCAGCGGGACGGAGGCCACGCTGCACTGTATTCGCCTGGCTCGGGCCTGTACCGGCCGGGCGAAGCTCTTGCGATTTGAAGGGAACTTTCACGGCTATCACGACCAGGTGATGTTCGCCTCCGCCGGCGAGATTGGCCTCGTCAATCCGCCGCTTAAACCCATTTCGACCGGTGTCACTCCGGGTATCGAGCAGCATCTCATCCAGGTTCCGTACAACCGGCCCGATGTGCTAGAAGACATCTTCGCCCGCCACGCCCACGAACTGGCTGCCGCCATCTTGGAACCGATCTGGTTCAACGCGGGCTGCATCCTGCCGACAACGGAATTCATCACCACGCTTCGCCGCCTGTCGGAAAAACATGGCGTGCTGCTTATCTTCGATGAAGTGCTGAGCGCTTTTCGGATGGGGCCGGGCGGAGCACAAGAGTATCTGCAAGTCACGCCCGACCTTTGCACCCTCGGCAAAGCGGTCGGCGGCGGCTATCCGCTCAGCGTTTTCGGCGGCCGCAAGCAGTGGATGGACCGCCTCATGCCCATTGGCGATTGCCAGCACAGCGGCACGTACAACGGCCACCCGGTCGTCGTTGCCGCCGGCCTCGCTGCCGTAAAGGCTTACCGTTCCCCTGGCTTCTATGATCACATCCACGCCGTCGCGGACCGGCTCTATCCGGGGCTGCAAGCCATTTTCGATAAGCGCGGCATCAAAGCCCGTGTGCAGGGGCTCGGCGCACGTTTTGGCATCTACTTCGGCCTGAACGAAGAAGTCCGCAGCTACGACCAGGCTCAGCGGCACGACCGCGGGATGATGCTCCGCTTCATCACAGCCGCCATCGCCAACGGCGTCTACTTCCACGATTACGGTGGGGCGGCCTGTCACCACGGCTTCTGCGGGGCGATGGCCGAGGGGGATGCGGAAGAGGCCCTCATCCGCCTCGATTTGGCGGTGTCCGCACTCTAGCGTTCACTTTTGAGGCAGCGGTCATTTTTGACCCATCTCATGATATGCGGTAGACTGTAATGAGTACGGCGTAGTTCTTCGGAGAATCTGCGATGGCTGTCGAAATCCCGATCGAGTTCTTTCCATCCGTTCGAGCGGCCATCGAGCGTGGAGCGTACGCGTCCGAGCATGAAATCGTGGCCCATGCACTTCGACTCTGGCAGCGACAGGAGGAACTGGCGAGCAAGATTCAGGAGGGGATCGATTCCTTGGACCGTGGCGAGGGGATCCCTGGCGAGGTCGTTGTGGCAGGATTAAAAGCTAAAGCCGCCGCCCTCGGATTGGAGCTATGAGCCGATATATTGTCGCGCCCCAAGCGAACGCAGAGCTCAAGGGCATCTTCGACTATATCGCTAACGGCCGTCCGCGAGCTGCTGTCCGTGTTGTTGGCAAGATCATCAAGCGCTTTGAAAGTCTCGCCGACCATCCGCTCTCTGGCGAGGCTCACCCCAAGTACGGCGCTGACATCAGGTTCTCCACGGTCGAAAACTACCTAATCGTCTATCGACCGATCGAACAAGGAATTGAGGTCGTGCGCGTCATTCATGGCGCTCGCGATTATGACGCTCTTCTTGGCTAAATATGTTTCCCGCCTGTTGCTCAAGGAACCCAGTCCGTCAGTCCAAAGTCCTTCACCCCCGTCAAAATCGGCGTCATCGGCCTCGGCCGGTTCGGGCGGCTGCACGCGCTGACGCTGGCGGGGCTCGTGGAGGCGGAGCTGGTTGCTCTCGTATCGCGGCGGCAGGAATCCATTGACGCTCTCGCGGTCGAACTTCCCGGCGTCCCCGGCTGGACGGACTTGAATCGGGCCATTGCGGAGTCGAAAGCGGAGGCGTGGGTCGTAGCCGCGACTACCGCTTCGCACGTACCCATTGCCAAAGCCCTGCTCACAGCCGGCAAGAAAGTCCTGCTCGAAAAGCCGATTGCCGACGACCTGAGGGAAGCCCGCAGCCTCGCGCCGCTCGTCCACGCCGACTCCAGCAACCTGATGCTCGGCCACATCGTCCTGTTCAATAGCGAGTTCCAACAGTTGCGAGAAGAGGCAGCGCGGCGCGGCCCGATTGCCTTCATCGACTGCGTGCGGCACCGGCCGGCGAGCATCGTGCAGAAGTTTCCGGGCGAGAATCCGCTTTACGCGGCGATGGTGCATGACTTGTATGCGGTGCAGGCGCTCCTCGGCAGCGAAGAGCCTTCTCGCTTCAGCGCCCAGTATCACCGAACAGAAAATCAAGAAATCGACCTGGCCACGGCTCAATTGCAGTGGGAAAACGGCCCCCTCGCCACGTTTGCCGCGTCTTATCTCACCCCCGCGGGAATGCCGCCGCGGGGCTTCGACCGGATGGAAGTTTTTGGCGCAGGCTGGTCCGCCCGCGTCAGCCCCAATCCGCGACCCATTGAACTGTGGGACGAAGCCCGAGCCTCCTGGCCGCTGCCGCTGGAAATCCGCGCCGGCGCCGGCGGGGCGACCGGCATGATGGCCGAGGAGCTCCGCTGCTTCTGCCGCGTCGTCCGCGGGAAGCAAGCCGTCCCCGCCGGCGCGACCTTTGCCGACGCCTTGCAGGTTCAAGAATGGATGGACAAGCTGAACGCAGCGGCAACGTAGATTCTCAACCCGTGAGTGACCGGGGTCGGGAGTCTTTGGCGTCATAGATGTTATGCCGCCATTCACTGCCGCCGCCAAAGACTCCCGTCCCCCTAACGTGTTCTCTCGACCCAGGAACCAACCCATGCAATACCTCAATCTCGGCAACAGCGGCATCCAGGTCTCCCGCCTCTGTCTCGGCTGCATGACGTACGGCAGTAGCAAATGGCGGCCGTGGGTGCTGGACGAGGAGGCCAGCCGCCCGTTTTTCCGCCAGGCGTGGGAAGCGGGAATCAACTTCTTCGACACGGCCGACATGTACTCGCTCGGCGCCAGCGAGGAGCTGCTCGGCCGGGCCCTCCGCGAGCTGGCCATCCCGCGGGAGCAGGTCGTCGTCGCCACCAAGGTCTTCAACGCGATGGGGCCAACGCCCAACGAAAAGGGGCTCTCCCGCAAGCACATCGTCCACTCCATCGACGCCAGCCTGAAACGCCTGCAGCTCGACTACGTGGACCTCTATCAAATCCACCGCTTCGATCCCACCACCCCCATCGAAGAGACGCTGGAAGCCCTCGACGCCGTGGTCCGCTCCGGCAAGGCGCTGGCCATCGGCGCGTCCTCCATGTTCGCCTGGCAAATGGCCAAGATGCTGCACATCTCCGAGCGCCGCGGCCTGGCCCGCTTCATCACGATGCAGAACCACTACAACCTCGTCTACCGCGAGGAGGAGCGCGAGATGATCCCCCTCTGCCGCGACCAGGGAATCGGCCTCCTCCCCTGGAGCCCCCTGGCCCGCGGCTTTCTGGCCGGCAACCGCCGCCAGGGGGACCACGGCGACACCAGCCGGGCCAAAACCGACGACTACGCCCACAAGCTCTACTACCAGGGGAGCGACTTCGCGGTCGTCGATCGCGTCACCCAAATCGCGGCCCAGCGGGGCGTGCCTAACGCTCAAATCGCCCTCGCCTGGCTCCTCCATCAACCCGGCGTCACCGCCCCCATCATCGGCGCGAGCAAACCCAAGCACCTCGAAGACGCCCTCGCCGCCCTCGCCCTCAAGCTCACCGCGGACGAACTGAAGGCCCTCGCCGAACCCTATCAGCCGCATGCGGTTCTGGGGCATTCGTAGACGCTAATTTGGATAGGTGATGAAGCCGCAAGCGAGCATTTGCAGCGTGAAAAGCATGCCATTCCACAAGCACTAGAGAATAACTGGCAAAGTTGGCCTCAGGCACGCCGTTGCGACGGTTTCTGCTTGCGCGCCGTACGATTGCCCTCTTGCGCCATACAGATCCAAAGATGCGTAAGCCGAACCTCGGGAACATCACCTAACCGCAAATGTCGTGATTCACATCGCGAAGCCCTCGCCTTCCCGTCGTTCTGCAATTCCCCGAGTTGATCTTGATCACTCCAAACGCAAGTTTTGTCCTCACCGGAAGATTTCAGCGCCGCAATCCAGCCATTGATTGTCATGAGCCAGTCCTCAACCTCGCTGGTTTGAACGTAGCCGACCATGACCGCAGCAACCAGCGACTTTCCATGCAGACACAAACGGAAACGCTGGATTCCTCCTGACTTCTTGTCAAAACCGGTGAGATACTCTCGTTCACGTCCTTTACTGGGTGCCGGCAACCGCTTTCCTTCAATCACGAGAAATGGCTCATAGATCGATTCGTAGATCGCGGCTACAATCGCTTTGGAACTCGGAAGCACTGACAGATCGATTCGCCGTCGCTTTCCCTGTCGTTCTTCATGCTGAAAGAGAGCCATTGGAAAATCGTCGCGGGCACGATCATTCAGAAATTTGCAGAGTTGACCGTTCAAGTCCTCCTCAGCCTCGACATATGGACGTCTCTTATCGTCGCGCCACACATGCAATTGGTTTTCAACAAACTTAATCGTTTCGTTGACAAACGTGTTCGGGCTGATGCCGCGAGTTATCCTTCCGCTCGCGGAAACGTGGGAGCCTTGGGACATGCTCAATACCCTTGTTCCCTCAAAGACACGATCGTTTCGTCCGCATCGCGGATGGCCGTGGAGCGAATCCAAAATCGAAGCCGGTCAGGCTTTACGATTAAAATAACATTGTCAGCATAGAACCGAAGCAACCGAACAGTTCGTAGCGAATCATGATGGGTGTGATAGATGAGGTCGCGGACAGCAGTCCAATCCTTCTCCGAAAACCAAGCTGAATCTGGGTTTTTCCCAAAGTAAAAGGGTTGACAGATCAACCCATTAAAGACAATTGGTGCATGTGCTTTCAGGTTGGCATATACGCTTCCCAACATCTTACAGAATAAATCGGAATACTCATATACCTGAGCAATTGTCGCGGCTTCTGTCAGTAGCACTGAATTCTGCCCTAACCGGACAAAATCGCAAAAGTAATCCAGTGTATCGTCTTCAATTGCCTTTTCCCAAAATGACAGGTCGAGCTCCGACGCATTTTCTGGGAACGGAAGTCCATCTATGTCCTGTTTGAGAATCGCTGTAGCCTTTGCTACGAAGGCTTTGGAGCCATGCATCATGCAAGACAAACGGTACGTACGGTGACGATCCTCTAATTGCGAATACATCTTTTTCAATAGCGCAACAGTTCCGTCGCCCAAACCAATTGAGACTAGGGTACTCGTAAATGCCAATGGACCATTATCCCAGTAGTCCAACTGCAAGCGTTCATTCTTGCGAATCAGAATCAAAGGTGATTGGTACAGCGATTCTTCACGCGGACCTTCAAAGTGGGTTTCGGTGACCTTAGTCAACTGCTCACAGTCGACCCCTCCTTCGGTCAGCGCGTCAGCCGGCAGGAACCGCATGCCGGTCAAAAACTTGCACTTGTACTTCCGGTTTCCGACGATGAAGCCCTCGCCATAACTCAGCTTCTTTCTTGCGGCGAATTCATCGAGCCTCTCATATTCTCTAAGCCGTCTCGATAGCCCAATTAGCCGACCCCCACCAAGAAGGTTTATTCGCCACACAAATTCATCGTTGAGTGCCGCCTGCTGTGGAACCCAATGCCAATCGTAATGGTCAATTTCAAAGGCGATTCGCTCTAATGTTCCAAATGTCCGTCGAAATGTCAGATGAGCAATATTATGGTCATTCAATGGCTCATTACGAGTAACAAGAAACGCTACAGTCTTTGGATCCGCCGCTTCGTATAAACTGCGGATCGAAGTAAAATCCAAAATCATCTCAACTTGGGCAATTTGGATTACACGTTGGCGGAACGTACTAGCTTTTCTGTTGTAAAGTATCCCGGAAGGCTGAATCAGGCAAAGCCTTCCGTTGGGCTTGAGTTGTTCTATTCCCTGTTCCAAGAACAGATATGCAGCCTGCTTGTCAGGCAAGTCTCCTCGTACCCCAACCATATCGCGATTTAGTGTCTTGCCGTGATCCGTTAGATCTGATTCAAACGGCGGGTTGCCGAGAATTATATCGAACTTTTCCGCGCAGAATCCCGATTTGCTATTACGCGCCTTTTGGACCTCGGCAAAAAAATCTCCTTCCAAGAGATTCTGTTCCCGTAACGGATCAAACTTCAATTGCTCCCAAATTACTTCCGGCTTCAGTACATCGCAGACAGCTAGGGCAAGGCTAAACGCCGCGAGGTCTACTGCTCCCGGATCGAGCTCTACTCCAAAGATACTCTGCTTGAGGATGGCCTTAAGCGTCGCAACGTCCAATGCCTGCCAGCCATTTTTCGCTCGGCAAACGCTTACCAAACGCCTGAACGCTCCAACGAGGAAGACTCCAGAGCCGCACGCCGGATCAAGAACTCGCTCGTTACCCTTGAGTTTGGCGTAGGGCATCGCGTGGTCGAGAAGCAGCGATGCCAAAAACGGTGGCGTGTACACCGTGCCATGACCGCCGATCACGAATCGTTGGTAGAGGTGACTAACGATCTCAACCGGAATATGCTCGAAAGAGAATTGCTCCCAAAGATATCTTTGCTGGTTTACTGTCCTCGCTTCCACCAGTTGGGCAAACTGCCTTAAGTCCGACTTGGTCATTCGGTTAGCTGCGTCCTTTGGCAACGCAAAAATGTCTCCATTAAATCGTTTTTCAAGGTTTGCGAGCAATCGGACGGTTTCTGTCGGTTCACCATCGCGGAGCGTTTCAAAGAACGTCTTTGCCCCACGGCAAAACCCCCCAAACCAAGACCTTGGGAATACTCGTCTATCTTCCAAATATTTGATCAATACAGTTAGCAGAAGTAGCCTTCGGAGAAGTGGATTCTCTGCTCCTTTGAGGGCTTCATCCGTTTGAACGACGGCTTGAATCAGCAGTTCATGCGCTCGTTGAGCGCTGTCTGCTAATTGGGCGCTCCGGGGGTCATCCCAGAAAGTCCCGTCCACAAGCCGCCAAGCTGAATATCTGGCTTCCAGAGCGCTACTAATTTCGCTGCCGTGCTGAATGGCTTCCCAAATTTGATCCGCCGGACTGTACTCGGACTTTCCTTCACGCCAAAAGTCCGGGCCACGGGCGCAGCTCAGAACATCGACTCTCGCCGGCCAGGCCACATAGATTAGTGGCACACCACCATGAAGCCATGTACGTTTGTGTAGTTCCGCGAGCGCCGTTTCGGAAAGGTGGTGGTCTACATTATCGACGACATACGCGACGACTTGCGATGACCGATCGTCGGCAAACCGTCGAAAGAAAACGAAGTCGACGTCACGAATCGCGATGGCGTCACGAACCGCCAATCGCTCATCAAGCCGTTCGACCGACTCTTCCCCATCCTTGAGCGGCACCAACCCAGAGATAAGCTTCCCGGTGTCGGAAGCAAAGTCCAAGTGCCGAAGCATTGGTGCCAACATATCCAGAGATCCTTCCGGGTGTCAGCAAACGCTGGACAATTTAGGTCACACGCGACGTATCTTCTTCCTGAGTGTAAGCTTAAGGAAACCGGACCATCATGGCAAGCGGCGTTCCCGCCCCTACAGTTGGCCCGAAGCGGTGACAATGGGTAGACGTTTCCAATTCCCCATCAATCGTCAGGCTCGCGCCGGTGACGAAGGCGGCTTCGGGGGTGGCGAGGTAGGGGACGAGGGAGGCGATTTCGTCGCCGGTGCCCCGGCGCGCCGGGGGAGGGACATCAGCTTTTTCAGCATGTCGGCGAAGTCGCCCGTGGCGGGGTTCAGGTCGGTGTCCACCGGGCCCGGCTGGATGTTGCTCTCCGGTGATGTCGCTGGGGCCGAGGTCGCGGAAGAGCACGCTCACCAGACCGACGAGGGCGGCTTTGCTCATGGCGCATACGGCGCCCCCCGCGAACGGCATCCGCTCGGACTTTCCCTCCGCGGTCTCTGCGTGATGCCCTCTTTGGATTGGAGCATCACGCAGAGGCGCGGAGGCCGCAGAGAGAGAAGAGAGGGGAGAGACCGGGAAAAAACTTCCAGATCTTTTCCCAAAGGCCCCCCGTTTGATACTGGACATGCGTATAATAACGGGAGCCGGGGTAGATCCCTGCGCGAAGCCCGCCAGGAAGGCGAATTGCTCCTTGACAATCTGGTTGTGAGTGAAAAAAGTCGTGCGGAACCTCAAGTGAGGTGGTTCTCCGCTGCGCGGAACGTTCGTGTCGTCCCCGGTGGGTCCAGGCGTGGGCCCCGCGACGATTTGGCGTCACGGCGACGGGGACTTACGTCAAATCGATTTGACGTAAGTCGCGCCGAGAGCCATTGCTCTTCGCCTTGCCAGAAGGGTGAATAAGAATGGCCCAAAAAAGACGGGGCCATGAATAAAAGCGGCGGGCTGCAAGCGGTGTTCTGGCAAGTACTTGCGGCGACGCCTTTATTCAATTTGGCCATGAAAACTTGGCGCGAAAATATGAATAAAAGCAGCTCCTCCAGGGGGTCTATGCGATTCATAACGATGGTTGACTCGTGAGCACTTACGTCGAAGCTATTTGACGTAAGTTGCCGATGTCTTGGTGAAATAAATGCCGTAACACCTGGTCAGCGGCGGGGGTCCGTGCGGATGGCTTGCCGCCTGTACGCCGTCCCAATCCGCTGGTCCAATCAGTGCATGACCACGGATTTGTTGCCGCCGCCGACTGCTTTGCCGATTGCGTCGTCAACCACGAATCTCCCCCAGCTTCAGTCCCCCGGCCGTGGCATTGATTACGAGCTGTTTTTGGACTGCGTGCATTGCGGCCTGTGTACCGCGTCGTGCCCGACGTATGTGGAGACGGGGAACGAGAACGACAGCCCGCGTGGACGCATTTATTTGATGCGGGCGGTGACCGATGGGCGGCTGGAATTGAACAAGGAAGTGACGCGGCATCTGGAGTTGTGCCTGGACTGCCGGGCGTGCGAGACGGCGTGCCCCAGCGGTGTGCAGTATGGCAGGCTCATCGAGCCGTTCCGCGTCAACATGGAACAGGACGCCCTGGCCGCGGGGACCAAACGGCCGAAGACCAGCGACTGGTTCCATAAGTACATCTTGTTCGGCCTGTTTCCGTATCCCGACAAGCTCCGTAAATCGCTCATTCCCGCCCGCATCGCTCAGATGCTCGGCCTGGATAGGCTCCTCATTGGCCTCGGCCTCTGGCGGCTGCTCCCCTCGCGGCTCGGGCGGCTAGTGACGATGCTGCCCAGGCTAGAAAAGCCGGCCCCGCCGCTGCCGGACTTTCTGCCGGCGGTGGGGAAGCGGCGGGCCCGAGTGGCGTTGTTCACCGGCTGCGTGGGGGATGTGATGTTTCGCCAGACGAACTGGGCGACGGCCCGGGTCCTGACGCACAACGGCTGCGACGTGGTGGTGCCGCAGTCGCAGGTCTGCTGCGGGGCGATTCATTTTCACGCAGGCGAAAGCCCCCCCGCCCGCGACCTGGCGGATAAGAACATCGGAGCCTTCGACGTCAGCAGCGTGGACGCGGTCATCGTCAACGTGGCCGGCTGCGGCTCCATGCTCAAGGATTATGGCCATCACTGGGCGGGCGACGGCCAGGCCGCCCGCGAGCGGTTCGCCGCCAAGGTGAGGGACTGCAGCGAATTCCTCGACGAGCTCGGCCTGATCACGCCGCCGGGGGAAATCAATATCACCGCCACCTACCACGACGCCTGCCACCTGGCCCACGCCCAGAAGGTCCGCGAGCAGCCGCGGAGCCTGCTTAAGAAAATCCCCGGCCTCAAGCTCATCGACCTGCCTGAGTCCGATCTCTGCTGCGGAGCCGCTGGCACTTATAACCTGACCGAACCGGAAATGGCGGAACGGCTCGGCCGGCGGAAGCTCGACAACATCCGCAAGACCGGGGCACGAGTCGTCGTCACCGCCAACGCCGGCTGCCTGCTGCAGATCGCACGCCAAGCTCGGATGGAAGGGGAGACGCTGAAGATCGTGCATCCGATGGATTTGCTCGATTTGAGCTACCGGCATGAACCGTTGGAGTTTTAGATTGTAGGACGGGACTCTTGTCCCGTCCGCGGTTTCGAGCGATGAGACGGACGGGATTGGAATCCCATCCTACTTTCATCCAAACACAATCCGCGGCTGCCAGCATCCTGGCCCCGCCTGGACGGAGATGGCGAGCAGCCGGCCGGAGAAAGTGAGCAGCGCGATTTCCTCGTGCTCCCGCGAACTGCCGCCGGCGGAGCCGATATCCCGCCGCTCGATTTGCCTTCCATTGCGAACAAACGCCTCCTCGTGTTCGCTGACGCTGCACGTCGGCATATTGCCAATCGCTCGTTGCGGCGGGATGAATGCCCGGTCGATGCTCTGCGGCGTGATGTCATCGCCGCTCAGTGCCTGCGACACCAGGAACGGCCCGATTTCCGTCCGCGACAGTGCGGACATCACCGCCTCCGTCCCCAGTGCTCGAGCAATGTCCCGACCCAACGACCGCACATACGTCCCGCTGCCGCAGCGGATGTCGAGCGTGAGCTGCGGATAGACGTATTCAATGAGCTCGATGGCATGCACCTCAATCGGCCGCGGTTTGAGGTCCGGTGTCTGGCCTTGCCGGGCCAAATCGTAGGCCCGCTGCCCCTCCACCTTGAGAGCCGAGAACGCTGGCGGGAGTTGTTGGATGGTGCCCAGGAACTGGGGAAGCGCGGTGCGGATTTGAGCTTCGGAAGGGACGGGCGGATTGTCCAGCTCGGTGACGTTTCCTTCGATGTCTTCCGTCTCGCTGTGTCGTCCAAGCAAAAACGTCGCAAAATACCGCTTGTGCATCCGCTGCACATACTCGATAAGCCGCGTCGCCGGACCAAGGCAGACCACGAGCACTCCGCTGGCCAGCGGGTCGAGCGTTCCGGCATGTCCCACCTTGTGCGGTTTGACAAGCCGCTGCACGCGGTTGACGACGTCGCGCGATGTGACGCCGGTGGGCTTAAAGAGATTGAGAAGGCCAAACATGGGTTCACCTGGCAATCTCAAAATCATACAGTGTCCGCAGTTCCGCCGCGGACTTTTTCGCAAGTCCGCGGAAGCGAATCAGCAGTCCTTCAATGTCTCCAACGCCTAGGCCGGCCAGAGCACGAAACTTGTGCGCCAGCAGCGCCGGCAAGTTGCCGTTCGCATTGCGGGCATGCCCCTCCGGATACATCACCAGCCCACTGGAGAGCCGGCCGAGGCCGCGATGGTCAATCTCCACCGTTGTGGGAATACCGTCGGGATACCTCGCGTCATACTCCGGCCCGCCGTGCATGAATTCAATCTTGTCCATCAACGCCCGCGTCAGCGGGTGAAACAAAGCCGCATCCTCATAATCGGCGGGCACGAGCATCAAATCGCGCCAGAATACCACGCTCGTCCCTTCCGCTTTCCGCTTTCCGCTTTCCGCTGTTCCCAATACCGCTTTCCGCAGCAGCGTCCCCACAATGTAGACCATCGAATGGTCCGCGCTCTGCCGGGTTCGTGGATCGCGTTTGTGGGGATCGCCGATGATGCTGAAAGCCGGCTCGTAGATGGTGATGCGGATCCGCTCGATGTCGCCGGGAATAGTTAGTAGGGGCGGATGAGCGGCTAAGAGGTCAATCAGCCCGCCGATGGCGCCGGCGGACTGATGTTCGTAGAGTCCCAGCTTGAAGTGCATCCCCATCACGGCGAAGTCGCTGCCGCTGGTGGCGAGGTCCAAGTCGAACGGACTGGAGTTAGGCTCGGCTGGTCGTTCAAAGAGGCAGAATACCGCCTGCGGATTGCGGAAAATGTCCGCTGGGCCGACGAAGCCTCGCATGGCCCGCCGCATCGATTGCACGGCCACTTCCGCGCTGATGGCCGCGGAGGCCCCTTTGGAATCCGAGAGCTGCTCGCCGTGGCGGATGGCCCGGAAAGGAACGTAGTGCGCGACCGTCAGCCCGATGGCCGATTCGATCTGCTCGGCTGTCGCACCGAGCATCGAGCCGTAGACAGCTGCCGAGGCGATTGCCCCGTGCAGCACGTGGTCGATCTTGTGGTCCTTGAGGCCAAAGCACTCCGCCAGCCGGCCGCGGATTTCATCGAGGCAGACCATGCCCAGCAGCGCCTGTCTGCCGCTCGCGCCTGCGAGCTGCGCGGCGGCGACGGCGACCGGGTAGAAGTCATTATGCCCGAATTCTCCCCGCTGGTAGCCGGTACGCGGGTTGTAGCCAAAGTTGGTGCCGTTGGCGTCGAGCTCGCGCACGGCCGAGCAGTTGGCCAGCACGGCCTTTTCCGGCGACACAAGTAACCTCGACCCGAAGACCGGTACACCGTTCGAATCGGGATAAGCCAGGGCCTCATCCCGCAGGATACGCGGAGCGGGGCAATCGGTGGCGAGGGCAGCCACCGCGCAGGCGATGCTATCCAGGTGGAATTGCTCGGTTCGCTCCAGCACGACCACATCCGGCTGGCCAAGCTTGCCCGCGAGGAAATCAATCGCGTACTGCCCAATCCCGCGGGCCTGGTTCTCATGGCGCGGGAGCTTTACGTAGCCGTCTGCCATGAACTGCTCCGATTGGGAAGCCTTGACTGCGCCCAAGAAGGCCGCCACCCACTGGCCACAATGATGCCCAGCAGAATGATTGTCGCGCCGACCGCCATGCAGATCATCCTCGCCGCCGTGCCTCCCACGCCGGCGGCTAAACCCTTGACTTTGGCAAGCTCCATCAGCCAGGCGGCGTTCAAAGCACCGCCGATAAGCAATGTTGAGCCGGAGACTACCGCGACGAAAGCGATGACGTAATCGAACATAAGAGCATTGTACAAGAATAGTACTCATCACGCTCCGCGTGATGAAGTCCTCGCGCGGAGCGTGAGGAGTATTTTCACTTACCCCACCACTCGCTTCACCGCCCGCTGCCATCTTCCATACCGTTCGTCCCGCTCCGCCGCGGACATCTGCGGCTGGAATTCACGGTCCAGGGCCCAATTGCGGGCGATGTCGGACTGATCTTGCCAGTAGCCGACGGCGAGGCCGGCGAGATAGGCCGCGCCAAGCGCTGTGGTTTCGGCAACCACGGGACGGCGGACGGTCGCGCCCACGATGTCGGCCTGGAATTGCATGAGCGCGTTATTCAGGCTCGCCCCGCCATCGACTTTCAGCGTGGCCAGCGGCAATCCCGCGTCGCTCCGCATGGCGTCGAGCAGGTCGCGCGACTGAAAGGCCATCGACTCCACCGCGGCCCGCGCGATATGGGCTGCCGTGGTGCCGCGGGTGATGCCGAAGATGGCACCGCGAGCGTCAGGATCCCAATACGGAGCACCCAGGCCAACCAGTGCTGGGACCAGGATCACACCGCCGCTGTCGGGGACGCTTGCCGCCAGCTTCTCCACCTCGGCAGAGGTCTTGATGATGCCCAGCCCGTCCCGCAGCCATTGCACAATCGCGCCGGCGATGAACACGGAGCCTTCCAGACAATAGGTCGTTTTCCCGCCAACTTGCCAGCCAACGGTGGTCAGCAATTTGTGCTGGGAGGCTCGGGGCTTGTCGCCAATGTTCAGCAGCATGAAGCAGCCGGTGCCGTAGGTGTTCTTGGCGGAGCCAGGTTCAAAGCAAGCCTGGCCAAAGGTCGCCGCTTGCTGGTCCCCCGCATCGCCGGTTATGGGAATGGCCCGGCCGAACAGCGACGGATCGGTGTCGCCATAGTGGTGGCTGCTGGGGAGGACTTCCGGCAGCATGGCGCGGGGAACATTGAGGAGCTTCAGCAGCTCGTCGTCCCACTGGAGCGTATGGATATTGAGCAGCAGCGTGCGGCTGGCGTTGCTGACGTCCGTTACATGTCGCTTCCCCCCCGTCAGCCGCCAGATGATGAATGAATCGACGGTGCCGAAAAGGATTTCCCCCTTCTCCGCTCGGCTCCGAAGGCCGGGAATCGTGTCGAGCAGGTGCTTGATTTTCGTCCCGGAGAAATAGGCATCGACAACGAGCCCCGTCTTGTCCCGGATCGTCTGCTCCGCCCCATCCGACTTGAGCTTCTCACAAATCGGGGCCGTAATGCGGCTTTGCCAGACGATGGCGTTGGCAACGGGCTTGCCCGTGGCCTTGTCCCATAAAACGGTCGTTTCCCGCTGATTGGTCACGCCAATCGCGGCGATGTCCTCCGCATTGCACTTCGCTTTGGCAATCGCTTGCTTCGCGGTCGCCAGTTGCGATGACCAGATGGCTTCCGGGTCATGTTCAACATGCCCGGGGGAGGGCAGTATCTGGGGAAACTCCTGCTGGGCGGAGGCTACGCCGCGGCCGTCGCGGCCAAACAGAATGGCTCGGCTGGAAGTGGTTCCCTGGTCGAGAGCAAGAATGTACTTGGGCATCTATTCTCCCCGTAACGCGGCCAAAAGTGGAGCCCGCAGCGTGGCCCGCACTGCCAGCAAACCAGTAACGACGCCAACGATCAGCACCACTCCCAGCATCACCGCCAACTCCAAGAGCGGCACATGCGCTCCGCCCAGCAACATGTGCGGCAGCACGCTGAGCAGCGCCGCCAGCGTGCCCGTTGCCAATCCACCCAGCAGCAGCACCAGGTTCTCCAGCAGCACCATCTCTCCTAGCCGCAACTTGTGAAAGCCAACGGCACGCAGCAGGGCCAGTTCCTTGCGCCGCTCGAAGACATTCCGCAGTTGCACCGCGGCCAGGCCGAAAGTGCCGAGCAGAAGACCCAGCGCCCCCAGACTGCGGAATGTGCTGATATACGTATTCTGCACCGCCAGCAGCTCCGCCAGCTTCGTCTTGGCATCGGTCGTATCCAGCCCTTCATCTCCGAAGCGGTCTTCCAGAAACGCGGCGACTTTCTCCGGCTCGCTCGCCGCCTGAATCAAAAACGACCGATATCCGCTGATCGTGGGAAACAGATTCTTAAAGTCGGCCTCGCCGATGAGCAGGCTCCCTTGCAGGACGCTGTTGGAAAGCAGGCCGGCGACACGGAACTTGACTGGCGGCCCCTCGCCATAATCGAATTCAAATTCCTCGCCGATCCCCCGGTAGAGCTTGAGACTGTACATCGCCGTGTTCTTGTCGAGAAAGACGCTCACCGGCTGACCCTCCGCGGCGGGCGTGTTCAAGAGATGCCATGGATTTTGCTGCTCTTGCGAGGATTTGGCGGCGCTTGCCGCGAATTTGAAACGTACGAGCTTTCTGTCTCCCTCTTGTTCATTGAAATAGTCCACCATCGCCGGCGTCACCCCCAGCACTCGCGGCTGGTGCGGCTGATAGAGGTTGCGGCAACTGGCGTCATCGCCGGAGCGGAGGCGGAAGGAAAGGATGGTCGCTCCGTCGAGTTTCTTGGCATCCTGCCGCAGGAGTTGCTTCCTCGCCTCCGCGGAATTCAGGTCCGCCAAGATGGGTTCCGAGCTTTCCGCCAGATAATCAAACCCGCCGACTCCTTCATCGCTCGGGTCGAGTTGGAAAGCGCTGACCGCGACGATGAGGAACGAGGCAGAGGCCATGAGGGCAATCGTCGTCACGCTCCGTCCGACATTGCGTCCCGCGTTGCGGAAGGCGGTCCTCGCCAGGCTGGTCGTGGAGAGTCCGCTGCTCCTCGCCTTCAAACGCCCGGCAATGAAGATGAGAAGTGCAGCGAGCATTGCCCCTCCCGCCCCCATGAATGCGCCCGCCTGGGCCTCCCCGCCAAGTTGCGTGGCAAGGACGGCGAGTGCGAGAGAGACAAGGACGAGCGCGGGGGCGACAAAGACGCTCCAGCGTCGTGGCTCCGCTTTCCGCTTTCCGCTTTCCGCTTTTGGTTCTCTAATTGCCGTCGCTTCTCCCGCCAGCAAACTCCTCGCCGGCACCTTCCGTAGCGCTCGCAGGCTCAGATAAATCGTGACGACGCAGACGATGACCCCGCTGGCGTAACCGGCAAAGAGACTCAACGCTGTGATATGAAGTTCCAAAAACGGCGTCGCGACCGCGCCGACCCACCAGGTCCGCAGGCCGGTGATCATCAGCCAGGCGTAGCCGATGCCGAGGAGACTGCCGACGAGCCCACCGGCGGCTGCGACGATAGCGCCTTCGAGCGCCAGCACTCGCGCCGTCTTCCTCCCCGCCCAGCCGAGGGCCTGGAGCGTGCCGATTTCGCTGGCGCGCTGTTCCACACCCAGGCGGAACAGAATCCAGACCAGCATCAGAGCCGCGGCGATGATGAACATGGAGAGCAGCAGGAACAGCACATCAAACGGCGTCGTTCCGGCAGAGGCATCTTCGCTTTGTTGTCGCAGGGGCAAAAAAGTGAAGCCGAGCTTGTAAGCCTGTGGCTGAAAATCTTGGAGCAGACGCTGCTCCAAAGCGGCCTGGTCCGCGGCGGCCGAAGCATCGATCCGCACGCTCGTCACCTGGCCAAAGCGGCTGTGCCAGAGTTTCTGGCCGGTTTTGAGCGAGACATACGCCTTGGGGGTCGTGCGGTAGAAGGCCCAATATTCGTCGTCCCGCGGTTTGCGGATCTTCGTCCGGTCAAAGGGGAACGGCGGGTCCGCTTCGCTGATGGTTTCCTGGTCGGTGAAGCCGCGAACGTCGGGAGTGAGGTCCGGATCGTTGGCCGCCGTTGGAAGTTTGTCGAACTGGGCCGGCCGCTTGCCGATGTACCGTTTACTCGGTTTAGTGACCGGGATGATGGCGGCCAGTTTCAATTCCACCGACCGCTCGATGGTTTGGCCATGCGTCGTTTCCGGCGCGAAATACGTGACGCGGATTCGCTCGCCTACCTTCGCCTGCAAATCGTCCGCAGCCCAAGAAGAGAGGGCGATTTCATCGTCTTGGAGCTGCGGGCCTCCCGGTATCGGGTCGATGGCCGAGATCAGCGAATAAGGAATCGGCTTCTTCGCTTTGTCGGTCTCTCCCACCTTTTCAATCGTGTTCGCCAGGTACGTGAAAACCGGCTGGGCCGTAGCTGAGAAAGCTTTCTGCACGATCTCCACCACCTTATCATCCACCAGCAGCCGGTCGCTGGAGAGGCTGTAGTAGTCGAAGATGATTGAATCTTTAGCGTAATCACCTACGAAGCCGAGGCGGACGTGCTTGAGGGCCAGGCCGTAGTCGGCGAGCGTGGGCGACAGCGATTCGGTAAGCGGGATCACGTCCGCCGTTTCGGAATTCACGTCGGGGAGCCCCCCCACCAGCAGCGCGTTGACCTTCTTCTTCTCCTCCTCTCCCACAAAAAGCGCCGACTGGATATCTCCGAGCGCCACGTAGGCATTCCGCGGCAAAGTCTGCATCGGCTGGAGGGAGAAGCGGCCGAGACTCTCGGTGGGGATGATTTCAACGACCTTCAAATCCGCCAGGCTCGTCAGCCGGTCCTGCTTCTTGCCCAGAGCGCTATCGGCGGGAATCTGGTCCGACTTCGGCAGGCGAATAATCACCTCATCGCCGACCTGGGCCTCCAACTCCGCGGCCAGGGCTGAGTTGAGGACAATCTCGCCGCGGCCTGGCGTCTTGTGCGGCCGGGTCTTCTCCGAGCCAAGCTGCCAGAACGCATCGTCACACCCCACGAGCATCACACCGGCCGCGCGTCTTCTTCCCTCCGCTGCCGTTCGCTCCGCCGTGACCGCGGGAAAGAGAATGGCGGGCGCAACCTGGCTGCCGACTCGCTTCGTCTCAAACTCGCTCGCCATCTGCTGGCGGAAGAATCGATCCGTAATCAACGCCCGGTCAATGTTCCCCAGCCGGTCCAGCGCCAGATGCTTGAGGCTGCCGCGGACGCTGTCACCGACCAACAGCGCCCCGGTCAGCACCGCCGTGGCCGCTGCGACTCCGAGCGCGACGGCCAGGTGCATCCGCCAGTGGAATGCGAGGCTGCGGAGAAGGAATTGCCACAGGGACATGACTCCATCGTAAGGCGTGCCTAAGGAGGAGCCAACGACCCAAATCGTAGGATTGAATTTTCCGAGAAATCGTGCAATCTTTCCTCGGCCAGTCGATTGCAGGGTTTTTGAATCGACTAGCTTGTAGTCGCGGCCCCATTTCGGCCACGAATCTTCCCAATTCAGGAAACACGCCATGCCCACGATCACCACCATCACCCCCTGCCTCTGGTTTAACGATCAGGGGGAAGAAGCCGCGAAGTATTACACCTCCATCTTCAAGAACTCCAAGATCATGCAGATCACCCGCTACTCAGAGGCCGGCAAGGAATTCCACGGCAAGGAGCCGGGGTCCGTGCTGACCGTGGCTTTCGAGCTCGATGGCCAGTCCTTCACCGCCCTCAACGGCGGCCCGCACTTCAAATTCAACGAGGCGATCTCCTTCCAGGTCATGTGCCAGACGCAGGAGGAAGTGGACTACTACTGGGACAAGCTCTCCGCCGGCGGCGACGCCAACGCCCAGCAGTGCGGCTGGCTCAAGGACAAATACGGCCTCTCCTGGCAAATCGCCCCCCGCATCCTGTTTGAGCTCATCGCGGACCACACCTCCCCCAAATGCCAGCGGGCCATGCAGGCGATGATGGGGATGAGGAAGCTGGACATTGCGAAGCTTGAGAAAGCGTACGCGGGATAGCACGGGAATTAACGCAAAACGCAAAGACGCCAAAGCGCGGACACGCAAAGAGAGGAGGGAAGAAATTTGGGACACGGAAAAACACGAAAGACACGGTCAAATCCAAAGACCTCCATAAAAACCGTGTCGTCGGTGTTTTCCGTGTCCCATCCGCTCGACTGCCTTCCCTCTCCTGAAAAATATGCCCGGCCATCACGTTGGTTCGATATACTGTAAGTAGACAGGTAGTTTGGAATTGTGCCTTCTGGAGTGTCCTATGCCAACGACTTATTCCGCCGTCGTCCAGCAGCATGACGAGTGGTGGATCGGCTGGATTGAAGAAGTTCCCGGCGTCAACTCTCAGGGGCGAACCCGAGACGAATTGCTGGACAATCTCCGCGACGCGCTGGAAGAGGCGCTGGAGATGAACCGGGCTGACGCGCGGGCGGCAGCCACGGGAACCTTCGAGGAAGTGAGCATTCCCGCGTGAAACGGCACGATGTGATTCGGCATCTCCAGCAAGATGGCTGCGAAGTTGGACTGCACAAAAGATATCGGAATGGTAGAATAACTCAAAGCCTCAAAGCTAGTTTTTCGTCCCAGGAGAAAGATCATGGAAATCCAGTATTCACCGGAGGCTCGCAAGCGGGCTGAGGGTAAGATGCTTATGGAAAAAGCATCGTCACTGCTCGAGGAGACTCTCGGGCCGCAATCGTCTCAAATCGTGAATGCTGAATGGGACTGCTTACAAGACCGCAACGGTCGGGCGCTTTACCGGCTGACAATCCAGGACTTTACAGATCCCGAGGGAGTTTTCACGGATTTTGCCGCCGATGAACTTCAAAATCCACTGCACATGAAGTTCCGACTCTATCGTCTCTGGGGCGACCTGCTCCAAATCCGCAATAACCGACAGCACGCGGCGGTGCAGACTATCAGTGACGAGATCATAGCGGGCCAAGAAGGATTCTGACCGTGGCCTCCCCATCTGAGAAACTAATTCAGGCTCTTCAGATAGAGGTCAACACTCTCAAGGAGCGAGTGGAGGCATTACGGGGCGAAACAGGCCCAGTTCGTGACATCACGAACCAAATCGCGGTGATCGAACACAAACTGTCGGAATTAACGAAGACAAAGGAGTTGTGGGGCCAGCGGGGGTGGATGGTTCTAACAATTTGTTTGTCTGCCTTTTTTTCCCTTCTTGCGATGATGCTTGGCGTCCTACTGACGTTTTTCCTGAATTCTAGGAGATAGGCGACCAAGACGACTGCCGCGCACGTTACCGACGGCAGCTACGGCATCGGCGGTCCAATTCTCAAATTTTTGTACCACACCTCTTCGCTGTGGTTCTGCAGGCCGAGGAAGCCGGCGGGGCGGCGGGCTTTGAGGTCGGGGAATTCGGTTTCGGCGGCGTCGATGATGGTGACCCCGTTGTGGATGATGCGATAGCGGGTTCCTTTGACATCGATTTCCAGGCTGTTCCACTGCCCCGCTTCGCGGCCGACGTGCTCCTTGGCGGGGGCGATGGCGTAGACCGAGCCGGTAAACTGGTAGGGCTTGAGGTCTTTGTACCGCTCGGCTTTGTCGTCGAGGACCTGGATTTCCACGCCGGCTCCGTCGCCGTGGTGGTTGCCGTCGGCGGGGACCCGGACGTAGACGCCGGAGTTGCCGCCGGGCCGGAGCTTGTAGTCGAGGCGGAGGTTGAAGTCGCCGAATTCCTTCTGGCTGCGGAGCCACGGTCCTTTCTGGCCGGTGCAGACGATTTGCTCCTCCTCCACTTTCCAGCATTTGGCCGCGTCTTCCCCGGCCCCTTCCCAGCCGGCGAGGTCCTTTCCATTGAAGACCGCTTCGTGGCCGAGCTCGGTGACGAAGATATCTTTGAACTCGAACTGGCCGCCGCCGGGGACCTCCACCTGGATGCCGATGTAGCCGTCCTTTCCCTCGATGCCCCCCTCCACCTTCCAAGCCGGTTTGCCGTTGATTTCCATCTCGGCCTTGTCCCCGATGACAGTCAGCTTGAAGTGGTTCCAGTCGCCGGACTTGATGAGCCCTTTGGACACAGCCTCCTTGACGCCGATGCAGTTGCCTTCCCCCCCTTGCAGCAGGTTGATTTGATACTGCTTGGGCCACGGCTTGCCGTCCGTGGGAAGCTCCGAGCGAAAATAGATGCCACTATCGTATTTCTCCACGCGCCGAGCTTTCCAATCGAGCTCCAGGATAAAGTCGGTATAGCGATGGTCGGTCCGGACAAAGCCATCGCCATCCTGGATGACCAGTTTGCCGTCCTCCACGTTCGTCACGCAGCCGGTCGCATGCCAGCCAGCGAGGTCTTTGCCGTTGAACAGGCTGGTGCGAAAGCCGTTGGGCTTGGGGGTGTCTCCTTCGGCGAGGGAAGACAGAGAGAAGGAAAGAAGGAGAGTGAGGGAGAGGAGGAGACGCATGGGAATTGCAGAATGGGGATTGCAGATTGAAGAATGAAGGGACTGCCTCGCTGGCGCTTCGGGTTAGTGAATGATGGCGCAGTCGGCAACGCAAAACAAGCTACTTCCCCGGCAATGCCAGCTTCTGCAGCTTCTCCCGCCACTGGGCTTCGAACTTTTCGAGCGGCTGGTGGACGAGCTTTTCGAGACGAACGGTGGGGGAGAGAGTGGCGGACTGCTGGGAGACGAATTCGTCGAGGGCGCTGCTGCCGAGCAGGTTTTTCTCGGTGACGAGGTAGTAGGAGAGGCCCCAGGCGTAGAGGTAGTGCCGCTCGCTGGCCCGGCCGCCGTGGTCGCCGGCGAAGGTCCGCTCTTCGGCGACGAGCAGTCGGGCGAGCGGGAGCGGGTCATTGGAATTCAGGTCCGCCAGCAGTAGTTTCAGGCGATCCCGGTCGGGGGCGTCGATGCGGAGCGAGTCCCCTTCGAGCTGCCCTCCCTCGAAGACCTGGGCCAGCCCTTCGTGCAGCCAGGTGGGGACGTGGTGCGAGCCTTGCGGATAGACGTGACTGTCGAGGTAGGCGTGGAAGGCTTCGTGGTAGAGGCGGGCGAACATCTCGCGGGTGACTTCGCTGAAGCGGGCCAGGTTGCGGCGGTCCTGCTCGGCCATGCGGGCCATTACGGCGGCCCGCTCGTTCTTCCAGTCGGTCTTGCGAAGCTGCAGCTCCTGGGTGACTTCGTCCTTGCTGAAGCCCTTCGTTCGCAACTCGTCGCTGAGGCGGGCGAGGCTGACGGCGAAATCCTTGTCGAGCTTGTCGTACCGCGTCTCCAGATCCTTCATCTCCTTTCGCACCTCGGCCAGGCGATGAGCATAGTGCGCCATTTCGCCGCCGGCCAGGATTTGATGATGGCGGGCGGAGTAGATGGCCGGGGCATTCAGGTTCAAATCCAGCGTGCGGAGCCGCTGGCGATATTCGTCGAGCGAGGAGTAGAGATAGATGGTCAGCTCCTGCTCGTTCTGCGTCCTCTTCTGCCGCGGGGGCAACAGCGTGCGATAGGCTCGAAAGATCTGCTCCATGCGGACGACGCAGCGGCGGGTCGATTCCTCGTCGGCCGTACTGAGGAGCGTGAACCACGAACCGCGATAGCTTTGGTAGGAATGACTGTCCTCTTCGAGCGGGGCGAGCTTCACTTCTTCCATCCGCCCGGCCTCAATCGGCGCCTTGTGGCGATACTCGTGGAACTTCCGCACCAACTCCGCATGCTCGGCCGGCGGCAGCAGCTCTGTCTTGGCGACCTGCGCGGCGTCGATGCCGCGGATGAAGGCAAAGGTGGGCTTGCCGGGTCGCTGCACGATTTCGGCGAAGTCGATTTCCCTCTCGCGCCTGGCCTGCACCAGCCCATGATGCTCCTTGCCGCTCTTGAGGACGATTGTTTCGAGCTTCCACCGACCAGCGGGAGAAACGGGAGGATCGGCCGCGAGAGATGACGAGGCAATCGCGAAGAGTATAGCCACAAACACTAGCCCGACGCGCCAGCGAGGGAAATACGCGCCGCTCCCTCGCTGGCGAGTCGGACTCGTGAAAGCAGCCACCTCTACCCCATCAGCCGCTTGATGAACCGGCACCCGATCTGGAGCGGATGGCCTTCGAGGTCCCTGCGGCGGACGGCGTGGGCGAAGTTGACGTGGAAGAAGATAAAGGGGATTTGCCCCAAGGCGATGATCAGATCTTCGCTCTGCGGCCGCACATTCGACAGGAATGAGACGCCGCCGGGCGAGATGTCCTGGCAGAGCCGCAATTGAAAATCTTCCTGAGCGGGCAGGGTGACGCCATCGTATTCGGCCACCAGTTGCCAACAGGCGAAGTTTCGCCGGGGGCTCCGGCGGTGATCCTCCGGCTTCCCGATAATGACCTCTTCGATCGGAATGCCGCCCTGGTGCTGCTGGAGCAATTGCTCGGCAAGCGCTGCGCAGGTCTGCGAAGGAGTAGCGATAGCGGCGCTCACGCGGGCGGCTCCAAGTTCGAAACATCGACAAGTTCCTGGGATATTTACGTCACTCGTGGGAGGAGGGCAACGCGGAAGGATGGTCGGTCGCCGATCGTACCAAGCAATCCAGCAAAACGAGTTCCGGGAATACCGCCCGTAACGGTCGTACCGCGCCATTCGCCGCGGGCAGTAGGCCCATCCTACCTCCTATGGCCCGGCTGCCTTCCCCGGAACGCGGGGATCGTGTGCCCCCCGGTAGTGCTTCGCCCTTTCGTCCCAAACTATTCCCTGGGCGGTGCCGATGGCCGCCACGGCTTTAAGCTTGTGGCCGCGTGCTTCCAAGTCTTTCTTGAAGTCATCGGCGGCTGCCGTTTCGATTCGCAGCTCGTCGGGGGACCATTGGTGGTGGAAACGGGGCTGGGCGAGGGAGTCTTCCAGCGAGAAACCGAGGTCAAAGCGGCGGACGATGGCCAGCAGCACCTGGCTGATAATGGTCGGCCCGCCGGCTGCGCCGAGGGTCATCACCGGCTGGTCCCCTTCCAGGATGATGGTGGGGCTCATGCTGGAAAGAGGCCGCTTGAGGGGGGCGACGGCATTGGCTTCCGCGCCGATCAGACCGAAGGCGTTCGGCTTGCCGGGAGCGATGGAAAAGTCGTCCATCTCGTTGTTCAGGAACACGCCGGTTCCCGGCACGATCACCTTCGACCCAAAGCTGGTGTTGATGGTCTGTGTGAGGGCGACCCAGTTGCCGGCGGCATCGGCGGTGGCGATGTGTGTGGTGTGCTTGGAGAAGACGTCGCTCTGCCAGGCGGGGGGCTGGCCTTGCTGTGGCACTTTGATCAGGTGCGCGGGGTTTATCTTCGCGGCCAAGTCCTTGGCATAGTTCTTATCGATCAGGCCGCGGGGGACTTTGGCGAAGGCGGGGTCACCGAGCCAGTAGGCGCGGTCGGCGAAGGCGAGCTTCATCGCCTCGGCCACGATGTGCGTGAACTCGCCGGGACTCTTTTCGTGAATGCTCTTGAGATCGAAATTCTCGAGGATGTTCAGAATCTGCGCTACATGCACGCCGCCGGAGCTGGGGGGCGGAAAGCCGACGATGGTGCGGCCGCGGTAGGTGCTCTTCAGCGGCTGGCGGAGGAGCGGCTGGTACTTTGCGAAATCTTCGGCGGTGAGGATGCCGCCGTTCTCCTTCATCCATTTGCCGACGGCCTGAGCCAAGTCCCCTTTGTAAAACCAACTGACACCATGCTCGGCAATCTGCAAATAGGTGCGGGCCAGGTCCGGCTGCTTGACGATGTCCCCTTCGAGCTTCGGGGAGCCGTCGTCTTTGAGGAGCAAAGAGGCGCTGGCGGGATACTTGGTGAGTGCCTTCTGCGAGGACTTGATGTTGCGGGCATAGATGCGGTCGAGAGCGAAGCCGTGCTCGGCAATTTCCGCCGCCGGCAGTAGCAGGTCTGGGAGCTTCAGCGCGCCGTGGTTTTTGAGCGCGAGCTCATACGCCGCCAGCGCTCCCGGCGTTCCGACCGCCAGCGGACCGGTCACGCTCCATTCTCCCTGCGGCTGGCCGTTCTTCAGATACATGTCCCGCGTAGCCGCAGCCGGGGCAGTCTCCCGCCCGTCGATCGCGGCAAACTGGCCGTCAGCGCGGCGGATGAGTATAAAGCACCCGCCGCCGACGCCAGAGTTGTGTCCATCCACCACTCCCAGCGTCAGAGCCGTGGCAATCGCGGCATCCACCGCATTGCCGCCGCGCCGGAGGGCAGCCACGCCGGCGTCGGTGGCCAGCGGATGGACGGAGGCGACCATGCCGTTTGCGGCTACGGCTACGTTGGGGGCCAGGGCTGCTGCATCCGCGACTCTGGATTTATGGAGGGAAGCGGATGCCAATGTGGACGCTCCCAACAACAGCAGCTCACGCCGGGAAAGAGCTAGGGGGTCGGGAGAAGTTTTCGCGGGCATGACGTGTCCCAGTTACATAATCACCGGCCGCGAAAACCCCTCCCGACCCCGAAGCAGCTCCTACGAATTCAATTTCACGTCCGCATCGCTGGCGATGTTCACCCACACATGCACGTGCGGCGTGCCGCGGAAGGACCAGACGAAGGAGGGGCCTTCCAGCCGCCAGCTATCCCAGATGCGGTCGTCCCCCAGGTCAGGGTTGGTGAAGAAGGCGAGCGAGCATTTATCGAGGCCCCCTTGGGCTTTCAGGCAGGCCAGGACTTCGTCCTTGTCGCCCTGGCGGTAGGGCTCAAGGAGCTTTTGCAAGGTCTTTTGCACCTGCTCCTTCTGGTCCTTGGACATGTCAGCGACCGGGATGCCCGGGAACTTTCCCTTCTCCCCCTGAAAGCCGACGGCTTGTTCCTTGGGTAGCTCGGGGACTTCTGAAAGCTTCCGCTGCTTGCCGTCGAGCATTTCGTAGACCTTGTTGGCGGCCAGGGCCTGCTCCCAATAGACGTTGTCGGGGTGGCCGGGCTTCTCGGTGAAGCCACTGGCGGCGTGGCCGTAGAAAATGGGGCCGCCGAAGGCGACGCTGTCGGTGGTGTTGCCGTCGCAGCGGAGGGTCATGTGCCGCCCGGTCATCACCAATTCGAACTTGCCGTCCCCCGGCTTGCCGAAGATGGCGAAGTTCTGTTGCTTGCCAAAGCCGCCGGCATCGTCGAGGAGCTGCTTGTCCACGCGTTTCTGCCAGTCGGGATGGATGATCCCTTCCCAAATCGCCCGCACCATCTCCTGCTGGTTGCCCGTGTAGTATTCGCTGTAGACCACCGGCTTGGTGATGTGCCAGTTGTTCGAAATGCGAGTGCGGAGCAGCCCCCGCTCCGGATCCTGATAATCCCAATCAAAGCAAACTTCCTTCCGCTGCCGCTCGTTGAGCGACTCATAAAGCTGCTTGACCAGCGTCTCCGGCGTCTTCGCGTCCTTCTTCTCCTCCGCCAGCAGCAATCCCGGCGCGGCCCCCGCAATCGCCGCCGCCGCAGCTCCGCTGCCAACCACGCGAAGGAACTCGCGGCGCGAGGGTTCATCACAATCCGGGCAAGTACGAATGAGCTGGGACATGGCGTCCTCCTGGGGAAGGGACTGGGCGTGACAACAGAACGGCCTATGGGAGATTTTAGACGCTCGGCGCGACGCGATGCAATCGACCGAAGAGAATGTTCGCTTGGACTGCCGGTCCTTTCTTGCCTCAGGAACCACCAGCGGCGGTGAGTTGGCGAGCGCTGGGACGATCCGCGGACGTGGGCGCGCGGAGCCGGCTGGATGGCAAGGTGGCCACCGCCACGGTTCGGCCGGTCATGTCGAAAAACTCGACGCTGTAACCGACCTCCTGGCCGGGTACGTCATGGCGCTCGACCAGGGTGCCAACGTCGCCGGCACACAAGCCGTGTTCCGGCAGGTCCACGGTCAAAATCACGTCCTGATACAGGTCAAAATTCATGGCCTTACTCTGGATGCATTGTAATCAAGCGGGGAAAGTTCGTACCAGTATCGATTTGCCAAATGCTGCGAAATAGAACATGGCCGCCGCTCGCTGCCGGCAGCGGGGCGACTATCTCATAGCGTTTGCCGTAGTCCGAATCCGTTTCGCAATCGACCTCGGCGGCTAGATGATGAACTCGCAGGACGGTCTCCAGCCGTTGCCAGTCGTCCCCGACATATCCCATGGAGCTGAGCAGTTTGGCTTTCGATCCTCCGCGCCGGTGAGCCGGGTTCAATAAATAATCGCACACCTTGTCTTTGGCGATGACCGCCTTATCGGCATTGGGAATCTTCATTTCGCCGTGGCCTCCTCGACGATCTTGATCTCCGCCTCGGTCAGGCCGTACAGCTCGTAGACCAACCGGTCGATCTGCCGGTCTGTTGCCGATATTTGACGCTCTAGCGAGGTCTTGTCGTGGGCGGCTTTGGCGGCGGCGAGTTTCTCGTGCAGGGCCAACATGTCCTCCACGAGCACGACCATGCGATCGTGGCTGCGTTTGTCGGCGAGATCGGAAAAGTTGATGCAGCGGATGGGAAGCTGTTCGATGAATTGGGTGAAATAGCGGAAGAAGCCACCGCGCATCGTCGTGCTGACGCGCTTGAGGAAGAAGTCCAACAGGGCACTGTTCAAGAGTCCCAAAATGTACTTGGGGGATTCGGCCACGCTACTCTTCATCGTGATGCCGTAACCGCTCGTGAAGGCGTATTGACCCTTCTCATCCAACGCGAAGGACGCTCGGTCAGCAATGTCGGGCACGAGAATTTTGGGTCTGAGCATGAGGTCGATGTTTTGCACTCGCCCAAATGCGTACCAGTCCGCCCCTCGAAACCTGCCACCTTCGCGGTTCCTGAGATAGTCTCGGTTTGCCTGGAAATACGCGAAAGCCTTGGGGAAACGACGCCTCATTTCGGCTTCAGCGATCAATTCCGCCTGCCCAGCCTTAGTGCGATAGGGAAACAAAACAAGTTTTTCGGAAGGTAGAATACGAAATGATTTGATTTTTCGGCCTTGCAAAAATGGCAAAGTAATCGCGCGTTCAATCTTGATATTTCGGCCGAGTTGCTGGGAATGTACCGTTAGCAGGTTCCCTTTGCTCGAAATCAAGTCCAACACATAGACTTCGTTCGCACTTGTGCGAATGCCCTGCCCCATCGACTCGGCCACATCGAGCAGTGTGGTCGGCAGCTTTTGCAGCTTGGCAAAGATTTTCACGCCGTCGCCCACGGCGAAATTCCATTCGCCGTCCGTGATCGCCTTCGCGGAAATGTCTCGATCGCGCGCCCGCTCGCCCTGCCAGTCCTTCAGGTCGTCGATCTTGAGATACCGGCACGAATCGCAGCCTTGCTTGTCGAGGAACATGAGGCAGGTGTAGGTGGTCGCGCCGTCGAAAACTTGTTGGTCGCCGAAATGGACAATCGACGATAGATGCCGGCCGCGCGAAAGAAGACCGCGCAGAGCGGCGCCATATTGGGCGTTGAAGAATTTGTGGGGCAGAATGAAGCCCAATTGTCCTTGGCTATTGAGGAGTTGAAGGCCCCGTTCGACAAACACCACGTAGATGTCGTAATTCCCCTTCGCGGCGCTCTGGTAGTGGCTTTTGTAGTGTTCCACTTCCTCTGGCGCCCATTCCCGCAACGTCTGAATCCGAATATACGGCGGATTGCCAATCACCGTGTCGAACCCGCCGGCTTTCATGATCTCCGCGAACTCGCGGTGCCAATCGAAGACGTTGACCCGCCGGCGCTCCTCGTCATCGAACAAACTCAGTTGATGGCCATTGAAGAAATCCGGCCCGATCAGCGAGTTGCCGCACTTGATGTTGTCCGCGAGGTCAGGAAGGGCGCGCTCCCGAAAGAGCTTGAGCTGCCTGTCCAGCGTTAGTTGAGACTCCCCTTCTAGCACCTTGAGGAGCAGCGACAGCTTGGTGACTTCCACCGCTTGCGGGTCGATGTCCACGCCGTACAGGTTGTTCAGAAGAATTCGCTTTCTCTCCCCGGTGGTCAACCGCCAGTCACCGCCGGTCGTTTGGTACAACTCCTTCTTGTGCTTGCCGGGGCCGACGGCCAGGTATTGGTCCAGGTGCCACTGGAGTAAGTATTGATAAGCGCCGAGCAGGAAGGAACCGGAGCCGCAGGCGGGGTCGAGGATTTTGAGCTTTGCCGCTTGCTTGGGACTGATCCCGGATGCTGTTCCCGGCTGGCCGAGCAGTTTTCCCACCGTGTGCTTGACGATGTAATCGACGATGTAAGCGGGGGTGTAATAGACTCCGCCGGCCTTTTTGACTTCGGGCTTTTCCTCGATCTTGGCCTTGTGCCCGGTGGTCAGGCGAATGACCTTGCCCAGGAACTGCTCGTAAACCTGCCCCAGGATTTCGACCGGCAGCACGGCGAACTCATAGGGGCTGTCGGGGAAGTAGAGCCCCTTGAAGATCCCTCTCAGGACCTTGTCGTCAATGTCGAGTCCCGGCGTCAATGTATCGGGGGACTCAGCCCGCCCCTTCTCTGCATTAAAGTGAAAAAGGCCGGAGTTGTAGCGGTCGTCGGCTTTGCGGTAGAGGCCGAGCATCTGGCCGTAGATCCCGGGTTGGCTCAACAGCTCGCGGAGCTGGCCATAACGCTCGATCCCGCGATCCTCGCACATCCGCAGAAAGATGATGCGGTCGATGGTGATCTGCACGGCGAAGTTGAGCTCGCGTGACGAGAGCTGGGGATTGCGTAGGGCCAGGTTCTTGGCCAGCTCCTCGCGCCAACTTTCGATTTCCTCGAGAAAAGCGGCATCGACCGTGGCCGTGCCGCGTTTGGCCTTGTTGGTGTCGGCATATTTGTCGAAGGAGCCCTTGAGTACGGCCTCGCGGGAAAAAACGCCCGCGATTTGGTCCCATTCCTGGTCATAATCGGTGTACCGCAGGATCAGGATGCGGGCCGCCGATGCCTTGTCGGTCTGGGCCGGCTTGACGCGGCTATCGTAAACCGCGAACTCCGCGAAATTGGTGAGGATGGACAGCGGCATCTTCGCGGTCCAGGCATAGCGGCGCAACTGGAAGGCCGGACCGGCGTCCTCCCGGATATTCACCGCGGGCTTTTTCGCCTCCAGATAGAATTTTGGCGTCCCGCCGATGCGGAACGAGTAATCCGGCGCTTTGGTCTCCCCCCCGATCTTGATGGCGGCCTCGTGAATGACGTCCATGTAGGCCTGGGCATGGCCCGCTTCATTCTCCATGTCCCAGCCGAGGCATTTGAAGAGAGGGTTCACGAACTGCTGGCGCAGCATGGCCTCGCTGTAGCCCGCCGCCTGGTATTCGTCGGCGTTCTCCTGGAACACCTTGATCAGCTGGAGAACCTTGGGGGGAGCGGGCAAGGGAACACAATCTCCAGGGAAGGCGACGGCGTGGCGCGGGCGCGATGGAGGACGGGGTTAGTTTGTGCGATAAACCTCGATTTTTCAAGGAGATCGCCGAAGAGCGGGGAACTGGGGGACGCGACATGGTCGCGAGACTCGAACTGGACACTTAGGTTAAAGTGCTCTTTTGTATAATAGACATTGCAGGGGCGGAGCTCCGCGCGAGACGCGGAAAGTCGGAGAAACTATCCGCAGATTACGCAGAAGGACGCAGATTGGATGAAGGGGAAGAGTCCGCAGAAATCTGCGAAATCGGTGGACGATTCCGCGGAACAGTTCGTTGTGGAGATCAAAGGGTCCGGCGGAGGTTGCAGATTCTTAATTTGACACCTCCAGAGAGTGTCGAGAGGAGAAAGTGAATCAGAATTGGACTTGATTCAGAGACTTGCGGCGTGAATCAAGTTCGCAAGCGCAAGATACCAATAGTGTTATAGTGATTCATAATTTCGTAAGTACATGAAAGATGTTATGTGTGAATCATGAATCAAGAATACCGCGATCGAGGGGGTGGCGGCGAGGTCGGGGAACCTGTGCCGAACGGAAGGCCTGCGCCGAACGGTGCTCGACCCTCACGCCGGCCCTCTCCCAAGGGGAGAGGGGGAAAGAACAAGCAGGAGCTAGACTCCCTTCGGAACTGCCCAGTGCCCGTCGCGGTAGGTGCGGCGGACGAGTTTGTTGGCCCCTTCGTCGCTGGTGATGACTTCCTTCACCGGGTCCAGGTGCAGGGTCTTTTGCAGGCGGCAGGCGATGTTGGCCAGGTGGACGAGGTTGGCGGAGAGGTGGCCTTCTTCCACGTCGGCATTCGGCCGTTTGCCGCTGCGGACGCACTCGATGAAGTTGGTGTGGTGGGCGACGAGGTCCGCCTCGCCGCTCCCCTTCTCCCCCGGCTTGTTCCGTGGGCCGAAGACCTGGAAGCCGACGGAGTGGCCGAGGATGAGGACCCCCTTGGTGCCGTAGAAGGCGGCCCCGTTTTCGTACCCTTCCTGCACGTAGGGGGACCAGTCCCGCTGCTCGAAGATGAGTTGCCGCTTGCTGGCGGGCGTGCCGTCGCCGGGCCATTCGAAGACGCAGTACTGCGTGTCCGGGAACTGCTGGTCGTCGTCGAAGAAGAACTTGCTTCCCAGGCCGGTGGCGGTGCTGGGGTTGCCGGTGACGCCGAGGCCCCAGCGGGCGCAGTCGATGTCATGGACGCCGTCGTTGCCGATGTCGCCGGCTCCGAAGTCGTGGAACCAGCGCCAGACGCCGGGGAGCAGGTTGGACTGGTATTCCCGCTTGGGAGCCGGACCGAGCCACATGTCAAAGTCCAGATACTCCGGCGGCGTGCTCGGCTGCTGCTTGCCGATGCTGCTGCGAAGCTGGCTGTTCCAGGCCTTGGCGACCTTGACCTCGCCGATGGTCCCTGCCTTGATGATCTCGATGGCCCGCAGGCAATGGGCGGAAGAGCGGCTTTGCGTGCCGACCTGCACGACCTTTTTCTGCTTGCGGGCGGCCTCCGTCAGCAGACGGCCTTCGCGGATGTTGTGGCTGACCGGCTTCTCGACGTAGACGTGCTTGCCGGCATCGACGGCCAGGATGGCGGCTGGGGAATGCCAATGGTCCGGCGTGGCAATCCAGACGGCGTCGATGGTCTTGTCGTCGAGGATTTTCCGCAGGTCCTTCACCGCCTGAACGCCGCTGTGGCCGGATGTCTCCGCGACCTTCGCTGCCGCGGCCAGGCGATTGCCATCCACATCGCACACATACGAGAGCTTCACATCCTTGCGGGCCGCCAGGTTCCGCAAGTGGCTCGACCCCATGCCCCCGCAGCCGATGAGAGCGATATTCAGCACGTCGGCGGCAGCGGCTTTAGCGACAGCGGCCGAGGAGGCGAGGGCGGCCGCGGTGGTGGCGACGGCGGAGGTCTGCAGGAAATCGCGGCGAGTGACGGCTGGCATGGGAGGCTCCCTGAGGCTGAAAGGAGAGAGGAGGGAAGCCATCAGAGTGTCCGATGCGACGGCGGTTTGCAACTAGAGGCTCGATTCTCTACGATGCAGGTAGGCAAATGACGAATTCCGAATGACGAATTCAATCTCATTCGCCATTCGGAATTCGGAATTCGTCATTTCCCCCCCATGCCCTACCAAACCACCCCCCGCCCCATCACCGTCGCCCTCGTGCAAATGACCTGCACCGAGGAGAAGCAGCCCAACGTCGAGAAGGCGCTGGTCCGTATTGAAGAAGCCGCAAAAAAGGGGGCGAATATCGTCTGCCTGCAGGAGCTGTTCGCGGGGCACTACTTCTGCCAGACCGAGGACCACGCCAAATTCGCCCAGGCGGAGCCGATTCCGGGGCCGACGAGCCAAGCGCTCGCCGCGGCAGCCAAGAAGCATGGTGTCGTCATCATCGGCTCGCTGTTTGAGAAGCGGGCGGCCGGCCTGTATCACAACACGGCTGCCGTCTTTGACGCGGACGGCTCGCAGCTCGGGCTGTACCGCAAGATGCACATCCCGGACGACCCACTGTACTACGAGAAGTTCTACTTCACCCCCGGCGACCTCGGCTTTCGCAGCTTCGACACCCGCTTCGGTCGCGTCGGCGTCTGCATCTGCTGGGACCAGTGGTATCCCGAAGCCGCCCGCCTGACCGCCCTGACCGGGGCCGAAATCATTTTCTACCCCACCGCCATCGGCTGGCTGCCCGATGAGAAGGAGGAGTTCGGGGCCAGCCAGCACAGTGCGTGGGAGACGATGATGCGGAGCCACGCCATCGCCAACGGCGTCTTCGTCGCCGCCCCCAACCGCGTCGGCCGCGAAGGGGAGATCCAATTCTGGGGAGGCTCCTTCCTCAGCGACCCCAATGGCAACCTGCTCGCCAAAGGCTCCCACGAGAGCGAAGAGCTGCTCATCATCCCCTGCGACCTCGGCCTGGTGGACGTCGTCCGCACTCACTGGCCGTTCCTCCGAGATCGGCGCGTGGATGCTTATGGGGATTTGACGAAGCGGTATTTGGATTCGTAGGGAACTGCTCGGCGACGGGCATGTTCTCATCCGCTACACCGTCTGGTGTTCCGGATACTTCACGCGCCCGTGATAGACGGCGGTGAGGGATTTGACCAGGCTGTCCTCGATGGTGCGGAGTTCTTGCAGGGTCAGGCCGCACTCGTCGAACTGGCCGTCGAGGAGCCGCTTCATGGCCAGGTCGTGGACGAGACTCTCGATTCGGGCGGGGGTCGGATCGGAGAGGGCCCGGCTCGCGCTTTCGACCACGTCGGCCAGCATTAGCACGCCGGTTTCCTTGGTCTGCGGCTTGGGGCCGGGGTAGCGGAAGGTGCTTTCGTCCAGCTCGCCGGCGTCGGGGTCGTGCTCGAGGCGCTTGGCCTCGCGGCGGTAGAAGTATTCGACGAGCGTGGTGCCGTGATGCTGCTCGATGAAGTTGATGATGGACTGTGGAAGGCGGTGCTGCCGGGCCAGGTCGGCTCCGTCCTTGACGTGGGCGATGATGACCAGCGTGCTCATCGCCGGCTGGAGCGATTGATGCCGGTTCCCTTCCAGCCCCTGGTTTTCCACGAAGTACGACGGCTTGAGCATCTTTCCCACGTCGTGGAAGTAGGCTCCCACGCGCACGAGCAGCCCGTTCGCGCCGATGGCGTCTGCTGCCGTTTCCGCGATGGAGGCGACATTGATGGAGTGGTTGTAAGTTCCCGGCGCGCGGCGGACGAGCTCCTGGAGAAGCGGGTGTTGCACGTCGCCCAATTCCAACAGGCTGATGTCCGTCTGCACGTCAAAGCCCCGCTCAATGAACGGCAGCAAGCCCGTCATCAGCAGGCCGGCCAGGATAGAGCAGATCCCCAGCCACATCGCTCCGCCGAGCAGTGCGGGAACGAACTGATCGATCATCATCGGGCCAAGCCAGTTGGTGAGCTTAAGCGCGATCTCCGAAGTGCCGAACGGCTGGTTGGCGAGAGTGCCGACGCCGAGCGTGGTCAAAAAGACCACCAGCCCGGCAATCGCCCCGACATAAATCAGCTTGGTGCGGCTGCGGATTCGCCGCAGCATCAGGATGGCCGTCGCCACCGACGAAACGAGAATCACAAAGCTCCCCACTGCTAGCGGATCAAGCGAGAACGCCACAATCAGCGCCACCGAAGCAGCCAGCAGCAGGGCCAGCTCCTTTTCATAGGCAATGGCAGCCGTCATGCCGAAGAGGAGCAGCGGCACAATCTCCGCGCTGAGCGCCCCATTCGACAGGACGCGGGCCAAAGAGACGGTGCTGACGACCGCCAGCAGCAGCATGGCAAACTGCCGCAGGTCGCTCAGAATCGCCCGTCGCCGGTGATAGATGGTAAAGCCGCAGAGCGTGTAGAGGGCGATGTACATGCCGAACTTGGCCAGGCTGTACGTCACCCGCTGATGCAGCGGCCGCTGGGCCCGCCAGGCATCATATTCCTGCTCGAGGAGCTGCAACTGGGCCGCGCTGAGCGGGACGCCTCCCTCGGCCAGCTTGTCCACCCCTTTGTGATAGACATGAACTTGACGAGGGACCTCGGCGGCGGCTTTATCGGCATTCCGCCGGGTCGATTCCGCGTCGAACGTCAGCGTTTGGGGCAGGCGCTTGCTCAACCAGTCGTAGACCACGTCGGCGAGCAGGCCGGCTTTCTCCTCGCTCATGGCCGCGGCTTTGTTTTTGAACTCATCCAGCAATCGCTGCTTGAGCCGGATTTTGACGAAGTTCGTCTGGACCTGCTCGGGGTCCACGGAGTGTTCCTTGGCGTCTTTGCCGTTGCGAACCCGGATGGACTTGGGGGAATACTGACTGGAGTTTGGAACGGGCTGCTCGCCGAGCAGGCCATTGCGTTCAAACGTCGACAATGCCTCGCGAACCGTCTCGCCAAACAGATCGCCGCTCATTCCCTTCTGGGCAAAATAGCTCTGCAGCGCCTCGAACCGTTTCCGGTCCAGAGGCTCATCGACCTGTCCCATGGCTGCGGTCGAAAACGGCCCCCATTTTGTCTTGTCGACCTTGTCAAACGACTCGGCGACGAGTATCTCAGCCAGTTTGCTGGAGAGGTCGCGGCGGACCAGGTCGAGCTTCTCGACGTCGTTGATATACACGGCTTCCGTCGAGCGGCGGGCCTCATCTTGCAGCTTGGCTGTCGCGGACGGATCGGGGATCTCGAATTGCACGCGGGCTAGCAAGTCCCGCGGCGGAACATACCCCGGCCGGTAGGAAAACAGCGGCTCCCACGCGCCCGTGAGCAACCAGATCACCAATGCCGCCGCGGTGCACATTCCCAGGCGGATGAGCACGTCGGTCCGGCGGAGCGATTCCACCAGGCGCGCAAGCGTCCCGCGCGAAGGAGCGAATGCTCCCTTGCCGGGACGATAGCGGCGGAAGTGACCGGTGGACATGGAGGGGGAATGACGAAATTCGAATGGCGAATGACGAATGTATTAAGGCGCTATTTCTTCCTTGGTCCGCGGCCGTCCTCTTCATACGCGCGGACGATTTCTTGCACGAGCTTGTGGCGGACGATGTCGGACTTGTTGAGCTGGACGATGTTGATCCCTTCGATATCCCTGAGCCGAGACAGCGCGTCGATCAGGCCGCTGGCGCTGGCGCGGGGGAGGTCCACCTGGGTGGTGTCGCCGGAAATGACGATTTTCGAGCCGATGCCCATGCGGGTGAGGAACATCTTCATCTGGGCGACGGTCGTGTTCTGGGCCTCGTCCAGAATGATGAAGGCCTCGTTGAGCGTGCGGCCGCGCATGTAGGCCAGGGGCACGACCTCGATCACGTCCTGCTCCATGAACCGCTTCATCTGGTCGTAATCGATCATCTCCTGCAGCGAGTCCAGCAGCGGGCGGAGATACGGGTTGATCTTGGCGTGCAGGTCGCCGGGGAGAAAGCCCAGGCTTTCGCCCGCTTCGACGGCGGGGCGGACGAGGACGATTTTTTTGATCTGGTGGTGCTTGAGGGCCTCGACCGCCACGGCGACCGCCAGATAGGTCTTGCCGGTGCCGGCGGGGCCGACGGCAAACGTGATGTCGTGCTCGCGGATGCTCTGCACGTAGCGGGCCTGGCCGGGCGTGCGAGGGCTGATTCGCTTGGCCGCGTTGACCACGTCGATGGGGGGCGCACTGGCGATTTTCTTACCGGTCAGGCGGGCCAGGATGTCCGCGACCTGCTCCCCCTCGATGCTTCCCTGCTCGGTGAGCTGCGTATTGAGCAGGCCAAAGGCTTCTTTGGCCTTGGTGACCGCTCCTTCTTCCCCGGCGAGCCGAATTTCCCCGTCCCGATGCAGAACCGTTACCCCCAAGGTCTCGCGAATGGCCCGCAAATGCTGGTCCCGAGGCCCAAACAGCGAAAGGACCCGCTGCGGGTCGTCCAGCACGATCGTTGCTTCTGTCATTCCAATGCCGACGTCTCCCGCCGGACCTGATGCCTTGATGAACGCCAAACTTCGTTCGTACGCTTCCTTAACGAATGAAGAAGTATAGCTGACCGGGTAATCCGATAGTAAGAGAAGCGTCCGCGATTAGCGCAAGTTGCGTGGCATCCGATACTTACGCACATTTTTCTAACGCGGATGGATTGGACTCTACTTCACTTGCCGCCTCAACGCCACCATTGCTCAGACCGTCCAAGACTCCCCAACGGATCAACCCCGATGTGTTATGATTCCCGGCATTCACCGCTGATGCTCGTCCTTTTGCCAGGCGTATCCATGCTCAAGCATCTCTCTTCGGCAGTCGGTCTACTCCTCCTCGCCACTGCTTCCACGGCCCCAGTCCCCGCACAGGAAAAGCCCGCGGAAACGCCTCTCCCCATCGGCCTCGTCAACATCGAAAAAATCGCCCAGCAGCACAAGCCGTTTCAGAAGAAGGTTGCCGCGATGCAGGAAGAGGCCAAGGAATTGCAATCGTCCGCCACGCTCAAGCAGAGCGAGCTAGAGGCGGTCGGGAATGACTTACGGAAGGCCGCCCAGGGATCGGCGGAGTTTCAGAAGCTCCAGAATCAGTTCGGCCGTCTGCAACGCGAGCTGCAAGTCTTTGTCCAGGAAGGACAGCAGAAATTCCGCGACAAGGACCTCAAGCTCAGCCTTTCGCTGCATCGCGAAATCGACGAGGTCTTGAAGCCGTATTGCAAAGCCAAAGGGCTGCGGCTGGTGGTGCGGACAAACAACAGTTCGCTCGACGAAAATCAGAATCAGCAGCAGATTCTGCAGACCCTCAATCGCGGAGTGCTGTACGAGGAGGGTCTCGACATCACCGACGACGTGCTTAAGCTGCTGGTGGAGAAGAGCGAGAAAGGCAAACCGTAGCAGCCTGCCTGCTTGGCGCGCCTGTCTCCGCGCGCTCGCCCCTTTGCGTTACAAAAGAGCTTGCCCGATTCGCTGATCTACTCCTTCGGCCAGACTCTCCCATGACGCGCTATCTATTGCTTGTCGCTGTTACCTGTACGGCCCTCTCTTCCCTTCCCGCCGCGGATATTCAACTGCGGGACCAGGAGCTCAAGACTCACCTCGGCGTCGGCTATGCCGTGAGGCTCCTCGACATGAATGGCGACAAGCGGCTGGATATCTGCATCGTCGACCAGGAGCGGATTTTGTGGCTGGAGAATCCGAACTGGGAGGAGCACATCCTGATTCAAGGGCAAACCAAGAAAGATAACGTCTGCTTTGCCCCGCATGACATCGATGGCGACGGCCATGTCGATTTCGCGGTCGGTGCCGATTGGCGGCCAGCCGACACCATGACCGGCGGGACCATCCAGTGGATTGGCCGCGGCAAACGGGCTGACGGCTTGTGGGACGTGCATCCGATTGGCGAAGAGCCGACGGTCCACCGGATGAACTGGGCCGACCTCGACGGCGACGGCAAACAGGAGCTGATCGTCGCCCCGCTGTTCGGCAAGAACACCACCAAGCCGAACTTCGCCGAACACGGCGTGCGGCTGCTGTCGTTTCAGGTGCCCAAAGACCCCGTGAAGGGACCGTGGATAGCCGAAGTCATCAACGAGGACATGCATGTCACCCACAACTTCCAGGTGACGGACTTCAACCACGACAGCAAGCCGGACATTCTCTACGCCGGCTTTGAGGGGGTGAGCTTGCTGGAGCGAGGTGCGGATGGCAAGTGGAAGCGGACCCGTATCGGCGAAGGAAACCAAAAGACGATGCCCAATCGCGGCGCAAGCGAAATCAAGCGCGGCCGCCTGGCCGGCGCGGGAGACTACTTCGCCACCATCGAGCCTTGGCACGGCGAGCAGGTCGTCGTCTACACCAAGCCCGAACAGCCGCGGCCCGCCGCCGGTGACTGGCTCTGGAAACGAACCGTCCTCGACGAAGAGCTGAAGTGGGGGCACGCCGTCTGGTGCGCGAACCTCGATAACGACCCGGACGAAGAGCTCATCATCGGCATCCGCGACAACCTGAACGACAAATTCAAATGCGGCCTTCGCATCTACGACCTGGCAGATGCAGGGGGCAAGTGGATCCGGCAAATCGTGGACCCCGGCAGCGTGGCGATTGAAGACCTGAGTGTTGGAGACCTTAACGGCGATGGCCGGCTGGACGTAGTCGCGGTCGGTCGCGCGACGCACAACGTCAAAATCTATTGGAACGAGACGGCAAGGCCGTAATGACGAAATTCGAATGGCGAATGGCGAATGAGGAAGAGGTTTATTCGTGTCTGAACGTCAACCCGAGAGAAACTACGACTTGGAGGAACGAACGGCTGTTTTTGGGGAGCAGATTATCAAGTTTCTGAAGTGCATTCGTCGCAATCCAATAAACACTCCGCTGATTACGCAGCTTGTTCGCTCGGCGACGAGCATAGGCGCCAATTATTGCGAAGGAAACGATGCGGAATCGCGCAAGGATTTTCGCCATAAAATGTCCCTCTGCCGAAAGGAATCGCGCGAATCCATGTACTGGCTCCGTCAACTCTCCGCGGCCCAGCCGGAAAGTGTGGAAGAAGCAAGAAAGCTCTGGAAAGAGGCCAAAGAGCTGAACCTTATCTTCTCGGCCATCATCCGTAAGGTTGATAACAACGATCGCACCGACGAACCTCCCGCCTAGCCTTTCATTCGCCATTCGCCATTCGAATTTCGTCATTCTCATCCGTGGTTGCAAATTCGCCGTACAGGACGCTCCAGCACAAAGACCTCACCGTCGAAGGCTACTCGCGCGCCGCCGTCCAGTCCTACTGGCGGATTCCCGAGCTCAAGCTCGGCTTCGATCTGGGGGCCCAGCCCTGGGACTTCATGGGGACGCCGGCCTGGTTCATCACGCATACACATCTGGACCATATCGCCGCCCTGCCGGTGTACGTTGCCCGGCGGCGAATGATGAAGATGGATCCGCCAGTCATCTACCTCCCGGAGCACGCCATCGATCTGATGCAGCACGTCCTCAAGGCCTTCAGCCGGCTGGACCGTGGGCGGCTGCCGTGCGAGCTGGTGGCGGTGAAGCCGGGGGATGAGATCGAATTCTCGCGGGAGTTGATCGTCACGGCTTCGGCCACGCGGCACACGGTCCCTTCGCTGGGCTACGTCGTATGGGAGCGGCGCAAGAAGCTGAAGGCGGAGTTTCTGAACATGACGGGGGACCAGATTCGAGATATCCGCCTGGCGGGAACGGAAGTGACCGAGGAAAGGCGGATTCCCCTCGTGGCTTACACCGGCGACACCGCGCCCGAAGGGCTGGACATCTGCCCCGCGATGTACGAGGCGAAGATCCTGATCACGGAGATGACCTTTGTCGCCCCCGGCCATCGCAAGGAGAAAATCCACAAGCACGGCCACATGCACCTGGACGACTTCGTGGAGCGGGCCGAACGCTTTCAGAACGAGGTGATCATTGCGATGCACTTCAGCACTCGCTACCACGACAAGCAGGTGCGGCACTGGGTCGAGCGCTCGCTGCCCGACATGCTGGGTGGCCGGCTGAAGCTGTGGCTGTGAATCAGGGATGAAGCCCTGTGTCCGGCCGATCAAAACAGGCTTTCACCTCGCCATCCAGCAGCACGATCAACGGCCAGATACCGAGAATCATTGCTGGCAGGCAGGCTAAGAACCCGACCAGGAATGTCACGACCACAGCGGACATCACCAAGGAATAGGAGCGGAGGGCTTTCATCCGCATCGCGGCCCAGAAAGTGAAGGCTCCAACCGCCAAGCAAAAAAATGCGCAAATCCCCAGAATCACGAGCATGACCGGCTGATCGTTGCGGGGCATATCATGCAGGATCAGGGGCAGAAATCCCACCAGAGCAATTCCGCCGACTACGAGCAACACTCCGTAGACTTGCATGAAAACGGCAGGGCCGAAAACCTTGCGGAGCGCTCGATGGCGGTCGGGAGGCTGAAAGTAGCCCGGCCGATAGAAGTTGTCTGCCCACGGGTTGGGAGCCTGATACGGATTCTGCGGAATGTATTGTGCGGGGTACTGCGGCGGAGGCGAAAAACCAGATGGGCCTGGCGGTGGAAAACTCGGCGGCGGAAAGCTCGGCGGCGGCCCTAATCCGTCCTTCAGCGCGCTGACGGTCCAGCATTGCGGGCAGCGCACATTACCGCCGCCTGCATCCGTGGCTGCCGCAAGTGAAGCGCTGCATGTGGGACAGAATTGAGTCATGCCAAAGACCATGCTATCGCACCGCTGGGGCCACCGGCAATTGCCCCAAGTTATCTGGCCCCCCGCGCCGATAGGGAGAGAGACGACCCTCTCTCTCCGCGCGCCCATGGATGGGCGTATCCCGCTAGCAGTGGACTGAGAATGTCGGTAATGCACTAAGGATGGGGGGATTTGGAATGACTCGCCGCTCGCGTGGGAATGTCGTTTCGTCGCTGTACGATTTGGTTAAGACGCTCTTCCAAGGGCCAAAGTCCGCAGCCGGGATCCAGGCCCGCCGCCGCGGGTTCGGGTTTGAGACGCTCGAAGGGCGGGCCATGCTGGCCACCGACTTCGGCGCGATCACCGGACTCATCTACCGCGACTTCAACAACAACGGTTTCAGCGCGGGAGAGCAGATCTCCGGGGCGACGATCAATCTCTATACCGACGACGGGGACACCGTCTTCGAGCCCGGCGCGGGTGACGTCCTGACTGACACCGCCCTTTCCAATGCCTCCGGCCAGTATCGCTTTGACGACCTGATTGCCGGCAGCTACTGGGTCGAGCAGCCGTCGCAGACCGTAGGCGGCGTACTGTTGTCGGCCCAGAACAGCAACTTGATTACGATCTCCGCCCTGGAAGCCCAAGGTACACCGGGCACGACGATCGACGACTTCAGCGTCGCCAATCCTTCCGTCACAGCCGCCTTCCCCCCGGTCGGCAATATCAGTTTCGCGGTGGCAGCCTCGGCTTCGTCGCTCGGAGGTGAGCGAGACTTGCTGGTGGAGTTGACTGGGGCCACTGGGCTTGGAGACCAGGTGACTCTCACCGGCACCGTCGGCGCGCTCACTTGGAACGCCAGTTTGCTCGCGCAAGGCCGGTACGTCGATGTGTGGGACGGCGCCGACGCCGACGGCGACACGATCGCCTTCACAGGACTGGGTGCCGTTGATCTGACCAATGGTGGCACGTCCGACAGGTTTCGGATGCTGATCGGCGCGGACCAAGTCGGCTCAACGGCCCGGCTGCGGATTTATACCAATGCCACCAACTGGTCCGAGCAGACCATCGCCATTCCTAACAGCCCGTCCAGCGAGCTGATCTTCAAGATGGCAGATTTCACCACGGGGGGTGGAGCGGCGGGGCCAGCCACTTTCAGCAATGTAGGCGCAATTGAGTTCCAGTCGGATGTGACCGTCGACGGCACGGACGGCCAACTGACCTTTCTGGGGATGCTCGCCCCCACGGTGAAGACCCAGGACTTCTCGAACCCCGCCGACCTGAGCCTGATCAAGATCGTGGATAACGCCAATCCCGCACTCGGCCAGAACATTACCTACACCCTCACCCTGACGAACTCTGGGCCTGGCGCCGCCAACAACATCACCGTCTCCGACGTCCTGCCGGCCGGTGTGTCGTTCGTCTCGAGCACCCCGAGCGGTGTTACAACCTACAACAACCTTACGGGCGCTTGGACGATTCCCTCGCTTAACAGCGGCGCAGTCGCCACGCTGGCGATCACGGCCACCGTGAACGCGCCGGGGGTTGTGACCAATACGGGCGAAGTCACCGACGTCGACGAGTTCGATCCCGACTCCACCCCCAACAATCAGAACGCCGGCGAAGACGATCAATCCAGCATTCCTCTGACGGGCATTCCCATTGACTTGTCGCTGACGAAGATTGTGACCAACGCCGCGCCCAACGTCGGAGAGACAGTCACCTTCACGATCACCGCCACCAACGGGGGGCCGAGCAACGCGACCGGCGTGGTGGTGACGGACGCGCTGCCTGCCGGCTTGACGTTCGTCTCCGCCACTCCCAGCGGCACCACGACTTACAACAGCGGAACTGGCATCTGGACCATCGGCAGCTTGAATAGCGCCGCCACGGCCCAGTTGCAGATTGTGGCCACTGTCGCCACGACCGGGGTGAAGACCAATACGGCCGAAGTGACTGCGGCAAATGAAGGAGACATTGATTCGACCCCTAACAATCAGCAGGCTGCCGAAGATGACCAGGCCAGCGTGATTGTGACGCCGCAGGTGGCCGATCTCTCGCTGACAAAGACGGTCAATAATGCCTCGCCGATCATGAACGCGAACGTCACCTTCACCATCACGGTCAGCAACGCCGGTCCCAACGCGGGAACCAACGTGGCCGTCACCGACCAACTGCCGGCGGGGCTGACTTTCGTCTCCTCAACTCCCAGCCAGGGAACCTATAGCAGCGCCACCGGCATCTGGACCGTCGGCACCGTGAACAGCGCCGGTACCGCCACCTTGCAAATCGTCGCCACGACCGCCACCATCGGGGCCAAAATCAACTCCGCGCAGATCACCGCGGCTGATCAATTCGATAGCGACTCCACAGTGAATAACAACGTGCCGACCGAAGACGACCAGGCCAGTGTGACCGTGACCCCGCAAGTGGCCGACCTGTCGCTGACAAAAACCGTCAACAATGCCACGCCAAACAAAAACGAGAACGTCACCTTCACGATTACGGTTTCCAACGCCGGTCCGAGCGCGGGGACCAACGTGGCCATCACCGACCAACTGCCGGCCGGGCTGACGTTTGTCTCCTCGAATCCCAGCCAGGGAACCTATAGCAGCGCCACCGGAATCTGGACCGTCGGCACCGTGAACAGCGCCGGTACCGCCACCTTGCAAATCGTCGCCACGACCGCCACCATCGGGGCCAAGATCAACTCCGCGCAGATCACCGCGGCGGATCAGTTCGATAGCGACTCGACGGTGAATAACAACGTGCCGGCGGAAGATGACCAGGCCAGCGTGACGGTTACTCCCAACAGCGCCGACCTTTCCCTCACCAAGCAAGTCAACAACGCCAATCCCAATGCCAACCAGAATGTGGTCTTCAGCGTCACGCTGACCAACAGTGGCCCGCAAAGCGCCACGGGTGTCACCGTCGCCGACCAGCTGCCGGCGGGGCTGACCTTTGTCTCTTCCACCCCCAGCGGCAGCACCACCTATAACAGCGGCACCGGCGTGTGGACGGTGGGAACGCTGGCCAGCGGCGCTTCGGCCACGCTGCAAATCACCGCCACCACCACCACCGCCGGCGTAAAGACGAATACCGCGCAGGTCAGTGCCAGCGAACAGTTTGACGTCGATTCCACGCCGGGCAACAGTGCGGCCGCGGAAGATGACCAGGCCAGTGCGGTCGTCACACCCAACGTGACCGACCTGAGCGTGACTAAGACCGTGGACGATTCCTCGCCGTTGCTCGGCGACAATGTGAGTTACACCGTGACGGTCACCAACAACGGACCTTCCGCAGCTTCCGGGGTGCAAGTGACCGATCAACTGCCGGCGGGATTGACGTTTGTTTCTTCCACGCCCAGCGGCAGCACGACGTTTGACAGCGTTACTGGCATTTGGGATGTCGGCAACCTGGCCTCCGGGGCGAGCGCCACGCTCACCATTGTCGCCACCGCGAATACCACCGGGTCGTTCAGCAACACGGCCCAGGTCAGCGCGATGACTGAGTTCGATACCGACTCCACTCCGGGCAACAGCAGCGCCACGGAGGATGACCAGGCCACCGTCGCCGTGATCGCGAACCAGACAATCTCCCCGCGACTCTGCGTGGTGGTGTGGCGTCGGACGACGTAACTCACCTTAAGAACTATGACCCCCATCCTGCCCGTCAATTCATCCTTTGCTCCCTCCTCCTTCGTGCCGGCATTTGCGCCGGCAAATCAGCCCGCGCAGCCTGCGACCGCCAAAACCCCCGAGCAGTCCGGCCATATCTTTCAGCCGCTGCCGGCGCGGGACGGAACGGAGAAACACCGGGCGCAGCTCGATGCGCTGCTGGATTTATGCGTGGAGCGACGGGCTTCGGACATGCATCTGACCGGCGGCGTCGAGCCGTACTTCCGCATCGACAACGCCCTGCTGCCCATCGGCGGCCAGCCGCTTTCTCCTCACGACGTGGAGCAGATGGCCGAGAGCCTGATGACCGATCACCAGCACCGCGTCTTCGCCGAGAAGCAGTCCCTGGACCTGGCGTTCTTTTCGCCGGAGAAGGCCCGCTTCCGCGTCAACATCTTCCGCCAGCGCGGCAGTGTGGCAATGGCCTTCCGCCGCCTGGACGACAACTTCAAAACGTTCTCCGAGCTCAACCTGCCGCCGCAGCTTGGCGAGCTCGGCAACTTCCCCTACGGCCTGGTGCTGGTCACCGGCCCGACCGGCAGCGGCAAGTCCACCACGCTGGCCACCATCATTCATCAGATCAACCTCACACGGAATTGCCACGTCATCACGATTGAAGACCCCATCGAATACGTCCACAAAAACATCAACAGCCTGATCCGCCAGCGCGAGCTGTTTTGCGACGTGCCCAGCTTTGCCTCCGCGCTCCGGGCCGCGCTGCGGGAAGACCCGGACGTCATTCTCGTCGGCGAGATGCGGGACTTCGAGACCATTCAGGCCGCCATCATCGCCGCGGAGACCGGTCACCTGGTCTTCTCCACTCTCCACACCGGCGACTGCGTTGGCTCCATCAGCCGCATGGTCAGCGTGTTTGGGGCCGATGAACAGATCGCGGTCCGCGAGCAGCTTTCGCGGACGCTGCGGGCCGTGGTTTCGCAAAAACTTGTCCGCCGGGCGGACGGCAAAGGGCGGGTCCCGGCGGTCGAAATCATGCTCGTGAACCCCGCGATCGCCAACCTCATCCGCCTGGGGGACCAGCGGCAGATTTACTCCGTCATGCAGACCGGCTCCGACGACGGCATCCTCATTCTCGACCAGGCCCTGGCCTATCTCACCGCCGCCGGCCTCGTCACGCGGGAAGAGGCTCTCCACTGGTCTCGCGATCCGAGCGTGTTTGAATCCCGTCTGCGAATGGCGCAGAAGCGCGGCGGCTAGTGCGCAAGGTTCGTGCAGAGTCCCCGCTGGTCATGGTTTGGATGCCGCCGTCGCTGCTCAAGAAATCTGCGGTTGGGCCGCGTTTTCAGGTCTGATTTGTCGCCGACGCACCGCGCGGCATAGACCTTGCAATCGTCCTCCCCATACTCATTTCGTCTATTCCCGGCTGCGCTTTAGAGCACCCCCAACTCGCCGCAGCTTTGCCTTCTGCCGCCGGAGGTTCCCCTCCGGCGGCAGGAGGCTTCTTCATTCACAGCGCAAAAAAGAACGCGGCATCTCCCAGAAGATGCCGCGTTCCCAGGTAGCAGTTCGGGCGTACACGAGCTGCTTGGGTTCATGCATCACACCGCCAGCTCTTCCACCTCCTTGGCCAGCCGCTTGCGGGCGACGTGCAGGCGGCGTTTGATGGTGCCGACGGGGGCCTCGAAGTCGCCCGCCATTTCGTTCAGCGAGCGGCCGTGGACGTAGAACGCCACCAGCGTTTCGCGGTCCATGCGGCCAAGCTTCGACAGGCCCTTGCGGACCTGGGTCGCCCGTTCGCGGGTCAGCACGCGAGTCAGCGGAGTCTCCACCTCCACCGCGGTCGCTTCCAGGGCCTCGGGCTCCAGCGAAATGTCCCCATTCCGCCGGACCAGCCGGTTGATCGCCATGCGGGTGGTGATCTGCCGGATCCAGCCGGGGAAGGCTTCAGGCGTGCGGAGCTGGTCGATCTTCTTCATCGCCTGGATGAAGACGTCCTGGCACAGCTCCTGCGCCTCGCCGTAGTCGCTCAGCCGGCGCAGGCCGATGGCCAGCACGTGCCGCTCGAACCGCTCGAAGAGCTGGCCGAAAGCCTGCCGGTCGCCGTTCTGGGCGCGGGTTACCAGGTCGATCAGCTCGATCTTGTCAGTCGTGATAGTGTCGTTGGTAAGGCTGATGGTGGTCATGATTTTCTCTCGCTTATCTCCGGCGTTTGCAATGCAGGAAAACCGCGGCCGAAAGCGGACAAGCTGGCAGCTTGTCGCTACGGGCAAACGCATCGGGGTCAGGAAGCAGCGGCAGCAGCGGCGAGCGTCAGTGCGAATCAAAAAAGATTCGCGGGACCGCTCGGCTGGCGACCGCTGGTTGGCTTTCGAGGACAGGTTTCGCGAACGGACGCGAAACTAAGCTGTCCCTCGTAAGCCCCCGAAGGGTCGCCCTAGCCGGGAGGGAGTTGATTCCGAGCCCGGCAACCACGATTGGTCTGCCTGGTAGGAATAACTCTCCTGGCGCATCGGTTCCGAGCACTGGGGCTTGGATTTGCCGAGGTGCCATCTCCCAAATTTATGGGAGGGTCCCTGATGGAGGCGCGGCGCGTGGAGATCGACGACGCGCACCGTACCCATGCCCATGCCTGCCGCGACTGCAATGGCAGCGCGATTGGCGACGACGTTGTCGTTGGCGATGATGGTATTGACGGTACGCATGGTGTACTCCGCTGCGGCTTCGCGCAGTGCGAGAAGTGAAGAAAATAGAAAACTGGTAGGAAATGTCTCCGTCGGACTACTTGTTAGAGCACCCCAACTGCAAAACTATTCCTGCCAAACTTAAATATACCGCTGGAAAGGCTGTTTTGCAATCCGCAGCTTGCAGCTACGGATTTGCAGAAACAGTATCTCCCGGGCCGGTACGCGGGTAAGACGGAACATCGGCAGAAAGGTTCGCGAAGAATTTGGGAAAATATTGTCGGCTTTTCGCTCCGCGAAAGCACGTACTTTCGCGGAGCAAAAGTCGACGATATGATGTATATTTGATGACAGATTGTGGAGCGTGAGTCAAATAGGTGTCATTCGCATGCAATCAACTACAGCCAAAGCAGTTGCATCCATTCATATACCTCCATCGTTGGCGGAAACTGCCGCCAAACTGTTCTACTGGGCGGCGACGGAGCAGCAGCCTGCCGTCTTTTTGAGTCAGGCTGTGCCGCTGGTGTCGCACGCTCTGGGAAGCGATTATTTGGCCCTGGCGATGGGGGAAAAAGGGATTTGGCGAACCTTTGGAGCCTCCGGCCCCCAGCGAGGCCTGCCTACCGACCTCCTGGCTGAGTCGCTCGATGCCGATGCGCCTGTCCTACGTGGCGATTGGTACGTGGCCCCGTTCATTCCTCGCTCTGGCAGCGGCGAAATGCTCTGCGCGTATCGAATCGGAATCAAAGAAACGGACCGCGGCAGTACGGTGGAAACGATGACACTCTGGCTGGCGGAAGCACTGACTCAAGTCCGGGTCCGCGAACATGAGAAAAAGCGAGCCGAGCGCTTGCAGGCCATTCTGGAAATCGCCGCCCGCTGGCAGCAGACGCAGGAGATGGAGCCGCTGCTGACGGAAATGGCGGAGACGGCGACGCGGCTGCTCGGCGCGGAGCGGGCCAGCATCTTTCTGTGGGACAAAGCGAACAAGCTCCTCGTCGGCCGGCCGGCTCTTGGCGTTGCGGGCAACGAGCTGCGGATTGCCGATACGACTGGCGTCGTCGGCCAAGTGGTGCAGACCGGCCTCGCCCGCCGCGTCGATGCCGACATCGAAGCGGAACAGCGGGAAGTGGACCGGCGGGTCGACAAACAGACGAAGTTTCAGACGCGGTCGATTGTCTGCGTCCCACTCGTAGGATGGGACTCCAGTCCCGTCCGCACTGCAAGACAAACAAAAGGCCAAATCTTCGGCGCGTTCGAGGTCCTCAACAAGATCGGCGGCAACTTCACGCCCGATGACGAAGAAGCCCTGACCGAGCTCGCCATGCACGCCGCCGTCGCGCTCGAAAACACGCAGCAGATGGAGCAGCTCGTCTCGGCCAGAAAGCAAGTCGCGGACGAAGCGGCTCAGGGAGTGCAGCTCATCGGCACGTCGCCGGCTATCGAGGCGCTCCGAGGAACAGTCAAGCGCGTGGCCGATACCGACCTGGCGGTGCTGATTCTCGGCGAGAACGGCACCGGCAAAGAAGTCGTCGCCCAGATGATTCACTATCACAGCAGCCGCCGGCAGGAGCCGTTCGTGGCGGTCAACTGTGCGGCCATCACCGAGACGCTGCTGGAGAGCGAGCTGTTCGGCCACGAGAAGGGGGCCTTCACCGACGCCCGCGAAATGCGGCAGGGCAAATTCGAGCTCGCCTCCGGCGGCACGCTCTTCCTCGACGAAATCGGCGACATGAGCCTCGGCGGCCAGGCCAAGCTCCTCCGCGTGCTGGAAGAAAAAGTCGTCGTCCGGGTCGGCGGCTCCGCGACCATTCCGACGGACGCCCGCGTCCTCGCGGCCACCAACCAGAATCTGGCAGAGCTCGTGCGGGCCAAACAGTTCCGCGAAGACCTCTTCTTCCGCCTCAACGTCGTCACGCTCGATCTGCCCCCCCTCCGCAGCCGCGGTGACGATGTGGAGCTGCTGGCCGAGCACTTCCTCAAGGTCTTCTCCGCCAAGGCCCGCCGCAAAGCGGCAAAATTCACCGCGGCCGCAAAGAAACGCCTGCTCACCCATCCCTGGCCCGGCAACGTCCGCGAGCTGCGGAACCTGATGGAACGGCTGGCGTACCTCTCCCCCGAGGACCAGGACAAAATCGACGCCCCCGACCTGGCCTTCATCATGTCCCCCTCCGCCGGCGCGGCCAGCATCCTCTCCCTCGACGAGCCGCTGACCGAAGCGACCGGGCGGTTCCAAGTCGAGTACATCAAAAAGCAGATCGACACCTGCCGCGGCAACATGACGCTCGCCGCCGAAAAACTCGGCCTCCACCGCAGCAACCTCTACCGCAAAATGCGGCAACTGGGGATGGAGACGGGTGGCGAGGAGTGAATCCGATGGAGTCCCGCGTTGTTCATTGCCGCTGATGTTTTCGAATGATTTTTTTGCCAACCGGCCCGCCACTCTGGTAAACTTAACGATCGAGGAGAACCTGCCGTGAACTACAAGATCGCTATCCATCGCACCGAAGAAGGGATTACCGTGTCGGTTCCCGCCTTGCCCGGCTGCTGGTCAGAAGGAGAAACCGAAGAGGAAGCGATGGCCAACATTCAGGATGCGATTCGGGAATATCTAGCGGCGCTGGAGGATCGGTTCCGTGACGCGGAAGTGCGTAACGTTGAAGTGCAGGTCTAGCCGTGCCGAATATTCCCGGTATCAATCACCTGGCAGCAGTTCGGGCATTGGAGAAGGCGGGCTTCATGACCCTCGCCGCCGAAAAGCTCCCTCTCTCACCAACTACGGAGCCGGTCGTTGCAAGACCTTCACTTGGAGTTTGGAGACCGTTACTATCTTTTGAAAATCATCGTCAAAGGTGATCAGCGTTGCCCCGTGGTGTTCGGCGATGATCGCAATTAAGGGACCATCCGGGATTCTTGTGGGTAGCGTTTTCCGGGGTTTCTTAAGGGCCGCATCGTGAACCCCGTCATTTTCAGGCCAAAAAGGAACACAGAGAAGAGGGAAGGGGGTGGGGGTCTGGGGGCGGGAACTGGGGCCTCTGGTCCCGCCCCCAGCCTCCCGTTGAGCCGCTGATTCTCGAGTGGATTTCGATTGGCCGCCAAAAACGCCGGGAAAAGCTACCCACGGAAAAGCCGGAAGGACCCAATTAAGAGGTCAAGTGACTGGACGGTGATTCCCTTTTGCCGGCAGAGTTGGCCGAGCGTGGCGGCAGCGGACCAGAGATTCGTTGGTACGGCGAGCAGCGGAAAAGTTTGAAACTGCCGAGTGAGCTGCCGGCTTTCCTGCGGCGTGGCATGCCGCAGCACCTCAAAAATGATCGGCTCTGTCAGATGAGCGTCGGGATGCAGAATGTAGGGGGCAATGAACTTCTTGAGACTGGCCGGCGAGCGGGCGCGCGTGAAGTCGATCCACAGACTGGTATCAATGAGCGTCGGCATTACTTCCGCCAAGCCTGGTTCTTCTGCCTGGCCGACTTCAGTTCCTTGGCCTGCGATTCTTCAAAACCTTCAAGCTCGGCTCCCCATTCCCCCGAGATGAATTTTTGCGCCAGTTGCTGGCGACGTTTGAGCATGAGCGCGTCCGTCACCATTTTGCGAATGGCAGGACCTTTCTTTTTTTCGCCGGTGAAAAAGCAGATTTCATCCAGCTCAGAATCAGGAATATCAACGGTCACTTTCATACTATAAAGATAACATAATCGAATTGCGTTAAGTTAAGGCGTTGGATCACCACAGGCAGGAGCTAGCAGTTGCGTGGTGCCACACGTCCTTGTGCAAGCATCGCCATTTGATTCCTTAACTTAACGCCATTCATAACATAATCCTATTTATTGTCAAGCTGCGACCACCGGAGGCGGTATCTGAGCCATGACCTGCCGCGGCAACATGACCCTCGCCGCCGAAAGACTCGGGCCTCCACCGGAGCAACACCGCGAGATGCGGCAACTGGGGATGGAGACGGGGGGCGAGGAGTGAACTCGTGGAGTCCCGCCTTCACGCGGCACTTTCGGCCACTAATCTGTGGCGTCCATCGGGGGCCAAACTATTTCCGACTTTCTTGCCGGGAGGGGCTTGACGGTGCCAACTGTACGGATGTACTATTACGGAAAGTCGGAAAGATGTACGTCGCTATTGCTCAGGAGAACTGACATGACAACGTCGGAAAAAAACATGAAGTGCAATCAACAGGAAGTGAACAACGACACCCTTCAGGCGGGGGATGGAAACCCCAGGGGGGTTGAAAAACCAGGGGGGATTTTCAGTTTGGGTGGGGCCCCCATACCCGGCCTCGCTGCTGAAAAACCAGGGGGGTTTTTCAGCGGGCCCCCGTCCGGGGAGGAGGAGGCTGGGGACGGGGTCGGGAGGAGTTTTCGCGGCGAAAACCCCTCCCGACCCCCTACGGAAGAGCCCGAGGAGCTGCTGCAAAGGCTCTCTGCGCCGGTGCCGTGGAAGCGGGGAGGGCGGCCAACGGTTTTGACGCCGGAAGTCCGCGAGCAGGTTTGCAAGCTGCTGTCGGTGGGGCTGTCGCGCCGCCAGGTGGGGGCCTATCTCAACATCGATCCGACCACGATCACCCATGCCGCCACGCGGGACGAGGAGTTCGCCCGCGAGCTGCAGCGGGCCGAGGAGTTGACCGCGGTGCCGGCCATGGTCTCCCTGGTCGCCGCCAGCCGCAAGAATTGGCGGGCGGCCCTGACGCTGCTCAACCGGAAGCCGAACCCAGCCACGATGAGCGTGGAAGAAAAAAAGCAAAGGCACCAGGAACGCCTGGAGCAAGTGCGGCGGAAGAGCGAAATCGCCCGGCTGCAGCAACGGATGCGCGTGGAAGCAGCGCGAGAACATATCGCCCATTGCAAGGCCCTCGACGAACAGGAGGCCGCGGAAAGACGCGCCAAGGAGCCGGCGGAAAGTGAGCCAATCGGTCGGCGGAGAAGGAAATGAAGGGCGGGGCAAACAGGACGGGTTTCTGCCCACTTATCGCGCGGATATGTAGAATGGCGGAGGAGCAGGGGTCAGAGGCTGGAAATAAGGAATGCAATCATGGGTGCTAATCGTGGACGTTACGGCAAAGGTCTCGTGACACTGGGCTTTGTACTCGTGTCATTCGCAGTGCCCCTTCCCCTCCGGGCCCAGTTCAATAACGGCGCCGCCGGCGCGGCGACGACCGTGCAGCTGCCGACGTTTGGGGTATCGATCGATGCGGAAGGGGTGCTGGACGTGAAGACGTTCAGCGATCCCGGCGGTCGGCTGCGGGCGGAGCGGCTGTTAGCGGTGAAGGCGGACATGCCCGAAGACTTGCGGAAGTTCACCAAGCTCCGCAAGATCTCGCTGCGGAAGCTGGAAGCGGCCATTGCCGAGCGGCTCAAGGCGGGAAAGCCGCTGGAGGCGGAGCTGCGGTATCTGGCGGGCTTGCAGCGCGTGCAGTTCGCGTTCTGTTATGAAGCGAGCGGCGATGAACCGGGGGATGTGGTGCTGGCGGGTCCGGCAGAAGGGTGGCTTGCCGATCCCTCGGGCCGAATTGTCGGCGTCACGACGAAGCGGCCGGTGATCCTGCTAGACGATCTCGCGGTGGCTCTGCGAGCGTTCGACCCCGGCAAGAAGGACCGGCCGTTCCTGGGCTGCACGATCGATCCGACGCAGGAAGGGCTGGCCCGGTTCATGGAGTTTCAGAAGACGGTGCCGCGAAGCATTCCGGACGCCGCCCGCGAGGAAGCCACGGTGCGGCTGGCCAGCGGATCGCAGGAGGCGCTCGGCATGGCCCAGATTCGCACGTTCGCCGTCTCCCCCCGCACCCACTTTGCCCAGATCCTGATCGAAGCTGACTACCGGATGAAGCGGATCGCCATCGGCCTGGAGCCGCCGCCGGTGAAGATGATGACGTTTCTCGCCGCCCTTGATTCGCCGCGCGAAGCAACGCTGCAACGCTGGTGGTTCACCCCCGACTACGACTGCGTCCGGGCCAGCGACGACCGCCTGGCGATGGAGCTCGTCGGCCAGGGGGTGAAGCTGCAAACCGAGGATATCCGCCTTTCGCCCGACGGCAAGATGACCGCGGTCGCCGACAAGCCCGGCAAAGCCAGCCGGCTGTACTGCGAGAGCTTCACGAAGAAGTACGACGAAATCTCCGCCGCCAGCCCCGTCTACGCCCAACTCCGCTGCATGATCGACCTCTCCATAGCCGCGGCGTTCCTCCGCAAGCACGATTTCTATACGAAGTCCGGCTGGAGCGGCGAGCTGCTGCGGGATGAAAAATCCCTGCCCTGCGAAACGCTCCCCGCCCCCAAGCAAGTCCCCTGCGGCGTCAACGCCCTTTGGAAAGGAAACCGCCTGCTCGTCCCTGCCGGCGGCGGCGTCTCAATTGTTCCCGACGACGCCTTAGAAGAACAAAGACTGCTGCCCGATAAGAACGGCGCGGTGGGGTTGATGCGTGGAGAGGTGGGAGGCGATAGGGAAGGGAAGCGGTGGTGGTGGGATTAGACGCCTATTTTTTCCCACTGGTTGTCCAGCTTTTTCGGCGAGACGGGGATGGTCGTCCCGAGTTCCTGGGCGAACAGCGAAACCCGCAACTCTTCCAGCAACCAGCGGTAAAGCGCGAGCTGCTCGTGCTCGGCGTCGGTCGTGAATGGCCGGGCAACTCGTTCCTTCCAGGCATTCATGCGGGGAGCAACGAGATCGTAGTTCGTCCTGTCGCGGGCGAGCGCCGTGGAGAGTTTTTTGAAACGGAGGGAGATAGCTTTGAGGTAGCGGGGGAAGTGCTGGAGCCATTCCCAGGGCTGGGTGGTGAGGAAGTTCGGAGGGAGCAGTAATGCAAGTTGTTCGCGGATGTCGTCCAAGGCGAATTTCCAACCGGCGGGGCGGGCCGTTTCCAAAGCGAGGCGGGCTTCGTGATAGGCTTCGAAGAGCGGCAGGACCAGCTTCGTCGCTTCCTGCACGGCGGGAACGATGTGCTTGCGGCGGGCACGAAGCAGTTCTTCGAAATCGGTGCGGCTGCGGGGAAGGCCGGCGAATAAGCCATCGCCAAAGAGCGCCCGGTCGGCTAGCAGGTCCATGAGCTGCTCGGTGACGGGCCGTTCTTTCGCCAGCGGCGCCCCCCAGAGCTTGAGCTTGTCGAGCCCCGGCAGCCATTGGACCTGTGCTTTAAGTTCTCGATTCTCCGCGATGGCAAACAATCGCCGCACGCCGCCGCGCGTCTGTCTTTCGGCCTCGGCGGCGCTATCGAGTAGTCGCAGTGAGACGCTCTCGCCCTGGTCGATGAGGGCCGGGTACTTTGTGAGCACCACACCGGCCCGTTTCACATCCAAGCGTTGCGGGAGCTTATCGAAGTCCCAGGACTTGAGCCCGTCCCGGTGCCAGGCTACTTCTTCCGCCCGGAGTTTTACCTCTTCGGGTTTGACGCCAACTTGCTCGCGGAGCGCAGCCACATCCCGGCCTTCGCTGAGCTTCTTCCCCTTCTCATCCACCACCCGCACGTTGAGGAGCAAATGCGGTGGAAGCTTGTCGGCGGCGAACATGTCGGGAGTAATCCGCACCCCAGCGGCCTTCGTCAACAATTCCGCCACCGACGGCAGCAGTGGCCGCTGGCCGAAGCGGAGCTCGCCGGCGACTTTCTCAGCAACTTGCGGCGCGGGACCGAGCTCGCGGCGGACTTGCTTGGGAAGCGAGCGGATCAGCGCCTCCACCTTCTCTTCCATCAACCCCGGCACCAGCCAGTCGATCCGCTCCGGCGTGAGTTGCGGCAGAGCCTCCCGCGGCACGGTCACCGTGATGCCATCCTGCTCGGCTCCCGGCTCGAAGTGGTACTCCAGCGGCAGCTTCAGGCGATCAATCTCCAGCTTGTCGGGATAATCCGCCGGCTCAACGTCAGCCTCCTCCGGCAAAAGATCCTCTGCGCTCATCCTCAGAATCTGCGGATCCTTCCCCTCCGCTTCCTTCCGCCACTTGTCCAACGATGCACCGTCCACGACTTCGGCCGGCAATCGGGACTGATAGAAGCTGCAAATGGCATCGTCTTCGACAATCATGTCGCGGCGGCGAGTCTTGGCCGCCAGCTTCGACGCTTCTTCTCGCATCCGCGCGTTGTGAGCGAAGAACGGGGCTTTGGTGTCGTAGTCTCCCTCCACCAATGCTTGTTGCAGAAACAGCTTTCGCGCGGCGACGGGATCAATATGGGCATACCGCACGCGGCGGCGGGGAATGATAGTCAGGCCGAAAAGAGTCACCTTCTCACTCGCCAAAACCGTCGCACTGCGGCGATCCCAAACCGGCTCGCTGTGAGAACGGCTGACCAAATGCATCGCCAGCGGTTCGATCCACTCTTCGTCGACCCGAGCGACCGTGCGGGCATACCGCTTCGTCGTCTCCACCAGTTCCGCGGCGACGATCCATTTGGGCCGCGAAGCAAACGTGCCGCTGCCGGGCCAGAGGAAAAACTTGTTGCCGCCGGCGGCGAGGTACTCGCTGGTGTCGGTCTTCGTGGCGATGCTGGCGAGGAGGCCGGCGAGGAGGGAACGGTGGATGGCGGCGTAGATGCCGTCGGTGGAATAGGAGCCAGGAGAATCGTCCGCTGAGGCTGCGGACGCACCCGATGAGCCTGCGGACTTGGCCCGCTGGTCTTTCCGCCTTTGGATGTCGGCAAAGCCCATCGGTTGTTTTGGGGCTGCCGATGAAGCGGGGAACGACACTATCGCCCTGGTCACCACGGTACTGTCAAACTTCCTCTTCCCCGCTCGCAAGCCGAACTGCGTCACCATTTCCAGAAGCTGGCGATGCACGTCCTGCCATTCCCGAATTCTTGTCTCCGAAAGGAAGTTCTGCCGGCAGGCCTTCCGAAGCTGACCGCGGCTGAGGTCGCTCTTGAGCCGGTGGATGACGTCCCAGAGCTTGAGGTAGGAGAGAAAATCCGAATCGGCGTCGGCGAATTTGGCTTGTGCTTCGTCAGCAGCTTGCTGTTTGTCCTGCGGGCGCTCGCGAGGGTCTTGGACTTCGAGCGCGGCTGCGATGATAAGGATGTCGGCGAGACAGGCTTCCTTGTCCGCGGCGAGTATGATGCGGCCGATGCGCGGATCGACGGGGAGTTTTGCCAGTTGGCGGCCGAGCGGGGTTAAGTCACGCTTGTCATCGATGGCCCCCAGCTCGAACAGCGTTTTGTAGCCGTCGCGGATGGATTCGGGGCGGGGAGGATCGAGGAACGGGAATTCGTCGATGGGGCCGAGATCGAGGGCGAGCGTTTGCAGGATGACGGCGGCCAGGTTGGTCCGCTGGATTTCCGGCGACGTGAACCGCTCACGGGCGAGATAATCTTCCTCGCTGAACAGCCGGATGCAGACGCCGGGGCCGAGCCGGCCGCAGCGACCTTTCCGCTGGTCGGCGGAAGCTTGCGAAACGGCCTCAATCGGCAGCCGCTGGACTTTGCTGCGGGGGCTGTAGCGGCTGATGCGGGCAGTGCCGGTGTCGACGACGTAGCGAATGCCGGGCACGGTGAGGGACGACTCCGCCACGTTCGTCGCCAGCACAATCCGCCGGCCGCCATGCTTCTGAAATACCCGGTTCTGCTCCGCTGTCGAGAGGCGGGCGTAGAGCGGCAGGATTTCGGGATTCCCTCCGGCGAAGCTGCGGCCCCGGAGCTTCTGATGGGCTTCGCGGATGTCCCGCTCGGTCGGCAGGAAGACGAGGATATCTCCTTGGCCAACACGGCAGAGGTCTTCGACGGCGTCGGCCACGCCGCGGATGGGGTCGATTTCCTCTTCTCCGCTTCCCTCGTCATCCACCAACGGCTGATAGCGGACCTCCACTGGGTAAGTACGGCCGGAGACTTCAATGATCGGCGCAGGGCCGGTTTCGGATTTGAAGTGTTCGGCAAACCTGGTCGCGTCAATCGTGGCGCTAGTAATAATCAGCCGCAGGTCGGGGCGCTGGGGGAGGATGCGGTGCAGGCAGCCGAGGAGGAAGTCGATGTTGAGCGACCGCTCGTGGGCTTCGTCGATGATGATGGTGTCGTACTGGTCGAAGGTCCGGTCGGTCTGGGATTCCGCCAACAGCACGCCATCGGTCATGACTTTGATCAGCGTTTGTTCGGATGTCTGATCGGCAAAGCGAATTTTGTAGCCGACCAGCTTGTTCCCGGTCGCGCCCAGCTCTTCCGCCAGGCGTGCCGCGATGCTGCGGGCGGCAATTCGCCGCGGTTGTGTATGACCGATGAGCCCGCTGATGCCGCGGCCGAGCTCCAGGCAGATCTTGGGGATTTGCGTCGACTTACCGCTACCCGTTTCGCCGCAGATGACGACAACCTGATGGTCGCGAATTGCCGTCGCGATATCCGCTCGCTTGCCAACGACGGGGAGCGACTCGTCGTAGACTATCTTGGGCACGCTTTTTTGTCGTGCCTCTCGCCTTGCCAGCGATGCCTCCAAAACCTCGTGCAACTTCGCCAGATTCTTGTCGAACGGCTTGCCCGCTTCTTCCGCCTGCCGCACCGCGCGGAGCATGTTCCGCAGTCGCGGGCGGTCGGGAAGCATCGACTGTTCGATCCCTGCAGTGAGGTCGCTGTAAAACGTCACGAGAGGAAACCCGGGATTCTGAATGACGAAATTCGAATGGCGAATGGCGAATGAAATCCGAATTCGTCATTCGGCATTCGAGCTTCGTCATTCCGCCGCTAAGACGCCGCCGCTGCCAATCCGGTTCGCTTACGGCGGGGGTTATGGTACAGCACCTCCCTCAAATACTCCGCCGAGCCGCTTTCTCCCGGCGGCCTGTCGCGGTGCCAGTCGTGATAGGTGGGGACGAGGGCATCGTCGTGCGGCCAGGGGTCGAAGGGGTGGTGGCCGAGGACACGGGCCAGTTTGCTAGAGTCCAGGCTGACGTCGCCGGCGCGGGGCGGAATGGGGCCGGCTTCGATCCGGTTGCAGCCCATCAGATGATCGGGGTCATAGCCGCCGACGCGGTTCACGATTTGAGCAATCTGATAGAGGCTAAGCGCCCGGGGTCCCCCGGCGTGGAACAGACCGGCCAGGTTGCCGGCGAGAACTCGCTGCAGCAGTGGATTGAGACAGTCGGTGTAGGTTGGCGTGCGGACTTCGTCGTAATAAAGCGTCGCGGGCTTCTGCTTCTTGAAGCGGGACTGGATCCAATCGATGGCCCCGGCATGGCCGTTGAAGCTGACCCCCATCGGCAGCGAAATCCGAAGCTGGCATGCGTCGGGCCGCTCGCGGAGGATAATCTGCTCCGCCTCGGCCATGGTCTTGCCATACACGGTGACGGGGTCGGTCGCGTCCTCTTCCACATGCTGGCCGCCACGCGTGCCGGAGTAGACCAGGTCGATGGAGAGATGCACCAGCCGCACGTCAGCCCCGCCGGCAACCTCCAGCAGGTTCACCACACTGTCGATATTCACCCGCTGGGCCATGGAGGGGTCGAGCTCGCATGATTTAAGCTTACAGGTTCCCTCGCAATTGAGCACCGAGCGAAACTGATAACGGTCAAACAGCCGCTTCATCTGATCCTTGTCATCGCCGTCGCAGGCCAGAATCCCTTCCCCCCGCAGCGGCCAGTTATCCGTGCGGCGGATAGCGATCACCTGCCCCGGATACCGGCGACGGAAATGATGCAGCGCGTTGTACCCCGCCACCCCCGCCACGCCGGTGATGAGCAGCGGCAAAGGAGGAGTAGGAAGGTTGGGCATTGAGTCGATGGAACGGAACCGCTTATAGGTGGCAAACGGGCCATTATACCAGGGAAGAGAGTTTGCGCCGCCAAGCTAGTGGGGTATACTCTTAGAGAGTAGATGACATTCGGACCCAGTCTTGCCATTCAGTTCTGAAGCCACATGTCATTGGACCACATCTTGTCCATATTCGCCCTCCTGGGGGCTACCGTTGGAGGTGTGTTGTCACTTTTCTTTTGGTGGCAGTCTGTCAAGACTCGACGTGCCGAGTGGCTCTACTCCCTCCATGAGAAGTTTTATGAGGATAGTTGCCATAAGAAAACCAGGCTCCTCCTTGACTATCGCCCCAAAGAAGAACTTGAGAGGCTCTACAAAGGACTTGAAGAGGACTGTTATCCCGATGTGTGTGAGCCGCTCGTCGATTACCTCAATTTCTTTGAGTTCATCGCGGGTCTCTGGATCATGCACCAGTTGAGCCTCAAGGAGATTCGAATGCTGTTTCAATACTATCTAGAACTTCTTAAAACGCACCCTCCCGTTATGAACTTCATCAAACGCCAGGGTTTTGAAAGCCTCCACAGTTTGCTCGATGCGGTGGGAGGCACAGCATGAAACGCTCCCCAGCGGAATTCCTCTTCGTCTACGGCACGTTGCGGCGAGATATCCGGCACGAGATGTACCGGCTGTTGGCGCGCAACGCGGACTTCGTGGGAGATGCGACGTTTCAAGGCCGCCTGTACCTCGTGGATGACTTTCCGGGAGCGGTGAGCTCTCCGTCGTCAGAAGATAGTGTCCGCGGCGAGGTGTACCGCCTTGAGGAACCCGAACAGGTGCTTTCCAAGCTGGACGACTACGAGGAGTTCGACCCCCAGTCACCCGAAGCTGGACTTTATCGTCGCGTGAAAGCGACAGTTCTCTTGGATGACGATACTCCGGTCGATGCATGGGTCTATCTATACAACCGGCCAACAACTGGCCTCTTGCCGATTCCGTCAGGTGACTTCCTGCGAATCACCACCAATCGTTAGGAGTTTTCAGCAACGAGGCCGGTTTGATTCCGCGGATGCTCGCAACGGCGGCTAAGCAATCAGCATCGCATCCCCATAGCTAAAGAAGCGATACCCCTCGCGGATAGCCGTGTCATAGGCTCGCCGAATCAGGTCGTCGCCGCCGAAGGTGCGGACGAGGATGAGGAGCGTGCTCTTGGGAAGATGGAAGTTGGTGAGCAGGGCATCGACCGCATGAAACTGGTATGGGGCGCGGATGAACAGGTTGGTAGCACCGGTAAACGGCAGCAGCTTGCCGCTTTGAGCGGCTGTTTCCAAAGTGCGCACGACGGTGGTTCCCACGGCGACGATGCGGCCCTTTCGCGCCCGAGTCGAAATCAGCCGGTCTACCGTCTCGCTGCTGACGCTGCACCATTCGTGGTGCATGATGTGCTCGTCGATGGTGGGGGCGCTGATGGGGCGGAAGGTGCCAATGCCGACGTGCAGCGTGACAAATTCGCGGGTGATGCCGCGCTTGCCAAGTTGGTCGAGCAGCCCCTGGGTGAAGTGCAGGCCCGCGGTCGGAGCGGCCACCGCACCGGGCTCCTTGGCGAAGACCGTTTGATAGGATTGCCGGTCAGCTTCGGTCATTTCCCCGTCGCGGATGTAAGGCGGCAGGGGAACGCGGCCGACTCTCTCCAGCAATGGCAGTGCGTCTCCCATCGGCTCGGGGCGGACGGCCCAAACGCCGCCGTCGAGCTTAGTCAGCAGTCGCAGACGCAACTCCTGCCGCACGTCCCACGAGAGAATGGTGATGGCCTCTCCCGGCTCTAACTTGCCGCGGGTTTTGCTGAGGACCTGCCAGTTGCCATGCTCGTCGGCGCTCAGGAACAGCCCCGTCCAGCGGGCATTCGTCCGCTCCCGCCGGCCGACAAGCCGGGCGGGGATGACCCGCGTATCATTGAGAACAAGCGTGTCTCCGGTCGCCAGATAGTCCGGCAAATCCCGCACATACGCATGTTCGATGCTGTCCGCCTGCCGGTTGACGACCAGCAGCCGGGCATCCTGCCGGGCCTTCAGCGGCTGCTGGGCGATGAGCTCGCGGGGGAGGTCGTAGTCGTAGTGGCGGAGGTCGGACATAACGGGGTCGGGAGGGGTTTTCGCGGAAGTGACGCCGGCTGAGGAAGAGTCCATGCCCGCGAAAACTCCTCCCGACCCCTTTTGTCATCGAGTATAAGGGAAAAGGTGTCAACCGCTCTTCCATCGCCGCTCCGCCTGGCCCTCGTCATCACCGAGTTGGAAGTCGGCGGCGCGGAGCAGGCGCTGGTCAACCTGGCGACAGGCTTGGCCCGCGAGCGGTTCAGCCCGGTGGTCTACTCGCTTCAGCCGCGGCCAAAGAACGACTTGTTGGTACAGCGTCTGGAACGGGCGGACATTCCCGTCCATTTCTTGGACGTTAAGTCTTTTTGGCAATTCTTCTCGGTGGTAGCCCGCCTGGGTGGGCACTTGTGGCAGCAGCAGCCGCAGGTGGTGCAGTCGTTCCTGTATCACGCCAACGTGGTGGCCACGCAAGCGGCCCGACGGGCCAAAGTGTTGCCGCGGATGGTGACCGGCATTCGCGTGGCGGATCCCAGAGCCTGGCGACAGCGAATGGAGCGCTGGATGGCCGCGAAAGTGGACAGAATCGTCTGCGTCAGCCAGGGCGTGGCCGACTACTGCCGCGACACATGCCACTTTCCAGCCGAAAAACTGGTTGTCATTCCCAATGGCGTAGACGTGTCGCGCTTTGAAAACGTTACGCCGGCGGATTTGACGGCACTCGGACTTCCTCCCGGAAGGCGAGCCATCCTTTACGTCGGTCGGCTGGATCGGCAGAAGGGGCTCGACTGGCTACTGGAAAATGTGATGCCGCGGGTCTTTCGCGTGCTTCCCGAGCATGATTTGCTTCTTGTCGGCGACGGACCTCAACGACAGGAGTTGTTGCAAAAGCAGATCGACCAACAGGAATTACGGGGTCGGGTGCGTTTCTTGGGCTGGCAGAGCGACGTGCCGCAGATCCTGTCGGCCAGCGACCTGCTGGTCTTGCCGTCCCGCTGGGAAGGGATGCCGAATGTCGTGTTGGAAGCAATGGCCGCGGGGAAGCCGGTGGTGACGACTCAGGCGGAAGGGGTGATGGAGTTGCTGGGAGACGGGGCCGCTCAACAATCCTGCCCCGCCGGCGACGCTGCCGGCTTTACGGAGAGGATCTTTCGCCTCGCCCAGGACCGGACATTGGCAGCCGAGCTGGGCGCTCAAAACCAGCGGCGAGCCGCGGCTGAATTCTCTCTGGCGGCGATGATCTCCCGCTACGAGGCGCTCTACGAATCGCTCATCCGCCACTAGCCCGACGCGCCAGCGAGGGAGAGAATGGGAACTGTCGCGAGCGGCGATTTTGAGTGGTGCGTGCGGAATTCCCTCGCTCGCGCGTCGGGCTGGTGATTGTGCGTCCGACCGCATTGTCGTTATGAACTCGTGAACAGATTTTTTTCCGGTTGTAATCCATTGCGGCAAAACATTGTTCTTCTGCTAGCACTTCTCTGCTAGCGGCCAAAGCGTCTGAGCCGCCGTTGACGGTTCGAAAAAATGGTTTACGTTGCTGGGCTGGGAACGAGATTGGTGCGCTGAGTCGGTGACGAAAGCTTTGAAAGACGTCATTATTTCCAATCGAGTTGCCAAGCAAATACTGGATTCACCCGGTACGTCCGAGTGATCTTGCGAGGAGCGCGGACCTGCACGGCCACCGTGGGTCCGCCGCCGAGTACCCCCGTCATTCGGCCTCCTCGCAAAGCCGGCAAAGGGATCTTGCCGGGGTAGACGGCAGGCGCTGCACCACACGAACGCCTGCGGGCATACGGCCCAACCTGGGGGGCATGGAAGCTCCCTGGGGCCCTATGTCCCGAGGCGGGAAATCCGAAATTCGAATGACGAATGGCGAATTGAAGACGCAGCCCGTCGTACCCCCTTCTTTCATTCGCCATTCGGAATTCGAATTTCGTCATTCTCCCCCCCTCCCTCTTGCTCCTTCGAGCCGAGCGGGTATTATACACATGTGCAGTCAACCGTCCCGCCAACGCCGCTTCACATCCCCGTTTTGCCCCGGGAGGTCCTCTCCTGGCTCGCTCCCCGTCCGGGCATGATCCTGGTGGACGGCACGCTTGGCGGCGGCGGACATACACGGTTGCTGGCCGAGAAGCTGGAAAGTGATGGGTATGTGTTGGCTCTGGACCGCGACCCGGCCGCGCTGGCGGCGGCGGAGAAGAATCTGGCGGGGCTGCCGGTGAAGATTGCCCAGTCGAACTTCTGCGATCTGGGGTCGGTTCTCGATGAGCTTGAAGTACCGGCGGTGGACGGCGTGCTGCTCGACCTGGGCCTCTCCAGCGATCAGCTTGCCGACGACAGCCGCGGGTTTAGCTTTGATTCCAGCGGCGAGCTGGACCTGCGGTTCAATCCCGACGAAGGAGAGCCGGCCTGGCGACTTTTGGCCCGGCTGGAAGAGCGGGAAATTGCCGACATCATCTACCAATTCGGCGAAGAGCGCTTCAGCCGGCGGATTGCCCGGCGGATTGTGGAAGCCCGCGGTGAATCGCCGCTCAAATCGGTGAAGGATGTCGCCGCCCTCGTTCGCCGCTGCGTCCCCCGCAGCCCCAAGGAACGGATTGATCCCGCCACGCGCACTTTCCAGGCTCTCCGCATTGCCGTCAACCGGGAGCTCGAATCGCTGGAGCTCGCCCTGGCCCGGATTCCCGACCGCCTGAAGCCGGGGGGCCGCTTCGCCATCATCAGCTTCCACTCCCTCGAAGACCGGCTGGTGAAAGAGGCCTTTCGCAGCGATCTTCGCCTGGAACCGCTGACCAAGAAGCCGATCATCGCTGGGGACGAGGAAACCGCGCGTAACCCCCGAGCGCGGAGCGCGAAATTACGGGTGGCGGTTCGGAGGGGGTGACGATAAGTCAGGAACTGAGTACTAAGTACTCAGTACTAAGTACTTAGTATGTTACCGACAAGCGTACAGGAAGTTGAAAACATGAACCAAAACCATTCCACCGGGGGGGCCGAGCTCGCTAATCGCACTCCGCCACTCATCGTCGGGACTTTGGTCCGCAAAATCATCTCCGGCGGACAGACCGGCGTCGACCGCGGGGCCCTCGTCGCGGCCATTGAGCTGGGAATCGAGCATGGCGGCTATTGCCCGCGGGGGAGGCTGGCGGAGGATGGGCCCATCGATGGCCGTTTTCAACTTACGCCAACCGATTCCGCTGCGTACCACATCCGGACCGAGAAGAATGTCGACCAGTCCAGCGGCACTCTGATTGTGTATCGCGGCCTGCTCGTCGGCGGTACCGCGCTGACGGAGAAGTTCGCTCTCCGGCATCAGCGGCCCTGCCTGAACATCGATATGAATCAGCCGCAGCCGCCGGTGCGGGTCGAAGTCATTCGCGGCTGGCTCCGCAAGCATCGCATCGAAGTGCTCAACATCGCCGGCCCGCGGGAGAGCTCGCAGCCGGGAATTCAGGAGGAAACGCGGCAATTGGTGCATGACATCGCCACAGGTGCATTTACTATTCGGCGCCAGCAGGGTTCGCTAGAATCGGTCGCGTCCCAGCCTGCTCTCCATCGCCCGTAGAAAATGAGGACCCTCTCCATGCCGCGCACCCTGTTGTTAACGCCTCTGTTGCTCTGTCTCTGGTCTCCGCTGGCCTTCTGCGGCGACGATCCGGTTCCTAAAGGCGAAGTGACCGAACACACCTTCGACCAAAGCAAGATTTTTCCCGGCACCACGCGGCAGTATTGGATTTACGTCCCCAAACAATATGACCCCGCCAAGCCGGCCTGCGTTCATGTGAATCAGGACGGGATTCAGTACAACGCCCCCGCGGTGTTCGACGAGCTGATCGCCAAGAAGGAGATTCCGGTCATCATCGGCGTCTTCGTCCGGCCCGGCGAGGTGAAAGCGGCTAGCGCCAACGCCCTCAACCGCTTCAATCGCAGCTTTGAGTATGACGGGCTGGGGGATGCCTATGCCCGGTTCATTCTGGAAGAGATTCTGCCGGACGTGGAGAAGAAGACCACGAGCGACGGGCGGGCGATCAAACTCTCCAAGGATGGCAACGACCGCTGCATCGCCGGGGCCAGCAGCGGAGCCATTTGCGCCTTCACCGCCGCCTGGGAGCGGCCCGACGCCTTCAGCCGCGTGTATAGCACGATCGGCACCTACGTCGGTCTCCGCGGCGGCAATGTTTATCCGACGCTGATCCGCAAATACGAGCCCAAACCGATCCGCATCTTCCTGCAGGACGGCAGCGCGGACCTGAATATCTACGGCGGCGACTGGTGGATGGCCAATCAGGAAATGGAGCGGTCCTTCATCTTCGCCGGCTACGAAGTGAATCACGAGTGGGGAACGCTCGGGCATGAGGGGACGCACGCCACCAAGATTTTCCCCGACGCCATGCGCTGGCTCTGGAAAGATTGGCCAAAACCGGTTGCCGCCGCCAAAGGCTCGCAGCAGTTGCAGGATATTCTGATCCCCGGCGAGGGCTGGAAGCTCGTGGGCGAGGGGTACAAGTTCACGGAAGGACCAGTGGCCAGCAAGGATGGAAAGGTCCTGTTCAATGACATTCCCGAGAACAAGACCTATGCCGTGGGCGATGATGGCAAAGCAACGGTGGCTCTCGACGGCTCGAAGAAAGCGAACGGAATGGCTTATGGGTCCGATGGCCGCCGCTATGTCGTCGCCAGCGAGACCTCGCAGATTTTGGCCTATGCTGCGGATTCCAAGGAACCGGCGGTCATTGCCGAAGGCTTTCGGGGCAACGACATTGTTGTCCGTCACGATGGTTCCCTCTATGTAACCAATCCGGACCCGCAGCAGCCGGGGAAGGTCTGGTACATCAGCCCCAAGGGGGAGAAGAAGGCCGTCGACGAAGGGCTCAAGTTCCCCAACGGTATCTGCCTCTCGCCGGACCAGTCGCTCCTGTATGTCGCCGAAAGCCGCACGCACTGGGTCTATAGCTACATCGTGCAGCCGGACGGCTCGCTGCTCCACAAGCAGAAGTACTTCCACTTGCACGTCCCCGACACGGCCGACGACAGCGGAGCGGACGGCATGCGGACCGACCGGGACGGCCGGCTTTGGGTCGCCACGCGGCTCGGACTGCAAGTCTGCGACCAGCCGGGACGGGTGAATTGCATCATTCCGACTCCCAACGGCAAATGCTCGAACATCTGCTTCGGCGGAGCGAATTTCGACACGGTTTACGCCACCTGCGGCGACAAGGTTTTCTCGCGGAAAGTGAAGGTGAAAGGGGCCAATCACTTCGAAGCCCCGATCAAGCCGGGCAATCCGCGACTGTAACGTAGCCACACGCGGCCCGCGTGTCGGCTGCTGCGAGAACGAATCGACTACTCCCGAGGAAGCCAGCACGCGGGCCGCGTGCGGCAACTACCATGTTCTTCTCCTTCGACGGCATCGACGGCGCGGGCAAATCGACGCAGATCGCTCTGCTGGCGGACTGGCTGCGCGCTGGTGGCAAGGAAGTCGTCACCTGCCGTGATCCGGGGAGCACGCCGCTGGGGGAGAAGCTCCGCGGCCTGCTGCTCGAGCATCACGGCACTTCGATCCACCGCCGCAGCGAGATGCTGATGTACATGGCAGCCCGGGCGCAGCTTGTTGAAGAGGTGATACGTCCGGCGCTGGCCGCGGGAAAATGTGTCATCAGCGACCGCTACCTGCTCGCCAACGTCGTCTACCAGGCCCACGCCGGCGGGTTGTCGCCGGAAGAGGTCTGGCAAGTCGGCCAGGTCACGGTTGCTGGAATCATGCCCAGGCTCACCTTCATCCTCGACCTTCCCGCTTCGTCCGCCGCCGCCCGCTTCAACCGTGCCCCCGACCGGATGGAGGCCCAGGGGCTCGAATACATGGAGCGCGTGCGGCAGGGATTTTTGCTGGAAGCGGCCAAGCGGCCGGAAGGGATCGTGGTGATTGACGCCACGGCCACGGCGGAGGTCGTGCATTTGCAAGTCATCGATGCTATTGAAAAACACCGAAAGGCAAATGACTAAGCCCTAATGTCTAATGACTAAACTGAAATTCATTGGTCATTAGACATTAGGATTTAGTCATTCAATCTCCCATGACCCTCCTCGGCCACGAATCTGTCTTCGACCGCTTCCGCCGCATGATCCGTGCAGGCCGGCTGGCGAGCACGTTCTTGTTCGTGGGTCCGCCGGGGATTGGCAAGAGGTCGTTCGCCCTGCAACTCGCCCAGGGCATGCTCTGCGAGCGGCGGCCGGAAGAAGCACTTGATCCGTGCGGGGCGTGTCCAAGCTGTGCGCAGGTGCTGGCGGGAACGCATCCGGATGTCGTGGTCGTGCGCAAGCCTGCCGACAAGAACTTCATCCCCCTGGAACTGCTGATTGGAGATAAAGAGCATCGGATGCGGGAAGGGCTCTGCCATGACATCTCCCTGAAGCCCTACTCCGGCCGGCGGAAGGTCGCCGTCATTGACGACGCCGATTATCTCAACCAGGAAGGGGCCAATGCCCTGCTCAAGACCCTCGAAGAGCCGCCGCCCAAATCGCTGCTGATTCTTATCGGCACCAGCGAGCAGCGGCAGCTCCCCACCATTCGCTCCCGCTGCCAGGTCGTCCGCTTCAGCCCGCTGGCGGAGAGTGACGTGGCGGACCTGTTGATTTCCACCGGCGAATGCAGTGATGAGAACATCGCCAGAAAAGCAGCAGCACTCAGCGCCGGGAGCCTGGCCAAGGCCATCCAGTGGTGCGACGAAGCCTTTTTGGCATTTCGCGCCGCGCTCTACGAGAACCTCTCTCAGCGCGACTTCGAGCTCCCGCCACTCGCCAAGACCGTGACCTCGTTCGTGGAGAGCGCTGGCAAAGAGGCGGCTGAGAAGCGAGCTCGGATGCGAGAGGTATTGACGATGGGGCTGGAGTTCTACGAGCAGCTCATCGCGGCTCTCTCCAGCGCATCGTCTTCCACTGCCAAGGACGAAGTCCTACAAAAAGCCGTTGCCACCACGGTTCGCTGGTGGCCCGGCGATGCGGAAGCCGCCACGTACTGCGTGGAAATCTGCCTGGACGCCCTGTCCCACGTCGACGCCAACGCCAATCTCACCGCCCTCGCCGAATGGTGGCTGGATGAGCTCTCGCAAACTGCTCGTGCAGGAATGGTGCAGGTGTGAGATGCGATTACTTTGCCACGTCCAGAGCCGGATTCCGCGAGAAGAACCCCGCCGGCACCAGCCGAAAGCCGACGTGGGTGGCGTTCATGATGGGCCATTCCTCGGGTCGCGGCACATGCGTCAGGCCGAGGGTGTACCAGATGACCAAGTCCTCGTTATCGAGGGATTGGTTATCGGCAATCCACTTGGGCAGCCCGTCCCCCCCTCGGCTTTGGTTGGGATAGGAGCCGGCGGCGTTCAGCTCGTCGCGGCGGTGCTGCGTGGCCCAGAAATGATGGTTCATGAGACCGGCTCGCTTGCGGACCGAAGCGCCCGTCGCGATATAGGGAACGCTATTCTCGCCGGGGACCAGCACATACGAGGTCGGCGCGCCGAGCGAATTCTTCACGCAGGGATTGATGACCGCCCATTTGCGGGCTGTCATCAAATTCATGCTCCGCCGCGCCTCCCTTTCCGTCTTCAGCATTGTTTCGGTGTGGGTGATGTCGTTGAGCGATTCGTCTTCTCCGTCGGCTTCGGTGTTGAGCTCGACGACGGAGTTCCGCTCGCCGTCCACGTCCAGGTCCAGCCGGAAGTTGAAGAAGTGCTGATGGTTGGGGGCCACGACGTGGGGCGCTACCAGATGCCCGACCGAGCCGCCAGCTTTGTGCTCCTCCAGCGATTTCTCCTTCACCCCCTTCGCCAGCATGATGCCCGTCAGGATAGCGTCGGCTTGCAGCGTGCCGTCCTGGTGAAAGACCCACTCGATGCCGTAGTCGTAGTTGCCGATGCTGGTGATGAAGAACAGCACCAGCTCGCGGCTGCGGCGGCCTTCCGTCCAGCCGCTGTAGTCGGCGTGCTTCCAGAGGATGCCGCCGTCCCGTTCGAAAATGGCGATCCGCTTTTCGTAGGGAGCTGCCTCGCCCGTTTCGGATGCGAGCACCGTATCGAGCAGCTCGGCGTGCTCGGGGACGTCGATGCCCGGCGTCAGCGGCGCGGCGAGCTTTCCCACGCCGTATTCCCCCACGTCGAATGCGCTCCGCCAGGCCCAATTTTCGTCGCCATCGCCATACGGGACAACCATCTCCGACAACGAGCCGCGATAGAGAATGGGGCGCACCTTGCCGCCATCCTCATAGCCGACGGTGTAGAGCACGAGCCCTTCCCGCGGATGCAAAGCGAACCGGAACCGCCACCGCTGCCACTGCACTTCGTTCCCCACAAGCTTGTAGCTGGGGCCGTCCGGCTGGGTGGTGACGAGCGGCTTGAGCTTGGGACGGGAAATAGGATGCGTCTTGCCGATGGATGCGGAATCGAGCTCCTGAGTCGCCGCGGCGATGGGAACGATGCCGGTATCGGTAATGGTCACTTTGCCGCTGTTCATGTTGACCAGGCCGATGACTCCTTCAATCGGGCGGCCGTAGTAGTTCTTGCCGCTGCCGCGGAGGTACGAGACGGCTCGCAGGAAGCGGGGGGAATTCGGGTCCGCGGTGACCAGACCCGGCGCCCAGGGATCGACTTGCACCTGGCTCGGATCAATCCCGCGGCGCTTCATCGCGGCAATCCACTGGGGATTGGCTCTTACCAACTCGGAAAACCGTTCCGTCTCCTTCCCCATCACCAACGGCTGAGAGCCTTTCATCTCGGCCCAACTGGCGAGCGTTTTCTTCCGCAGATCGACAACCGCTTCGAAGGTGCGGTTTTCCTTGCGGTCGTAAATGATGACAAAGGCCTCGCGGCGAAAGGCCTTGCCGGCAAACGCCAGGACTTCGTCCTTGGGAGGCTCGTGGAGGACAAGCGTGGCGAACGAGGCTTCGTCGGGAAAGGCTTCAAAACCCTTGAGAATGTCGACGGCGGCTTCTATTTCCTCCACCGACAGCGGATCCAAAGGATGAGGAGCTGCCAGAAGCATCGGGGATGGCAGCGCAAACATCAAAACGAAAACGAGAAGATAGCGGCACATGGTGAAGGCTCCGTGACGAGGAGAGAGCGCCGGAAACAAATCCAGTCGGCAGTGGAACCGACCAGCCTACTCCGTTTCCCCCCAAATCGTCAGCACCACCTGGCGGCTGCCGCCGTGATTGCGGTGCTCGCAAAGGTAGATCCCCTGCCAGGTTCCCAGCGCCAGCTTTCCGCCGCTAATGGGAATCGTCACGCTGCTTCCCATCAAGGCGGCCTTCACATGGGCGGGCATGTCGTCTGGGCCCTCCAGCGTGTGGACGTACGGCAAGTCTTCCGGGGCGAGAAGATTCAGCGACATTTCCAGGTCGCGGCGGACATCCGCATCGGCGTTTTCGTTAATCGTCAGAGAAGCCGATGTGTGCTGGATGAAGACATGGAGCATGCCGATTTTGAACTTTTGAAGCTCCGGCAGCCCGGCGATGACTTCGCGCGTAATCAGATGGCAACCGCGGGAGCGGGCGGAAAGGGCGATCTGTCGCTGCAGCCAGGGCATGGGTGGAACCTTAAGGGAAAGTCATCCTATCTTACGCGAGCGGAACGCCAGGAGCAGTGGCGGCACAAGTTATCCCTGGGGCGGATGCCGCGGCCCATCCAAAATGTCCCATTTACTAAGTGTCCAGTAACTGGGCCGGCAATTTTGTGAAAAAAATCACAGGGCACCCTAAGTGCTTGAAATTGCTAGGTTTCTGGAGCATTCTATCGCTTCTCAAAAGCATGTCAATTTGACGAAACATGCCTTTCGGTCCTCGGAGCGCCTTTGGCCCCGCTTCCGCCCAGGGCCGATAAATCCAAGCGGTCACTTCGGCGGAAACCAACGACCACCGCGGCTCCCTCCCACTCCGCTTGGGGAGATTTTTCTTCCCTTAACACGGCGCAGGGTCGACAAGGCTTCGGTTCAACCTCAAGACGGACATGTCCCTGACGAACAGAGTGTCGCTGCGAACCTCTGGCTGCCAACTGTGCTCTTTAGTTCGGCGAATCGCTGTTTCGTGGTTCGCGGTGAGCAATCGCCAGCTTTCCGCCGCTTAGGAATACTTTCTCAAAAAGCTTGACCAGAATCAGCCGCCAGAAATAATGCATTGCTTACCGACAACAGCCGCAGGTGCCGATTTCCCGTCACTTTGCGAGACGCGGCTGATTAGCTTGACCCTACTGCCGAGATCTTGCGACGTGCATTTTGAGCGAGTGTTCGCGTGTACGCCGGTGGTTCCTTTGCAAGACGCCCGGCTCACCGTATTGAAATAGCGGGAGACCAATGTCCATGGAAAAGTGCAAGAACGTTTTTGAAGCCATCCTCAAGTACGGGCATGACGAAGATTATCTGCCCGAGCCAACGCCGGATTTCTGCCCGACCGATGCCGCTGCCGGCTCGCCGGAGAAGATCGACATCCTGCGTTCGCGCGTCGATCTCGGGCTCCCCTTATGGCACGACAACGACCGCTACGATTACAACGGTCTGACCGGGGCTATCCGTCCCCGCGAGTCTTAATCGCCGCGGCCCAAGCGGACGAAAATTTCAAGGGCGTTCCCACCCGGGACGCCCTTTTTGCTGCGCCGGTGGCAAGAATTAGCTCGAATACAAGCCCTGTGCTGAATCAGGCCGCACAGGCGGCAATTCCCTCTTAAGCGATTCCAGCGGTGTCATCCGACCAGGAGGCCGCTTCGCTTTGACCGTCCCCGTGTTGTGACCTATAGAACCACAGAGAATCCGCGCACTCTCTCTGTAGTTAGAGGTCGGCTAGCGGCCAAGCTACGAGCAGTGGTCCGGTCCCCTCACGGCCCGTTTATTTAGCGTTCCGAATGAGCATTCTGGAAGACCCAGCCCGCGAAGCAAGCGCCCAGGAATGGCGGACCGCCTTTTCGCGCGCGCTCCAGCAGCAGAAAGAGCGCGCCAAGGAGCTCTTCGGCTCGCGGCGGGAAAACTTCCGCGCCTTGCAGACCGAGCTTTCCGTCCGCCTGGCGGAGCTCGCCGACGAACTGGCCCGCGAGCAAGCCGAATCTTTGGAGCGGGGTATCTCTCTGGACTCGGAGCAGGCGGCACTCCAGGCCAGGCAAGCGGAGCTTCAGCGCCAAGGGGATAATCTGGCGACGCAGTGCGCCAAGTGGGAAGAAGCCCAGGCCCACGGGCGCGAAGGACAGCAAGGACTGCTTGCCCAGTTGAAACAACAACTGGAGGACCTGGAGCTTCGCCACGCGGAAATTGCCGAGGCCCAGCGGCAGCTGCAAACACAGCGGGGAGAATGCGCCGGCCGCGAATCCGCGATGGAAAAGTCGCGAGCGGAATTGGACGAGCGGCAAGCCAAGGTGGAAGAGGAGACTCGTCAGCTTGTCCAGTTGCAGACCGGGCTGTCGGAAGCACGGGCCGAACTCGACAAGCAGCGCGAGGAGCTCAAGAATCGCGAACAGGCGATGCAACGCCAGCGGCGAAGCATCGCCCGGCAATTACGGACTCGCAAGGCGGAGCTGGCCATCGAGCTGGATTCCCTCCGCCGAGAGGCGAGCGCCACTCCCGGGCAGGACTTCCCTCTTCAACAGAAGTGCGCGGAGATTCAGGGCAAATGCGACCGGCTTCGCGAAGAAGCGGCCGAGCTCGTCCAGCAGCGCGAGGATTTGCAGGAGCGCCTGTCCGCTGCCCAGCAGCAGTTCGCCCAGCGGCAGGGAGAGTGGACCCAGGCTCAAACGCAAGTAAGCGAAACACAGTCCCGGCTCAAACAATTGGAATCGCAACAGGGCGAAGTCGCTCGCGAGCGGGAACAATTGAAGGTGGAAAGGGATCGACTGAGCACGGAGCTGAACCTGGTCCGCGGAGAATACCGCACGGAAATGGCTGCCGCGCGAGACCAACTTGCCACGCAGCAGGCGGAGACGAGTGTCGAACTCAAACGCCTGCGCGATGAAATCAAGCAAATGGAGGACTGGCTCACCCAGTCCGAAGCCGCCAAAGCCGCCGCCGGAACCGCGTCCGCCGATTCCTCCGGCACTGCCGGCTCATCCCAGGAGCTGATCGACCTTCGCCGCCGGCTGGAAATGGCGACTACCGACTGCCGCGACCTCAAAGGAAAAAACGCTGAGTTGCAGGAACAGATCGCCAAGGCCCGCCTTTCCGGCCCCAATCCAGCCGGACCGAAAGCAGCGTCGAGCGGACCTCCGAGCATGGACTGGGAAGCTCAGAAGCAGCGGATGTTGGCCCAATTGGAGGCCGACCACGACGAAACGGACCCGGCTCAAAAGGCCGACCGCCTGACCATCCAGACCGCGGTGCAAATGACCGAGGAAGCGCTGGCCGCCAAGGACCTGGAAGTGCGGGAAATTCGGCGGGAGATGGAGGAGCTGCGCGACCTGCTGCAGAACCAGTCCAGCAGCATCGGCCAACTTGCGGTCGGGGCGTCAGCTTTCGCGGGCATGCTCGACAAGGACGAGCTCGTCCGGCAGGAGCGAGAAAGCCTGCAAAAGATGCAGGAAGCCATGCGGGAGCAACTCAAGAAGGCGGAAATCGACATTTCCATGGAGCGGGCCAAAATCGCCCGCGACCGGGCCGAGCTGGATGAAAAGCTCCACTCCCTGCAGCGCGAACAGGCCCAGCAAGCCGCTTCCGACCCTGCCTCGGGAGGCGATAAGGCCAAAAAGCCCACCCGCGGCCGCTGGCTCAGCCGGCTGGGTCTCTCCGACGGCGAGTAACGGGGAGTTTCCGGCAAGCCGCTCCGCCACCTTTGCCAGGACCATCCCCCGAGCTCGCTCTCCCTTGAACTTGGTCAGTCTGCTCCAGGAATTCCGCCAAACCTTCGAAAAACCGATAGGAATTCCAATTCTTTGCCGTTAGAATGAACGCCGATTTCCAGGACGGTGTTTCATAGACCCAAGGAGCGGACCTTCCCGCCCCCCGCTTGTGTTAGTAATGCCATGAGGGATCTCCCCTCGGAATTTGCCGAACTGATGGAGCGCGTACACGACGGTTCCCAGGATGCCGCCTGGCAATTGCTCGAGAAGTACGGCCCGCACGTCAAACGCTATGTGCGGCGCAGCCTCAACCAAGAAATGCGGTCCAAGTTTGACTCGCTCGATTTTGCGCAGGTGGTGTGGGCCTCCTTCTTCCGCGAGCCCGAACGCTTTCGCCGGCTGGATTCTCCCGCGGCGCTGCTCGCCTACCTGGCGTCCCTGGCGCGCAACAAAGTTGTGGGAGAGGTCCGCCGCCGCATGATGTCGGACAAGAACGACATCAATCGGGAAATTGGCTTCGGCGATCTGGAAGAAGAATTGGACGTCCGCTGCGCCAATCCTGACCCCAGCCCAAGTGCCGTGGCGATCGCCCGCGAGCGCTGGCACCAACTGGTGGACAATCAGCCGGAATCCGTCCGCCGGATCGTGGAGCTTCGCTTCATGGGGGCGACGTTCCCGGAAATCGCCGAGCAGCTGAACATCAACGAACGGACGGCCCGCAAGGCGATTGAACAGTTGGTCGGCGACGAAGCCGAAGTGGAGATTTGAGTTTGCAGAGCCCCCATCTTCGATATCCACCCGCGCCGCATGATTCCGCGCAGCAACCCCTCATGACGAGCCCCCCCCGCCATCTCGAGTCCTCCACGCCGGAATGCCTGGTCCGCGAGGTGATTGATCGTTGGCGCGGCGGCGATTCCCCCGATGCTGCCGGTTTTCTCTCCGCCAACCCGGTAGTGCGGGAACGCAAATCGTTGGCGATGGACCTGATTTACGAAGAATATTGCCTGCGGAACGAGGCGGGAGAAACGCTGGTCCCCAGCACCTTTTGCCGGAAGTTTCCGACCTATCGCCAGTCGCTGCAGCGCCTGATCGACGTGCATCAGTTCCTGGATGGTCATCCCGAGGACCCGAAGGAGAAGCCGTGGAAATGGCCGGAAGCGGGCGAATCCGTGCTGGGCTTCAAAATCATCCAGAAGCTCGGAGAGGGGGCGATCGCCAAGGTCTATCTCGCCCATCAGCCCGAGCTGGGACAACGGCGAGTCGTGGTGAAGATCTCCCGCCACGGCGCGACCGAAGCCAGGTTGCTGGGAAAACTCGAGCATCCCAGTATCGTCCCGGTCCACTCCGTCCATCAGGATGCGGCCAGCGGACTCACCTGCATTTGCATGCCCTTTTTAGGCACGGCCACGCTGGTGGACCTGCTTGATTTGGCGTATTCCAAGGGCCAGCCGCCGCAAACGGCGGAAATCCTGCTCTCCGTTGCCCGCCAGTACCAGCCCGTGGGAAGCCGCGAGGCGGACGAGCCCGACGCCGATCCGATCCTGCGGCGGGGAACGTATGTCGAAGGGATTCTGCAGCTTGGCGTGCAACTGGCGGAAGCGCTCGCGACGGCACATGCGGCCGGCGTGCTGCACCGGGATATCAAGCCCTCCAACGTGCTGCTGTCGCGGAGCGGGCGGCCGATGCTGCTGGATTTCAATCTCTCCTCGGATTTGGAGATGCCGCTGGAACGCGTGGGGGGAACGGTTGCCTACATGGCGCCGGAGCGAATTCGCTGCCTGCTGGCGGACGACGTCCACTCCGAGAGCAAGCTCGATCCCCGGGGCGACGTGTACTCGCTCGGCGCGCTGCTGTACGAGTTGCTCTGCGGCGAGCTTCCTTCAAGGCCCCCGACGGCTCCCGGAAAGCAGGCCCGCCTGGAGGAATGGCTGAAAGGCCGCTTGACGCTGCCGCCAAGCCCCGCGGCACGAAACCCCGAGGTCGACCGCCATGTGGAAAGGGCAGTGCTCAAAGCCCTCAGCCCCGACCCGGCGGACCGCTTTCCTTCGGCGGCGGAGTTTGCCAAGGCGCTGGGCGAAGCGCTCGCCTGGAAAGCCCGCGCTGCCCGTTGGCTCCGGCGCAACCGCCGCGCCGCACTGGCCAGCGCCGCCGGGATTCTCGCCGTTGTCGCCCTTTCCGCCGCCGTGTGGGCTTCGGGGGAGCCGTACGACGCGCGAATGTTTCGGGTGGGGGAGCAGGCATATTCCCAGGGGGATTCGCAGACCGCCATTGAGTACTTTAGTCGCATTTTGGAAGTCAAACCCAACGACGCGGCGGCCTTGTTCGCCCGCGGGCAGGCGCATCGGCAGGCCAAGGATTTCGTGCTGGCTCAGCGGGACTATCAAAACGCTTTCGATCAAAGCGGCGATGGTCAGCTTCTGTACTACGTCGGTTTTTGTCACCTTAAAAGTGGGTACTTCGTCCAGGCGCAAGTAAATCTTGAAAAATCTGTTGCTAACAATTTTTCATCTCCACAGTTACTCCACAATCTTGCATATTGTTTCTTCAAAACAAACAGACGCGACGAAACCGCTGCTCTATTGGAGAAAATGCTAGCGTCTCAGCCGGCTGGTTTGCTGCCGTTGTCCCACCACCTCTGTGCGAGGGCGCAATTGATTAGTGCCCGAAGCGACTCCAGGCCGTTGCCCACCACCACGCTGGGGCATCTGCAAAACGCCCTGGCTGGGACTCCGAATGACCCGCTGCTCGGCCTGGATGCGGCCTGCATCTACGTCTACCAATCAACCCACGAACCAGCCAGCCGCGAGAAATATCGGGAAGCGGCCCTGGAATATCTCCGCCAGGCGGTCTCCTCGGGAGCTTCCCAATTGGCCGTGAATGCCGAAGGGCCATTTCTCGGCGGGCTCACCGACAAGCTCACGCCGGAGGAGCACAAGCTCTTGCAAGGGCGCGAGCAAAAGCCGCTGTCCACGCCTCTCTACTACGAGCCTTCGCTCAGCCTGCATCTTCAGACGGGGTCGCGAGGGTCGAGCCTGGTTGCTCGTCCCTAGTAATCTTCTGTGGCATCTTGGATTCGTCTCCATGATCCCGTGGTGATTTCGTGCAACGCCAGCCGTCTCGAAGTCTCGACGCTAACCCTTGTTCGGTAAGGGTTTAGGAAATGAGGAATTTTCTCGGCCCGGTTTGGCGGCTGGATTGCGATTTAAGTAGTAGGGGTTGAGAGAGGCCTCATCATCGCTTCCCCACATGCCGAAATAGTTTGAATCAACGGCCCTACCGGAGATCGTGACCATGCAACTTGGACTCTCAGCGTTGTTCAGCTCCGTCCTGCATTGGAGGACGCCTTCCCCCAAGAAACGCCGGCCGGCTGCACGCGGACGCCGGCTACTTGGGGAGCAGTTGGAAACGCGATACGCCCTGGCTGGCGACCTGTTGATCCCGGAAGTTCCCCCGGTGCCCGAAGTTCCACCTGTTATGCCCGCCGAAGTTTTCTCCCCTCTTGCCGATCCCCCGGTGGTACCAGTCGATCCCCCTCCCGCTCTCAATGCGGCTCCGGTCATTAGCAATTTCACCTTCACTTATGAGGGGAATTGCATCCTCATTCAGGGATTTGTCACCGACGATCAAGACCCAACAGGGTACGCCGTGTCGATCTCGGGCCTTCTCAACCTTCAACTGACGGTCGACGCGAATGACTGGTTTAGTTACTCATATGAAGTTACCCCGGAGTTTAGCGGAACCATTTTCTCGCAGACCCAGGATGCCGGCGGCTTGTTCTCCAATATCGCCTTCATCACCGTATAGATTTCGCACTTTTTCGCCCTAGGGGCGCTATCATCCTCTGGTAGAATGCGCAACTGGGGCGGCTGTCCGCCCGAGGTGCCGTTTCCGGCCTGGTAGCACCCCCATGCCAGCGTTTGATGCCCATACCACCGATGCAGCTCTCGTTTCCGCCATTCTGGCTGGCGACCGTGAGGCCTTCGTGCAGCTCGTGGAGCGGTATCAGCATTCGCTCCGAGCAGCCGCCCGCAGTCGCCTGGGGAGGGACGACTGGGCGGACGACGCAGTACAGGAGACGTTTCTCTGCCTGCTCAAATGGCTCCGCAGCTATGATTCGCGGTTCAGTTTTCGGACCTGGCTCTGGACGGTGCTGCTGAACCAATGCACGCGGCACGCGCAAAAACAGTCCCGCCAGGCGGCCGGACCGCTGGACTGGCCTGGCTGCGGAAATGACACCGCCCGCTCCGCCGGTTCTTTGGCCAGCGACGAGGCCTCTCCGGTCGACGCGCTGCTCGCCAGCGAAAGCCGCGGCAACTTGCACGCGTTGCTGGCCCGTCTGCCGCCGATTCAGGCCGATGCCCTGCGGCTGCGGTTTTTTGGCGGGCTGAAGTTTCAGGAAATCGCCGCCGCGCTGGAATGCAGCCTGACGACGGCAAAAACGCGCGTGAAACAGGGCTTGCTTCAGTTGAGCGAGTGGCTGAAAGAAGGTGGCGCGAACCTGCAACGAGTATTCCCAGACGGTCGAGGTGATGCATGAAAATGCTCTTGAATTGCGACGAAGTTTTTGAAGCCCTGACCAGCGGCTGCGATGCGGCGCAAAAGGATGAGGCCCTGTGCGAACATCTGGAATGCTGCGCGGAGTGCCGGCAATTGGCGGAGGCGGCCGGCCCTGCGGTGGACCTCTTTGGCGACGCGCTGCGCTCGGACGAGCGGGACCATGGCAGCGCTGCTGAACTTGCCAGCACAGTTTTTGCCCGTTTGGAGTCGCAGCAGCATGCGGCCCTGGCCAACTGCCACAGGCGAAGTTTTCTGTCCCTCAGCGCGCATGCCTGGTCACAGCTCGGCGCGGCCGCGGCAATCCTGCTCGCCGTCGGCGGATTGTTTTGGGCGGCGAGCCCAGGGGAACTTGCCGGGAAAGCCGATCTGGTCGCTCTGCCGGCGTTCACGTCCCCCCTCGCGCGGGGAACAGAGCCCACGGAACACGGCTTGCTGCACCTGGCTTCCCTCCAACTACCGGAGGCTTGTCTGGTGCCCGTGAGGGCTTCGCACGATGGCGCTGCGAAGGTCGCGTGCTGCACGCGATGCCACCAGACTGGCGACCTGCTCCCTACGGTGCGCCTGGTCGCGTTCTCCCAGCAGAGTTGCCTGGCGTGTCATAAGTCCTAGGGCGGGGCGTAAAATAGGGGGCGATGAACAGCCCTGCTCCCATCTATCTGGATAACAATTCCACCACTCCGATTCACCCGGAAGTGGCGGAGTCGATGCTCCGCGCGGCTAAGGACCTGGTGGGCAACCCCGCTAGTCAGCACTCCCTCGGTCGCAAGGCCCGCCGCGTATTAGAGGAAGCCCGCGAGGGAATCGTCTCCCTGCTCGGCGGCAAAACGGGCGGCATGGACGCCGACCGCCTGATTTTCACCAGCGGCGGAACGGAGGCGAACCAGCTGGCGATCAGGGGGATGGTGGAGTGCAGAGTGCAGAGTGCAGAGTGCGGAGCAGAAGTGCCGCAGCCTAACATCGTCATCTCCTCCATCGAGCATCCCAGCGCCCTCGGCGCGGCGGCAGCGCTCGCCCACGCGGGCATGGAAGTGCGGCGTCTGCCTGCGCTGAAGAAAGGCTGCGTGGATGTTCCGCAATTGACTCGTCTGATTGACGAGCGAACACAGCTCGTGAGTGTCATGTTCGCGAACAATGAAACGGGCGTTGTGCAAGGGGTGCATGACCTGGCTCTCGTCACATCGGAAAAAGGCATTCCCTTTCATACCGACGCCGTTCAAGCCATCGGCAAAATCCCGGTGAATTTCCGCGAGGTCGGCGTCACCGCGATGAGCGTCGCGCCGCACAAGTTTCACGGCCCGCTCGGCATCGGCGGACTCTTACTAAAGCACGGTGCGAAGCTTCAGCCGATATTTCATGGCGGCTTTCAGCAGGGGGGCCTGCGGCCCGGGACGGAGTCGGTGGCGCTGGCGGTGGGCTTCCACTCGGCGCTGGTGATGGCGAACAAGGAAATGGCGCAGCGACAAGCGCGCATGACCGCTCTCCGCGATGAGTTGGAAACGCTGCTGCTCGCCGGTGCTCCCCGCGGGGTCATCATCGGGGCAGCGGCTCCGCGCTTGCCGACGACGACCTGCATTGCCTTCCCCGGCATCAATCGCCAGGCTCTGGTGATGGCACTCGACATGGCGGGCGTGGCGTGCAGCACCGGCTCGGCATGCGCCAGCGGGTCGAGTGAGCCGTCGGCCACGCTCGTCGCGATGGGACTTCCGCAGGAGCAAATTGAAAGCGCAATTCGGCTTAGTTTGAGCGCCGTGACAACCCTTGCCGAGGTCCAGGAAGCGGCTAATCGCATCCTCAAGTGTGTCAATCACTTACGTCGCCAATAAAGCGGCCAATTATCGCCCATGCCTGCTCGTCAGTGGGCTTCCATTTCCTTATAATCGGGACATTGGCGAAAGCATGTTTTGACAGCAAATTTTTGCAGCGCCCGCCCCTTCTGCCGGCCTGTGGACAGCCCCTCATTTTCGCGGCTGCGGTGGTATTTTTCACGGATTGGTTTCTGCGGTGAGCACCCTGTTTTCAATTCCCCGAAAGGCCCGCGGAGCGCATGCATCAATGCCGCTTTCGCCGTACATCGGCGGAAGGGAAAATCTCCTCGTCCGCTGTATCGAGCAGGTCATCGCCGGCGAGGAGCCGACATGGAATCCTGTCGTACTCTGGGGCGTCACGGGGTGCGGCAAGTCGCTGCTGCTGGATCTGTTTGCCAGTGAATTCGCCGCCGCATTGCCGCCAGCGCAAATCATTCACATCACCGGGGCGGACTATGCCCGCACCTTCGCCGACGCCTGCGATGCCGATTCCATCGGCGATTTCCGCCAGAAGTTCGGTCGTGCCCAACTGCTGGCCATCGACGATCTGCATCGCCTGGCCGGCAAGCACGGCGCGGAGCAAGAGCTGATTCATTTGCTCGACGCGCTCACCCGCCGCGGCTCGCTCGTCATCGCCACCATGCGGCACAGCCCGCTCGATACGCCGCTGTGCCCCATGCTGCAAAGCCGCCTCTGTGCGGGGCTCATCGTTCCAGTCCTGCCGCCGCAACAAGAGGCCCGCCGCGAGATCATTTCCGCCCTCGCCCGCGAGCAGCAGATGGAATTGCCGGCCGCGGTGCTCGCGAGCCTCGCCAGTCCGACCCTGCCTGGCGGACAGGCGCGTGTCACGGTGCCGCAGCTTCGCCATGCCGTGATCGAGCTGACCCGGCGCGCGAAAATCAAAAACAAGCCTGTTGATCCGGCGTGGCTCGATGAATTGACCGAGCAAGAGCGCCCCGAGGCCCGCACCGTGATGAAGCACGTGGCCGCGGTCGTGGCAAAACAATTCCAGCAGAGCGTGGCCGACCTCCGCGGCCCGACCCGCCGGCAGTCCGTCGTCCAGCCGCGGAACCTGGCGATGCACCTCTGCCGCCGCCTCACGGGTGCCAGCTACGCCGCCATCGGCCGGTACTTCGGCAATCGCGATCACACCACGGTCCTCCACTCCTGCCACAAAGCCGCCGCGGAACTGGCGGAAAACCTGCCGCTGCAACGGCTCGTCGAAGAGCTGGCTGCCGGCCTGGCCGCGGAGGAGAGATGAATCTCATGGTTCACGCGCTAAACCTGGGGAAAACCCGTCGAATACTGTCGCTTTCATTGCGAGATTGCGACGTTACTGACACTCGCGAGGTCAATCACCAAAACGCCTGAAACCACAGACACCAACCCAACGTCCAAACACCTTTCAAACGACACGCTATCCACACCCGTTTCTGCGTTCTTATTTCGGCCTAACTCCAGACATCCAGCAACCTTGCATCAGCCAACCCGCCCGCTATCGACATCAGACCGCCCTGCATTATTACTACTACTGACTAAAGATATCTCTTAATACAGTTCGCCGCGGACGCCGTTGAGCGACTCGCTTCGACCGCCGCCAATCAAGAAAGTGATTGCCATGAAAATCCTTTGTGACCGCGAGAAACTTGCCTCCGCTTTCCAAACCGCCGCTCTCTTCGCCCCCAGCCGCAGCCCCAAGCCGATCCTGCAGAACGTGAAGCTGGAAGTGACCAAGACGGGGGCCATCTTCATGGCGACCGACATGGAGGTTGGCATCCGAATTGTGGTCGAAGGAGTCGATGTGCAGAAGGAAGGAAGCGCCGTCCTGCCGCTGGCGAATTTTGGCGCCATCCTCCGCGAAAGCAGCGACGAGAAGCTGCAAATCGAGGCCAACACTAAAGGGACCGTTGTCAAAGGGGAGCGGAGCGAGTTCAAGCTCACCGGCGAAGACCCGGCGGAGTTCCCCGTGGTCGCCGCGTTCGAGGAGAAGAAGTACCACGTCATCCCGGCTCCGCTGCTCAAGCAGATCATCCTTCGAACCGAGTTCGCCACCGACATGGAAAGCAGCCGCTATGCTCTCGGCGGCGTGCTGGTCGAACTCGATGAAAAGAAAATCATCGCCGTCGGCACGGATGGCCGCCGACTGGCCAAGATGGAAGGTCCGGCGGAATCGGTCGGCGGGCACAAGACGGGCGACACCATGACCATCATCCGCACACAGTCGATGCGGGCCATCGGCCGGGCCTTGTCCGATAACGACGGCCAGGTCCACGTCGCCGCCCGCGGTAATGACGTGCTGATCCGCACCGAGCGGGCCGTGTACTACTCGCGATTGGTGGAAGGCCGTTTCCCTCGCTGGCGGGATGTGTTTCCCCAGCGACGGGACGCTGCCAAGATTGACGTTACTGTTGGAACCTTTCATTCCGCACTGCGCCAGGCCGCCGTCGTCACCAACCAGGAAAGCCGCGGCATCGATTTCAACTTCGGCGACGGCACGCTGACGCTGGCGGCCAGCACCGCGGAAGCGGGCCAGTCGAAAGTGGACATGCCCATTGCCTACAGCGGAGCACCGATTTCCGTCACACTCGATCACCGCTTCGTGGCCGACTTCCTGAAGGTCCTGAACCCCGAGCAGACCGTCACCATCGACATCGAAAACGCCGAAGCCGCCGCCGTCTTTTTCGCCGACGACCAGGCCTACGGCTACGTCGTGATGCCGCTGTCGCGGGACAGGTAGTACACCGCTTGCTCGGCGAGCGGCCAGCGTAAGCTGGCCGGTGAGGTCGCTGGCCGAGTGAGTTAGCAATGTCACCGGGAGGCTTACGCCTCCCGCTCGCCGAAACAACCCATGAAACGTATACCCGACAAGGACGAAGAATATCTTGCCCAGGACTATCGTCGCCGCCGCGTGCCCGTGCACCCCGCCAAGACCATCGGCTCCGTGATGGGCCAGCTTCTGGCCAAGAAAGGCTACGGCCAGGTGCAAGCCGCCAAATCCTGCGACTCCGCCTGGCAGGAAGCCCTCGGCAGCCGGTTTCAAAAGGATACTCGCTGCGGCTCCGTCCGCGGCGGCATTTTGGAGGTCACGGTCAGCAACTCCTTGGTGCTGCAGGAGCTTACCTTCATGAAGGCTCAGCTCGTCAAACAACTCGCATCCCTCGCCCCCGAGCAGAAAATCACCGGCCTCAAATTCAAAGTCGGTAACCTTTCGTAGGTTCCTTCGCAAGTACGGAAACTTGCCCCCTCCTTAGAACGGACACATCGCACGCCATGCCTGAAAATACTCTCGAAAAGACCCCGCCCCAGTCCGAATCTCTCGCCGAAACCAGCAGCGCACTCAGCGCGAATGGCGCTAATGGCAACAACGGCGCTTCCGCGGAAGACTACACCTCGGACAAGTTCAAAAAGCTCTCCGACCGCGACCACGTCCGCGAGCGTTATGGCATGTACATCGGCGACAGCTCCGTCCAGGGGCTGCATCACCTGGTCTACGAGCTCGTCAACAACTCCATCGACGAAGCGATGGCCGGCTTCGCCACGCTGATCATCGTCACCATCAACAACGACGGCTCGGTCAGCGTCGAGGACGACGGCCGCGGAATCCCCGTGGAGAAGCACGAACAGATGTCGGCCGAAAAAGGGCGGGACGTCAGCACGCTGGAAGCGGCCATGACCAACCTCAACATGGGGGCCAAGTTCGACAAGCAAAGCTACAAGACCTCCGGCGGCCTGCACGGCATCGGCCTCAAGGCGGTCAACTTCCTCTCCCGCTGGTGCGAAGCCACCATCTGCCGTAACGACGCCATGTACCAGCAGGAGTTCGAGGCCGGCGTCCCCCTCGGCACCCTAAAAAAGATCGGCGCGACCACCAAGCGCGGCACCAAAATCACCTTCAAGCCCGACGCCGAAATCTTCACCACCACCAAGTTCCAGCACGATCTGCTGCAGCGCCGCCTCCGCGAGCTGGCCTTTCTCAACAGCGGCATCCGCATTCGGTTCCACGACGAGCGGATCAACAGCACCGAGGAATACTGTTACCTCCGCGGCATCGTCGAGTACGTCGAGCATCTGAACCGGGCCAGCGAGGCGGTCCACAGCGAAGTCATCTACCACAAGGCCCAGGCCGAGGATGTGCAGATCGAAGTCGCCCTGCAATACTCCAACGAATACACCGAGAACCTCCACTCCTACGTCAACAGCATCCACACTCCCGACGGCGGCACCCACGTCGTCGGCTTTCGCACGGCCCTCACCCGCACGCTCAACAACTACGGCAAGAAAGAGAACCTCTTCAAGGACCTGATTCCCACGGGGGACGATTTTCGCGAAGGGCTGACCGTAATCATCGCCGTCCGCGTCGCCGAGCCGCAGTTCCAGGCCCAGACCAAGAACCGCCTCAACAATCCCGAGGTCGATGGCATCGTCAACACCAGCTTTGGCGAATTCCTCGGCAAGTACCTGGAAGAGAACCCCAAGGTCGCCAAGAACATCGTCCGCAAGGCTCTCCTCGCTGCCGAGGCCCGCGAAGCGGCCCGCAAGGCCAAGGAAGTGATGCGGAATCGCAAGGGGCTGCTCTTCGGCGGCGGGCTGCCCGGCAAGCTGCGGGACTGCCTCAGCAAGAACATGGAAGAGTGCGAGCTCTACCTCGTCGAAGGGGATTCCGCCGGCGGCTCGGCCGAAGGGGGCCGGCTGCGGCAGTTTCAGGCCATCCTGCCGCTGCGGGGCAAAATCATCAACGCCTACAAATCGCGGGAGGACAAGGTCCTCGCCAACGAGGAAGTGCAGAGCATGATCCTGGCCATCGGCACCGGCATTGGGGCCGACCAGGACCTGGGGAAGCTCCGCTACAACAAGATCGTCATCATGACCGACGCCGACGTGGACGGCAGCCACATCCGCACGCTGCTCCTCTGCTTCTTCTACCGGCAGATGTACCAGCTCGTGGCCACCGGCCACATCTACGTCGCCCAGCCGCCGCTGTTCCGCGTGAAGAGCAAGAACAAAACCTACTATGTCCAGACCGACGAGATCATGAAGACCCAGCTCCTGGAGCGGGGCCTGGCCGATACCGAGCTCGACCTGCAGGACGGCCGGACCATCGGCGGAGCCAAAATGCAACGGCTCACCACCACCCTGGCCCAAATGGAAGAGGCCCTCATCGCCCTGGAGCGCCGCGGCATCAGCCTCAAGCTCCACGCCGAGCGAAAAGACACGGACGGCCGCCTCCCCGTCTTCCACGTCGTCCTCGGCCACAAGGAGCGCTGGTTCGTCAACCGCACCGCTCTCGACACCTTTCTCGAGGAAGAAGAAGCCGCCACCGGCGCGGCCCCCAGCGTCGGCGAAGCCCCGGCTGAATCGGTGCAGGCTGCTCCGGCCCCTGGTGCGAACGGTGCGGGTGATTCCGCTACGTTACCTCCCGGCAAAGCCGCCCTGCTCCACATCACGGAATTGCACGAGGTCCGCACCATCAACTCCGGCCTGGCCGACCTCAAGAAGGAGTTCGGCTTCACGCTCGACATGCTCATCCCCCAGGAGCGGACCGGCACCGAGGAGCCCCGCTACATCCTCCGCCGCGGCGAAACCGAAATCCGGCTGGAAGACATCCGCAGCCTGGTCGCCGCCGTCCGCGAGATGGGGCAAAAGGGAATGACCGTCACCCGCTTCAAGGGCCTGGGGGAAATGAACGCCGAAGAGCTCCGCGACACCACCCTCGACCCCGCCAACCGCACCCTCGTCCAAATCAGCATGCTCGACACCGCCGCCGCCGACGACATGTTCCGCATCCTCATGGGCGAAAAAGTCGAACCCCGCCGGGAGTTTATCGAAAAGCATGCGCTGGAGGTGAGGAATTTGGATGTTTAGACGCGTGAGATTAGCCTGGATTTCGTCCCCAGGTCCTGATACCGAGAAATTGGCTTGAGACACTATAGAGCGCGTCGTTCTGTCTTACTTTAGGGGCGGGCATGTCCGATATCGGCGACATTTATGGTCGGTATCGCGAGGCGCTTGAGGGCAGCCTCTCTGATTTCGATAATCAACGCCGTGGTGCTCTGGAGGCACTTCGAACGCTGTATTCCCCAGTTTTTTCCAAGCTCATACGGCGCTATGACTGGATTCACGACCGCGCCAGCCCAAGGTGGTTAAGCGCTTTACAGAACCTTCGGGATCAGTACAGCGATGGGGCAGGTGGCCTTCATTTTGCCGCAATTGACGGGACGTGCGGGAAAGAAATGCTCTCCGAACTTCTCGTGTTCTACGGTGCCTCGTATGCCCAGCAAGGCGAGCTGATTATCAATGCCGAAGGCCAACGACTCGATTACCGGCGTTGGTCCCCAAGTGAAGATACCAGCGTGGTTGCTTATCTTCCGGTGCCGCTCACGAGTCTTGAGCTCTTGGAAGACGAGGAATGGCTTTTTCGCGGCGACGATTCGGCTCGCTCCACGGCGACATCGATCCATACTTCGCTGATGCAGCTTGCCGAAATCTACTTGGCCTATCGGCGCGTCAGCGAGGATAATCCACCCAGAATCGTTTTGCTCGACCAAAGCTTATCTAGCATTCTGTTGAGCAACGATGTAATGCACTTAGTGCATCCGTTCACCTATGGACGACAAACCCTCGGGTGGGTCGACGCACACATTGACGTTTGGAATCGCCCCTTCGAACCTGCCGACGGCTTAGTTGCACACGCTCATCCAATGGATGAGACGCTCGGCGTCCCAAGCTGGCGTGCCAACGCTCTCGCGGAGTGTGTCGTCGCGAAGCTCTCGGATTACTGGAAGATAGGGGAACCGGGAGAACGCGATCCAGGAACGCCATTTTCGATAAGCGATCTTCTCAGGGAATCCAACTTACAGATCGAGGAGCCGCAGCTTCGCGACCGATTGGTTGGTGCCTTTGAAAAATACGCCGCCTTTCGCTTATCCGGTGACGCGGTGAACCCATTGGCAACTCTTGCCGATGGTCAACCGAGAACATTGCGACAGCGTTGGTACGACTTGCGCCGACTGTTCGAGAATGTCTGCAACTCACTCTTTCGCGAGCGGCGGCTCGATGCTCTGCAATTGCGTTATCCGAAAGGGTCGCGACGACGAGCCAGGTGGATGGACACCGAGGATCTGAAGTTTCTGATTGGTGTTGGGCAACGACTTTTGGTTGAGCTATGCTGGCGGCGACGCATCCTATTGATTGGCGTCGTTAAGGACAGTGCGTCACGGTACTGGTCACGTAATTTGCTTAGCGTATTGCACGCAACGAAACGAATGACGGTGCCTTCAACTCTTGAGCCCGCCGGGTCGGATCGCTTAATCTGCGAGATGATTCCGCTCATCGACCCGACTGTTTCAGAGCCGTGGACAACTGTTGAATTTGACGCGCTTTTCATGACATTACGGGCAGTTGCCGATGAAAACGGCAATCAAGTAATTACAGGAGTAAAGGGAAATATCCTCGCACCCAGCGACGGCCTATTTCCGAGAAGTCTTGTTCAAATGTTTGTACAAAGGCGGACTGACAAGGATGTACCGCTTATGGGACATGTGCTATTTATGGATCGTTTGGCAAACCCGCATTTCGACAGCCCGAATCGCTCGACAGCCCCTATTGTCACGCGCGACAGTGTTGTACGACCGCTGATTTATGAAAGCGGTGCCGTGAATAATCCAGCACAAGACATTGCCACGCTCGTTGCCTATTTGTTGACAAGGAACTGTTTTCCCGAAGCCGTGGGACAACCCGACCCGCTTCATCGCGCCGACCAAGGTGCAAAGGCACTTGGCCGACAGATCAACGACCTGGTTCGGTCCAGCGTCCAACGCATGCGGGGAAATCCACTTTCCTGGTCGTTCCGCGACTTACGCGACCAGACGAGGAGAAAATAATGGCAGTTCCGTGGAACGAAAAGGAGTGGAGCAAGGGTATTCTACTTGGCTTGGCACCGGACCCGAATACCGGCTATCGCGCGACGATTTGGTTTGAATATACGCGCGCACTTTTTAATGAAATCCGCGAAGGCAGCCTTATCGCCGTACGCAACTTCTCGGATCGAGAGCCGCCAACTCCGACGGGGCAAGCTCAAGATCGAGACCGCACTTATGAAGAATACAGCATTCTGCAAGTAGACCAAGTTCATCCGTGGCATTACGCGATTCAGGGACCGGGTGATGGAGGATATCCAGCGTTTACAGTGGCTTCGGCGCAAAATGCACGTAGTGATTGGACGCAATGGGACGATCAAAATCGCGACGACGTGTCCCGCATTCGATGCGAGGCGATTCCTCTTCGGCTTGCATTCAAGGTCAGTTCGACCGCAATAGAATTGCCCCAGGCATTTTCAGATAGATCAAAGCCAATGCCTGGATTTGAAGTACGACTCTTGAGTCCGGAAATGACGGATTCAATCGTCAATCATAAGCTTGATGCGCAGACGAGCGTAGAAATTGGATATCATGTCGTTCAAAATTCGGTAAAAGTGCGAATTTCGGTACCGCAGTTAGTGGCGCTGCATTTCGGTGTCTTCGGCTTTACCGGAGCAGGAAAGAGCAATTTGCTGAGCACTCTGATGCGGCTGATGTTAGGCCGCGAACCATCTAGAAATGGTTCCGAGATCTACAAGGGAGTGGTCTTTGACCTTATGGATGAGTATACCGGACTGCTCATCGATCAACTCGTACAACATCAGTACAGCCGAATCGTAGTCGCCGGGAGAAACTCTGTTGACGAACTGCTGTTAAAAGCTGCGATTGCCTCTGCCGAAAGCCCGAACAGTGCCGAGACGAACCAACTTATCGCATCCGCGGCTGAGCACTGGTCTGATCGCATCACACTGCCGAGTAACTTGCGACCCTACCGAGACCTCTACGTCAAACCTCTCTCCAGGCTTATAAAGGATGGCAAGCTTGTTTTTTACGAAACCACCACAGAGCAGGGAGTAGGGGCAAGTTATAATATTGGCGATGCACTTGCGACGATATTTACAAGCAGCCGATTTGGAGGAAGCGCCGCAGCGACGAAGGAGTTGCTCGGCCAACTCACGGAGCAACTTGCGCCGATGATGCAGTCAGCGTTCGCGGCTGAGGGAGGAGAAAGGGACAAGCAACTCAACGAAGTTGCTAGCCTTCTGCAACAGCAGAAGGCTAAGACAACTACCCAAACAGCTCAAAAAGCGATTGACAGGGTAATGGCGAATGTTCGCGATCTTGGAGGTAGCCGTGGGGCATTGAACCGACGCGTATCTACTTCAGCCTACGAATTGACAAGCTCACTGAATTTTCAACCAAAGACAGCGAGTCACGTTTTTTCGCCTTCATTACTCGTTGTGATTGGAGAAAATGAAAGAGCCATTGCTACTCTTGCTCGCCAAATGGTCGAGAATGCATTTGAGGATCGCCGCACAAGAAGCCTGTTGCACCCCGCGATCTCATTTGTCTTCGACGAGGCTGACGTGTTCATAAGCCAGTCTGAATCGGACGCGAGCGTTGTCGAGCAAGCGACATTGCTTGCGCGGCGCGGGCGAAAATTTGGACTTGGGCTCGGGATTGCGACTCAGCGGATTCGGTATCTAGACACCTCGATTATGGCCCAGCCACATACGTATTTCATCAGCAAGCTTCCAAGAAAGACCGACCGCGAAGCCATTGCGGAAGCATTTGCAATTTCGGAGGAGTCACTAGAGCAGAGTTTTAGCTTTACCCCAGGCCAGTGGTTGGTTGCGAGTCATGACGCGACAGGCTTGAAGGGAACGCCGTTTCCCGTAAAGCTTCCGAATGCCGATCGGGCCGTACTCCTTTGGCTTAGAGACAACCAGAATGGGTAGAAGCGAATGATCCCATTTTTCGTTGCCGACCGGCCGATCTCGTTGTCAATCATCAAAGGAATGACGTTGCCTCCCAATGGCATTGTTGGGATTCTAACGCAAGCTGTGACCACGACGGATAACTTCAAGAAACTTTACAAAAACTATCCTCGCGGAACTGAAGTAATCTATCCGAATGGGCAGCCCACGGATGAGGCTATCGCGGAGCGCACTGTGAAGATGGTCGACAGCGGCATTTTTTGTAAGGGAGGCTGTCACCTAAGTTATGCGGACCTCTTTAGAGAATACGACAGAATGGGGGCGGATTATGGGGTGATTATCGATTCGATGGGCAACATGCCCGAGACGGTAAAGAGCGCCAGATTAGCGATGCGAGAATACGCAAAGTCGCGTCGGAGATTCAAGCTGGTGGGCGTAACCCAGGGGCGCACAGCCGACGAGTATTGCGAGTGTTATGAAGAGTTAGAAAACATAGGATACGAGCATATTGCGGTCGGCGGACTTCTGAAAAAGCGCGAGAAGAGCGCCCGGTATGTGACGGTACACTCAGAGGGATTCCTGAAGGACGTTGTCCAAGGTATTCGAGAAGAGTTTGACCGGGCGTGGCTCTTTCTACTAGGCGTGCTCCACCCGAGTCGCTTGAGGCTGTTCGAAGAGCTTGAGGTTTGGGGCAGCGACTACAAAGGCTGGATATTTAACTATGAGAAGCGCGATGCGCTTATCGAAATCATCAAGAAGGGTCGGCTGAGAAAGGCAACACGTGTTGCGCTCAAAGACCTCCGGTTAAGTGACGTGAAAGGCCTCGACGAGCAGGAACTGCGGTTCATGCTGACCCGAGGCTGTGTGGAGAAACGGGTTGTGGAAAAAATCTTTGGAAGACGCCTTCTTATCATCGGTTGCTCGAAGCGCAAGCGCCGCGGACGAGCGACCGTCGCGGCGTTTGACCGCTACGATGGCCAAGTCTATCGCTCGATAAAAAAACTTCAGAGAGCTGGAAGTTTCCCCAAGGACGTTGATATCCGTATTTGTTCGGCGAAATTTGGAGTGATTTCACCGACCAAGCGGATCAAAGGCTACGACAAGAAGATGACTCGGGCGGACGCGGTGCGTCAGTTGCCCGATAACGTAAGTCACCTTAAGAGAGTCTGCAAGAAAGTTCGCTACCGAGAGATCTTTGTCTGCATGGGCAAGGAGTACCGGCAAGCGATTGGAGACGAGAAGCTCTGGAATCTTAGCCGGGCCAATATCAAGATCGCCGAAGGAAAGAGCGGACAGCAGTGCAAAGCTCTGAAACAATGGCTCCTCGGAATGGGACACAAATTGACGCGCTAGTTTCGTCCCCTGTCCCATCATTCGACTAGAAAGTACGTAGCCGTTCTTACTCCCTGGACTTCAATCTCAAAGTTGCGGCTGCCGTTTTCCCATTCGAGCCGCACTTCGCCGCTGCGGGTTGCGGCTCACTTCTTGACTTACGAATCCTGCGCGGTCAGCCGCTCGTAGGCAATTTCATAAACGCGTGGGGCGAAGAAGGTTTTGAGGCGGACGTTCGGGACTTCGCTGAGGATGCCGGCGGCGATGAGGCGGGTGATGTCGGACTTGGCGGTGGGGTAGGTGCAGGAGAGGCGCTGGGGGAGGTCGGCGAGGCGGACGAAGGGGATTCACTCAGGCCGCCCTTAGTTGGGCGTACCATTCGAGGGAATGGCCGATCCAACTGGAGCTTCGTCCGAAAGCGGCCCGGAGGGGGCGGAAAAAGGGCCTCATCCTGCGTGCCAGCCGAGGGGGATGCGCGGGCGCGTTGCCTGGCGGCAGCGGGGAGATAGACTGAGGGTATGACATTCCACGGCACAGTTCAAAACGGCATCGTCGTACTCGATGGGAACCCGGCTATCCCGGACGGGACGGAGGTGTCGGTCGAGGTTGCGCCGGCTGCCGTGAAGTCCGCTGCTCCGGATCGGATGACCGAAGAAGAGCGGCTGAGAGTGTTGGCGATTCTCGACCGGATCGCGGCGCTGCCCATTGAGGGGACCGCAGAGCCGTTTAGCGGGGCAGATCATGACAAGGTGTTGTACGGAGCGCCGTAATAGCCACGACTCGGGGAGAGGAGCATTTCTATGACATTCCACGGCACAGTTCACAACGGCGTCGTCGTACTCGATGGGAACCCGGCTATCCCGGACGGGACGGAGGTGGCCGTAGTGGTTTCGCCGTCCGCGCCGCCGGCGAATCCCGACAGGATGACCGAGGAAACGCGGAGAAAGTTGCGGGCTGCCATGGACGAAATCATCGCTCTGCCCAATGAGAATCCTGGAGACAACTTCAGCGGGGCGGATCATGACAAGGCGCTCTATGGAGAGCCGTGATGGTTTTTGTGGACACCGGCGCTTGGTTCGCCAATTTCGTTCCCGACGATCCTCATCATCAGAGGATTGATGATTGGCTCAGCGCCAACACGGAGCCGCTCCTGACGACCGATTACTGCGTGGATGAGACGTTGACTTTGCTCATGGCCCGCAGGCGTCTATCTCGCGCGCTAGTTGCGGGTCACTTCTTCTTTCACAAGGACGTGCTGCAAATTCACTTCGTTACCCCCGATCAAATCCGCCGCGCCTGGATTTTGTTTCAGCAGCGGGCGGCGGCGGGGTGGAGCTTTACGGATTGCACGAGCAGGATCGTGATGGGCGACTTGGGAATTCAAACAGCCGCGGCGGTCGATGAGCATTTTCGGCAGTTTGGAAATGTGCCGGTATTGCCGTAACGAGATTGGCCCACGGAAGTGCCGCCTACTTTGGTCACCTCGTCGTCAAGCAACTCAGTCGCGGTAACTCCCCCGGCACTCAGGCTGCCCATAGTTGGGCGTACCATTCGAGGGCCTGGCCCATCCAAGTGGAGCTTTGGGAGGCGAGGCGGAGGGGATGGTAGGCAATGTCGAAGGCCTCGCGGGAGAGATAGCCGCGGGTCATGAGGGCGACGGCTGGGCCGCAACTGAGGATGTAGAGGAGGGGGAGGAGGATGAGGAGCGCGGCGCCGGCCAGGAGGGGGGCTGCGAGTGGGCCGCGTTTTTGGTCGTCGTGCATGGGCTTATTTTAGCGGATTGGGCAGGGGTGATTGACGCGCGCGCGGAATTCCCTCGCTTGCGCGTCGGGCTGGTGTCGGAATCGCTGGCTGCCGGACTGGTGTTTGGGCAGGCTGGAAGCCTACCCCACGGCAAAAAATCTTGGCCGGGGGCTTTACTGGCTACATGAACATGTGTATAATTATGTTCATGAACGCGCCGGCGGAGCGCGGAGAGCGAGGCTACCCTAAGTGAGGAGACTGGCAATGGAACGGGAAAACGCGGGATTTGCGGGGCGAACGGAGGTGGAGACCGTGGTGGAAACGACGGAGCTGATTGTGCGCCAGGAATCATGCCAGAACCCTCACCCGGCCTCTCCCAGGGGGAGAGGAGATAAGAGGGCTTATTCCAGGGAGGGGGTGGAGAGGTTCCTGGCGGCGGTCATGGAGCATGTGGCCCTCCTGGAGCGGGCGCGGGCGGGGGTGCTCGAGGGGTATGAGCGGAGCTGCCAGGAGCAGGTAAGGGTCAGGACAGTGGTGAAGGAGAATTACGTCAAACTCGAGGTCGTCATGCGGCCGGGAAAGCCGGGAAAGCAATACCTGGCGCTGGCTCGGCAGATCGAAGCGGAGCTGAAACAACTGCGGAAATCGCTAGGCTGGGAGCCGCGCGGGAACCGATAAGCCGGTGAATCAAAAACCGGAGCATGAATCAAGGTTACGTCGAGTGAATAATGCACAAGTGGTTACAAATTCATGTGTTACAGAGAATTGAATTGACGTAAGTCTCGAAACGGAAAGGGCGTGAATCATGAATAAATCAGTAGAAATGGGGGGGTCATGAGGAAGAGGGCGCGCGACGGAGTCGCGGCCTACTTTTCTTGTCCGCCAGGCGTTTCCCCTTGAGGGTGCTGGGGGCGGACATGGTCGGCTCGGGGGCGCCGCTCAGCGGGTCGCCGGGGGTGATGGCGGCGAGGCGGGCGGTGGCTTGGGTGACGTAGTCGGCGGAAAGCTCGAAGCCGAGGTAGCTGCGGTGGAGTTTTTTGGCGACGGCCAGGGTGGTGCCACTGCCGGCGAAGGGGTCGAGGACGATGTCCCCCTCCTCGGAGCAGATGCGGATGATGCGGCCGAGGAGCTGCTCGGGCATCTGGCAGCCGTGGAACCCGGAGCGTTCTTTGAACGTGCCGGCGACTCGGGAGAAGAACCAGGTGTCTTCCTCGGCGGAGAAGCAGCCGGCCAGGTCCTGGGGGCGGAGAATCCAGGTGTCGTCCGGCAGCCGGCCGCTGGGGTTGCTGCGGGCGTCGGCATAGACGAGCTGGCGGGCGGAGGGGATGCGGTTTTCCAGTTCCTCGCTGCGGAAGGTGAAGTGCTGCGGATCCTTGATGAAGTGGAAGAGGTGGGCGTGCGAACGGCTGAACTTGGTTTTGCAGTTCACGCCGAAAGTGTAGTACCAGATGACCCAGCTACGACAATGAAAGCCAACTTCCTGACTGAGCAGCTTGAGCTCGGCGGCGTATTCGTCGCCGATGGCGAGCCAGAACGTGCCGTCGGGGCGGAGGGCCCGATGGACGGCGGTGATCCAGTCGCGCGACCAGCCGAGATAGTCGTCACTGTGCTGACGGTCGTCGTAGACGTCGTAGTCGTAGCCGATGTTGAACGGCGGATCGGCGAAAACGAGGTCCACACAGCCGGCGGGGAGGGCCTTCATCCCCGCGATGCAGTCGCCATGCTGGATGCGATTGAGGGGAGGGTCGATGAGCGGGCGGGAATGGCCGTTGGCCTTGGGGGCGTCAGTACTCGGTCGTGGTTTGGACGGGGTGGAGGCGCGGGGCATGGGGCCTGTGTGCGGAGAGAGTGGCAGGAGGGGAAGGGACGTGTTGATTCTAGCGCCTTGGCGGGAGGGTGCAAGGTGGAGTGGGGTTCACGAAATTGTAGCCGGCACACTCCGTGTGCCGACATGTCCGCTCACGGAGTGAGCGGACTACTTTTGCTCGCTGGCTTCTTCCCAGTGTTCGTAGAGCAGGGGAAGGGCGGCTTCGTGCTCGGTGAGCTCGGCTTTGAGGCTCTTGATTCGACTGCCGTCTTTGTGGACCTCGGGGTCGGCAAAGAGATCGTGGAGCACGCTCAGGCGGGCTTCGCGCTGGGCGATTTCGGCTTCGATGTCGGGGAGTTTGCGGTAGGGGAAGTTGCGTTTGCGGCGTTCCTTCGGCGGACGTTTGTCTCGGTCTTCCTGGTCAGCAGACAATTTGTTCAAACCGGAGGACTTTTCGGCGACGGCGGCGCGGGCGTCTTTGGCAAGGCCCTGCTTCACGAGGTGGAGATAGGTGTCGTAGTTGCCGTCGATGACGCGGAAGCGGCCTGGTTCGACAACGAGAAGCTTGGTGGCGACCTGGTTGAGGAAGTAGCGGTCGTGGCTGACGAAGAGGACGGTTCCTTCGAATTCCTTAAGGGCCCGTTCCAGCGAGTCTCGGGCCCAGAGGTCGAGGTGGTTGGTTGGTTCGTCGAGGATCAGGACGTTGGGGTCCATCGCGGCCAGGCGGGCGAGGGCGGTGCGGTTCCGTTCGCCGCCGGAGAGGCTGCCGACTTTTTGCTGGGCCATGTCGCCGGTGATGCCGAAGCGGGCGAGCAGGTCCCGCCGCTGTTGGAGGACGAATTCCTTGTGATCGGGGCGGACGGCATCGACCACTTCCATCTCGGGGTCGAGGCCGGTCAGCATCTGGTCGAAGTAGCCGACCTTCACGCCACTGCCGAGGATGACCCGACCTTCGTCGGGCTGCTCGCTGCCGAGAATGCAGCGGAGCAGCGTGGTTTTGCCGCAGCCGTTGGGGCCAAGGATGCCCCACTTTTCGCCGCGAAGCAGATCGAAGGTGAGATTCTTGAACAGCGGCTTGTCGTAGGCTTTGGCCAGCCGCTCCACGCGGAGGACGATGTCGCCGGTGCGGGAGGCGGGGGGAAAGCCCATCGGCGGCGGCTTGATTTCGCGCGGCGGCGGCACCCGTTCCAGGCGGTCCAGTTTTTTGCGACGGTCCTCGGCCTGTGCATGCCGGACGCCGAAGCGGTACTTGGCGACGTACTCTTCCAGCTTGATGATTTCTTCCTGCTGCCGGACGTAGGCGTTTCTTTGCAGCTCCACCCGCTCCGCTTTCAGCCGCTTGTACTGCGTGAAGTTGCCGGGGTAGGACTCGACGGTCCCTTGATAGAGCTCCAGCGTGCGGTTGGTGACACGGTCCAGGAAGTAGCGGTCGTGGCTGACGACGAGGACCGACTGGTCGGTTTCGAGCAGGAAGTTTTCCAGCCACTCGGTGGCGTCGATATCGAGATGGTTGGAAGGCTCGTCCAGCAGCATCAAATCGGGCTCCGCCAGCAGCAGCTTGGCGAGGAGCAGGCGGTTTTGCTGGCCGCCCGAGAGAGTTTCCAGCGGCTGTTCGTAACTGGCCTTGGTGAACCCGAGGCCGGAGAGGACCCGCTCGATTTTGTAGTCCAGGTTGTAGACGTCGTGATGATGAAGCTGGTGCTGCACAAACTCAAACCGCCGCTCCAGCCGTTTCCGCTCAGAGTCTTCCGTCACGGTGCTCATCGCATGCCCCAGCTCTTCCGCCTCGTGCGAAAAACTGAGCAATTCGTCGAGCGCGCTCCTGGCCTCTTCCCACACCGTCTTCCCCGGCTCAAACTCCGGCTGTTGCTCGAGAAAGCCGAGCCGGACCGTCGGGTGCAACTCAGCCGTGCCGCTATCCGCCTCTTCGCGGCCGGCAATAATCTTCAGCAGGGTCGTCTTGCCCGCTCCGTTTGGCCCCACCAGCGATGCTCGCTCTCCGGGGCGAATATCGAACGTCACACCCGCCAGCACCGGATCGGGGCCGTAGTGTTTGACGAGGGATTGGAGGGAGAGGAGGATCATGTGCTGGAAGAATCGGCCGACTCGACGCCACCCTTAGCCTTGCGCCGGCATCTCATAATCGAATATCCGGTACGTCTTCGTGATCTTCGCCCCGCCTCGCTTCAGCGTGCCGTACGAGAGCGTGTTGCTCTCCAGCACCCAGCTAAACTCGGCTTCCTGGATGCCCCAAGCTTTGCATGCGGGGACGAATTGGGAGACGATGAGCAGGCCGACGCCCCATTTTTGATACTCGGGGATGACGTTGGTGCTGATGAGGCGAACCCGCCTCAGGTCTCGGCGGTTGAAGAGGAGCTTCAGGAACCCGAAGGGGAACAGGCGGCCGCCGATTTCCTTGATGCGGGGGTTGTAGTCGAGCAGGCCGAAGACCGCACCGACCGCTTTGCCTTCGATTTCAGCGATGGTGGTCATCTCGGGAACGATCAGCATCTTGAGGCCGTGGGCCATGGCCTTGGTTTCCCCGGCCGAGATGGGAACGAAGCCCCAGGTGCCGACGAGCGAGCGGTTATAGATGTCCAGGAACAGCCGCACGTCGCGGTCGAAGTGTTTGGGGTCGAGACGGCGGAGCTTGACGTCGAACCGGCTTTGGCACTCGGTAATGATGAAGGCCATTTTCTTGTCCAGGCCGGAAATCATGTTCATGTGCCCCCAGAAGGCGGCCATGTCCTGCACCTTCGTGAAGCCGTAGGTTTCGATGAGCCGCTGATAGTAGGGGCGGTTGTAGGTCATCATGAACGTGGGGGGCTCGAAGAAGCCGTTAATCAGCAGGCCGCATTCATAATTCATGGACGGGTTCATCGGCCCGCGGATGGCGGTCATTCCTTTGCCGCGGAGCCACTCGCGGGCTGCGTCGAGCAGGGCGGTGGCCGTCTCCTGGCTGTCCTCAGACTCGAAGAAGCCGAAGAAGCCCCGCTTCTCGTGATATCGCTCGTTGTGAGCGTGATTGACGACGGCGGCCACGCGGCCGACGGGCGCGCCGTTGCGGTAGGCGAGGAAGGTCTGGATCTCGGCGGTGTCGTAGAAAGGATGCCTGGTGTAGTTCACCATCTCCTTGGCGTTGCCCCGCAGGGGCGGGACCCAGTTGAGATCGCCGCCGTAGATGTCCCACGGCACATTCAGGAACTGCCGCCGCTGCCACCAGGTAGTAACTGGCTTGACGACGACGTGATGGGGATTGCTATCGGCAGCGCGTGCAAGTTGACTCATCCGAAGGTATTCCTCTATCTTTTGGAAGCCGCTATTGTAGTCCGCTCACTCCGTGAGCGGACATGCGGGCCACAGAGGGCAGGATCGATGAAATATCTGGTGACAGGGGCGACCGGCCTCTTGGGGAATAACATCGTTCGCCGCTTACTGGAAGAGGGCGAGCAGGTGCGCGTGCTCTCCCGCGCGGGCAGCGACAAGCGTCCCTTCGACGGTCTGGAGGTCGAGCAACATATCGGGGACGTGACGGACGTTGCCTCGGTTCAAAAGGGCGTGGAGGGCGTGGACGTCGTCATCCATTCCGCGGGCCACGTACAAATTGGCTGGTCGCAACTCAAGGAACATCAGTCGGCCAACGTGGAGGGGGCCAAGAACGTCGCTGCCGCAACGCGAGCCGCCGGTGCGCGCATGGTGCATGTCTCGACCGTCAACGCGCTCGGTCTGGGTCGGCTCGATAACCCCGCGACCGAAGAGACCGCTTTGCCCGGCGTTATCCTGTGCCCCTACGTGGCTACCAAGCGGGCGGGAGAAGAGGCGGTGCAGAAAGAGATGGAGCAAGGACTCTCCGCCGTGATTGTGAACCCCGGATTCATGCTCGGCCCTTGGGACTGGAAGCCATCCAGCGGCAAGATGCTGCTGGAGGTGGCTCGCTTTGCTCCGCTCGCCCCCACGGGGGCGTTCAGCGTGGCCGATGCGCGGGATGTAGCGGCAGCCATTGTGACGGCGGCAAAGTCCCCGTCGGCCCGCGGAAAATACATCCTGGGAGGCCATAACCTGACCTATATGGACTCCTGGAAGAAGTTCGCGGCGGCGGCAGGCAAGCGTGGTCCGCGGTTTCGCGCCGGACCATTTAACCGCTGGGTAGGAGCTTTAGCGGGGGACTTTTGGGGCCGCGTCACCGGCCGCGAGCCGAACCTGAACACCGCGGGAATGCGAATGTCTTGCCAGCAGCACTGCTTTTCTAGCGCGAAAGCGGAACAGGAGCTGGCGTTCCGCAACCGCCCTTTGGAGGAATCCATCACGGACGCCTGGAACTGGTTTGTGGAACACGGATACGTAAAATAGAGTTGTGCTCAGTGGGCGTGCCACCGGCCTTGGCGCGCAAACGGGCCACGGGTCGCTACGAAATCATTGGGAATGGCACCCTGGGGCTGGCGTCTTATAGAATGAGATTGCTGGAGACGAAGGTCTTTCTTATCCCCTGCGAGGGAGGTTTGCCGTGAATGCAACGCTGTTGGTCCTTGCCTGCCTAATGAGTGCCCCCGAGGAAGCCAAGGCCGCCAAAGCGGAGCCGGCGAAGGAGGCTGCCAAGGCGGCAACGAAGAAAGCAGAGCCGGCGAAGGGCGAAGAGACGAAGTCTCCGGCCAAGGTAGTCGAAAAGAAGGACGACAAAAAAGAAGAAAAGAAGGAAGAAAAATCGGCGTCGGATCAGATTGCTCCCAAAGTCCGGGCCCTCATCAAGCAGCTCGATGCCAGCGAGCAGGCGAAGCGCGAAGCGGCCGAGAAGGAATTGATTGCCTTGGGACAAGACGTGCTGCCGCTGCTCCCCAAGCCGGATGCCCGCACGCCGGCCGAAGTGAAGAACCGGCTGCGGCGCGTGTACAGCGCCCTGTTGGCCGCTGCAGTAGAAGCCTCGACTAAGCCAGCGTTTGTCACGCTCAGCGGCGAGATGACCCTCTCCGAGGCGATGGCCGCGATTGAGAAGCAGACCGGCAACAAGGTCGTCGACAAGCGCGAGGAAATGATGCAGGAAACGCCGGACCCGAAGGTGAAATTGGCCCTGGACAAAGTTCCCTTCTGGCAGGCCCTCGATACCGTGCTCGATGCCGCCAACTTGCAGCTTTACAACTACGACGTGGAGACCGGGGCGCTGGCCTATGTCGCGCGGGGCGAAGGTTCGCTTCCCCGCACCACCCGCGGCAGCTACAGCGGGCTGTTCCGCCTGGAGCCGACGAAGCTGGAGGCGACAAGCGACTTGCGGAATCCCATGAACAAGGGGCTCCGCCTGACGGTGGACGTGGCCTGGGAGCCGCGGGTGCGGCCGGTGGTGCTGGAGCTGGCGCCGGGGGACATGAAAGGGACGGATGACGCGGGGGGAGAATTGATGAGCGACGCCGGAGGGGAGACGCTGGAGTTTCCGGTGCGGGGTACGAACGCCGGCGTGGAGCTGGAGCTGGGGTTCCAGTTGCCGCCGCGGAGCGTGAAGCAGATTGCGTCCATCAAGGGAAAGATGTCGGCCCTGGTGCTGGGCCGCGTGGAGGAATTCGAGTTCACCGACCTGGAAAAAGCCAAGGGAGTCGAGCAGGAGCGGGGGGGCGTGACCGTGGTGATGCGGGAATGCCGCAAGAGTGAGGAAATCTACGACGTGAAGGTGCGGGTCAAATTCGGCGACGCGGGGAAAGCCCTGGAATCCCATCAAGGCTGGATTTACGACAACGAGTGCTACCTGCTGGACAAGTCGGGGAATCGGATTGAAGTGGCCGGTTTGGAAGCGACTTCGACGGGGGCGAACGAAGTGGGGCTGGACTTCAAGTTCGACCTGGGGGAAGAGACTTCCGCCAAGGGTTACAAGTTCATCTACAAAACGCCGGCCGCCATCGTGCGGATACCGATTGAGTTTGAGCTGAAGAATATTGAGCTGCCTTAGCAAAGGCGGGAGAGATTTACCGCGGAGGCCGCAGAGGATCGCGGAGAGAGACAGGGGCACTGTCTTGCTGATTGAGCAATTCCATGAATCTGAGCCCATTGTTTTTTGTTTTGGCAGTTACTTGCGTTGCGCCCGAAGATGAAAAGCCGGCTGCGGGGCCGAAGCACGCGGCGGCGACGGTGGATAATGAGGCGATTGGGGCGGCGGAGGTCGCGCGGGAAATTGCCCTGGCGCTCAAGGGGCAGAAGCTCGCCGGGGAAGCCCTGGCCCGGCTGCGGAAGCATGCTCTGGAGCAAGTGATCGACCGGCATCTGGTACTGCGGTACTTGCAAACCAACAAGCAAGCGGCCAGCAAAGAGGACGTGGATTTTGCCCTCGCCCGGCTGGTGCGGCAGCTCAAGGCGAAGGATACGCTTCTGGCCGCCCATCTCAAGACCATCGGCATGACCGAAGCGGAGCTGCGCCAGGAGCTGCTTTGGAAGATCTCCTGGGCGGGGTACGTCGAGGCCCGCACCACCGACGAGAACTTGAAGAAGTATTTTGACATGCACCGCGCGGACTTTGACGCCACCGAGCTCAAGGTCGCTCACATCCTGCTCACGGTTCCGGCCGGCGATGACGCGAAACTGCAAGCAGCCCTTCAGACCGCCGCTGCGATTCGAGAGGAAATCACGACGAGCAAGACGACCTTCGCGGATGCCGCCAAGAAACATTCCCAGGCTCCCACCGCCAAAGACGGCGGCAACATCGGGGGCATTCGTCGCCACGAGCCGATGCCGGAAGAATTCAGCCGAGCCGCCTTCGCCCTCAAGAAAGGAGAGGTCAGCCAGCCGGTTGTCACGGCCTTTGGCGTGCATCTCATTCAGGTGCAGGACATTATCCCCGGCCAGCGCACCTGGGAAGACTGCCGCGAAGAGCTGCGACCGGCAGTCACGCTGTATCTGTTCCGCTGGATTGCGGAGAAGGAGCGGAAGGGGGCGAAGATTACGTACTCGCCATGACCTTGCCTTCTAAAAGCCAGAAAACTCAAGATGCCGCCTGGCGTCGCCAGCTCGCGCGGCTGCTGCTCGCCTGGTTCGCGCAACATCACCGAAAGCTTCCCTGGCGGGGAACGCGGGATTTGTACCGCATCTGGGTCAGCGAGATCATGCTGCAACAGACGCAGGTTGCCGCGGTGGTTCCTTATTACGAGCGGTTTCTGGCTGCTTTCCCCACCGCTTCCGAGTTGGCCGCGGCTCCCGAGGAGCAGGTGCTGAGGTTATGGGAGGGGCTGGGCTACTATCGGCGGGCGCGACAGCTTCATGCGGCGGCTCGGCAGATTGCGGCGGAGCATGGAGGCCAGTTTCCGAGTGGTTATGAGCAGGTTCGCGCCCTGCCCGGCATCGGCCGCTACACCGCGGGGGCGATCCTCTCGCTGGGGCTCGACTGCCGGCTGCCGATTCTGGAAGCCAATACGGTCCGCCTGCTCAGCCGGCTGGCGGCTTTTCGGGGAGACACTGCCGGCACCACGGGGCAGAAGTTCCTGTGGGCGATGGCGGAGCAAATCCTGCCGACGAAGAATGCCGGCCAGTTCAACCAGGCGCTGATGGAGCTGGGGAGCCAGGTCTGCACGCCTCGCCAGCCAAAATGCGAGGAGTGTCCGCTGGCATCGCTCTGTCCCACCCGGAAGCTGGGACTGCAAGAGAGCATTCCCGCCCCGAAGAAGCCCAAGCAGTATGAAAACGTGGTGGAGGCGGTCGTCGTCATTCGCCGCGGCAGCAAGGTCTTCGTCCGGCGGCGGGGCGAAGAGGAACGCTGGGCCGGCCTGTGGGACTTCCCCCGCTTCGCCTCTTCGGAAAGTGGACCGCACCCTCACCGAGTGAAAGCTCTCGCCGCCAGCACCGCCTTACTGACCGGCATCGCGTTTGAAGGCGCGGAGCTCTTAACGACGCTCAAACACGGCGTCACCCGTTTTCGGATAACGCTCCACTGCTACCAGGCGCAGTTCGCCGGCTCGGAGCGCAGGAAGGGAGATCGTGCCAGCGGCGAGCAGGCCTGGGTGAAGGTCAGCGCGCTGGAGGAGCTGCCGCTGAGCGTGACGGCGCGGAAGATCGCCCGGCTTTTGGCGTCCTGACCCATGGACGGAGCCTGGTGTCCAAACCGAGCTGAATTTGCTATCCAAACGCCCCCATCGCCACCAGGATCATGAACCCGCAATAGCCGACACAGCCCACCACCCATAGTCCCGCCAGAATGACGCCGATCAGCGTCATCACTCGCCCTTCGGGATCCATGCGGCCGGCTTTCATTTCCGAAAGGTCTTGCAGTCCCAGAATCAGGGCGACGATGGAGACAACGAAACAGACGCTGACGTAGCCGAGCAGGGCCAGCACCAGGATCAACATGCCGCGGTGGGCCTTGGGGTAATAGGCGGTTCCCGGGGGGAGAGGCATCGGCGCGTAAGCGGTAACGGACGACACGTTAGCCGGCGTCATGGTGGCAGCTGCCTGCTGCAGTTCCGGGTAAACTTCCGCCGCCCACATCCAGTTGTCTCGCCGCGCTTGCAAGAGCTGGCAGCGTGGCGTGATTCGCCCCTGCCGGCACCAATGGTCCAGATCCTGCTTCGTGACCGGGCCATAGACCAATCCCTCCGGCGTCTTCATCTGCCAACTGTCGGGGCATTCGCCGGGGGCAGCGAGCGTGAGAGCCATGCCGATGCTCCGCGGCGGGACGGTATACAGCCCCTGGCAGTTGGGGCAGAGGGCTTGCTGGCCGGCGTGCTCATCCGCCACCCGCAAGTGCTTGCCGCAGGTCTGACAGGTGCTGTCGATGGCCATCGATACCGTCCCTTAACTCCCCGCGATGCCGATGAGCACCATGACGAAGAAAACGAGGAACGCCAGGATCCAGAGGATGGAAAGAATCATTCCGACGATCATGCCGGCTCGTGTCAGGTCTCGCCCGGAGGGGTCCATCCGGCCGGCCTCCATGTCCCGTAAATCATTGCTCCCCATCACCCAGCTCATGAAAGGAAAGAGGGGGCACTGAATGAACAGCCCCATCAGCCCCAGGATCAGAATCAGCGCCCCGCGATGAGCAGCGACATAGCGGGTGCCCGAGGTTGCGCTGGCTGTGCTGCTACCCGGCGGAGGATAATGGCTCGGCGCGTGCGCCGATGGGGAGTTCCTCGCTGCCGGCAGGGAAGCGGCCAGCTGCGGGCTGAAGGTCGGCTGGCGTTTGAGCGTCGGAAACAGCCAGTCCGCAGGCTGCCAGTTGCCGGCCGCCCCCTGGCAAAGCTCGCAGTCGGAAGTAATCCGCCCCTCCTGCACCCACCGCTCCAAGTCCTGAAAGCTCGCCGGGCCGAACGTCTGCTCCTCCGGCGTCTTCATATACCACTCAGCCGCGTCTTTGTGGATGCCCAGGGAGCCTGGGGCACCCTCGCGCTGCGGAGCCTCCTCACCGGCCAGTTCACGTCCGCTCGCCGGGAACGGACTTGGGATTCGGGTCGCCGGCACCTGCGTGATATGTCCGCAAACCGGGCAGCGGGCCATCTTTCCCGCATGATCGGGGGCCACGCGCAGGGCTCGCCCGCACCCACCGCAAGGAATTTCCAGCACATCGTCCATGGCGATAAGTGTACCACGCATGAGAAACGGGGAACGGGAGAATGCCCCGTCTCAACCAAGTTCGCCTACCAGCGACTCGGCGAGCGGCCTGGGCGGGCTGCCGAGGGAGGCCATGACTCGGATGGCTTCGACGAGCATCAGGAGCGCGAGGCCAATCAGGATGACTCCGGCCCAGGCGACGGCATCGAAGGGGAGGACGAAACTGCCGTCCTTGAAGAACTTGGGATAGGTCATGCTGGCCAGCGCCCAGGTGCTCATCACGTACATCCAGACCGTGGGAATGCCGGTCACCACCCAGACCCACCAGACGCGGCGGGTTTTCCAGAGCCAGACTGTGATGCCCAGCAGCGTAAGGGCTGCCAGAAGCTGGTTGCTCGCGCCGAAGAGGGCCCAGAAGGTGCGCCAGATGGGGGGGGCCGGAACGTGTACTCCGTCTTTCAGGGCGAAGTTGGGGTGGGCGAGCAGGAAATAGACGGGAACCCCCGCGGTCAGGACGGTGCCGATGAGGCGGCCGGCCAGGTTATGCAGGCCGGTCAACTCCTGGATGATGAAGCGGCCGAGGCGGGTGCAGACATCGAGCGTGTCGTACACGAACGTGGCGAACGCCATCAGCGCGAACGACATGCCGATGCCATGGTCGATGTGGACCGCCGCCAGGAACCGGGCGATGCCTTGGCCGTAGATTTCATTGGGCGCGCCGGCGAGTTGCGGGGAGTTGGCGGCGAACATCATCACGCAGCAGAGCGAAACGATGGCGACCATCGCTTCCATGAGCATCGAGCCGTAGCCCACGACCTTGGCGTCAGTCTCCTTGCGAAGCTGTTTGGAGGTGGTTCCCGACGCAATCAAGGAATGAAAGCCGCTGCACGCGCCGCAGGCGATAGTGATGAATAGCATGGGGAAGAGCAGCTCGGCGGGCGCGCCCGGCTTGGGCAACGCGGATTCCCAGCCGCGGAAGGCGGGATACTGCGCGGTGCCGCCTCCGATCAATAGGCCAATCGCTCCAGCTCCCAGGGCGAAATAGAGAAAATAGCCGCCGAGCTGACCGCGGGGTTGCAGGATCATCCAGAGAGGGGCCATGCCGGCGAGGAGGCAATAGAGGAGCAGGGCCACGTCCCAACCCTTGCGAGCATACGACAAGGACTCAATGGCATGGGCGTCGTTCGCTTGGACGGCGGCATACAGGTTGGCGGGAGCACCCTCGGCCGGCTGGTACGCGAGTTGGGCAACATCGAAGGGGATCATCGGCCCCAGGACGATCGCGCCTCCCACGAGCAACACGAACAGCGCCGTTGCCCAGCCGAGCGGCATCTTCAGGTATTTGACGCAGAGCCCCATCAAAACAGTAAGTATCAGGTAGAGCGCCGAAGCCGTGGCGATGGCGCCGCCCCCCACGTTGCCGTTGGCCGGCGTGGCCGCTCCCATGAAGGCAGCCGCGGTCACATCGGTGAACGCGACGATAATGTAGATCAAGGCAATCCAAATAAACGCCAGGAACAACAGGTACGACTGCTTGCTCATGTGGTCGCGGACGACTTCGGCGATGGAGCGGGCCTTGTGCCGGATAGAGGCGACGAGCGACGCGAAATCATGCACGCCTCCGATGAAAATCGAGCCGACGAGAATCCAGATCAGCGCCGGCAGCCAGCCGAACGTCAGGCCGGCGAGGATCGGGCCGACGATGGGGCCGGCGGCGGCGATGGCGGAGAAGTGCTGGGGGACGAGCGACGAGGGGGCGAGGGGATCGAAGTCGACGCCGTCCTTTTGCTCGACGGCGGGTGTGGGGCGCTCGGGATTGAGCTGAAACAGGCGGACCAGGATGCGGCCATAGGTAAAATAAGCGACCGTCAAAATGATGGCCGAGGGGAGTACGATGTAGAGCAAAGGGACGTTTTGAAACATGGTTCACCGCGAGGAACGCCACAGGCAGAGCCAGCATGCAGACTGTAGAATACGCCTCAGCAACGAAGGGTGCAACGCGAACTGGCAAACGACGTACAGGTGGATGAAAACATGTTGGAACTGGTGGGCCGCCGGTACGATTCCGATCGGGCCGTGCGGATTGAAATCGAGAACGGCCGCATTTCGCGGATCACGCCTGCGGCAGATGCGGCGGGGCTGCCGTATGTCGCGCCGGGTTTTTGCGACCTGCAAATCAACGGCTATCAGGGGGTGGAGTTCAACGACCCCAAGCTGACGGTGGAGCAGGTGCGGAAGGCGGCGCTCTCGCAGGATCAGTTCGGGGTGACACGCTATCTGGCGACATGCACGACAGATAGTTTCGAGGTCTTTACTCACTCCTTCGCCACGATTGCCAAGGCCATCGACGAGTTGCCGGAGGTAGCGGCAAGACTAGCCGGGATTCACATGGAGGGGCCGTACATCGCTCCGGATGACGGCCCCCGCGGAGCACATCCGCGGCAGCATGTTCGTCCCCCGGACTGGAACGAATTCAGCCGCATTCAGGAGGCCGCAAAGGGCAAGATCAAGCTGCTGACGCTTTCGCCGGAGTACGAAGGCTCAGCCGCGTTCATTACGAAGGTCGCGGACAGCGGCGTGCTGGTGGCGATTGGCCATACCAAGGCGACCACGGACCAGATTCGCGCGGCCGTCGACGCCGGGGCGCGGATGAGCACGCACCTGGGCAACGGCGCTCATCCACAAATTAAGCGGCACCCGAATTACATCTGGGATCAGCTTGCGGAAGATCGCCTCATCGCCAGCCTCATTGCCGACGGCCATCATCTGCCAGCCGCTGTGGTGAAATCCATGGTTCGGGCGAAAACGCCGGCGCGATGCGTGCTCGTCAGCGATATCACGGGCATGGGTGGAATGCCGCCGGGAAAATATACGACGGGCCTGGGGGACCTCGAAGTACTGGAGAACGGCAAACTGGTCATCGCCGGCCAGCGGGACATACTGGCGGGTGCTTCCCAGCCGATTCATCTCTGCGTGGCGAATGTGATGCGGTTCGCGGGAGTTAGTTTGCAAGCGGCCGTTGAGATGGCGAGCACTTCTCCGTTGCGACTGATTGGGGAGAACAATCGAGGACTGGAGGTAGGTGAAACAGCGAATCTGGTACTCTTTGACCTGCCGCAGGATAACGCGTCGCCGCTGGGGATTCGGATGACGGTGAACGGGGGAGAGATGGTCTACAAGGCTTAGCCATGGCACGCATCCTGATTACTTCCGGCCCGACGCGCCAGTATCTGGACCCGGTCCGATATCTAACCAACGCCTCCAGCGGGCGGATGGGACGTGCTCTCGCGGAAGCGGCACTTGGGGCGGGACACGAGGTGGTCGTAGTCAGCGGCCCAGTGGCAGTCGAATATCCCCAGCGGGCCAGGGTACTGCCGGTGATTTCCACCGAGGAGCTGCTGGAAACCTGCCAGCGGGAATTTCCCCACTGCGATGGCGTCATCGGTGCCGCCGCGCCTTGCGATTACCGCCCGGTCCATGTCGAGAGCAAGAAAATTGCCAAGACCGGCCAGCCGCTGGAATTGCACCTGGTGGAAACTCCGGATGTGATGGCCACGCTGGGGGCCACCAAGCGGCCGGGGCAATGGCTCGTCGGCTTTGCCCTCGAAACCGACGATCAACGGTTCCGGGCGCTCGTCAAACTGGAGAAGAAGAGCTGCGACCTAATCGTGCTCAACGGCCCGGCTGCGATGGATGCGCTCGACAACCAGGTGGAAGTCCTGGATGAGACCGGGCAGGTGATCGCGGCGATCGACGGCAACAAGGAAGATGTCGCCCGCGGAATTATGCGAGTGATCGGAGAGCGGCTCATTTCGGCGGAATAGGGTTGCCCAACGTCCGCAAATCGCCGTTCCTTTTGGTGAACTGCACCTTGTCCCAATACTCGCAGAGCGGCACGGCGTACTTGCGGCTGGTGGCGAGGAGCTCGCGGATTTCGCTGAGCGTCAGACCGCTGCCGGATTTCATCTTTTCGTGAGCGGCGACGGCGGCGTGGGCAGCGGCTTCGACCTCGTGGTGCAGGTAGTAGCCGGCGGCGATCTCCACGAGCTGGCCGTCTCCCGCGGCCAGCGCCAGGAGCTGCGGGACAGAGGCCTGATTCTTGGCGGCCTTTTGCTGGCAATCTTCCACGGTGGGAGAGGGAATTCCGGCGGCGCGAAACCACTCCAGCAACTGTTGATACAGCGTCTGCTCGTTTCGAGAAAGCTTTGGGCCTTGGCCCACGAGAGAGAGTCCCTGCGGTGAGATTCGTGCCGTTCCCGCCTTGGCCATCTGGTCAAGCACCGCCGAAAACACCGCCGGTTCCACGTACTCAAAGCCGTGAGCGATGGACTCTCGCGGGAATTGCAGCTTCAGCGGGTTCCTTTGATGCTGGGCGAGGAGCGCGGCTTCGACTCGTTTGGCGAGCTGCTCCAACACTTGCCGGTGGAGAGAAACGCGACGTGTCGGGGCAACCTGGACCTCGATGAGCAAGCCCTTGGCCAATAGCTCTTCGCGGATTTTCCCGCCGCTCGCAACGCCCGCGATGCGCGGCAGATCGGCTTCACGCCAATCCTTGGTCCCCGCCAGAAACAACGAAGCTGCCCCCCGTTCCACCGGCTCCTTCGATTGCAGTAACCGCACCTGGCCTAGCGTCACTTCATCCGGCCGCCGCAGCCGCTGCGCATTGGGCTCCAGCACTCGGCCGCCGCCGATCGTCGCCACGGGCGATTCGCTCCGCAACACGAGCGGCTGGTTCCAGGTAGCGACGGCAGGCTCGGCCAGATAGAGCTGGGCCGGGCCCGATTCACCCGGCATCAGGCGCTCCTTGCCTAGCAGAACGATGGTCGCCAGGATTTCCGCGGTCCCCAGATGGACCCGCAGGCGAGTACGGTTCTTCAGCGGCGGCGAGTCGGAGAGCAGCGACACCGATACCGTCAACAGTTTGCTTGGCAACAGGTGCCCCGGCGCGGCAAGCTCTTGCCCGCGGCGGATGGCGTCGTGATGCACGCCCGCCAGGTTGATAGCCGCTCGTTGCCCGCGGCGCACTTCGCCGGCGGGCTGATCGTGGTTTTGCAATCCCCGCACACGGACGGCAATGCCGCCGGGTTCTATCACCAGGTCGTCGCCCCCGCGGGCAACGCCGCTGGAGATGCTGCCCGTCACCACCGTCCCATGTCCTGCCACCGTGAAAGTGCGGTCAATTGCCATTCGAAAAGGTGCGCCCTCGGCTTCCATCGCCGAGCTTTCCGCGATTCCAGCGATCGTCTCTAATTCTTCCCGTAGCCGATCGATTCCCTGTCCCGTCGTCATGCTCGTTCGCACGATTGCCGCTTCCTCCAGCAGCGTGCAGCGGACAAACTGCCGGATTTCCTGCTCGACCAGATTCAGCCAGTCGGCTTCGACCAAATCGCATTTCGTCAAGGCGATGAGTCCTGCTTTCAGGTCGAGCATCCGCAGGATGTCCAGGTGTTCTCGCGTCTGCTGCTTGATGGAGTCATCCGCTGCTATCACCAGCAGGGCCAGGTCCATTCCGGTCGCTCCGGCCAGCATGTTGCGGACGAACCGCTCGTGCCCCGGCACATCCACGATGCCTAGCTGATACTTGCCGAGGGTCAGATTGGCGAAGCCGATGTCTATCGTGATGCCGCGGCGTTTTTCCTCGGGTAAGCGGTCCGTGTCGATCCCGGTGAGGGCCCGAATCAGGGACGTTTTGCCGTGATCGATGTGGCCGGCGGTTCCCAGAATGAAATTTGTTGACATTCGGGCAGTATAGAGGACGCGGCGACCCAACCGCGAGAAGCAAGCCGCACCCTTGCAACGCTATTGCACGCCGGGCTGCCGCCAATAGAATGAAGGTAGAAGACGGGCCTAGTGCCCGGGCCGTCCGGCATCGCTCGGATGGCTTTTTTTGCCGCATCAAGCTGCACCCCGTGCCGCTTTGCGGGACATGCAGCGGGAGGTCACCTTGCTCACCGAGAATGAAGTTCAGCGCAGCTTCCGAAATCTGTTCAATCGCAAGGATGTTCCCCCCGACACGTTCGATAAGGCCGAGGCCCTGCTGGAAGAATTGCGGGCCGAAAGTCCCCTTCGCCACCGGCTGAGCGTGGAGTTGGAAGACATTCGCAAGCTGCACACGGCGAAGGCTTAGGGCTGTCGCGGTTCTCATCCTACTGTCTGGACTACCGTTGCGGGATTCTCCCGCTCCGCACCTCAAGAAATGCCAAGGCCGCAGGACCGAATGCGGCAGCCGAAGCTGCTGCATTTCCGTCCCGCGGCCCTCGCCCCCAAATACTTCGGCCTGCTAGCGGTTGACGTCGATGCCAAACGTAACGCCGTAGATCAGTACGTCCTGCTGGTTGAACGCCAGGTCGCCACCCCGGCCGATCCCGCGCCCCAGATCCAGCAAGGTGAAGCCGCTTCGCAGCGCGACGTCCCGGGTGAGCGTGTAGGTCGCCTCGGCTCGCCACTCGCCGCCCCAGACGAACTCCGAGGCATCGTCGTGGGTGAGGAACGACTCTGTTCGTTCCACGACCACATCCTCCTGGGGAGCCGTGTGCGGCGTGTAGTGCGTTCGGGTCGCGACGAGCTTGTTCGAGAGACGCTGAAAGTTTTGCACGGCGAAGAACTTGAGATCGGACGACAGGTTCCAGTGACCGACCGACTTGCTCAGCCGAAAACCGATTTGGCCGCCGATCATGTGGTTCTCAAGCACCGAGTAGTTCTGGTTATAGATTTCCCAGGAGCCCAGGTCATGGGGATTGGCCGGTTCATCGAGCCCATCCGCAGGGTCTTGTCCGGCAATACCGATCGTCGTGGTGGCAAACCGGCCATAGCCGTCGCGGCGGGTCCTGTCTTTGAAGTTCATATAGCGGGCTCCGATGTACGGCTCCAAGATTCCGCCATAGTGGAGTTCTTTCCGCCGCCAGACTCGATTCAGTTCGGCGCTGGTGAAGGAGGCCCCGTTGATCGATTGGGTAATGTCGTAGAAGCGAGGATTGCGGTCGAGGAGAATCGGCACGCTTTCGGTAGTACCCGGATCCAGTCCGTCCGAGCCATCGTCCTCGTTGCGCCGGTTGGGCCGCTCGCGCGGCGTGACCAGGGCCTCGTTCGGACCGCTAATGTGATAGATCGTGCTCGACCAGCCGATCCGTTCCGGAGTCATGTACCCGAAGTCCACCCGGTTGCCCCAAGTGAAGTCAGTTTCTGTCTCGGAGTTCAGGGATGCCGAATCGACCGTGGATCGAAACGCGAGGGGAAAGACGCTGTTGGCGGTGACGACGGGGTCAAAGGTGTAGGCGTTTCCTTCCGGCCGCGACACGGCGACGCTCAGCTTGTCAATGGCGATGTAGAAGCCGGTGTTCGCGGGTTCGCCGCCGCTATACGGATCAACCTCGGCCGGAGCGAAGAACTGCAGGTCGGGCCGGAAATAGTCCGGCTCGATGAAGGGGTTCACCCCCACATGCGAAGCATGGGAGACGGTTGTCCTTTGGGCATTGGCCACACCAGCCACCGAGATTACCGCCATCAGGGCGGCAATCCACGCAAATTGGCTCTTCAGCGACATGGTCTTCAGCGACATGGTTCGGTTCCACCTTCGGCTGAGCTTCGTTACCAGGACGTCCATGGGGGGACGGCAGACGGAAACACTTTTTCCGTATGTGACGGTAGTATCGGATATGCCGTGTTTGGAAGTTGAGTAAGAAAGGCAAGTAATTCCGTGAAATCCGGCTGTAGGGCGCGTCGGCTGCGAGCGGGGGAGTAGGGACTCAGCCGAAACCTGCGATTATCAGCCAGGGTAGAGATAATTGCTGCAACTCTTTCGTCCGCGTATACTTTGGACGAGCCGTTGCTGTTCCCGCTATTCTCCACGATCCGAGAAAATCAATGTTTCGCCGCTTCCCGCTAGCACTGCAACTGTTCCTGGCCTTTGCCTTCTTTGGGGCATTCATCCGTGCCGACGAGCCCGCCAAGGGAGACGCGAAGGCACCCGCGACAACACCCAAAAAGGATCCAGAAAAACAGCCGGCCAAGGAAAAATCCACCGACCGTTTCATGCGGGTCCGCCGCAACGACAAGGGAAATCCGGTGGCCATGGAGACCGCCGTCACCAGCTACGTTTCGGCTAACGACAGCAAGCCGGGCGTGACCGTGGACCTGATTGGGGCCGTGCATGTGGGCGAGAAGAGTTATTATGACGACCTCAACCAGCTCTTTGATACGTATGACGTCGTGCTCTACGAACTGGTCGCCCCGCAGGGCACGGTCGTCAACAAGGAAGCTCGCACCAAGGGGGCTAGCACGCATCCCATCGGTCTGCTGCAGGACGGGATGAAATCGATGCTGGGTCTCGAACACCAGCTCGATTGCATTGACTACACCAAGAAAAACTTCATGCACGCCGACATGTCTCCGGATGAATTCAATAAGAGCATGACGGACCGGGGGGAAAGCTTCATGAAAATGTTTCTGAAGATGATGGGGCAGGGGATGGCCCAGCAGCAGAAAGGGGACGGTGGCGGAGACGCCGCTCTTCTGATGGCCCTTTTCTCGCGCGACCGCAACCTCAAGCTCAAGATCGCCATGGCGGAGCAGCTCGAGAACGCCGAAAGTCAGCTCGACATCCTCGGCGGCCCGGAAGGCTCCACCATCATCTCCGAGCGCAACAAGAAGGCCCTCGAAGTCCTCACCAAAGAGCTAGCAGCGGGAAAAAAGAAAATCGGCATCTTCTACGGCGCGGGGCACTTTGCCGACATGCAGGAGCGGCTGCTGAAGGACTTTGTCCTGAAACGCAACAGCGAGAAATGGCTGGTCGCCTGGTCGCTGGAAAGGGCCGCTCCCAAGAAAGAGGAGCCCAAGGCTGAGCCCAAGGCTGAGCCCAAGAAAGCCGAGAGCAAGAAGGACGAGCCGAAAGCTGCCGAGAAGAAGTAGAGGCTCCCCCTGGCCTCCCCAAACCAATTCCGGGGCGAGGTGCGAGGATTCCAGAATAGTCAAGATATTTTGGAAAATGCACCGAGTTTAACTGGACATGCGTATATAATACGGGCAGCCCAGGCGGAGCTCTCGACAGGTGGCCAGGAGGGTGCGTTCTTTCTCAATCCGGTTGTGTTGGCCAAAACGGAAATCCGCGACCCCGGCGCGCCGGGGCTGCGGAGGGGGAGAGAGTCTGCACCCGGTTATGGCAACTGACGGGAATCGCCGCCGAGGGGATGGAGAATGGGACACGGAAAACACCGAGAACACAGCGAACGCAATGTTCAAGCGATGTGACCATGCTCGCTCTTTCCTCGGATGATTCTGTTCTCCATCATTAGGTCCAGGAAAACCGCGGCTCCCGATTGTCTGAGTGATTCAGCCGTGTTCCCCGTGTTTTCCGTGTCCCATCTCCAGTTTTTATTTCCGTCGTGCTGACTTACGTCACGGACAATCAACGTAAGTCTCGCGGGAAAAGTGCGTCACTGCGGCAGCCGGGGGGTGTATCAAGAATGGACCTGATTCGGGCACGATGTATCAAGCCGGTCGCCGTAAGATACAGCAGAACAAAGAGTTGCGCCACTCCGCTGGGCGATCCGGCGCAACTTGGCGAGCCTTGAAACCGGTATCAAAACCGGCTTTTCAGGGGACTGTCCGTGATTCGCGGCAATGGCGACCCTCGGGGACTTATGACGAGCGAATTTGACGTAAGTCGCCAGCGAAGGAAACCGCGGGAGGGGGGAGAATTGGTGTTAACCCGACCACCCGAGCGGCTGTTTCCTTCGCTGGCGCTTCAGGCTTGTGTCGGCGATCCCGATTCCAGCAGGCCCGCCAGGTGCAGCCCCACCGATTCCGCCAGGCGGTCGGGATGGTAGCCCCCTTCGAGGACGCTGACGAGCTGCCCGCCGGCGTACACGGCGGCGATTTGCTTCACAACCTGGGTCAGCTCGGCGAAATCCTCGGTCTCCAGTTGCAGGGAGCCGATGGGGTCCTGGCGATGGGCGTCAAAGCCGGCGCTGACGAGCACCAGTTGCGGCTTCACGTGGGAAGCGAAGTCTGCCAGCTCATTAGTGAAGTGCGCCAGGTAATCGGCGCGGCTGGTGCCGTATTCGATGGGCAGGTTGCGCGTGGCGCCGAGGCCTTTGCCGCCACCCGTTTCGTCGCCTTCGCCGCTACCGGGATAAAACGGCCAGCGGTGGATGGAAAGAAAGCCGACTTGCTCGTCGGCCCAAAACATGTCCTGGGTGCCGTTGCCGTGATGGACGTCCCAATCGACGATGAGCACTCGGTCGAGCTGGTGAGCGGCAATTGCTTCCTTGGCCCCAATGGCAATGTTATTGAAGAGACAGAAGCCCATGGCTCCCTTGGGAACCGCATGATGCCCCGGAGGACGAACCAGGCAAAGCGCCGTCGTGTCGTCGCCTTTGACCACGCGGCCGACGGCGTCGCATACCGCGCCGGCGGCCAAAACAGCGGCGTCGAAAGACCGCGGGCCAGCGACCGTGTCCGCCTCGATGCGGCCCCCGCCCGCTTCCGCATATCCCCGCAATTCGTCATACCAGGAGTCCCGGTGCAGCCGGCTGATTTGCTGGCGAGTGGCGGGGCTCCACCGGGGTTGATGGCATCGCTGCACCAGCCCCTCGGCCTCCAAATGCCGGGAAATCGTGGTCAGGCGCAAGGCCCGCTCGGGATGAGCCCCCGTGTCGTGCTCCAGAAAGACCGGGCTGGTGTAGAGGAGCGTCATAATGAGAAACATGCCGGTTGTCGGCATTGATTCTCCCGGGGAAATGGAAAATAGTTGACACCGTCCGGCGGTAACGACTAACCTGAGTGATGGGTCATTGTAGCCATTCGGCGGGAGCAGAGAGCATGCGCGCCAGCGATGCTCGCGACCTGATGTGGCTAGTGGTGTCCACAGGGGCCGAGGTTTTCGGAACAAGGGAACAGGTATGTCATTGCAACTTCGTTCAATTCTCGTGGGTGCGTACTTTCTACTCCTCAGCGCTGTTGCTATTGGTGCGGACCCAGCGCCCCCGGCTGCAGCGGGTTACAAGGTGCTGCCTCTACCGCCGATATGGGGGTCCAAAAAGAAAGATGATCTCGCGATCACGAAACCGATTTTCGACAACGTCAAAAAGATCATCGGTGGAGGTTCCATCAACGGTCATGAGGGTTCGTTTGAAAAGTACTTCCAGTTCGTTCTATTTCCCCAATGGACCCAGACGACCGAAGATAATCTGAACAAACTTCCGAAGGAGCGGGACAGCTTTGTCCGGTTCTCATTGGAAGCTTCCAGCAAAAACCCCGCCGCCCACGACCTGTTGGTGGATGTGAGCCATCGTGAACTTTCCAAAATCGCACAGGATCCCGGCTTCCATCCAGCGGTCCGCTACAACGCCATCTTAATTGTCGGCTTGCTCAACGAGACCGAGCCCAACCGCGGAGCCAGTGGCAAACAAATGCCGGAGCCGTACATCAAGGCGTTGAGCACGCTTACGGACGAACTGAAGAAGCCGGGGAATAACGAAGCCGTTCGCGTCGGCGCACTGCTGGGTGTGTCCCGGCATTTGGAGTGGGACAACTCCAAAGCGGCGGCCGGCACGAAGATCCAGCCCGCGGTGCGGAACGACATCATTGACCATTTGACGGGCATCGTACAGACCAAGATTCCCCCGGCTGGCCGTTCGGCCGAAGGTCAGACCTGGCTTCGCCGCCGCGCTCTGGAGGCGCTGGGCCATGCCTACGCTCTCAAGGTTGAAGGAGGCTTTGACAAGCTCTTGGAGGGCATCATCACCAACGACGCGGAACCGATATCTGTCCGCTGCACGGCTGCCGAGGTGATGTCCCGCGTTGAATATCAGGCGCCGGTGGTGCCGCCAATTTCGCCTATGGCCAAGAATTTGGGCTACCTGGCTCTCTACGCTTGTCACACCGAGCTATTGCGGCTGGAGGGCCTGAAAAAGAAGGACGACGAGCTGATCAAGATGAGCGGCGGTTTGGTCGGAGGAGCCGGCGGAATGCCTGGCGGCGGAATGCCTGGCGGCGGAATGCCTGGTGGTGGTATGCCTGGTGGTGGTATGCCTGGTGGTGGTATGCCTGGTGGTGGTATGCCTGGCGGCGGTCGGCCTGGTGG
>JBPCKT010000072.1:0-9450 GCA_051004015.1 Pirellulaceae bacterium | reverse complement strand
TCAACCACTCGCTAACACCCGAATAGAGAAGAGGAACCCGTATTGTCTCTGCGGGCTCCGCGCCTTTGCGTGATGCCCCTTTTCTAATGCAAAAGCATCACGCAAAGGCGCAAAGGTCGCAGAGAGGGAGAAGGCGGGGCCGTCGCAACCAAATCCAAACTTGCTCCGCGACCGCCTGCGATGTAAGAATAGGGTATGAGCGTCACCGGAGTCGTTAGCAATGGCGTAGTTGTTCTTCCAGAGGGGATTTCGTTTCCTGAAGGAACGAAGGTCGAGGTAACTCCGCGGGAATTGAGTCCGGAGCAAGATGCGTTTCTGGAACTGGCTCTAAAGTTGGCCAAGCCACGTCCGTACCTACCGACGGACTATTCGCTCAATCACGGCCACTACGTCAGCGGGGAACCGAAGAAATCGTGAACGCCGTATTTGCGGACACGTCGTTCTATCTCGCCTTGCTGCGCTCCGACGATTCTTTGTACCCTCGCGCCATCGGCGAACTGCGGAAAAATCGGCCGATCGTGACGACCGAATTCATCATCTTGGAGCTTGGCAACGCGTGCTGCCGGGCCGCGGACCATGCTGACTTTCTCGCGCTCATCGCCGGAATGCGTGCCAGCGAACGGATTGCCATTGCGCCGCTCGATTCTGGCCTGCTTGATCGCGGCCTTGATCTGTTCGCCAGCCGGTCGGACAAAGACTGGTCACTGACCGATTGCATTTCCTTTGTTGTCATGGAAGATCACGGTCTTCGCGAGGCATTGACCGGCGACAAGCACTTCGAGCAGGCCGGATTTGTAGCGCTGCTCAAGTAACCTCAGCGATCTCCGCTGTTCAATCCAGCGACGTGCAGGCTCCTTGTCAGTCCCCAGCCAATCTGTCACGATTTTGGTTTCTTGCCCATTCTTACGTCCAATAATCACGAGCCTCCCATGCCCGCATTTCCCGAAATTCAGAAGATCAAGTACGAAGGTCCGCAGTCGAAGAATCCGCTGGCGTTTCGCTGGTACAACGAGAGCGAAGTCGTCGAGGGGAAGACGATGAAGGAGCAGCTCCGGTTTGCGGTGGTGTATTGGCACACGTTCCGTGGGACGGGGAGCGATCCGTTCGGCTCGGCGACGATGGTGCGGCCGTGGGATGATGGGAGCGACAGCGTGGAGAACGCTCAGCGGCGGGCGCGGGTGGCGTTTGAGTTCATCGAGAAGGTCGGGGCCCCGTTCTATGCGTTCCATGATCGGGACGTGGCCCCCGAGGGGAAGACGGTCGCCGAAAGCAACAAGAATTTCGACGCCGTGGTGAAAGTGCTGAAGGAAGAGCAGCAGCGGACGGGGATCAAGCTGCTGTGGGGGACGGCCAACATGTTCAGCCACCCGCGGTATATGCACGGAGCGGCGACCACCTGCAATGCCGACGTCTTCGCCTATGCCGCCTGCCAGGTGAAGAAGTGCCTGGAGGTGACCCTAGAGCTCGGCGGCGAGAACTATGTCTTCTGGGGGGGCCGCGAAGGATACCAAAATCTGCTCGGCACCGACATGAAGCGGGAGCTCGACCACCTCGGCCGTTTCTTCCACATGGCGGTCGATTACGCGAAGCAGATCGGCTTCAAAGGGACTTTCCTGATCGAGCCCAAGCCGAAGGAGCCGACCAAGCACCAGTACGACAGCGACGCGGCCGCCTGCCTCAACTTCCTGCGGCAGTACGACCTCATGAAGCATTTTAAGCTCAACATCGAGACCAACCACGCCACGCTCGCCGGCCACACGATGATGCACGAGCTCGACTACGCAGGGGCCCAGGGGGCGCTCGGCTCCATCGACGCCAACACCGGCGACCTGATGCTCGGCTGGGACACCGACCAGTTCCCGACCAACTACTATCTGACCGCCGAGATTATGTGGATGATCCTCAAGCACGGCGGCATCGGCAGCGGCGGCGTGAACTTTGACGCCAAGGTCCGCCGCGAAAGCTTCGAGCCCGTCGACCTGTTCCACGCCCACGTCGGCGGCATGGACGCCTTCGCACGCGGCCTGAAGATCGCAGCCGCCATCCGGGCCGAAGGGGAGTTCGCCAAATTCGTGAAGGACCGCTACAGCAGCTTCGACAGCGGCATCGGGGCGGAGATTGAAGCGGGAAAAACCGACTTCACGAAGCTGGAGAAGTATATGATGGCCAAGGGGGACATCTCCCCCAACAAGAGCGGCCGGCAGGAGATGCTGGAGAATCTGTTCAATCGGTATCTATAATCAACGTCGGTCATGTCCACCGACCGTCCCAGCGCCGAGCAGGAATTACAAGCCCTCAAAGCCGAGCGGCAGCAGCTTTTGCGCACGCTGGAGTTTCACGAAAGGGACCGGCAGCTCCTGGCCTTTGAAATCCATGACGGCATCGTGCAGGACATGACGGCGGCCCTTATCTTCCTGGATGCGGCAGCGGAAGGGGCGTCCTTTGCCGATGAAAAGGACAAGGAGGCGTGCGATCGCGGCTTGCGGATTCTCCGCGACGGCGTGACTGAAGCCCGCCGGCTGATCCAGGGACTGATTCCGGTAGTGCTCGATGAGCGGGGCCTCGTCAATTCGCTGGAAAATCTGGCCGCGCGCTTCCGCGACGACCAGGGCTTGGAAATCGATCTGACCGCCAACGTCAGCTTCGTCCATCTGACGCCTGCCGTGGAGATGGTGGTCCTCCGCATTGTGCAGGAGGCCCTCAACAACGTCTGGCGGCACAGCCAGGCGCTGAAGGCCGAAGTTCGCGTGAGGCAGACCGACCATGAGCTGCGGGTCGGCATCCAGGACTGGGGGGTCGGCTTCGATCCGGCTCAGGTGAAGAAGACCCGCTACGGCCTGGCCGGCATGCGGGAACGCGCCCGGCTCTTCGGCGGCACGACGGAAATCGACAGCTTCCCCGGCCAAGGGACGCGAATCATCGTCACGCTGCCGCTGGCGGACGCGATCCTGCATGTGTAATTGCATTTGTCGGCTGAATCTTTGGATGGCACCCGTTATCGGAACCGATGACGCCAGCCGACTCGCCGCGGGGCAGGGCAGGGGAGAGGGACCGCCTCAACCGTACTTGTCGCCGCGCCATTCATCAGCCAGATATTCCGAAACGTCACCGGGTTGCCGTGGTCCTGCAGGTTGATGGGAAAATCCTCCGGTCCCTCTGTCTTGCCGCCGCCCGTCCTGGCGGTGATTTCCCGCTGCGAATGAATCGGCACGCCGTTGTGCAACACTGTGATGCGGGCATTGGCGACTTTCGTCGTGCCGTCCACAGCGAATCGCGCGGCGGTGAACCAGATGTCGTAGGTTTGCCAGGCGAGCGGCGGCAGACACATGTTGACGGAAGGGGCTGCCTGCTTGTAGAGCCCGCCGCATTCGTTGTTAGCGCCGTCGAGGCCGAACGAATCAAGAATCTGAACTTCGTACCGCTGCTGGATGTAGACGCCGCTGTTGCCGCGCCCCTGTCCGCGGGCCTGCGGCATGTACGGAGTTCGAAACTCCAGGTGCATGTGGAAATCATGCACCGGCATCTTCGTGAGCACTCCAGCGGGGAGGGTCCCATCCGCAGCTAGTTTGCCGCCGGTGAATCGATCCGTGCCACTCCCCGCAAAAAGTACAACAGCTTCCGGCGGAGGAGGGGCCCCCATCGTGGGACTCTCGCGGCGTGTCTTCGAGAGGATCCCTGCCTTCTTGCCATCCGCGGTGTAGACGGCAGCCTGGTCACCGGCCAACAGAACATGGTGGGTTGGGCCTTGCAAGGACAAGCGGCTTCCGGCGCGCTCTCCGCTCGTCTTCTGCACCCGGCTGCCGTCCCAACCAGCCCCGGGAAGCCCGCCACGATACAGTACTCCGTCGAACTTGCCGCCACCCAGCGATACGACTTGCAAGCCCACCTGCATCCAGGGATTTCCCGGCGGCGAAAGCTCACCGAAGTACTCGCCTTGGACGCTAAAATCCTCGTCCGCGTGAGCGTCATCAAACACCGCTCCTGGGACCGGTTTCTTGGGCTGCGCCGACGCAGGGCTGGATGCAACCGCGGCAAGGAAGAATACGAGGGTGAAGAGGAGAGAACGCATGGGGCAGGGGAGGACCAAGGAAGGGAGGAGAGGGGGGGCAATGAGTCTATCCTGATTGCGCTGGGCAGAGCGTTCAAGGTTGACAGTCCATTCTATCCCGCGGAGAGTCCGTTTTGTGACACATACCACATTTAGTGGTTCTAACTACCTTCACAACTCCGTATCTAGTGTTAACCAATGATAAAACCATCGGTGGCCCTTGGCATCCCATGAACTCCAGCAGCGATCGTCTCAAGAAGTACTCAGTACTCCTGGACTCGCCTGGATCGCTTCCACCACCCCCGCCATCGTGTACTGGGTGGCCTCCGCCGTCGGCTCATGGCCCAATTCCCTCAGCGTGCCACTCGTGATCGGGCTGATGCTGACCAGCCTCGTCTTCTTGAGGCTCTCGCCAAACATCCCCTTCAGCGATTTGGCGATTGCGGAGCTGGTCACAGTGACCCACTGAATCTTTCCCCCAGCCATCAGTTCGGCAATCTGCGGTTCGGCGGCCGTTACGTCGCTACTCTGATAAACGACCACTTGCTCCACAATCCCGCCCGCCGTGGCAAGTTCCCCCGCCAAAACTTCCCGCCCGCGGCTGGCTCGGGCGAGCAGAAACCGCTGTCCGCGAGCATTTCCTGCCAGGCCGCCTGCCAGCGATTCCGCGCGGAACTCGTCGGGTACGAGGTCGGCTGTCAGGTGATATCTCAGCAGCTCTTCCGCCGTGCCGGGGCCAATGGCGGCAACCTTGAGGGAACCCAATGCCCGCAAATCCCGGCCCGTCGCTAACAATCTCTCCAGCAAGTATCGCACGCCATTGGAGCTGGAAAATACCAGCCAATCAAACTCGCTCAGCCGATTCAATGCGGAATCCACCGGACTCCAGTCCGTCGGCGGACCAATCTCAATCGCCGGCTGGAAGAGCACGTCCGCCCCAAGCTCCGCGAGCGGACCGGCAAGCGCCGTCGCTTGATGAGTTGGCCGGGTCACCAGGATTTTCCTCCCAAACAGCGGCCGCTTCTCGAACCAGCCGTAGCTTTCCGCCAGAGCCGCCACGTCGCCAATGATGAAGATGACTGGCGGCCTCAGTCTTTCTCGTTCCACGGCAGCCGCCACTTCACCCAGCGTCGTCCGCAGCGTCCGCTGGTCCGGCTGAGAACAGCGGCGGACGACGGCAACCGGTGTCCCGGCCGGTTTTCCCGCCGCCATCAGCTCCGCCGACCAATGTCGCACCGTCGTCACCCCCATATAGAAGACGAGCGTACCAGGGAACTTCGCCAGGGCAGCATAGTCGAGGGCCTGTTCGTGCTTCTCCGGATCCTCATGCCCCGTCACCAAGGCCACCGCCGACGCCAACTCGCGGTGAGTAATCGGAATCCCCGCATAGCTTCCCGCCGCCAATGCCGCCGTAATGCCCGGCACGATCTCAAACTCAATCCCCTCCCGCACCAGTCGCTCCACCTCTTCCGCCCCGCGGGCAAAGATCGCCGGGTCTCCGCTCTTGAGCCGCACCACGGTCTTTCCCGCCCGGGCGAATGCCACGAGTTGATCGTTGATCTCCTCCTGCGGCCAGATTCGCCCGCCACCATGCTTCCCCAGGCAAATCCGCTCCGCCTGTTCCCGACAGTGGGCGACGAGGACCGGGTTCACCAGGTAGTCATACAGCACCACATCCGCCCGCCGCAAACACTCCGCCCCGCGCAGCGTCAGCAGCGCCGGGTCGCCGGGACCGGCGCCGACAAGGTAAACTCTGCCTGGAGCAGGTTGCGTCATGGAAGTTCCATACTAAACGAAATCAAGAGGAGAGGGAGCCACGGATGAAACACGGATTGAACACGGATTTGGTAACAGTTCCCGTCCAGTCTTCGCTTCTCAACTCTGCTGCCTTCTTTCTGCCTTCTCTTTGTATCTCTGCGTCTTAGCGCCTTTGCGTTAAATGCCTGACTCCCTCTCTCCCATCACTCCCGCCCAGCGCCAGCGGCTGCAAAAGCTGTGGGAGGAGGCTCGTGCCGTCATGGTTCGCGCCGGTTCGCCGCCGAGTCGCAAGGAGGCCGAGAACATCCATGAGTTGCTCGCCGAGTGCGTCGTCGCCGATCCGGGTAACACCGTGTATCTTGACGCTCTGCTCATGAACTTGCGGCAGTTGCATCCCAAGTCGAGGTTCAGCCTCCAGGCCATCTTTTCTTCGCCGTTCCAGGCATACAAGTCGTTTATGGCGGCTACGAACCGCGACAATCCCATCGAGTTGCTTTCGCTCGGGCCTGCGGCGCTTCGTGAGGATGGGAAGCATCTCAACATGGGCATCCTCGTCGCACTCGCGGATGCCTGTGCTGCCTTGGACCTTCCGCAGGCGGAGGTTCGTTACCTGCAAGAGGCTTTGCACCAATGGCCCAATGAGCCGTCGCTGATGGTCGGCCTCGTCACGGCGCTCATGCGGCAGGGACGGTTTGATGAAGCCCGCTCGACTCTCGCGTCGCTCAGCACCCGCGTGGAAAAGCCGCTGATGGCGCATGACCTGGAGGCCATCCTTAATGGCGACTCCAGCGTTCACGACGCCCGCGAACCCATCCGCGCCGTCCTGGCCACTTTGCAGGAAGCCGTCGCCGCCGATCCGACCAGCCCGGAGCATCATCTCGCTCTCGCTGCCGCCTATGTCCAGCTCGGCCAGTTCGACGAAGCGGAAGCTTCAGCGGCCAAGGCCCAGTCGCTCTCCGGCGGGGACCTTGCCGTGCGGGAACAGGCGGAGGAGGTCGCTCTGGCCAGGCTCCAGCGGCAAGTGGAAATCGCCCGCCGGCTAGTGGAACACGAGCCATCTCCTGCTCACCAGCAAACGCTCCGCCGCTGGGAAGAGGAACTCGGCCGGCTGGAACTCGCCACGCTTCACGCCCGGAGCGAGCGATTCCCGCAGGATGCTCCGCTCAAGCTGGAAGTCGCTATCCGCCTCAAACGGGCCGGCAATTACAGCGGGGCCATCCAGCGGCTGGAAGAAATCGCCGCGGACCATGCGCTGCGTCCCAGCGTCCTCATCGAACTCGGCGAATGTTGGCAGCACCTGCGGCAGTTCGAGAAGGCTCTGGGCCTCTACTCCCAAGCCATCGCCGCTGCCGAGGAGCACAACCAGTCGGAGCCCCTCCAACTCGCCCTCTACCGTGCCGGCTGCCTCGCCACCGCCATGCAGCAAACCGCAGCCGCCCGCAACTGGCTGGTGCGACTTGTCTCCCTCGACCCCAACTTCAAAGACGCCCGCCAGCGAATGCTCTTGCTGGACACTTAGTCCGGCGGGAAACCGCTGGACCCACCCCGTCAGTTCCACTGCCTAATCTTTGCACAACTTGATGATTAACAATTGGTCATATCATACATTTATTAACAACGAGTTGTCCTGAAATAATCCTCATTTGTCCATCCGAGCTATAACACCGTAAAACCACCCGGTCGGGCGGTTTTGATTCATGATTCACGACTCCTTTTTCAAAACCACTTACGTCAACTCCTCCCTCCACAACCCCCAGCCGCTCCGTTCCTTGCGGCGAACCCCGTCGCCGTAACCTCGTGAATCAAGCCTCGTTTTCCGCGATTCTTGATTCACCCCTCGGCAACCCAGTTATAAGCATTTTTTCAAACGCCAAATCGTACCCCTGGCCGGCGCGGCAGCCGCGCCGGCCAGAGTGCCTGAATTTCTACCATATTGCCAAAGAACAATTGCCAATTGGAAATACTGTTAAATTGTATACAGTAGCGTTGGCGAGTCAAGGGGCGAAATGGAGATTTGGCGGATTTTCGCCCCTGACATCCGACGCTTTCTCACAGCCGGGCCGTTCCCCACCGGCTAGAATACGGAAATGGCCGCCTCGCCCAAACGCCACTGGTATCAGTTCAGCTTGAGGACCTTGCTGGGGCTCATGGCCGCGGTAGCGGTTCTCGGGGGACTTTTTTCCGCGCGCTGGAATCGAGCCCAAAGGCAAGCGGCGTTCGTGAATCACTTGCGGTGGTCGGACGACGCTCATTACGACTATGAAGTCTTCATGGACCGCGGGCCGACCTATCCCGTGAAACACTCTTGGGACGACGAGTCTCCCTATCCGCTGTTTCTTCGCCAATGGCTATCCAAGGACTTCTTTCACTCCGTCGTCTGCATCGAACTCTGGGACCCGTCACACGATGCCAAAGAAAGACTGCGCACGCTGGAACGAATGCGGATCGATTTGCCAGATCTTCGTCGGCTTTGGGTTTACGACTATGCAACTACTAAGGACATCGAGCAGATTGTCAGGATTTCGTCACTCCGGTCGCTCGACTTCACGTTCCTTGATATCGAGGGTAAGGACATTTCTGCCCTCGCCCGCGCAACTCAATTGGAGGACTTGAGCATTTGGACGCAGTCCCTCAGTGATGACGAGATACGCCCCCTGATGAGTCTCACTCATCTTAGCCGGCTCTCCATCCTCGCTACGCAGGGAGATCAGTCAGCAAGTCTGGCAGGGGAGTGGCTTACCTCGTTCTCACGATTGGAGGATTTCGATGCCCAGGGGCTGCCGCTGGACAATCGAGCGGCTAAGCACCTCGCCACGCTCACCAAACTCAAGTGTCTGCGACTCGAAGGAGCGCGAGTGGATGATGCTGCGCTCGCCGACCTCGCAACACTTACCCAGTTGGAGGAGCTCGATTTGAGCCAGACGAGGATCACCGATGCCGGACTGAAACATCTGACAGGGCTCACCGGCTTGAAGCGATTGTCTTTGAATCGGACGGCGATTACTGACCTAGGAATCACCCACTTGGCCGGGATGAACCGACTGGAAGCCCTACTCACCCCGATTCCTTAGCCACAACACTGTCCGAAATTTGCCAAGCAGCTCACTCTCTGCACAAGACTCATGTGGAAGATGCGGGGCTGTCGTGGCTGGGCAACTTCGGCAAGCTGCGGGTACTGGACCTGCGAGGAACAAGGGTCTCCGATCGTGGATGGAAGGGTATCGAATGGCCAGCCGAACTCTATTTATTGAGATTGCAAGAGACGCGAGTCACGCAGGCCGCTCTGAACGACCTACTCGCGTGTCCTACCTTGTTGTATCTGTATGTCGAGGAGTCGCAATTTAGTTCCCAGGGAGAGAAGCAATTCCAGCAGGCCAGGCCCAACGGTCGCATCACACTCGGATATCCCAGCAGCGGTCGGCGCGATGCTCTGCCGATTGGGGATTATTAGCATTCGCGCCCAGGAAGCACTGGCCGCATGTGCGCGTCATTCCGCTCTATTCCGCTTCTTCCGCCCCTCTGTCAGGGGGCGGATTAAATGCAGCCAGTCGGGGGCAGAATTAGCAGCCTGGGTTTAGATGCTTGAATAATCGTTAATGACGCTAGGTTTGGCAAGCCTCTGCAGGTTGGTCCGTTCCTTTTTT